>JAYFNY010000050.1:0-40724 GCA_034933205.1 Eubacteriales bacterium
CCGGGCCACGTTGACTACGTCGCCCATGACTTCGTATCCTTCGGGATACGCAAGTGTAACGTCCATGCCGAAGCGCGAGAACAGACCGATCACGCCCTGCGGAACGGAGAGCGGCTTGCCGTAGCTGGGGCTGTACGCCCACGTCATGGCGATCTTTTTCCCCTTGAGGTTCTCCACGCCGCCGAACTCGCGGATGCAGTGCGCCATGTCCGCCATACACCTGATCGCACGGTGTCCGGCATGCCGGACACTCCTGCGTACGGCGCTTCATATGTACTCTTAGTACGATCTGTTTTTCGTTCTGTTCCAATCCTTCAAATTCATAGGCTTCCATATCCAACAATTCTGCGATAAGATGTGTTTGAAGCATAACCTTCTCCTTTTCTCGTAGTGGCTTGAGCAACCTTAATCTACAAGATTTGAAGCGGTTATGCTTCTTCTTTTTTTCTTACCCCAATCTATAGTGTAGAGCCTCAAAACAAGGCCGTCCGACATTGCCGGACGGCCTTTTCCATATTCATTCGATCCGTTCCCGCTTCTGCGCCTCGTTTCACCCGCGATTGCAACCGCCATCGCAGAAAGCGGATTCCAGTAACGCCGTGTAAAATCTGCGGGCGTCTATGATATCGTTTATGCTGCAATGCTCGTCCGCCGTATGCGCCTGCGCGGGGTCGCCGGGGCCGAACCCGATCGTAGGAATCCCGAGAGAGACCGGAGCCACCGCATTCGTGCTGAAATCCCAGTAGCTAAACGCGGGCGTTTTTCCACAAAACACACTCTGATAAGCCCCCACGCACAGATTCGTCAAAGCATGATCCGTTGCGATACGCCATGGCTGGTGCATCGGTTTATAAGAAATCTCATGGCCGGTCCAGCTTTTCATCTGCAGCTCATCATACGACCAACTCGCTTGTTCTCCGCGAACCAGCGAATCCATCTCGGCCGCCGCATCCTGATACGTTTCCCCAAATACCAGCCTCCGGTCCAGGCGGATGGTACAGGAGTCCGGCACGGCGTTGGGGGATGCGCTCGTGCAGCGAATATTCGTCAACGTCAAAGTCCCGCCGCCAGATTTCTGTAGTTTCGCATTCCGTTTCTCGACGCGCCGAACCAATTCCGCCATTTTATAGACAGCGTTTTCGCCCAGCTGCGGCGTAGCTCCATGTGCGGACACGCCGCGGGAAGTGATACACGCCTGCATCTTCCCCCTGTGACCCAGCATGATTTGGTTGTTACTGGGTTCGCAGATGACTACGTTGTGCGGGTGAACGCCCCCCTCCGTCAGGAGATATCGAAGCCCTTCTCCGTCGCAGCACTCCTCGCAAACGGAACAGACGACATATGCCGTTCTTCCGCTCTCGGTAAGAACCCCCTTTGCCGCCGCTGCGGCATATACGCATGCCGCAAGCGCCGACTTCATATCGGCGGCGCCTCTTCCATAAAGATTCTCTCCATGAATCTCTGCGCCAAACGGCGGTACGGTCCAGGCACCACCGTCGTTTACCTCCACCGTGTCCATATGCGCATCAAGAAGAATCGCCGGTTCGCCAACCGCCCCGATGCGGCCGACTACGTTCCCGATTTCGTCGATCCTCACATCATCGTAGGCAAGCTGGCGCATCTTGGCCTGAACGAATCCGGCCACTTCACGCTCATGCCCGGAAAAGCTGCGCGTCCGGATCAGCAGCTGCGCAAATTCGATCATGGAGGATTCCGTTTCCTGTAGCCTGTCAAAGGTACTCATGCTGTTTTACCTTCTTATTCGTGCAGATAAATCGACGCGTAGTTCCGCCGATACTCCAAAGGAGTACACTGGATCAGCTTTTTAAAACGTTCCGTATAGTAACTGCTGCTGCCGAATCCGGAAATCTGCGCGATCTCGGAAACGCTCATCTCCGTATCGATCAGCAGGCGAACGCTTTGGGTAACGCGGAAGTTGATGAGATACTCAATCGGCGATATATGCATGTTCCGCTTAAAAATCCGGCAGCATTCACCGGAACTGATATTTACGGATTGCGCGATGTCCGTCAGCGTTATCTTCGACGAATAATGATCCTGAATATATTGCAGCAAGGATTTCATTCGCTGTCTGTCCGCAACGGGAACCCAAGGTTCCTCGCAGCAGTTCGTACGCATGTTTCGTATGATGTGGAGCCAGACGCTGCAAACCTGGATCTGCATTTCCAGTTCATATCCGTATTCACAGGTTTCCTCCACGTGAATGATCCGCAGTATTTCCTCGAGAACGTTCCTTTGCCATGCAACTTTATTGCTGAAATGGAGCGCCTCTATACACTCACAGTTGAGAAACGGATCCACATACTGCGTCCGGATCCGCCCGTTTGGAATGCCATAAATCAGCGCAGGATGGATATCGATGCAAACATATTCCGCCTCATCCTGTTCCGGTTTCGCCGAGTGCAGACATTTTGAGCGAATAAACAATGCTTCGCCAGCTTTTACCTTGTATTCTTTCGCGTTGACATAAAACAGGACGCTCCCCTTCGTAACATACGAAATCTGCAGCTCGTCGTGCCAGTGAAGAATGACGTAGCCGCGTTGGTTCAGCTGAAAACGCTGCAAATATACCGCCATTGGAAACCCGTCGTCGCCATGCGTTGTTTTTTCCTTAAAATTTTTGTCTACATCAAAATCAAGATATCTCATTTTTCACTCCGTCAATATTACGATAAAAGTGATCGAAAAGCTTATATTATTCTCTCTTATTGGTTGATATTATTATTTTACAGCCAGGCGATAAATCCTGCAACGTCAATATTGCGATACTTCGCCCGGATACTGTTATTTCTCGTTGCATACAGTCATACCTTTCTTTTCGCTTCTCCCTGAAAACGCTGATATAGAAGGTAATATTCATGGACTACAGGCAAATCCTCCAGCAAGCGAACCTTTACCAGGAAGAGATGTTCGCATTTCTCCGGGAAATGGTGGCCATCGAGAGTTACGACGGCCACGAAGGGAAGATTATCCAGCGCATCCGTCAGGAAATGGAACAGGTTGGATTCGATCGCATCGTGATCGACCCCATGGGCAATCTGCTTGGATATCTCGGGCATGGCAAGCACTTGATTGCGATGGACGCGCACGTCGACACCGTTACGTTTGGAGACCAGTCGAACTGGTCGTTCGACCCGTTTGCCGGGATGGAAAACGCGGAGGTAATCGGCGGCCTCGGCGCCACGGATCAAAAAGGCGGTATGGCTTCCATGATTTATGCCGCGAAAATCATTCGCGCGCTTCATCTGGAAGACGACTATACCCTGCTCGTTACGGGTTCCGTGATGGAGGAGAACGCCGACGGTCTGTGCTGGCAGTATATTATCGAGCAGGACGGGATTCGGCCCGAGTTTGCTCTCCTGACGGAACCAAGCGACGGAGCCATCCGGCAAGGGCAAAGAGGGCGCATGGAGATCAAGGTTCGGACGCAGGGCGTCAGCTGCCATGGATCCGTGCCTCAACTCGGCAGCAACGCAGTTTATAAAATGGGTCCGGTTATCGCCGCAATCGAGCGGCTGAACGATGAAATGACGAGCGACGGCATACTGGGAAAAGGCAGCGTGACCATTTCCGAAATCTCTTCCACATCGCCGTCCCGGTGCGCGGTCGCGGACAGCTGCACAATCTCGCTCGATCGCAGGCTGAACGCCGTGGAAACACCCGAGTTTGCGCTGTCGCAGCTTCGCGCGCTTCCCGAGATCATCGAGGCTCAGGCAACCGTCGAGCTCTATGTTTTCAGCGATCCATCGTATACCGGGCTGGTGTATTCCTCCGAAAAGTATTATCCGTCCTGGCTCATTGAACAGACGGAGCCGGCCTGCCGAAGCGTCGTGGACGCCTACCGGGCCCTTTTTGAAGAAGAACCTGTCGTCAGCCCCTGGAAGTTTTCCACCAACGGAGTCGCGATTATGGGCCGTCACAAAATCCCCTGTGTCGGATTTGGCCCGGGCCGCGCTCAATACGCGCACTTTCCAAACGAAATCACCTATAAAAATGATCTGGTCCGCTGCTGCGCGATGTACGCGGCCATACCTTCGCTCTATCTCAAAAATTTGAAGTGAAGCGCGGCCCCGGTTCCGGCAGCGGGCATCCGAAACCGTAGAATTGCAGGCAGCCAACCAGTCATTATAAAAACGTGGGGGAATGTCTTATGGAACAAAACGTGAAACGGAAACCAAAGTTTAAAGTACCACATACGTTTATCATCCTTTTGGCTCTGATTTTCATCGTTGCTGTCATGACCTATTTCGTTCCTGCAGGTACCTATGACCGTCATTTCGATGAAGCCACAGGGCGTCAACTCGTCGATCCAAACTCATATCATGAAGTGGAAAAGAACCCGACCACCATTATCAAGTTCTTCTCCTCCTCCGTGGACGGCATGGTGGATGCCGGATACGTCGTCGTCCTCACCTTTGCCGTCGGCGGCGGCTTCTTTGTGCTTGAGCGTGCGGGTATCATTACCTCGGCCATCCAAGCGCTGGCCAAGAAGCTGAAAAAGCGCGGTATCATCATGATTCCAATCCTGATGATCGTGTTCGCGCTTCTGGATTGTTTTGTCGGCATGTGCGAACTGACCATGGTATACGTCCCAATCATACTGCCATTGATGCTCGCAATGGGATTCGACTCCATGACGGCCTGCGCAACCGCGCTCATAGGATCGCAGGTCGGATTCACTCTGGCACTGGCAAACCCGTTTACCACAATAATCGGCCAGAAGATATCCGGATTGCCGCTGATGTCCGGATGGCAGTACCGTTTGATCCTGCTCATCGTTTATCTGGCGGTTGCCATCTGGTTCGTCTGCCGTTATGCTGCGCGCGTCCAGAAAAACCCGCTCTCGAGCAGCATGTATGAAATCGACCTGCAGACGCGCGAAGAGCTGGGTAGTAACGTGGCCACCGAAGCGAAGAAAATGACCGTGCGCCAGAAAATCGCCGGATTGGTCTCCATCGGGCTGTTTGCAACCATGGTATACGGCGTTATTTCCTGGGGTTGGGATATGCCCGAAATCGGCGGCACCTTCGTGGCAATCGGCATCATCGGCGGCATCATTGCCGGTATGTCCGGCGACGAGATCTGCAAAGCTTTCATCGACGGCTGCGGCCGCGTTCTGGAAGGCGCGCTGATCATTGGCGTTTCCCGCGGTATTGCCGTTGTCATGTCCAACGCTCAAATCACGGATACGATCGTACACTTCTTCGGAACCGTGCTCATGGGCGTCCCCGCTTATCTCTCCTCGGTCGGCATGATGGTAACGCAGACCATTATCGAGTTCTTCATCTCATCCGGCAGTGGACAGGCAGTCGCGACCATGCCCATCATGGCGCCTCTTGCAGACATCATTGGCGTAACGAGACAGACCGCGGTCCTCGCACTCCAGCTGGGCGACGGCCTGACCAACATCTTCTACCCCGTGTCCGGATACTTCATCGCTACGATCGGCCTTGCGAAGGTGCCGTATGAGAAGTGGGTGAAATTCTTTATTCCGCTTCTTCTCATCGAGTGGGCGCTTTCCATTGTCGCGATGATTGTAGCGCAGGCCATCCAGTGGGGACCATTCTAAACCCAGGCAATGCGTTATCGCCCGCATAACCCATTGTAACGGCAAGGGAGCGCATCTGTCTTTTGACAGATGCGCTCCCTTTTTCAAATCACTTATGCGAGAATCGATCGAACGAAAGAGACTTTCCTTGCCGGTACCCTTCCTATCGCAATATTTTCATTTGCTGGAGTGTTTGCTCCGCGGCTTCCCGAACGGATGAATCGGAATCGGTCTTCGCGATGTGTTTCACGACCTCGCGGTTCTCCAGCCGCCGCACCAATCCACGGCGCACCATTGGGTCGGGATCCTCTTTTGCAAACGACTCCATAAAACCCTGATCGCCAAGATAGACGAGAGCAATCCGCCTCGCTTCGCCGCACCGTGCATTATATGCCACCTCTATCAGCTGATCCCGGCTCATATCCTGGCGTACGCCTCGCATAGCAGTTACAGGATCGAGACTCATATAGTTTCCTTCGCTTCTGAACATTTCGGCTTCCTCCCGCACTTTAATTTACGGTACACGCAGCAGTAATTCAATAAGAAACGATACGCAACAATTTTGCAGAAAAGCGCCTTGCGAAGGTGGATATGCCGATTTAATATTACGCGTATCCATCCCGTCTCTTTCCAGTTGAGTGTACCATCCTACCGCGCATGCGATTACTAGAAAAGTTGCAACCGTATTCCCCGTCCCGTTGCGCACGTGGCAATGTTGGCGCCCATTTCATCAATCCTTTCCAATTTATCTGTAAAAAAAGCACCGGCAAAAGTACTTCGAAAAGTAACATTTGCGCAGTGCCCGTTTACCGATCTTTCGGTTGTTTAATTCGAATGGTTTCCCTTCGTCTTCCAGTCGATTCGTTTGAACTTTGCCTCGCGGATTACCATCTGTTTCGTTCCGCCTGAAATTGCCGTATTTCTGTCGAATCATCAATAGCAACCAGCTCTGTGCCGGTTAGTTTGGCAAACAGGCGAATATCTTCCATCGTCAGCGCCGTGCTGACCACGGTGTGATGTCCGCCGCCTGCATAAAGCCATGCTGCCGCCCCGGTCTTGAAGTCGGGCTTCAGCTTCCACATGATCCGCGCAACCGGCAGGTTCGGCATGGGTTGCGGCTGCTCGACAAGTTCAATCTCCGCCGCAATCAAACGGAACCGGTCTCCCATGTCCGTCATACATACGGCGATCCCATTTCCCTGGACCCCGTTAAAAACCAAACGAGCGGGGGCTTCCTTTCCGCCGATGCCCAGCGGATGTACCTCCACTTTGGGTTTCGACGCGGCAAACGCGGGCGATACTTCCAGCATATGCGCGCCCAGAACCAGGCCGTCGACAAAATCGTATGTGTAATCCTCCATAAATCCTGTCGCGCCGGCACGTCCCGATGCCATTTCTCCAAGGATCGCGCAAAGCGCCGCTGTTTTATAGTCCCCCTCCGCGCCAAATCCGTACCCTTCCGTCATGATCCGCTGCGTCGCCAGACCAGGCAGCTGCCGAAGCCCATGCAGATCCTGAAACGTATCCGTGTACGCCCCAAACCCGCCTTCGGTAAGAAAACGCTGAAGCGCAACCTCATACCGCGCCTGTTCGCGCACCGCATCCAATCCCTCGGAAGGCATCTCATAAGCCGAGCGGTAGATCGATAACTTATCTTCGATCTCCCGCGGCGTTACCTCATCGATCCGCGCCGCAAGATCGCCGATTCCGTAATAGTTGACCTCCCAGCCATAACGAATCTGGCTCTCGACCCGGTCGCCGTCCGTCACCGCAACCTCCCGCATGTTGCTGCCAAACATTGCAACCTTCAGATTTCTCGAAAAAGCGATCGCGCGCGAAACTTCGGCAAATCTTCGTACCCGTGAAATCACTTCCTCGTCACGATAAAAACCAACGACGACTTCATGCGGAATCTTCAGTCTGGACACGATAAACCCAAATTCCCGGTCGCCATGCGCGCTCTGGTTGAGATTCATAAAGTCCATATCGATCGTATCATAGGGCAGCCGTTCGTTCGCCTGCGTATGCAGGTGAAGCAGCGGTTTATCCAGTTGCTGAAGACCTTTGATCCACATTTTAGCCGGTGAGAACGTATGCATCCACAAGATCGTACCGACGCATGCGTCATCCGACGACGCTTCCCGGCAAACCCGAACAATTTCCTCCGAATTCCGTACCGTCGGTTTCCATACGACATCTATCGTACGCATCAGTTCCCGGTCCAGATAATCCGCGATAATTCTGCTGTCCGCGGCAACCTGTTCCAGCGTTTTCTCGCCATACAGATCCTGACTGCCGGTGATAAAATACAATTTCTGCGCCATTTTGAGTTCCTCCCGTTCGAAACCGTTTCTTTTTAAATACCGGTCATTCTTTGCCGGTTCTGTTTCGAAGCGCCTTCATCCATTTCAGGAAGCGCCCTTGCGATCTGCCCTTCTCCCGCAACGTCAATACCACGCTCTGCAGCAGGATAAAGAAGCACAGCATAAGCCCCGTGGTAATGCTCTGCCAATATGGTTCCCGAAGTCCCGAAGCAATTACGATATTGCTGATGGTCTTCAAGGACAGCACCCCGAAAAGCGTGCCGATAATATTGCCTACGCCACCGGTCAGCAACGTTCCCCCAATAATCGAGGAAGCAATCGCCTGCATTTCTGCGGCGGTTGCATTGGAGACATTTCCCGCCCCCGTATGCAGTAAGTAAACATAGCCGCCGATTCCGGATAACAAACCGCAAAGTAAATAGGAGAAGAACTTTGTGCGCTTCACATTGATTCCCAGCATCAGGGCGCTTTGGCTGTTGCCACCCACTGCGTACAGATTACGGCCAAAACGCGTCCATTTCAGAACGGCGAAAATGACGGCGACAATCACAAGCGCAACGATGACTCCAGGTTCGATTTTTGCCGGAATAAAGTTCCCGCTTTTTCCATAGGAGCCAATGTTCGACAGAACGATTCGAAATTGTTTCAGGGCAAGAAACCCAGGCTGTTCCGCCGTACGCGGGGCGTCGCTTACAATGGTCGTCAGCCCTTTTGCCAGAAACATCCCGGCAAGCGTCACGATAAACGGTTGTATTTCCAGATAGGAAATCAGTAGCCCCTGCAGAAGGCCGAACGCCAGTCCGATTCCTACCGCAACCGCAATGGAACCTGCAACGATTCCGCCTTTGTCGTCCAGATAGATTACGCAGACCATGGTCACCAGCGCCGTTATCCCGCCGACTGAAATATCGATTCCCGCCGCGATCATAACGACGGTTAACCCGCAGGCCAGGATAATCAGAAATGCGTTATTATTGAAGATATCCAGAAACTGCTGCGGATTCAGAAACCCGCCGCCCCAAACGAGCATAGCGAGCGCATACATGCCAATAAAGATGCAAATCGTAATCGTCAGAAGCAGGTTGGTATTCGAAATCGGTTCTTTTCGCTTTTTCTCCGATGCCGCGGCGAATAATTCCTGATTGCTTGCCATATTATTGATTCTCCGTAACTCTCATCGGTTTTTGAAAGAGCCTGTCTCGCAACTGTGCGGCATAATGCTTGACGATGGGCGAACCTAAAACCACAATGATAATGATCACGATCGCTTTATAAGCTTTTACCGCCGTCGAGGAGACTTTCATCGCATAAAGCGTAATGGTCAGAGCCTGAATGATATATGCGCCGATTACGGACCCGGTCAGGCTGAATTTCCCGCCGCCAAGAGAATTCCCTCCAATTGCGACCGCGAGAATCGCGTCCATTTCAATATCCAGAAGCAGGGTTTCGTGATTAATCAGACCCATCCTGCTTACGCCGATCGCACCGGAAATCGAAGTGCAAACGCCCAGTATCAAAAAGGAAAGCAGCTTCATGCCGATTACATTGATCCCGTTGAGCCGCGCGGATTTCTCGTTGATTCCCACCGCCTGCGTATAGAGTCCCAGATTGGTCAGCCGCAAGACAAGCGATACCAGAATCCCAAAGACGGCGACGATCAGGATCGGCGTTGGAATGGGAATACCGGGAATAAAGCTGCCGATATACCCTAGAAGCGGACTTTCCACCGTCGGCGTTGCCCCGCCGTTGATCCAGTATGCGATCGGACGTCCGGCCGTAAAGAGAATCAGCGTTGCAATCATCGGCTGAATTTTAAACACGGCAACCAAGGTGCCGTTAAACGCGCTGAAAAGCATCGCAACGACGCAGCCGCCAAGAAACGCCACAAGAATCATCGGCATCGTGACCGTATGCTCGCGCAGCACGCGGACAAACACACTGCCGGCGATTGCCGCAAGCGCGCCGACACTGATATCCTGACCCCCCGAAGACGCCGTCACCAGCGTCATGCCGATTGCCAGGATCGCAAGCTCGGAAGCACCGTTGAGGATACTGACGATGTTTCCGGAAAGAACCGAATTCCCGGCGTTATTCGTTGTAATCGCCAAAGAGAAAAAGCCGGGGTCCCGAATCAGGTTAAATACGATAATCAAAAGCAACGCAAACAACGGAACGCCGAGCTGCGACTTCAATACTTTTTTAAATACCCGAACCATCTTGAGTCGCCTCCCCTGCTATTGTTCGCATGATTTTTGCCTGCGTCATATCTTCGCCCGTCAGTTCGCCAACAATGTTGCGGTCCCTCATAACAATCAAGCGCGAACAGGTCCGCAGCATCTCCTCGATTTCCGACGAAATAAACGTAACGCTTACCCCTTCCTCCGCCAGTTTCAACACCAGTTTCTGGATCTCGACCTTTGTTCCCACGTCGATTCCGCGCGTCGGTTCATCCAGAATCAGATACTGCGGCTTCGTCAGAAGCCAGCGCGCAAGTATCGCTTTCTGCTGATTTCCGCCGGAAAGGGAACGAATCGGCGTGTCCGTGGAAGCGGTTTTAATCCCCAGCAATCGAATGTATTCGTCCGCGAAGGCCTCCGCTTCCGCTCTGGAGAACGGCCGGAAAAAACCTCGCATGACTTGCAGCGCAAGGATTATATTCTCCCGAACGGAAAGATCCTCCACAATGCCATCCAGTTTCCGATCCTCCGGAAGATAACCGATTCCGTGCTTCATCGCGTCCTTAGGTTTCGTTATTCGTACGTTTTTACCGTTCATCTGAACTTTTCCGCCGGTGATCTTATCCGCGCCGAAGATCGCGCGGACGCTTTCGCTCCGGCCGGAACCAAGCAATCCGGTAAATCCGTTCACTTCGCCTTTCTCGATCCGAAAATCGAACGCTTTTGTTCCCGCCGCGCTGGATAACCCGCGCGCTTCAAAAACAGGAACGTCCTTCCCGGTCGTTTGCAATGGCCTTCTATTCTGTATAGCCGATACGTCGTCGAGCTCTTTGCCCATCATTTTGGATATCAACTGAACCCTGGGCAGATCTTTGGTATCATAAGTGCCGACAAGTTCGCCGTTTCGCAAAACGGTAATCCTGTCGCAAACCTCGTAGACCTGTTCCAGAAAATGCGTGATGAATAGAATCCCAACGCCCCGTGCTTTCAGATCGCGCATCAGAGCAAAGAGTTTTTCAACCTCACGCTCGTCCAGCGAAGATGTCGGCTCATCCAGGATCAGGACTTTGCAGTCCATATCCACAGCGCGGGCAATCGCGACCATCTGCTGCACCGCGAGCGAACAGGTTGCCAGTTGCTGCGTCGCTCGGGCGGGAATATTCAGTTTTGTCAGGATCTCTGTCGCCTTCCGCTCCATGCTGCGCCAGCCGACCAGGCGATAATTCCCGCGCCCAATGAACATGTTCTCGGCAACGGATAAATTCGGGCAGAGGGTTATCTCCTGATATACCGTACTGATACCGAGGCTCTGCGCTTCATTCGGCGATTTTATAACGATCTCCTTATCGGAGCCACCGATATAGATTTGCCCTTCATCCTTGGGATATACGCCTGTGAGCACCTTGATTAGGGTCGACTTCCCCGCCCCGTTTTCCCCCATAAGAGCGTGGATCTCGCCTTTCAAAAGCGTAAAATCAACTTGATGCAAAGCGCGTACGCCCGGAAACGCTTTACAGATATTTCGCATGGATAAAACGATGTCGTTTGGCATAGGATACCATCCTTTATGCGGCAAGTTTCCGAAAGATGGCGGTGCGAGTATGCGGATTTGCTCCACATACTCGACACCGGCATACTGGATTCGAAGTATTCTGTTGGGTTACTGTTTCTTAGTCAAACGAATTTTGCCCTATTCGCCAAGACCGTATGTGTCGATGTCCGCCTGCGTAATCGTCGTCGCGTCAAAGCCGCGCTCTTCGTTGATAACTTTCTTCTCCGACAGCGTTCCGCCCGATTCGAGTGTCTTGATCATGCCGTCGATCACAGCCGCCTGGAAGGGGCTGCACTGACCGTCGTAATTCCAGTTTCCGGCAAGAAGCTCGCGAAGCGCCCACTTGTTGCAGTCGAAGCCCATAACGATTACGGACTTTCCGGGACCGTGCGTGATGCCGGCTTCGTCAAGAGCGGCAACGGCACCCTTGGCCATACCGTCGTTCTCGGCGTAGATGACGTTGAACTCTTCGCCCGAGTTGATAACGGATTCCACAATCTGCTTGGCGGTCGCTTCATCCCAACTGGCGGTCTGCTGCACGACTTTCGTCATGGTGCCCGCTGCAAATTCCGCGTCCAGCGCGGCCGTGCGGCCGATTTGCGCATCGGACGTCATAACGCCCTGAATGTGGATGACCTTGTAGGAATCCAGGTTCTGCGATTTGAGCCAGTTCACGGCGGTGACGCCTTCCTGCGCCATATCGGATACGACAGCCGCTTCATAGTTGCTCTCGTCCGTATTGATCATACGGTCGAAGAGGAATACTTTGACGCCGGCTTCCTTGGCGTTTGCCAGAACGGTGTCCCAGCCATCCGTGGCGGCGGCGGAGATGAGGAGGTAATCTACGCCATCCGTAATGAACTGGGCGGCCGCGTTCAGCTGCTCGTCGTTCTTCAGGCTGTAGAAGGTCGAAACCTCATAGCCGTTCGCTTCCGAGAAGACCTTTTCCATGTCCGCAACGTTTGCGGCGCGATAGCCGGATTCGGCCGGCGGGTTGTTGACGATACCCACCTTAATCATTTTTGCCTCTGCAGGCGCTTCTGTTGCGGCTGCGACCGCTGCGGGTTCCGCTGTTTCGGTCGTTGTCTTCGCACACGCGGCAAGGCCGGCTACCATTACAACAACAAGAAGTAGAGCAATCAGTTTTTTCATACGTTCCGTTTCCTTTCGATATGTTTTTAAGATGTGTAGATCCGTGTCGCTGATTTGCGCGCACAATTTCTTATAACACACGAAAAAGTGGAAGCCAATCGCTTCGAGCCAAGCGCATAAGAATGTCTACTATCTTTCGTAGATTACGAACCGCATGGAAAAACGTATCCTTTTTCATCCCTTGGCAATCATATTTTTTTCAACTTCCATCATAAAAAAACGACCGCAGCCTGTCTGGGGCAAACCGTCCGTACACATAAAAAAGCTCCGCAACATGGCGAAGCTCTGCAGCGTGTGAAGTCTTTTAGAAAATGCTCGTATTCCCTAGTATCCGCGGCCTTCGATCATCGATTTCGTAATCGTGAAGCAGTCGAACGAAGTCTCGTCAATGTATTTTTTCCGCTCAACGGTTTCTCCGCGCTCCATTCTCTGGATCATATCGGCCACATACGGCCCCTGCAGCGGGTTACATTCCACATTCAGCGCAATCTTGCCTTCCAGGCAATAGGAGAGTCCAAGCCTGGTCGCATCAAACGAGATGACGATCACGCCTCCGTCCGCGTTGCACGTGAGTCCGACTTCCTCCATCGCGTCGATCGCGCCCAGCGCTTCCCCGTCGTTTTCGCAATACACGACGTCGATATCCAGCGTATCCTTCAGAATCGCGTTCATCACCTCGTAGGCTTTTGCCCTGGTGAAGTCCCCCTGCTCCTGCGCGATCAGTTCCCAGTTCGGATTACGGGCGATCCCCTCCTCCAGTGCGGCGGTCCGTCCGATCTGTGCGGACGAATCCAGCGTCCCCTGAATATGGACGATTCGTACCGGATCCTGTGCTTTTCCCTGCGTTTTCAGAAGGTTCTCCAACCAGGTTACCGCGGTTTCGCCTTCCTTTCGAAAGTCGGAACCAATATACGCCGTGTACAAACTCCGGTCCTCCACCTCAATGTCACGGTCAATCACGATAACCGGTATCCCCGCATCGCGCGCTTCCTGCAGTATGGAGTTCCAGCCCTCCTCCACACGCGGAGAAAAAACGATGTAATCCACGTCCTGCTGGATAAACGTCCGAATAGCGCGTATCTGGTTTTCCTGCTCATTACGCGCATCGTCGAAAATCAGCTCATAGCCGTTTTCTTCGCTTAGCGCCGCCTTCATGCTCTCCGAATTGGCGACACGCCATTCGGATTCAGCGCCGACCTGGGAGAATCCAACGACAATCTGGCTGCCAAAGTCCTCTTCCTGACCCTCCTCCTGCAAATCCGCCCCCTGCGTGCAGCCACAAAGCAAACCCGCGATCAGAAAAAAACCGGCACAAACAACCGAAAAAGCCCGTTTCATTCCCCCATCTCCTTCTCGTTTGTCTTCATGGGTATTTTAACAAAAATCTTCGTTCCGACATCCGGCGTACTCTCCAGCGTCAGCCCATACTCTACGCCAAACAGTATCTGAATCCTCTGATGAACCGTCCGCAGTCCAAACCCTTCCTTTCGTCCGTCGACAAGCGACGCGCGCAGCTCGTCCAGCCGTTCCTGCGGCATTCCGCTCCCGTCGTCCGCCACTTCCAGAATCAAATGGTCGCCTTCCGCCCGCCCGCTGACTCGGATCAGCCCCTTTCGGCGCCTGATTTTTATGCCGTGATACAATGCGTTTTCGACCAGCGGCTGCAGCGTCAGCTTTGGCAGGATATATCCCTTTAATTCATCCGGAATATCGATTTCGTACTCCATCAGGTCGCGATACCGCATCTGCTGAATTTCCAGATAGCTCTTGATGTGCTGCTGCTCCTCTTCCAACGTGATAACGTTCTGCCCGCGGCTGAGCGAAAACCGGAAATAATTCGAAAGACTGCTGACCATTTTCACCGCCTCGCCGATCTCCCCCGACTCGATCAGCCAGATGATCGTATCCAGCGTGTTATACAGAAAATGCGGATTGATCTGTGCTTGCAGTAAAGCCAGTTCCGTCCGTCTGCGCTGTTTTTCCTGTTCCGTATTGCGATCGATCAACCGTTTTAAATGGCCGACCATGTTCTCGATACCATCGGAGAGCAGCTGCACCTCTACCACGTCGGCTTGAATCGGATCGCACACCAGCAAACTTCCGTGACCGATATCCACCAATCTCTCGCAGAGTTTATCCACCGGATCCACGATGCGTTTGCTGAGTTTTCGAGAGTAGCCAAGCAAGAATCCCAGCAGCGCCAGCGCCAGCACCACCACGGCACCCATGAGCGCAATCATATTGGTTGTCATGGTGGTCTGAAGCGCGTCCAAATGCACCGCCTCATAATAGAGATACGTGTACATGTACTCCTGAATCAGATCCGCCATCACGTAAATATTGTCGTTGAGCTGGCTCATACGCGAATCGTATCCTTCGGTCCGTGCGATCTCCTGCATTTTATCTTCCAGATTGTGGCACAGATTCAGAACGCTGTTAATCGCGCGCAGGCTGTCCTTTTCCGCCGTCGTATCGATTAATTTCAGTGCGATCGTTTCTGCGGACTTCACTTCGTCGACCGGCATCCCTTCCGAGTACTGGCTGTCGATCACATAGTAGTACATCTTTGTTTTGATATTATCCGTGAACTCCCGGTTAAAATCCGATGCTGTCGTAACATTGTTTAGAATCGCATTATACTGTAATCCATATACAATGCAGATCGCCACCACGATAATAATGATAGCCATCAACGGGATCGTAACGACCAGAATCATTTTCCAGAGTTTTTTCTGCATCGTGATCTTTTCGTTTCTGGCCGTTCGGTTGAAAGTTCCGATCACCGCTTTTCCCCTTTGCGATACTCGCTGGGCGTACATCCCGTTACTTTTTTGAATACAAAGCTAAAATAGTGCGAATCGCGGAACCCCACGGCAAACGCGATTTCGCTGGAACGCATATCCGTTTGGCGCAGCATCCTTTTCGCTTCCGCAATGCGCTTTCCAGTCAAATATTCAACAAAAGTCTGTCCGACTTCCTGGCTGAACATTGCGGAGAAATAATTTGGGCTGATATTCACCCGGTGTGCAACCTTATCCAGCGAAATAGTCTCCTCGGAATAGTTCTGGTCAATATAGCCGATTGCTTTGATCAGAAGATCGCGCTGTTGCTTTTTATTTTCGTTGTCGCGAAGCTCGACGGCATGCAGCATCACCTGACGAATATACCGACGAACCTCGTCTGGCGTCGAAATACAATCTGTAGGCCGAAGTTCCTGGGGCCAGAAACTTTCCGTGTGGCATCCGATTGAATCCAGATATTCTGCGGCCGCAAAGTAAACCGTCATCGTCAGATACTTGCAAAATACGGGAATCGAAACAGCCTCCTCTCCCGCGCTCTGCAGCAGTTGGTCGATGAACCGGTCCACCTCCTCCGCCGTACCGGCGCTCAGGAAACAGCGGATCCGTTCCCGGTCGACCGACCGCGCCTCCGCTTCGGGTTCGCTCTCGTTTTTTTCACGAATGTTTCGGATGCTCGTTTCGGAAAGAATATGTTCCTCCGGGCACAGATAGCGATAAGAAAGGATTCGATTCGCCTCCGCAAAGCATGCGGGCAGCGCACTGAGCCGCGACACAGGAGAGCCGCAGGCGATGTGCCAGTTTACCTCCCGGCCCGCCAGAGTACAAAGCCTGCGGATATTTTCCACGCAATCGCGGGTACACTCGGCAACGCCGTTCTGTTCTCCCTTGATCAGAACAGCGTGCGTTGTAATATTCCAGCGAAACAGAAGCAGTTCGGAACGACTGGTGAAAAAACGAGTGACTTTTTCCTGTGCAGCTGCAAGCGCGTCCGTATATCCTTCCGGCGCGCTTCCGTCATATTTGGCATTATTGAGGGAATAGAGAAGGATATTGTAGCAGGGAGCATTCAGGTCAATACCCATCGCCTTGGCGGTTTCCGAAATCTCCGATACACTCAGGCCCCCGGTAACGATCTGCTCAAAGAAACGTCTGCGGGAAAACGCTTCATATTCCTGCGCTTCCCGCTGAAACACGGTAAGGTACTCGCGCTGTTGCCGCTCCGCCTCCATTTTTTTCTGCAGCGAAATCAGCAACTCCACCATTTTTTCCTTAATAATCGGCTTGAGGAGATATTGTTCAACGCCCATTCGTATGGCCTGTTGCGCAAACGTAAAATCGTCATAACCACTGATAATAACGATCTTTGTTTCCGGTAATTCCTTGCGAACCAGCTCGCTCAGCGCAAGCCCGTCCATAAACGGCATTTTGATATCCGTGATCAAAAGATCGGGCCGTATCTGGCGGATCAGTGGAAGCGCAAGCTCCCCGTCCGGCGCATCTCCGGCATAAAAAAAGCCATACTGCTCCCACTGGATATTCTTGCGTATCCCTTCACGTACCACAATCTCATCTTCGACAAGAAAGACCTTGAACATCGGATCTTCCCTTCTGGCAGACATGTCTGATTTGAAATGCAGGCGGGTAACCGTCCCCGTATATTATTGACCATCCAGGGCGATGAACCAATAGACTTTTTTTTGAATTTCGTTCGTTTTTTTCCTCTTTGCCAACGGCAGACCGCCTCCGCCGTTGACCCGGAACCAAAAACAACCGACTTCACGCAAAAATAATCCTGTTACCACGTTGTCATTATTGTATACAGCCAAAGCGCCATCCCGCAAGCCTATTGTGTTCCAGTGAAAAATGCAGCCCCCCCTGCCGGATATCGACATGGAAGCAAAACGCACGGACGACATGTTTTCCGAATCGTCCGCGGTTCCTTCTTCTCCGAGCCGAATTTTCTGCCGGCACCGGAAACAGGCAGGCAAGATTCTTCCTCCGCGTACGCAGGTCCGAAATGGATGCGGCTTTCGCTCCGAACCGGTCGCCGGCCGGTCATTTTTTTTGCATGCAATACGCGTTTCATAAAAAATGCACCAATTATCTGAAAAAAACCAACCGAATTCACGTTGATTCGCCATGGATTCTATGACTATGCTATTTTTATCCTTTGGGTTTTACATGTCTTACCGGACATGCGGAAGAAACATCCGTTTTTTGAAATACGGCCCGTTTTCTGTCGAATATCATTCGTTCGCGATTGCTTTCCGCGCAGATTTCATACTTTTCAACAGGTTTCTGCCGCGCATCCCGCAGACACGCAAGATCCAGTTTTCGGAATCCGACTTTGGAATATCAGGGGGAATACGCATCATGCAGGACATCACGCGAAATGCCGAGTCCATCCGTTCCGGCAAAACATACCTTGGTATCGAATTCGGTTCAACAAGAATCAAGGCCGTTCTGATCGACGGCTCTCACGCCGTTCTTGCTTCCGGCAGCCACTGTTGGGAAAACCGGCTGGAGAACGGCGTTTGGACCTACTCGCTCGAAGACGTCTTCGCCGGTCTGCAGGACGCGTATGCAAATCTGACCGAGGATATCAATACCCGCTATCATCAGCCGCTGACGCACGTCGGTGCCATGGGTGTTTCCGCCATGATGCACGGCTATCTGGCGCTGGATAAGGATGGAAATCTGCTCGTACCGTTTCGGACATGGCGTAACACCATGACCGGCGAGGCAGCGGAGAAACTCTCTGCGCTCTTTGATTTCAACATACCGCAACGCTGGAGCATCGCACACCTGTACCAGGCGATGCTCGCAGACGAACCGCATGTGCGCTCCGTCTCCTTTCTTACAACGCTGGCCGGATATATCCACTGGAAACTGACCGGTGAAAAAGTGATCGGCGTCGGGGACGGCTCGGGTATGTTTCCCGTCGATAGCCTGCGGCTTTGCTACGATGCGGCCATGGCGCGCTCGTTTCAGTCGCTTGTCGCTGCCAACGGGTATCACTGGGATCTTCTAAAGATTTTACCGCGCCTTCTTCCAGCTGGGACAAATGCCGGTAATCTTACGGCGGAAGGCGCGGCGCTTCTTGACCCCAGCGGTGTTTTGCAGGCGGGAATTCCCTTCTGCCCGCCCGAGGGCGATGCCGGTACAGGCATGGTGGCAACCAACAGCGTACAGCAACGCACGGGAAACGTCAGTGCAGGAACAAGCGTATTTGCCATGCTGGTTCTCGAACGGCCTCTATCGCGGTATTATCCCGAAATCGACATGGTGACTACCCCCGCGGGCGATCCTGTCGCGATGGTTCATTGCAATAATTGTACCAGTGATCTTGACGCGTGGATCCGTTTGTTCGGCGAGGCCGCATCCGCGCTGGGCGCCCGTTTCGACGAGAAAACGCTCTATCGAACGCTGTATCAAAAAGCGCTGGAAGGTGCGCCGGACGGCGGCGGCCTCATGGTGCTGAACTATCTTTCCGGCGAACCTGTCACCGGGCTGGACGAAGGACGTCCACTGTTTTTACGCAGCCCCGGCGCCGCGTTCCATTTGGCCGACGTCATGCGCGCGCACCTGACCTCCGCCTGCGCTTCTCTCCGCATCGGCATGGATATCCTTTCCTCGGAGAACGTGGAAATCGATACCATGACCGGACACGGCGGCTTTTTCAAGGTGGAAGGCGTTGGACAGCGCATCATGTCCGCAGCGCTGAACACCCCCGTAACGGTAATGGAGACCGCCGGCGAAGGCGGGCCGTGGGGAATGGCGGTTCTTTCCGCGTTTATGGCGACGCGCGCGAGCGATCAATCACTTTCCGCATATCTTTCCGAACGCGTATTTCACGATGCAAAGCGCACCACCATCTTGGCGACGTCCCGCGAAAAAGACGGGTTCCTGGCTTTTTTGAAAAAGTACATTCGTTGCCTCCCGGTGGAACGCGCGGCAATCGAAGCACTGAACGACCGATAAGAAGCGGGAGGAGTCTTGTTTCATGCTCGAATCTCTGAAGGAACAGGTACTGCAGGCAAACCTGCAATTGCCAAAGCTGAATCTCGTAGCGTTCACCTGGGGAAACGTCAGCGGAATCGACCGCGCAAGCGGGATTATGGTCATTAAGCCTTCCGGTGTAACGTATGACAAGCTGACGGCGGACCAGATGGTTTGCGTCGATATCGAAACCGGAGCGGTTGTCGAGGGGGCTCTTCGTCCGTCTTCCGACACACCGACGCATTTGGTACTCTATCGAACGTTCGGGCAAATCGGCGGCGTCGTTCACACACACTCGCGATGGGCAACGATCTTCGCTCAGGCCGGGCGGCCTATCCCGGCGCTCGGCACCACGCACGCGGACTATTTTTATGGCGATGTGCCCGTGACCCGCCCGTTGAGCGGCCATGAAATCATGGGACAATACGAACTCGAAACCGGAAACGTCATTGTGGAAACCATGCGCGGGATCGATCCCGTAGCCGTACCCGCCATTCTGGTACAGGAACACGGTCCGTTCTCCTGGGGAAAAGACGCGAAGGAGGCGGTATACCATGCCGCTGTTCTGGAAGAAGCCGCCATGATGGCCTGGCATACGATACTATTGTCGCCGGACGCCCGTATCAATCCGGCGCTACTTGAAAAGCACTATGAGAGAAAGCATGGCAGGAACGCATATTACGGTCAGAAGAAATAGCATTAGGCCAATCATAGGAACATCCCCATAAGAATCAAGCGCTGAAGAAAGGTTTCTGATCCTTTCGCTCAGCGCTTTTTTCGAGTTTGAATTCTATAAAAACACAGGGATCGGGAATGCAACGCATTGCATGAAGTATGGACTTAAAACCCATCTTCTTCCCGGAAAACGGCTCGTTGTTTCCGTGTCAACTCGCCTTACCGCTCAAACCGCGTCACAACGGACAGTTTCATATTTTCCGGATGCACAAACACTTCCGCAACACCGACGATATGATCGTCCAGATCAAAAATCTGTTCATCCCAGCAGTGCAAAGGCGTTATCTCCGCCAGCCCGAGCATTTTTGCAGCTTCCGCGTCAAACTTCGTCTTGGACCGCATGATGCAATAGTCGATGGTGGATTGCATGCAATCGCCGCTGAACTGCGGGAGCGTGCTGTACGACACATCCGGATTCGGCTCGCGGATCAAGTAGTCGTAAAGAAAGAAATAACGCCCGAACAGCATTTTCTCGCCATTTGCCCAATAAAGCCAGTCGGACTCCAGCACATCGATCGTCTTGGAACCAAAAATCGACTCAAAATACTGATCGCCCTTCGAGTGCGGCTTCCAAACAACATCCACCTCTACATTATCATACCGACTTTTCAGCATCGTGCAAAAGTCGCTGCATAAATCCATTCGGTTTTCCGCCTTCAGTGCGGAAGGATGCGCGAATGTGCCTTTACCATGGATCGTTGTAATATATTGATTCATCATCAGGTATTTCAGCGCTTCGCGTACCGTCGCCCGGCTGATCCCCATGTTTCTGGCCAGATCGTCTTCCGAAGGAAATTTGTTCTTCCCCGGCGTCATTTGCTCGATCATTTCGACCATTCGTTCATACGCTTTTTCTGAAAGCGATTTGCCCTTGATCAGTCTATCCATATCATATTACTACCTTCATCTTTTTAGAATACAAGCAGTTTTGATCCAGTTACATAGTATTAAAAATCGGATCAAAACGCAAGGAGAATCTGCCCGGCCTGCAAATGCGATTGTTACGGCTTTTCCGAAAGCGAGAGGAAAAGCTACTTTTTTTCCGTGTCCAAGTAACGCAGCGACCATAGCCCCAGATGGGCCATCCGGTTGGTGAGCGTCTCCGAAAGGAACTCACCCTCGCCGGATGTCGCGTCGTTTCCGATCCCCAGCAACGCGCCACCCTGCATTCCGAACAGGCGCGTCAGGATCAGTACGGTCGACGTCTCAATGTCGACATTCATGGCGCCAACCCGCTTCCAAAGATGCACCTTACGCAGGACCTCATCATCCAGAACACCGATTGCGGTTTCAAAACCGCTGCCCGGATACATCGTTCCAACCGAGAGCGTCAGGCCTTCGAAGAAGCGAACGCCTGCCTCGTTGCAGGCGCGAATCTCCGCTTCCACCATCGCCCTGGCCGGAATCGCCGGGTATTCCAGCGGCACATAGTCCAGCATAATCCGGTCTTCCCGGATGCCTCCTGAACACACGATAAGATCGCCGACGTGCAATTTTTCGGAAAGTCCGCCGGAATTGCCAACACGAAGGATAGCTTTCACGCCCAGCGCAGCCAGTTCGTCGATCGCTGTCGAAACGGAAAAAGAACCGCTTCCGTGAAACAACACACCCAGATATTCTCCCTCGAACATGCCAGCATATACGGTGTATTCTCCCATTCGGGAGAGCACTTCCACATCGCTCATTTGACGAAGGAAACACTCCGGCTGCATATCCATCAGCAGCGTAAAAATGAATTTTTCCGGCAGCTTCTCGCGTCCCAGACGCAACCACCAGCTCTTTCCATCCTTGGGTACGGTCGCTTGAAACGGTTGCATGGATTCGTTCGATATCCTTTCCGTCCGTAATCCGGAATGCTCTGCCAAACGCAGAACAGAATTTGTTGTGACCATTACGAGCCATTTCCTGCACGAAATTCCATGATTCGGCCTTCCTGCCGAGAAAAAAGGCCTCGGCCGTTGACGACGGGCGGCAGAAAATTACACAAACAGGCAGTATTTATGACGCTTTTGTCAGAGACTGCGTACGGTATGCGTCCATCGCTATCGCGCTGATGATGATTACGCCCAGCGCAACTTTCTGCCAATACGCGTTCACTTCCAAAAGGTTCATTCCGTTATTGATCATGCCAATAATCAACGAACCTGCCAGTGTGTTGAACATCGCGTGCTCGGAATTCGTCGCAGAGTTGCCGCCAACAAATACGCCGGCCATCGCCTGGAGTGAAAGATCCCCCGCCGCCGTCGGCTGCCCGGAAGAAAGGCGAGCCGTCAGCATGACGCCGCCCGCTGCGCTCAGCATTCCACCGACCGCAAAAATCGCGATTTTGATCATGCGCACGTTGATTCCGGAAAGATTCGCCGCCGTTGCGTTCTCGCCGACCGCCTGAATGTTGCGGCCGAATTTCGTGAACTTGAAGATGAACGCACCGACCAGAATGATCACCGTTACGATAATCACGGGAATCGGAATTGCGCCAAGATAGCCGCGGCCAATTGCAATGTAGTCCTCATGCAGTCCGTTGATCGGTGTTCCGCGCGTCAGCAGAAGAACAATCCCCTCGAGAACATACATCATACCGAGCGTCGCAATAAAGGAAGGAACGTTGAGAATGGTAACGACAAGTCCGGTCAATATGCCAAACAGGGTTCCGACCGCCAGTACGACAAGGATGGAAGTCCAGGTGTTCCACCCGTAGCGAACCATCAGCATGGCGCTGAAGCACCCCGCCAGCGCCGCCATTTCGCCGGAACTCAGATCAATTTCTCCGCCGCAGACGACAAACGTCGCGCCTACGGCTACGAGGCATGTAACGCAGATCTGACGAACCAAATTGATTAGATTAGACGGCTGCAGGAAGGTTTTCCCCGTTGAAATACTCAAAACAAGGAAGAGCAGAATCAGCACGACCCAAATTCCCAGCATATCCGTTACTTTGCGAACCTGGCTTCTGAATTGTTTCATATTCATAGAGCGGCGCCTCCAATTGCGTATTCTGAAATCAACTTTGCGGAGAATTCCTTCTTCTGTACCTCACCCGCGATTTTGCCTTCATGCATTACGATAATCCGGTCACTGATACCAAGAATTTCTTCCATATCCGAGGAAACGACGATGATTGCCTTTCCCTGCGCCGCAAGCCGGTTGATCAATTCATAGATCTCCAGTTTCGCGCCAACATCGATTCCCCTGGTAGGCTCGTCCAGAATGATCACTTCCGAGTCGGAAAAAAGCCACTTTGCCACAACGACTTTCTGCTGATTCCCACCGGAAAGATACATCACCTTTTGCTGAATGGACGGTGTAACGACCTTCATTTCGGAAACATACTTGAGCGCCGCGTCGCGCTCCATCGTCAGATTCAGCAATCCGTGTTTCTTGATCTTGTCCAGCGCAACCATGACGATGTTTGTGCGGACCCGTTTCGAAAGCAGCAGACCTTCGCCCTTTCTGTCCTCCGTAACAAATGCAATCTTGTTTCTGACGCTGTCGCGCGGACTATGAATTCGAATTTCTTTCCCGTCCAGGAAGATACGCCCGCTGCGCCGATGATCCGCTCCGAATACCATACGCATCGTTTCCGTTCTGCCGGCGCCGACCAGTCCCGCAAATCCGAGCACTTCTCCGCGACACACATGGAACGAAACATCCTTGACTTTTTTTCCGTCGGATATGTTTTCCGCGCGCAGCAATTCGCTGCCAATCGGCACATCCCGCGGCGGAAACTGTTTGGTCATTTCACGGCCGATCATCATGGCGATCAGTTCTTTTTTCGAGGTTTGTGAAACGACTTTCGTCCCGACCGAGCAACCGTCCCGCAGTACGGCGACCCGGTCCGCAATCTCAAAGATTTCGTCCAGTCGGTGCGTAATGAAAATGACCGATCGGTTCTGGTTCTTCAGATCGCGAATGATCTGAAACAGAACCTTCGTTTCCTGATCCGTCAGCGAGGACGTCGGCTCATCCATTATGACCAGTTTCGCATCAAAGCTGACCGCTTTTGCTATACAGATCATCTGCTGCTGGGCAATGCTCATTCCACGGACGACTCTTTTTACGTCCATGGGAATCCCCAAATGCCGAAACAGGGCTTCGGCCTCCGTATACATACCTTTCCAGTCGATCAGTCCGTGCTTCTCCGGCTGCCGGCCAATATAAATATTCTCCGCAACGCTCTTGCCGAGAATTACATTCAATTCCTGATGGATGATGGATAAGCCCAGCCGTTCCGCCTCCTTCGGCGACTCCACCTCGACTTCGACGCCGTTAAACGTCATGGAACCAGCATCTTTTTTATAAATACCCGAAAGGATCTTCATCAGTGTGGATTTTCCCGCGCCATTTTCACCAGCCAGCGCCAGAACTTCCCCCCTGCGTACCGTAAAATCAACATTATCGAGAGCTTTCACACCGGGGAATCCCTTACAAATGCCTTTCAGCTCCAGTATGTTCTCCTGATCCATGATTCTCTCCTTCTTACAAGGCCGGCCTCCACAGCCGGACGAATTCCTCCGTATGCAGAGAGCCCCAACCGCTTGGGGCTCTCTGCTGCACCATAAATCGTGCTTTTACTTTGCGTTTACCTGATCCGCAGTCAGACTGCCTTCCGCGCAGTACACGCCGGCGGGCGCGGACTGGAACTGGTCAAACGTAGCCTTGTTGAAGATATAGTCGGCAACGTTCTGTGCAATCGTCTGGGACATGCCAGCCGGATCCTGCGTAACGGTGAGCAGGAAAATGCTGTTTTCCTTGTCGATCATCTGCTTTTCTTCATCTTCACCATCCATCGAAACGATCTTCATTTCGCTTCTCTTTGCACCGTCGCAAGCGCTGTAAGCGCCGAGGCTGTGCTGCGCGGAGGTAGCGATCACAAGGTCGATCTTCGAATACGTGGTCAGAGCGTCTTCCATGTTCGCCATGGATTCTTCACGGGAAGCAGAGAAGTATTCGTTGATGATGTTCACGTTCAGACCAACGGACGTCATTCCGTCGATGAATCCGTTCTTACGGTCGGTCGAAACTTCGTCGCCGGAATCCAGCGCGATTGCGTCCACAGAGGTTAAGCCCTGCGCGATAAAATACTTGCCGGCATAAACGCCGCCTACGAAGGTTGCGTCATGGTTGACGGTGCCGATGCGCGTCACATAGGTTGCGCCCTCCGGAACCGTGGAGGTATCCATCAGGAATACGGGGATATTCTTGCTTGCGCAGGTGTCGAATACTTCCGCCAGGGAATCGCCGTACCAGCTCGTCAGAACCAGCGCGTCAATCCCTTTGTTGATGAGGTCCATGCAGTCGTTCAGCTGCGTGGAAACATCCGTGGAAGCATTGGTCGTGATGCACTCCCAGCCGCGGTCTTTGCACGCCGCTTCAAACGCATCGCACATCGTTACATAGAATGGATACTCAAGGGTATACATGGAAAGCCCAATGGTAAGAGCCTGATCCGCAGGGGATTCTTCTGCCGCGGGAGCTGCCGTATCGGCGGCTGCGACATCCTCCGTCGCCGCGGGTTCCTGCGCTTCTGCCGCAGGGGAAGCTGCGCAGCCACCGAATACGCAAGCCACCGTCGTCAGGCAAAGCAACAACGCCAAGAGTTTCTTCAGTTTCATTTGATTTTTCTCCTTAATTTGATTATTTTACCGGCACGAGCCAGTAAAGTCGAACGGATGAGTTTACGAAACCGAAATGAAAAAAGATTCTTGATACCCTTTGTTGTTAGACGTTCGTCGTTTCAACTACTTTCTTATTATAGGAATCGTCTGTTGCTTTGTCAAGCAATTTGCACAGGAATTTTCCCAAAAGCGGCGACCCGGATGACCTTCTTTCGTAATTCCCGGCCTTCCGGTCAGGCGAAAGGAACCCTCTCTTCCTTTTTCTCGTATTCTTGTGTCGCTTTTGGTCTCCAGCGTCGATGTCTTCCAGTCGTTTTTCTGATATTTGCCGTAATTGTGACGTTTTTCTGCCAAGCCTCCCAAATACGTTCCGGATTCCGGAATGTTTGAATCATCGCCGTTCCAAGTTGCTTAACGTTCCAAATAACAGCCGGAAACGAAAGAAATTTGTATCTGGCGCGGGAGGATCCGTTCTCGCAGCAGAATCGCCTTTGCTATACGCAACCAAACGACCCACTAGGTAGATCGTCCTATCTGTATCAAGAATAACCCTATTCCGAAGTTACACTTGTACGACGTTCGACTTTATAGTATGATAGGTAAAAATTCAGGCCGGTATTATCTTTTCACATCTTCACCGGCAAAATATGGAGGGAGCACATGAATAGCATCGTATTAAAAAACATTGACAAGATTGTGAGCGGTGATATCCTGAAGGGCATCCTTCCGGGCGACTGCATCGTCGTTCGGGACGGGCTGATTTCTGCCATCGGGTATGAAAAGGATCTGGATACCTCCGGCATCGAAACCGTTGTGGACGCCGACGGACAGATCGTTTGCCCGGGATTTATCGACTGCCACATTCATAACACGCTGGACGATTACGCCCCTCAGCGCGGAGCGGTCGGATGTTATGCGGACGCTTTGTACGGTGGAACCACCAGTATGGTTTCGGAAGGCGAACAGGGACCCGGCTGGCCGAGATTTTATGACGACCCGATCGGCTGCAAAGCGGCCGCGATCCTCTCCAAGCGTGTGTTCGACCGGTTTCGTCCGGGTGGAGCGCTGAAATTCCATGGCGGAGCGCTTGTTCTCGTCCACGGTCTGACCGAACAGGACTTCAAAGAAATGCACGAAGCCGGCGTCTGGCTGATTGCCGAAATCGGCGGCGGCGGCCTTTCGGACCCTCGCGAAGTCGAGCCGATGCTGGAATGGGCGCGTAAATATGATTTCTTCTACTCTGTCCACCTTGCTCCGCCGTCCATTCCCGGCTCCTCCTGGGTTACTTCGAAGGAAATCCTGAAGCTGCGGCCCAACAAAGTTGCGCATACGAATGGCGGATCGACCGGCGTTTCGTTCGATCACATTCAGCGTTTGATGGATGAGTGCGATATTCCGCTCGAACTCGTCGTAAACGGAAACTTTGTGAACTTTAATAAGATGCTGCGCCATATGAACGATAGAAATCAGCTCGATCGTTTGGTCTTCGGAAGCGACGCCCCGACCGGCCAGGCATCCCTGCCCGGCGCGATCAACCGCGCGATCGTTAAGGCTGCCTCGCTGAACGATCTGCCCGCGTGGAAGTGCATTTCCATCGCAACCGGAAATGCCGCAGACCTGTATCACCTCAACACCGGAAAAATCGAAGTTGGCCGCGAGGCCGACCTGCAGGTAATTGACTGCCCGCCGGGCTCCGTTGGAACGGACGCTCTGAAAGCGATTGAAAACGGCGATCCATTCGGCAATTCCATGGTGATCGTCGACGGCCGGATCGTTGCCTATCGCGGACATGATTCGCGTCCGACCGCAAGGTTCTGCAAGGTAAACGGCGAAAAAGCATACGTTTCCGGTATTACGGAGCATCTGTTCTTCCCGCCGCAGGAAGGCCGCCACTATGAAGGGTTCTCCAGCGGGCAGACCTCCTATAAAACGAAGAAATAACAACGGCCGGGAACAGCCATAATTCCAATCGTGATACCCAGAAAGGAGCGTGCGCCGGTGCCGCCGGCGAGTGAACTATGTATCGTTTCATCAATACCATGACATGGGCGGAAGTTTCACAGCTCGATCCGGATTCCGTTTTTTACGTCCTTCCGGTCGGATCTCTGGAGCAGCACGGCCGCGCGCTTCCGCTGGGTACGGACGATTTGATCCTTTCCACATCCCTTGCGGAGATGAGCAGCCATGTTCGCCTCCATAATAACTTCCTTCAGTTACCGAACCTTCACTATGGCAACAGTTTCGAGCATCTGGATTTCCCCGGCACGGTTACGCTCGGATGCGCCTGCATCGCAACCTTCGTGGAAGAAGTCTTAACGAGTATGAAGAAGCACGGGTTTCACCGGCTTGTCATTGTAAATTCACACGGAGGAAACGCGCCTATTTTTCAGGCTTATGCGCAGGAATGGGAGCAGAAATTCGGCGTTCGGGTTTTCAACGTCAATTACTTCGGTTCCGATTTCTTCGCGGACGCGCAGGATATCCTTGAAACCCCGGTCAATCACGATATCCACGGCGGCGAAATCGAAGCTTCGTATCTTGCCTATGCTCTTCCGGCCGTTTTTCACGGCGACCAGGCTACGGTTAAGAACGATGTCTTCGTTACCCTCAAAGACTACTATTATGGTTGGCTCAGTCGGGATCTCTCCCCCGACAACGGGCTGATCGGTATGGCTTCCCGGGCTACGCCGGAAAAAGGATGCCGGCTCTACGAATACGTCTGGAAAAAACTGGTGTCCTATTTCGAAGAATTCGACAAAACCGTTTAACAACAGCCAAAGTCAGGAAACGTCCTGCCGAAAACCGGCAGGACGTTTCTTTTACCAGTCCGTTCTCCCAACGGCAAAACGCAAACCTCCCTGCGTATGACCGCTCAGCGCAGGGAGGTTTTTTAGAGGAAAACCAACGATTGGAGAATGCCTTTTTTGAGACGCCGGAACCAGCTACAGCGTTATGGTAACGGGTCCTCCGTCAACCGGCTGAAATACGGCGGGTTCATCCGTTTCCAGTGAGAGAAAATAGTAATGTGTTTCCTGCGTAAGCCCCCGGCAGGCATCGTGCCAAATACCCGGGTTGATCACGAGTATTTCACCCGGTTCCAGCGTAAATGCCCGGATATCCTCTGCTTTCGCGCGACCCCATGGATCGGAATCCGCCAGCGCGACGACAATTGGTTTTTCGCCGCAGACCATAAGTTCTTTCGTCTTGGTATGCCGTTCCATGGATGCTACTTCATAGGGAGGGAATGTTTTTACATACGTAACGCCAAAGTGCGCAGGCTGATCCATGCAGGCGTCCTCGGTCATCCAACATTTCCAGCCGTCGCCGGCAAAGCATGCGTTATCGGTTAGTTTCTCAATCTTTCCAAACCGTCCAAAATTCTCTGGAGTTGCATGTATGGCATGAATCTGTTTCATCAATGTCCATCTCCTTCCGACTCACAGGGTTACTCGCACAGGGTCCGGCGCGACAGGAATCCACGTTGTTTCTTCCGGATCGCCATTGCTATAGGAAAGGAAATAATACATTGCGTGTTCTTTCGCCGCATGGCAGGCGTCATGCCAGATTCCGGGCTTCAGCACCACGAGATCGTAAGGCTCCAGCAGCAGGGAAACGACGTCCTCCGCTTCGGGGGCGCGCGAGGGATCGCTTGCGGCGATACTCAGAACAATCGGCTTGTCCCCCGCAAACAGCACTTCCTCCGTAGAGAGATGCCGCTCCATGCTGTCCACCTCGAAGGTGGCGCCGTTTTCGCAAACCGTCATTCCAAACCGCAGCGGCCGTTCGACCGGCGGATCCACCGTCATATATGCTTCGTATTTCTCCGTCTTGACGCCGCGTTCTTTCCGCAGGTCAAAATATCTGCCATACGGTGTAAAATCAAAATCGTGAATCGAGACGACTTTGGATGCAAGCATTTGCTGAACCTCTTTTCCTGTGCATTATCTGTAGTATTCCTTCATGAACGACGCAACCGAAGCGCGGGACGTGACCCCGCCTTTCGGCCCGAGCACCGTGACCGAATGCGTTGCGGCGGCATTGGCAAACCTGGCTGCATACTCAAGGCTCTCTCCCTCCAGAATACAAAAAGTAAACGAGGAGTTGAACGTATCGCCCGCTCCCGTGGTATCCACCACCGGAACCGGGATACCGGGAATACGAACGGTTTCGCGCGCCGTTCGGCAATCGCATCCGTCGGCTCCCAACGTGGTAACGACGATCTCCACGCCTGCATGCAGCAGTTCGTTGATACAGACGCTTTCCTCACGTTCCGCGCAGTACTTCCTCAGCCCCGTTTCGTTGAAAAACAGGATGTTTGCCAGCCGAAACAGCGGGTCTTCCGCGTTTTGAAACGTAGACGGTTCCAGATCGAACACGAGTCGGACGCCTTTGGCCTTCAGCTCGCGCGCAAGCGACTCCGGCTCCGGAAACCGGCGAAATTCGGTCAGCGTCGTATAAACGCAGGCGGCGCCGCAAAGAAGCTCTTTCGTCTCCCGGGACAGCGCGCGCCGAAAATCGCCGCGATCAACCACAAGAATGGTCCGCTCCGATGGTGTTACGACAATCAGGCATTTCGCATCCGGCAGCGTATCGTCCGGAATGATGCGCGAAGTGTCCAGGTGATATCGCTCCAGGTTTTCTTTCAGCTTCTGGCTGACAGGCCCGTTGTTCATGGAATCCAGCAGAAACACCGGATTGCCGTAGCAGGCAAACACACAGGCCGCGTTTGCAATCATACCGCCGACCTGCGCTTCCATAGCGGTAACAAGCCCCTTGTCGCCTTCGTCCGGCCACTCTTTTGCCCGGTAATATTCATCGATGCAGGCAGAGCCCACCGCTACGATATAGCCGCCTTTCATCTGTAATACGCCTCATAAATCCGATCGGCAAGCGCGGACAAATCCATTTGATTTACCTGCTCGATCGTCTTAAGATACCGTTCCGGCATGGAATCCACGCCGCGCATCGCTCCCGCAATCGCGCCAACCATCGTCGCTACGGTATCGGTGTCGTTGCCGATATTGACGCCCATCCGGATACCGGACATCGTGTCCGCATTCGTTGCCGCCAGAATACCGAATACGCAGGGCACCGCTTCGTTTACAGCGATCCCGCTGCCGATAATAGCGCCCAGTTCCAGCATCGCCTCTTCCCACGATTTCCCCTGGCTTCCCATACGGATGGCGAGTTCCATTCGCTTTTCCACGGAAGCGACGGAAGTCGGATCCCCTGCCTGTGTCCCGAGTTCGTACCCCAGGCGTGCGCCGCGCAACCCGGCATCCAATACGTCCGAAAGCGAAGCGCCCGTGACCGCCGCCGCAACGGCTGCAGAAATGGCGCTTGCGCCGGAGATCGAGGCGTTCGTCGAATGCGTCGGCAGGCACACCGTCACCGTATCGCGAACCGCTTTTTCGATGTCGCCCGGGTTAATCAACCCAACGGCGAATATTTTCATGGCGGAGCCGTTCGTCGCCTTATGATTGTCGCAGGCCATAAAGTTCAATCCCGGATCGACTTCAAAACCCTGAATTTTCTTCACGGAAGCCTGTGTCGTCGGGCCGGCAAAACGGAAGAACTCCGGGTGCCCCGCCCAAGTCAGCACAGCCTTTTCCGCAAGTTCGCGCGTGACGACTCCGCGGCAATCGGCCAGCTCCAGCGCCGTATAATACGCAAGACTGAAATCATCCGTGATAGATCCCGCCGGACAGCCCTTTACAAACGTGTCCTCCGGGCCCGGCAGCAAGTCCTCCACATAACCGCCAAAGCGGGCACGGATCATTTCCGGCGTCTTGGTTTCCGTAACGGCGCCCATTGCGTCGCCGACTGCCGCTCCGAGGATAGAGCCTAAAATTCTGCTTTGATCATCCATTGATTCTGCCACCTGTTCCTTCTGATCGGTTAAGTGATACGACATTACACGTGCATATCTCTATTCTACAAAGAACGTGTCCAATGTCAATAGGCGTTCTATTGTCTGCGTAATAGTAAATAGAGAAAATCGGTTTAAATTCTGCGTGGTTACGGCTCGGATTCATTCGTTTCCCGTTGACAAGGACTCTATTGCGGGATAAAATAACACTATATTTCGTATTACGTCTTACAACGTAAACATCCTTCTCTTCCATGTAAATTCCCGTTCTACCCGGAGTTTCGGATGAGCCCTGCAACAGCGTCTTCATCCGCAGCCGCCGACCAACGGAGCGCAGGTTCACAAGCAGGAGGCATTTCCATTGACAGACTATTTTGTATTGACCCAGTTGATCATTGACGACCTCTATTTCCCTGATGGCAGCCAGAAACTGCATCAGCTTGGAGGGGGCACTTACACGGTTGCCGGCATGCGCATCTGGTCAAAAAAGATCGGATTCTGCTGCGGTCTTGGCCCCGACTATTCCGGCCGCTACGACCATTGGTTTCTCCGAAACGGCATCGACATGGCAGGCGCCCCGCGTCCGCAGAAATGCGTTCGCTCCTCTGTAACGTATTTTGAAAACGGCGAGCGGGACGAGCGCGTCGTCCCCGGACACGGCACGTTTACCGAAATGATGCCTCAAGTCTTTGAAATACCGGCATCGTATCGCAATGCGAAGGGCATGTACGTCTATAAGGACTGTGACCCCCGGTATTGGGATGCGCTGAAAGCCTATTTTAAAACGACATCCGCTCTTGTGTGCTGGGAAATCGACAGTTTCTATGCCACCTACGAACACCGGAAGAATATTGCCGATTGCCTGGAAAGCATCGATTTGTTTTCGCTCAACCTGACGGAAGGCAGACGCGTGACGAACGAAACCGATCCTTCTGCGGTCGTACGGCGGCTCCATGATCTCGGCGCAAAGAAGCTGATCCTCCGCATGGGAGCGAACGGCGCTCTGGTTTCGGAAGGAGCGGACATCTGGCATATCCCCGCCGTTGAAACACAGGTCGTGGACGTCACCGGCGGCGGGAATTCCTCCACCGGAGGGTTCCTGGTTGGTTATTGTGAAACCGGGGATCTGGTACGCGCCGGTATTATGGCTTCGGTCGCGGCCTCCTTTATCCTTCAGCAATACGGCGTGCCCGAGGATATGGACGTCGCGATGCGCCTTGCGAACGAAGTCGCGGCAAACATCCACGCTGCAAAGCTATAGGAGGAGACATGACGAATCGTTTTTTGGAGCATGCGCTCGAAATCCCCGGCATCCTTCGCAGTGAAATGAACACGCTTGACCAGGCCGGCCGGTCGGTCCTCTCGAATGAAGAAATCGGCCGGATCCGACAAGTTTACCTCTACGGAAGCGGTGATTCGTTCAACGCGGCCGTCTGCGCGGCAAGTGCGTTTATGGATCTTGCCGGAATTCCGGCGCAACCGCTCGTATCGTTGGATGCTTCCCGTTACGTTGCCGGCGTATGTGTGCATCAACCAGCGGAAAGCACCCTGGCTATCGCCATCAGTTACTCCGGTGAGGCTTCCCGGACGCTGGAAGCGACCCTCGCCTTTTCCGGCGCCGGTTGCCGTACGCTTGCCTGCACCGCATTTCCGGAAAGCAAAATCGCGCACGCCTCGTGGAAAACCCTCCCCGTCCATATGCCGCCAAGCGCCAATCTGCCGGGTGTGGCCACACATGTCGTATTGCTTACCGCGCTGTATAATTTGGCGATCCACATCGCCGAGGTGCGCAAAACCATTTCCGCCGAACTGGCCGATCAATTGCGGCGCGAGCTTTTCTCCTGCCCTGACGTTCTGGAACAGGCTTTCTTGGAGAACCCTGCGCAGGCGAAACGCTTCGCCGCAGACTGCGATCGGTTCCAGCGCGTCGAATTTCTCGCTTCGGGTCCTGTGCGGGGCTGCGCGGATTTCGCCGCCGCAAAAGTGATCGAAACGGAAGGGTTCGTTGCCAGCTCGCAGGACGTGGAAGAATTTGCGCATCTGAACTTCTTTTTTACCCACCCCGAGCGAATTCCAACCGTTTTAATCGGTTCCTCCTCCGCCAGAAGCCTGATCCGCCTGCAGGAGATCGAGTGCTCGCTGCAGCATCTTGGAAGGCCATACTGGGTCGTTACCGACGGCGCGGCGTTTGCCGCCGGGCGGGAAAACACCATATTGCTGGAACCGAAAGTGCGCGAGGTCTTTTCGTCCGTCCTCTTCTCCGGTGTTTTAGCCTGGATGACCGCGCAGATCGATCCTTCCGTCGGCGGGGGGTATTTCCGTTCCCACGCGGGCCCTTTTTCGGAGGAAGGGTACGCCACAATCCGCCAGAGCAAAATCGTATTATAAGGCAAGACCAGACTTTTAAAACCGTCAGAACAAGATGCTGCTAACACAAAACATGAAAATTGAAGAATAAAGGAGCAACTTATGAACCGTTTTGAAAAACTGTTGGATCAGTATGAATATGCCGGCCGCGTCCATGCCGGTGGCTTTGTCATCAACGGAAAACCCGCCCTTACGCAGATTGACCCGGATCTTGTCGGCGACTACGTCATCCTGCTCGTGCGCGATCCGTTGCTGGTGTACGGCGGCGATCCGGCGGACCTACTTTCGCGCCGCCTCGAAAACCGCGTGCTCGCGGGTCAGTCCGGGATGTTTACCACCTACAGCGGCTATTACAAAGGCGCGCACATCAGCCTGGTTTCCGGCGGAAGCGGTTCTTCGGAAGCGGAACTCGTACTGGTGGAATTCATGCACTATACGAAAGCAAGCGCCTTCCTGCGGCTCGGCGGCGCGGCGGGACTGAACGAAAAGGTCAAGTCGGGCGATGTTGTGATCGCCAGCGGCGTTGTCCGGGATGAAGGGATGTCCCAGGCATACGTTACCCCGTCCTTCCCCGCCGCAAGCAGTTACGAAATGGTTCTTGCGTTCGCACAGGCAGCCGACGATCTCAAATATTCCTACCATGTCGGCATCGGCCGGTCGCAGGACAGCGAATATGTCGCCTGCGGTACTCCTTCGGTCGGCGGCTATTTCCAGCAGCGCCATGCGGAAATCATCGATTATTACAACCGGGCAGGTGTGCTATACTGGGATCGGGAATCCTCCGGCATCGTAACGCTCGCCAACCTCTTTGGACGCCGCGGCTGCGCGGTCGTTTCCGTGGACAACAACCTTGTTACCGGCGAATCCTTTACGGCGGGCGACGGACAGGATAAGGCGATTGAAGTCGTTTTTGAAGGACTCGCCAATCTCCATCGGATGGATCAGGCCAAAGCCGCCCAGGGCAAGGAATACTGGATTCCCGGTTTAAACGCTTCCAAATAAGGAGACGCATTCATGAGTACACTCTTACTGAAAAACGCCGCCGTGGTCGTTACCTGCGATGCAAAGGATCGCGTTCTTCCGAACGCAAACATTTTCTGCCGCGATGGTCTCATTGAATCCATCGGGGAAGCCTGTCCTGCGGCAGACGAAACGATCGACGCGACCGGAATGCTCTGTTATCCGGGTCTGGTCAATACGCATCACCACCTGTATCAGGTTTTTTCCCGCAATCTTCCGCAGGTTCAGAACATGGAGCTTTTCGACTGGCTGGTCACGCTCTATGAGATCTGGAAAGGACTCAACGAGGAAACGATTCGCCTTTCCTCCATGGTAGGCATGGGCGAGCTGATGAAAAACGGCTGTACCACCTGTTTCGATCATCATTACGTATTTCCGGCAAACACCGGCGATCTCATTGGCGCACAACGGGCCGCTGCGGAGGCGCTCGGGATCCGCGCGCACCTTTCTCGCGGAAGTATGGACCTTTCCCGCAAGGACGGCGGCCTTCCTCCCGATACGGTCGTACAGTCCGTTGATGAAATCATGAAGGACAGCGTCCGGCTGATTGAAAAGTACCACGACGGCTCCTTCCAGTCCATGTGCCGTGTCGCGCTCGCGCCATGCTCGCCCTTCTCCGTTTCCGCCGAACTCCTGCGCCAAAGCGCTCTGCTTGCGAGGCAATACGGCGTGCGTCTGCATACGCACCTCTGCGAAACGAAGGACGAGGAACGTTACACACTGGAAAAAGTGAATCTGCGCCCGCTTGCCTATATGGAAACCCTCGGCTGGGTCGGCAGCGACGTGTGGTATGCGCACGGAATCCACTTTAGCGACGAAGAGCTCCGTCTGCTGGCAAAAACGCAGACCGGCGTGTGCCATTGCCCAATTTCCAATATGAAGCTCTCCTCCGGCATCGCGCACATCCCGGAAATGCTGAAGCTTGGTATTCCCGTCGGCCTCGGCGTGGATGGCAGCGCAAGCAACGACGGCTCCAACCTGCTGGAAGAACTCCGCGTAAGCTTTCTGCTTCACCGCCTCAATTCCAGTAAAGAAGCCCCGAGCGGTTACGATCTGCTGAAAGTCGCGACGATGGGCAGCGCAAAGCTTCTGGGCCGTGAAAACGAAATCGGCAGCCTCGAAGTCGGTAAATGCGCCGACCTGTTCCTGATCGATTCGTCGCGTCTGGAGCTGGTAGGCGCCTGCTACGATCCAAAATCGGTGCTCTGTACGGTAGGCGTCAAAGGCGCGGTCGACTATACGGTCGTCAACGGTAAGGTGACCGTTCAGAACGGGCATCTGCGGAATATCGATGAAGAAAAACTCGCCGCAGAAGCAAACCGCGAAGTCGCAAGGTATCTTTCATAGGTATCGCCCGGCGCGGCAGCGCGCGTTACCCGGCAATCGGATCGAATGTAAGCGAACAGACCCGTTTTGCGGAGTGCTTACTTGCACAATCAATATCGGAAATAGACCAAAGCGCTCATGAAACAAGTCGTTTCATGAGCGCTTCTCTTCGCTCTCGCTATAACCGATAGGACCCAAGTTTGGGCTCCTCCGATTCGCGTATGAACTTGTAGACGATACTGTTCCAACGGAACCTTCAGTGGTTTTTTCGATACCCCAACGCGCGTGAAATATCCTCCGACGCTTCGAGAACCAGCTGTTTTGCCAGCTGAAACTCCGGGGAATCGGTCGGATGGAACATGCTCACAACGGAAAACGAATAAATAGCCTGTCCGTTGTTATTATAAATCGGCGCGGCAATGGAGTGCAGTCCTACGTGAAACTCGCTGTTGTCGATCGCGTATCCCCGCTCCCGAGTAGTCGCCAATTCCGCTTCCAACCCTTCCCACGTGTGAATCGTATTGGGCGTATAAATCTGCATGCCGTGCTCGCTGATAATGTGCTTGACCTGCGGCGGCTGCAGATAGGCAAGCATAATCTTGCCCTGCACGGTGCAGTGCGCCGGCAATTTCATACCGATTCTGGATACCACGTGAAACGCGCTGGTCGACTCGATAAAGCTGATAATCAGCACTTCACCGCGGTTCAGCATCGCAAGGCAGACGGATTCGTTGATCTTGTTGGCGATGTTCTGCATATACGGCTTTGCCACAGTCGTCACGTCCCATTTGTTGCTGACCGAGCAGCCAAGCTCAAAAAGATGGATCCCCAGCAGGTACCTTCCATCCAGAGGGGACTGCTCAATGATATCGTACGTACGCAAAGTGGCAAGCAGCCTGTGGACCGTGCTCTTTGCATATCCGGTACGCATGGCGATTTCCTGCAGCGAAAGAGGCTGCTTTGCCTCGGCAAGCGTGTCTATCAGCCGCAAAGATTTCTCTATGGACTTCACTTCGTCGTTTGTCGTTGGCATAGCAGCCTCCCAATATTTTATTTGTATGGATGTCGGTCCCCCGTGTTAATACAGTGTGGCGGTCCTGACAAAGGATGCGATAACTTTCCCCTTTCGAATGACATAGGGACGGGATGCACGGGTACGCAGCGCTTCCTGAACGTTTGCCGCGTCAATAATATTCAAGTCTGCATCGTTGCCAACTTCGATGCCATACGCAGCGTCCGGATTGAAAATCCGCGCACTGTTCTTTGTGAGCATATCAAACATGACGCGTGCGGACTCGGGAGTATTATACTGCGCCGTATACGCGCCCACAAGGCCGTAATCCAGCGGATCGCCGGTTCCGTAGAGGTGGAACCCGTCGCAGATCGTATCCTGTGCCGTCGCAACGTTGATCCCCATATCCACCATCTCGCGTATCCGCGTGACGCCGCGGGTGCGCGGTTCCTGATCGATACCCATAATCGCGAGCACCTGCGTGTTCGTGCAGATATTGACGTCCGCTTCCTTGAGCAGCTTCATCACCTTGATCGCGTGCGACTGGTTCTGGTAGGTAATGGACGTGCAGTGTCCGCCGGTCACGCGTCCGCCCCAGCCCTTCTGCAGCGTGAGCCAGGCAACATACTCCAATGAACGGTCGAACATGTCCTTCGACTGGTCGATATGCATGTCGATCAGGCAGCCGTATTTTTCCGCAATCTCAAACACGAGGTCGACATGCTTGAGTTTCTGATCGTCGAGCCACTCCGCGGCAGGCATGCCGCCGGCTACGTCCGCGCCCATTTCCATAGCGGCCCACATGAGCTTTTCTGTTCCGGCGTTGCAGTATATGCCTTCCTGCGGGAACGCGACGACCTGCAGATCGCAGATGTCCTTCGTCGCTTCCTTCGCGGCCAGAACACCCTCCAACCCCACAAGATTCGCCATATTGTCGATATCCACGTTCGTGCGCAGCTTTGTCGTTCCATACATGACGCACTCCTGGATGGCACGCACGGCACGAGCCTTTACATCCTCCACCGTATAGTGGCGCTTGATATCGTGCATGATGTGGATGGAGTCCTCCAGCGTTTCCACGGAGCTCTCACGTCCGCGCAGCGCGGTGTATGCTTTATCAAAGTGCATATGTGTGTTGACAAACGTTGGTGCAACCATCATATTTTTCGCGTCGATTACGTTCGCTCCGGGGACGTCCTCGGTACGAATGCCGGGCCGGATCGCCAGATAACGGCCATCGTCGCCAATGAGGATGTCCTCGATCTGCTTGTGTCCAAGAATACTCGCATTCTTGATAAGTAACATGATTTCTTGTTCCTTTCCTTTTCTATGCCGTTTCTCAGGCTGGAGCGCCTTCATATTTCAGTATACCGATCTCTATCGAAACGGCAACACTTTGCATTCCGTATATTGGAATTGGTGGTCCGCATTACGGAATTTCCATTTTGATTCAGACGCTCAGATGGAACAGTCCCTGCCGGCCTGCCGGCCGGATACGAAAATGGCGACCGTTAAGCAAGCCGCGCAAAGAACGGCCGCGTTCCAACCGCCGGTAAGATCGAATAACCAGCCGGCCAGAATCGGCCCGATCGCGCCGACCGCATACCCGATTGCCTGGACCATTCCGGAAAGACTCGTCGCCCGTCCGGCCGACTGTGTTCGTAAACTGATCAGCAGCATGCAAAGGCTGAAACATGATCCGGTCGATAATCCGCAGAGCATGCAGGCAACCGTCAGCAGCGAAACCGACTGTGCAAAATAGAACAGAGCGATCGACGCTGCATAGATGAGAGCTATCACCGTGGTAATGCCTCTTTGGTCCTTATGGCGAACGGAAATCGTCGGGATGAGAAACGACGCTGGAATGGTCATCAACTGAAAAGCAAACGTGATATAACCGGCGCCGTTTGCGGTGATCCCTTTTGCCTGCAGCATCGTCGGCAGCCACGCCGTAAAGAAGTAAAACAGGCAGGACTGCGCGCCCATCAGCACGGTCAGCCACCACGCGACCGGCGAACGGTAAACCGACGGTTCCTTCCGCGGCGCCAACCCGGCGGGATCCTCCGCACAGGTCTCGCGAATGGATAATGTTCTCTGCGGCCACCAAATAACAAGAGCGACAACGATCAGAATCAGCCAAACGGCAAGTGAGAACCGCCAATCCGTTCCTTTCATCTGAGAAAGCGGGTGACTCGCCGCCGAGGAAATCGCCGCGAAAGCGGACATGGATATGGTAAACGCGCTTGTCACCAAACCGACTTTTTCCGGAAAGCGCGCTTTAATTACGCCGGGGATCAGAACATTGCCAAAAGCGATACCAAACCCGATCAGCACCGTACCCAGAAACAAACCCACCGCAGCGGCATAGGACCGCAACAGGATCCCGATCCCGACCAGAATAAGACTATAGAGAATACTGCGTCCCGTACCGATGCGGTTACTGATTCCACAAACGAAGGGAGAGACTAACGCAAACATCAAGAGCGGAATCGTCGTTAATAGCCCAAACACACCGCTTGAAAACGGAAAGCTCGCTTTCAAGCTGCCAATCACTGGACCCACTGCCGTAATCGGCGCACGCAATGTCACCGTTACGCATACAATTCCCGCGAACAATAGAAAATCAAACCGTTTATTCTTCACTTGTCGTTCGTTGCCCCCATGTGGAAAAGAGATTCTTCCTTCCTCGATTTGCCGCTGCATTTCATGGCTCCAGTCTGCCGTATCCATTCAGAAATGCCTGGAAAAAATTCGGTACATGAATTGTCTGTTGGGTAAAGCCCTGCTTCTTCTTGTAGGATAACGAGTTTGCCTCAAAACCACAAGGTACGTCGTTCCGCATTGTGGAATATTAATACCACTTTTTATCATTTGAGCTTACAATGCAGCCTTCTTTTTCTTTTCCTTCATAAATTAGTGAATATTTGTCCAATTGTGGCACGTTTGCATCTTTTATTGCATCGTATGGCAGATTGCGCTGCATTCCCGTTTGGTTATACCACGTTTTCTCACCAAAAAAAATTGACAGCCGCTTTGGTAAGGACCTAAAATATTATTAGATTCCAATTAGAGAGTGTTTCCAAAAGGATAAATGAGAGAAACGTCGAATATATATACAGAGGTGCAAGGAATGGGAACTGTAATTCGACGTTATGAACTCACGGATGCTGAATGGGAACGCCTGCAAGAGTACTTCCCGGATCGAC
>JAYFNY010000051.1:0-27547 GCA_034933205.1 Eubacteriales bacterium
CGGCAGACCGGTTCTGATGTCCTGCGTGACCGGCGGATCGTCCCAAAGCTATATCTGTTCCGATTATGCTTATGAGCAGGCGTATTATGAGCCGGCCGGTTCCCTGTTCGGCAGGGGGACCGCCGAGGAGCTTGCCGAAAATCTTCTCCGCCAGATCGCCCGTGCAGGATGAGTGAAAGAATTTATGAGGAATTGATAACGATAAAGTGGAGCTTTTGACGAATGAATCAGCTGGATACTATTCGCGATACGCGGGCGGAGATCGATCTGGATGCTTTACGGCAGAACATGCGGGCAATTCGTCTGTCGGTCCCCGAAGGTACTTTGATTTCCGCCGTGATAAAGGCAGACGGCTACGGACACGGGGCAACGCAGATTGCCGGTGTTTTACTGGATAACGGAGCGGACCGCCTGGCGGTTGCGATCGTAGAGGAAGGGATTGAACTTCGGAAAGCCGCGATCATCGCGCCCATAATGATTCTGGGACATACCGGGTATCAGTGCGCGGAAGAAGTGGTGCAATACGATTTGGAACCCTGCGTTTATCGCATGGAAGACGCGCAAAGGTTTTCGGATGAAGCCGTTCGTCAAAAGAAGCAGATAAAAATACACATCAAAATCAACAGCGGCATGAATCGAATCGGATATTTTCCAAGCCTGGATGCCGAAGAGGAGATTATCCGCATTGCAAGACTGCCAAATATCGTTTTCGAAAGCGTTTTTACGCACTTTTGCACTTCGGACGCTCCGGATCGAACCTTTACGCGGCTGCAGGCGGAACGGTTCGAACATTTCTGTACGCAACTGGAACAACGCGGAATCCCGTTTCACCTAAAGCACTGCTGCAACAGCGCCGCGCTGATCCATTACCCGGAGTACAGCTTCGATATGGTTCGCGCCGGCATCTTGCTGTATGGCCTGAAGCCTTCCACCGGGATGCCGACCGGCAATCTTGCTTGTAAGCCGGTGATGAGCCTGAAAACAAAGATTGTGCAGGTCCGGCAGATTTGCCCCGGCGAAAGCGTGGGATATGGAAGAGGTTACATCGCAACGGAACAACGGACGATTGCGACGCTGCCGATCGGATATGCGGATGGGTATCCGAGGCTTCTTTCCGGAAAGGCGGAAGTACTGATCCATGGCTGCCGGGCCAAACTCGTTGGCAATATCTGTATGGACATGTGCATGGCGGATGTCAGTTCGATCCCAAATGTCCAGATCGGCGACGAAGTCGTTCTGTTTGGGAATCAGTGCGGCGCGGTATTACCAGTGGATGAGTTAGCCGGCATTCTGGGCACGATTAATTATGAAATCGTATGCAGAATTGGGCGTCGCGTGCCGCGCGTCTATATCGACAAAGGGGAAATCGTTCACGTTCAAAATTATCTTGCTTAGGGCTTCTTCCGCGAACATATTGATTGGAAAGGCGTAATCACATGAGATTTTCCGAGCATATCCATCATTGCAGTCAATCGCCGATGCGTAAGTTTCATACGGATGCGGAACAGGCGAAAGGCAGAGGCATCAAAATCTATCATCTCAATATTGGTCAACCGGATATTGAAACTCCGCGATCGTATTTCGAGGCGATTCGCGGTTCCGTTCCGCCTACGCTTGCGTATGCGCCGTCGCCGGGGATTCCGGCTCTGATTTCACAGATAACACGATATTACAGGGAATTGGGCGCTGATTACGCGCCAGACGACGTGCTGATTACGGCGGGCGGGTCGGAGGCGCTGTCTATTCTGATGAATTGTATTCTGGATCCGGGCAGCGAAGTCATCATTCCGGAGCCGTTTTATCCAAATTATCACGCGTTTGTTGAAATGGCAGGAGGGGTAATTCGTCCGCTTCCAACCAAGGTGGACGAAGGGTACGCATATGCGGACAGGGAGAAACTGGAGGCGCTGATTAATTCAAATACCCGCGCGATTCTTTTCACGAATCCGGGAAACCCGACCGGCGCCGTGCTCAGCGAGCCGCAAATGCGCATGATTGCCGACGTTGCAAAAGCGTATGGGTTGTTTGTCATCGGGGACGAAGTGTATCGTGAGTTTGTATATGGCGGCGAGCAGCTGCTGACGATTGGAATGTATGAGGATATCGCGGAAAACGCGGTGGTTATCGACTCGGTGTCCAAGCGGTTTTCCGCCTGCGGTGCGAGAATCGGAGCGCTGATAACGAAAAACAAGGAACTGAGGATGCATGCGCTGAAACTGTGCCAAAGCCGCTTATCCGTAGCGACACAGAATCAAATGGCCGCGGCGGCGCTGTATGATGTGGAGCAGGATTACTTTTCAGGCGTCCGAAACGAATACAAGCTGCGGCGGGATACGATTTACCGTCGCCTGTCCGCCATGCCGGGGGTTGTCTGCACCGAACCGAAAGGGGCGTTTTATGTGATGGCAAAGTTACCCGTAGAGGATACCGATGCCTTTCAAAAGTGGTTGCTGACCGATTTTCAACTTGACGGTGCAACGATCATGTTCGCACCGGGAGCGGGGTTTTATGCGACGCCCGGAATGGGAACGGATGAAGTGCGGCTAGCCTACGTACTATGCGCGTCGGAAATTGAAAAGGCGATGGACGTGCTGGAAGCCGGAATACAGGCATATAATCATCGGGAAGCATACTTTGAAAACCATAATTAAAACCAGAATTCAGAGGAATAGCGGTTCTAAAACGGCACGAGTAAACATACGATGATAGGGATCCCATGAACACCGGGATTTAGAAGGTGCGGAAGAAATACGGCGGAAGAACGCAAGCGAGCCGGAGTTTCTGCAGGTAGTTGCATCCACAACAAAAAAATCGCCGAGCTAATTCGGAACGTGAGCAGGAATGGAGGATACTGCTTTGTAAAGAAACGTTAACTTGACAATCGACTCCCTTTATCCCGATAATACAGCTAAGATGCGGTTTTCGTGTGAATTCCGGCAGTTTATCGGGCCGTTTACTCAAAACCGGCCGAATGCAGCAAGATTTTTTGACAGCCCCGCCTTCGAGCAGGTTCCGTTTCAATCTACCCGAACAGGCATTAGGAGAAATTATGAATGAAAGCTACTATTTTCTTACTAACAGCTTAACGGAAGACGAAACGCGTATCATTACCAGCATTGTAAACCATATTGAAAAACGCAAGGATCGGGCGAGTATCACGCAGATCGCCAATGAAAATTTTGTATCCACAAGCTTTATCATCAAAATGTGTAAACGGCTTGGATTCAACGGCTACAGCGAACTGTTTTACAGCCTGTCGCAAAAAGTCAGCGAGCGCATGAAGGAGCAGTGTACATACGAATTAAGCACATTGATTGATAATTACAATGCGGAGGATGTTCAAAAACTTTGCTCCTATTTACAGATGTTCCGCGATCGGAAGCTGTTTGTCGTCGGAGAGGGCTTTGCGGATCTGGTTGCCGACTATTTTGTCCAGCGGTTGGGCGTGAGTGGTTTCATGGTTTTCAATCGCGTCCATTTCTATGATTACATGCTGTTTCGGGAGGGAAACCGGAAGCTTGTGCAGTCAAACGTGGAACCTGCTCTGATTTTTGCGATCTCGCAAAGCGGGGAGACGACAAGTGTTACCGACGACGTAGTCCGGGCAAAACAGAACGGATTCAAGGTCGTTTCCTTTACAAAACGCGACAATTCGGCCCTCGCCGGCTTATCGGACCTTGTTTTTGTTGTAGACGGGGCGAGGCAAACGCTGATTTCCGGAGTTCCAAATCCGTTTTTTGGGAAAGTCATTCTGGCATTCGAAGAGATATTGGGGGTTTATTTTCAAGTTTAGCAGAATCTCGCGAATGTGCACTTTTTTACGAAACGGGAAAAAAATATAGAGTTTGTGCGTGCTATACTCCGCTTAGTGAGTAGCACGTTTTTTATTTTACAGGAGCCTGTATGGAAGAAAAAACAAAAGTTATCGTATTCGATTTGGACGGCACAATTTATCAGGATTCTACATTTTATAAACCATATATCCGCTTTATGGTGGAAGGGACCGATAAGGAGAACTGGGAGCCGAGGCTCGTAACGTATGTAGACGACGTGCTTTGCGGAAAGCGGCTGAACATGAATTCGTTTTACCGCTGTGCGGCCATTCCGGCGAATGATCCGGATCAGTTTGCCGATATGGCAGAAAGAGCGATTCTCCCGGACGCGGCGGCCAGAGAAAGAACCGATCCGAACGAAACGATCTATCTTGGCGATGCGTGGGCGGTGCTTACGTTTATTGGATACTCGATCGGTGTATTCGGCGCGGAGCGCTGCCAGAAAACCTACCGAAAGACGCGCCGCGTAATGGAGGAGAGCGGGCTTTGCGGCAGCGAGCGTCTGCGCGACGCACTGATCAGGGTAAACAACTGCTGCGAAACGATCCTTTTGAGCAACTCCGACGCGGAGACGGCGCAAAAACTCCTGGAGAAACTTGGATACTGCGGCATTTTTACGCGGGAAAGTTTTTCGGTTGAAAAGCCGTACGGGCTGGTTGACGCTGTGGAGAAATGCCTGCCTGGCGCGCTGGAAAACCCACGGACGGTTCTTGCGGTCGGCGATCACGCATATAACGATTTGGAACCGCTGCGCCGCCTCGGCTGCCGTACCTTGTGGATGAATCCCTATTCCGGTATCGGGGAACCAGCTTATGATTACAGCCTCAAAACGCTGGATGAACTGGCCGACTATCTCGATGGCCTTTGCGGTTGAGATCAGCTTTGCCGAGGCGCTTCTGCAGCGAATGGAACCGGAACGCAGAAACACTTCGTTTAATGAATAAAATAATAACAGGAGGTATTCAGAATGAAAAAGACAGTAGCAGTCATCATGGCGATCCTTCTCTTGATTGCGACGATGACCGCGTGCAGCGCGAACATCCCGGCGGACGGAACCGCGACAACGGGAACGGCTGCGGAAGAAACGACCGCAACGGCGGATGGCACGACCGCCCCGGCAACGGGAGAAAAAATCCAGATTGTGTTCTGGCATACACTCACAGACCAGCATGAAGCAGCGCTCAAAGAGATCGTCGCTGCATTTAACGCTTCTCAGGAGGAGTATGAGGTTGTTCTTGAGCAGCAACCGTACAGCGAATACGACGCCAAGCTGATGCAGTCCGTCAGCAACGGCACCGGACCCGATATTGTCAGCATGTATCCGAGCGACGCGATTAACTATATCAACGACGGGTATCTATACGACATGTCCGGCTTCGTCAACGATCCCGAAAACGGAATGCCAAACTTCTATACGGACATTCCTTCCGGCGTTCTGGCGGATGTGACGCAATGGGGTGAAAACGGGATTTATCTGATTCCGGAATTCCTTACCGGAGAGGTTCTGTTCTATAATAAAACGATGTTTGACGAGCTTGGGCTCACCGCGCCCAAGACCTGGACCGACGTTGAGACGTGCGCGAAAGCGATTTATCAGGCCTATGGAATCGCCGGGTTCGGTACGGATTCGATCACCGATACGTATCAAACGCTGATCAGCCAGGCAGGCAGCGGATACATCGACACGGCGACAAAGAGTATTTCCATTGACCGTACGATCGGCATTGAGAAGCTCAACTGGTTTGCCGAAGGTGTGAAGGCCGGATACTTCCGGTTGGTTGGTGAGGACATGTACTTCTCCAATCCGTTCGGCAGCAAGGTGATCGGTATGTACATTGGCGCGTCTGCGGGCGTGGACTATGTGTATGCGGCCATTCCCGAAGGCGAAGGGCATTTCGAAGTTGGCTGCTGCCCGGTTCCGCAGGAAGGTCCTGTGCAGTACACTTCCAACTGGGCGAACGGTTATGCGTGCCTGTCCAAGGACGAAGCGCATGCACGCGGCGTCTACACGTTCCTGAAATACTTCACTTCCACCGATGTTTGCGTGAAGTGGTGTATGGCGCTTGGCGGCGTGCCCGCTTACATGTCTGCACTGGAGAACCCGGATTTCAAAGCGTATGCGGAATCCAATATCGCGATCAAGGCGCTGAGCGAGCAGATCGCTTATATCGGGCATCTGCCCGCCGTAACCGGGTCCGCTACGGTGAGAACGGAGATCGACAAGATGGTTCAGTCGGTTGCGCTTGGCGTATCGGATGCGGATACCGCGTTTGACACGTTCATCACGAATTGCAACGCGGCGTTGCAAGAGTAAAACAAGATACCTGGCGGTCGGGGAACTGCTTTCTGCTTAGGCGGTTCCCCGATCGTTACCGCGGGAGAATCATGGAAAAAACAGTAACGAAATTCGTTTTATATTCCGGATTGTGCACGATTGGCGGTGTAATCGCCTCTGTTACATACGGAAAAAGCAGAGTGATTTTTGAGTTCGGAACAGCGTATGATCCGGCGGCGACAGCTTTTGATGAAGCGATGGAACTGCGCCCCGATCACTGGGTCGGCGATTTTCTACGGATGGGGCAGCTCCCCAGAATCAATGGCCTATACCGTCGCGAGGATTTGGGTGACGACAGCCTTGCCAGCGCGGAGGAAAGCGATCTCAACACGGCCGTGTTCCTAACGCATCTTCATCTCGATCATATGGCGCTTATGGGCGCAATAGCCCCGATGGTTCCGGTTTACCTTCATCACAACGCGCAAATCATTGAGCGTGCGCTGGAAGATACCGGAGAAGGTATTCCAACGCTTGCGCGAGGCTATTCGGATATCGAACCGTTTCAACCGGTTTCGGTTGGCGAGATAGAAGTTTTGCCGGTTCTTTGCCGTGACACCAGCTATTATGATTTCGCATTTTTGATTACAACACCGGATGGGACGATCCATTGGACGGGCGATCTCTTCCTGCATGGACTTCAGGCGGAGAAAAGCATGGAGCAAATGAGACTGCTGAAAGAGAAAGGCGTTGATGTTCTGCTCTGTGACGCGACCGCGTTTATGGACTCCATAATGGAAATGATATATGGCTTTACAGATGGTAATCTCGTGCGGCCGGATTTGAGCGTGCCCGCCAATATGCTCTCCGAGTCGCAATGTCGGGAAGCCATCCGAAAAATCATCACCGAATGCCGTGGGTTGTGCGTTTTTCATTACTACGAAAGGGAAATGGACGACGCGGACTTTTTGATACAATGCGCGAATGAAACGGGCCGTCTCTGCGTTTTTGAACCGGAGGCCGCTTATATCGTATATCGGTTTTTCCATATAAGGCCGTATGTTTTCTTCCCGTCCGCGGGAAGCGACGCTTCGGCCGGTACGCTGGAATGGCTGAAAACGCTGCGGGATCATTGCACGGAGGTCACTGCCCGGCAAATCGCGGACAATCCGGGAGGATTCCTGCTGCAAAACAGCTACAGGCATCTTCCGGAACTGTTTGGTCTTCCGGGTAAGGACGGTGTGTATCTTCACTTGGGCGGAGCGCCTTCCGGGGAGCTCGATCCCGCGTATCAGAAAATGTGCGGGATGGTTGAAACGGCCGGTTTTACTTTTTCTGCTTCGCCGGAAAACTATCTGGGACATTCCTATCCCGGTCAGGTGAAATATTTCGTGGATTCTATCGATCCGAAAGTGCTGATTCCCTGTCACTCGAATCACCCGGAAAGGTTGCTCCCCTTACATGGAAAACAGCTGCTGCCGGAACGAAACAAAGTCTATATTCTTGATCGTCATCGGTTTTATCCTCAGGAGGACGGAGCGGAAGAATGAGCAAATTATTGGTTTTCTGCATAGACGCTCTTTGCACGAGCGATATCGAAAAAATGCGCGCAATGCCGCATTTCGGTCCTATCATCGAAAACGGCGCGCTTGTACGGAATATAATGCCGGTTTGCCCGGCGCTGACCTATTGCTGCCATACGTCAATTCTGACGGGCTGCTATGTTAAAAAGCACGGTATCTGTCACAACGAGAAGCTGCGCCGGGGAGGCTATCTGCATGAACCCTGGTTTAACGATAAGCGGGATGTCCTTGTACCCACACTGCTGGATTTTGCGCGTGAACATGGGCTTACGACCTGTTCGCTTTCCTGGCCTGTGTCGGGCGGGGCGGATTATGATATGAATATGCCGATGATCGTTCCGTATGAATATCAAGGTTGGCAACCGGAACGCTGGCTTGAGAATACCGCAACGAAAAACTTGATGGATCGCTATTTCTTTAAACACGGACGCTATATCATGGGCCCCGACAGAAGCCTGGACCTGTTTACCATGGCGCTTGCGCTCGATATCCTGGAAGATTATGACCAACCGGATGTCATGCTGGTCAAGATGTGCGATTTGGATTCCTGCCGGCATACCTACGGCGTTCATCACCAGAGGGTCGACGACCAGCTGAGAAAGCACGACGCCGAATTCGGCGCGATTGTCGAGACGCTCAGGAGGAAAGGAACCCTGAACGATACGAATCTGGTAATCCTTGGGGACCACGGAATGACGGACGTTCGGGATGTGCTTCTTCTGAACGTTTTGCTGCGACAGGAAGGCTTCATACGAACGGATGAGGCGGGGACGCTGACCGGATTTGACGCGATCGCCCACTCCACGGGCCTGGGTGCGTATGTTGAACTTTTCGACCCCGCGGATCGATCGATGAAGGAGAGGGTGCGTTCGTTTCTGGAATCCCTCAAAGAAGATCCTGAAATCCAACTTGCATATGTGATGGACGCTGAGCAGGCGGAACGTACCTTTCATCTGGAGGGGCCGTTCGATTTCCTGCTGACCAGCAGACTGCCCATATCGTTTGGAGAACAGCTGAGCGGCGACGCCAGATGGGGAAGCCAGATTCCGGGCGACCATAAAATCGGCGCGGCCACACACGGGGGAGACACAAACCGGGAAGAGCTTACGTCGTTTCTCGCCTGCGGGCCGGACATTCAAAAAGGCGCGCTGGCAGAGAGGCGTTCCATGGTGGATGAAGCGCCGACAATGGCCAGAATGCTGAGATTCGATATGCCCAACGTGGATGGCGCTGTGATAGAAGAGATAGTAAGGAGTGGCTATGCAAATCAAGCTTGAGCATCTTGTAAAAAAGTACGGAGACGCGACAGCCGTTCAGGACTTGTCGCTGACCATTGAAAGCGGGAAACTGCTTACGCTGCTCGGCCCGTCGGGATGTGGAAAATCGACGGTGCTGAATATGATATCGGGGATACTGCCTGTAACGTCGGGGCATATTTGGTTTGACGACAAAGACGTGACCAAGCTGCCGCCGGAACAGAGGAACGTTGGCCTCGTGTTTCAGAATTATGCCTTATATCCGCATATGACCGCCCTTGAAAACATTTGCTTTCCACTTGAGATCAAGCGGGTTCCGAAAAAACAGCGGATCGCGCGCGCAAGAGAGCTGGCGGAATTGATCCGGATTTCGGATTTGCTGGATCGAAAGCCGATTCAAATGTCCGGCGGACAGCAGCAGCGGGTTGCCATTGCGCGCGCGCTTGCCAAAGAACCCCAGGTTTTTTTAATGGACGAACCTTTGTCCAACCTGGACGCAAAATTAAGGGTGGAAATGCGCGAGGAAATACTCCGAATTCAGCGAGCTTCCAAAGTGACGACGGTGTTTGTGACGCACGATCAGGAGGAGGCGCTTTCTATCTCCGACAGCGTCGTCGTGCTGAAAGGCGGCGTATTTCAACAGCAGGCAACGGCAAGAGTGCTGTACGACGAGCCGGAGAATTATTTTGTCGCCGATTTTCTGGGCACTCCGCCCATTAATAAACTATTCGGAACCATGACAAACGGTCGTTTCCGCTTTATAAACTCGGATCAATACTGCGAGCTCCCGCTTCGCCATCCGGTAGAAGACGGAAAAGAGGTGGTCTTGGCCGTTCGCCCGGAGAGCATCCTTCTTTCCGCTGCACGGCAAAAGCTGCCGTGCACTGTGGCCGAGCGTTACTCGGTTGGCAAAGATGAACTGGCGATTCTGAACATCGCGGGGCAAACGGTACGCGGCTTTGTCAATCCGGAGCAGCAAATTTGCACCGGAGACAGGTTGGAGTGCGGCTTGAAACAGAGAGGCGTTTTCCTTTTTGATAAGGATACCGGGGAAAGATTATCATGAAGCGAACGAGAGAATTTGGAAATGAGCGAACGCAGCCGGATAGGGCGTTGAAATTCCGCGCCGCCGTTGAACCCGCCGCGTTCCTTGCTCCGTTTATGGTTGGGCTGATTCTGTTTACCGTCTACCCGTTTATCAACGTCTTCATACTCTCGTTCAAAGAAAACTATAAACTTTCAGGTGCGTTTTCTTCCTTCGGGCTGCAGAACTACTCGGCTGTGCTAAACGACCCCAACTTTCTCAACGGCTTGAAAAACACCGGCCTGTATGTATTGTTTGTCGTTCCGATCGCTACGGTTCTTTCGTTGTTCATTGCGAATGCGCTGAATCACGATATTAAGCTGAAAGCATTATTCCAAACCAGCTATTTCCTGCCGATGGTCACCTCTATTACCGCGGTCGGCCTTGTTTGGAAGTGGCTGTTCAACTATGATTATGGCCTGATCAACTACTTACTTTCTCTTTTCGGCATATCGGCAATCAACTGGCTGAACAATCCCGCTTACAATTTAGCGGCGCTTATTATTTACAGCATCTGGAGCATGCTTCCGTTTACGATCATTCTTCTGCTGGCCGGTTTTCAGAATGTTGATCCGCAGTATTATACGGCGGCGCGTGTGGACGGCGCGAAATCCGGAAAGATCTTCTTTCGTATTACCCTGCCTCTTTTGGCGCCAACGATCGGGCTGACAACGATCATTAATATGATTTCCGCTTCAAAAGTATTTACGGAACTTTTTCCGCTTTTCAACGGAAAGCCTGGCTCGGCTTACTCCCTCTATACCGTTGTGTATTATTTATATGATATGTTTTATGCCCAGTGGAAGCTTGGCAAGGCGGCCGCCAGCGCGATTATTCTGTTTTTTATCGTGCTGATTTTAACCATGATACAGCTGTGGATTCAAAGAAAGTGGAAGAATTATTAAGATATGAAAGTGAAAACGACAATTCGATATCTGCTGCTTTCGATCGGTGCGCTGACGATGCTTTTCCCGTTTTTCTGGATGATCGTCTCATCCCTGAAGACGGCCGCGGAAGTCAATACGACGCCGCCGACGTTCCTGGCGGCGAACCCGACGTTTGATAACTACGTTTACGCGTTTTCAAAGGCGCCGTTCGCGCGGTACTTTTTGAATTCTGTGATTGTAACGGTCGCTTGCGTTTCGCTGACGCTGTTTACGACAATTCTCGCTGCGTTTGCTTTTTCACGTCTTAAATTCCGCGGCAGGGATCTGCTCTTTTCCGCGTTACTTTCGCTGATGATGATTCCGTACGAAATGCTGATCATTACCAATTATCAAACGATCCTGCACCTAAAACTGATAGACAATCTTTTCGCGCTGATTCTTCCGTTTACAACCAGTGTTTTTTACACTTATATCTTAAGGAATTTCTTTCTGTCGATTCCGGACAGCCTTTATTATTCGGCGAAAGTAGATGGCGCTTCAAATTGGAAATATCTCTGGCGGATCATGGTGCCTATCGCGCGCCCGGCGCTGGTTACCATAGCGCTGCTTAACGCAATTGTCTGCTGGAACTCTTTTTTGTGGACCGTGTTGGTGACAAACAGCCCGGAAACGCGGACACTGCCTTTTGGACTTTATACATTCATGACGTCCAGCGGCGTTCGATACGAGCGATTGATGGCGGCTGCAACGGTCGTGGTCGTCCCGATGGTAATCTTATTCCTGTGTTTCCGTAAATATATCGTTACCGGCGTCTCACGGGGCGGAACCAAAGGATGATCATAGGATGTCATGGCTTTTTCACCCGGAAAACGCGGCGCGCTGACGGTGACACAATTTGTTGAGAGGTGAATGGTATGTCTGCGTTGATACCGATCGATATTCTCGCGCACGCCGACTTTTCGGCGCGATTTAAAAAATCAAAAGACAGCCCGGGCTTGGCTGCCTTCGGGACGCATATTGACCGGATTCGCGAATCGAATCCGGCGGGGACGCTGCTTCTCGATGCAGGGGACGAGTTCTGCTCCAAGTTCTGGAGCGGTTCGCAGATCGTGGAAACGCTTTCCTTCTTAGGGACCGACGCCATGACGCTTGGAAACCATGAATTTGACAGAGGACCGGACTTTTTGGAAAGCTGTGTTGAACAGGCGAAATTTCCGATTTTGTGTGCAAATATCGTGGAAAAGGCGACGGGCAAACTCGTAAAAGGGGCAAGGCCGTGGGTTATCCTGGATCGATGCGGAGTACGGGTTGGGATACTGGGTCTGACGACCGAATATACGCCGTATATGGTGACCGCGGCGTCGTTTGCACCGTATGAAGTTTGCTCGAGCGTTGAGCTGTGTCAGGAATATATTCCGCAAATGCGGCAAGCCGGAGCGCAGATCATCGTTGTTCTTGCGCACTTTCCATTTTATGTGGATGCGAACGGGGATCTCAGCGGGGAACTCTGCGATGTGCTGACAAACATTCCGCAGGCGGATGTTTTTATCGGCGGGCATATACCGGGCGATTATGCGGGCGTCTGGCGAAATACGGTGGTAGTCAAAGGCGGTTTTGGCGGTAACAGTTTGCCGCATATCAGGCTTTGGTTTGATCCGGAAACGTGCGAGGTGGTCAGTCGGGAATGCTGCGTACACCGCGTCGATGCGGATATTGACGTGAAGGCGGCATACGGGATTCGCGAGGAGCAACTGGTTGCGCCTCTGCGGGATTATCTGAATACCGTGCTTGCTACGACGGAAGAAGAGATGACAATCCATCTTGCGTCGGAGACAAAGCTTGGCAATCTTCTGGCAGATAGCGTACGCGAAGGAGCCGGCGTGCAGATTGCGTATCTGAATGCCACCTCCGCAGGGGGAAGTATTCAGCCCGGACCCGTTACCATTGAGGACATACAATCGGTTGTTGGATATAACGACCCGGTTTTTGTTACCGAAATGACGGGGCGGCAGCTTTGGGACCTGTTTGAACTGGTCTATGCCCCGGAGCGATTCGGCAATAACGCGGGGCTGTTTTTCTCCGGCATTCTTGTTCAGATTGATCATACTAGGCCAACGGGTCAAAAAGTCCTTGCCATGATGCTGAGGGATCGAACGCCGGTTGAGATGGATCGGCGGTACTCGGTAGCAACGTCCGAGTACATGGCGTCCGGCGGGAACGATACTTCGCAGATTGCCGGTACGCTCAACTGGGAAAATACGCAGATGCGGATTTACGACGTGCTGTTCGACTATTTACGCAAAGATGGTACGATGCGCGTATCCCCGGAACAGCGTTTATACGAAAAGGGAGAACCGGAGAACAATCACGCTCCTTTCTGAAGCGTAAGCAAAATAGTGTCCAACGCTGTTTGTCCTTATAAGCAATCACACAGTGCAGATTTCTCCGTGTGATTGCTTCGGTGTACATTTTTGCGCGAAAGATCATAAGGATCGCATATAAAAACGAAGGAATCAGAGGAAATCGGCATATGAGAATGGTGGATCTGATCGAGAAGAAAAGAAACGGAGAGGAGCTAAGCCAAGAAGAAATACGGTTCGTCGTGGACGGTTTTGTTTGCGGTGCTATACCGGATTATCAGATGTCCGCTTTATTGATGGCCATTGTACTCAACGATATGAGCGAACGCGAAGCAGCAGACCTAACCATGAGTATGGTGCACTCCGGCGACAGAATCGACTTGAGCGGTCTGCCGGGGATTAAGGTGGATAAGCATTCCTCCGGCGGAGTGGGGGATACGACTACGCTTGTGGTTGCGCCTCTTGTGGCGGCCTGCGGTGGGACGGTTGCCAAGATGTCCGGACGCGGACTTGCGTTTTCAGGCGGCACGCTGGATAAACTGGAATCCATTCCCGGTGTGAGCATCGCGCAGACGATACCAAGGTTTCGTAAGATCGTCCGAAAAACCGGAGTCTGTGTAATTGGGCAGACGAAGAATCTGGCTCCCGCCGATAAGAAAATGTATGCTCTGCGCGATGTAACGGGAACCGTTCGGAGCATTCCGCTGATCGCCGCAAGCATTATGAGCAAAAAACTGGCTGCCGGTGCGGACGCTATTGTGCTGGACGTAAAGGTTGGCAGCGGCGCGTTCATGACAACCGTTCAGGAAGCGAAACAGCTCGCCGAACGTATGGTGAAAATGGGAAAGCTGCTGGGCCGGGAAGTCGTTGCGGTGGTGACGGATATGAACCAGCCGCTTGGCCTTGCGGTTGGCAATGCGCTGGAAGTGCGCGAGGCCGTGCAGATGCTTTCCAACAAGATTCCCAAAGGCGACGCGCTCTATGAAGTCTGCATGCTGCTTGGCACGCAAATGCTGCGGCTCTCCAAACTTGCCCAAACCGACGAGGAAGCCTTGGAAAAGCTGAAATCGGCGCTGGAAAACGGGCGTGGGCTTGACAAACTGCGCGCGATGGTCCATGAACTTGGCGGCGACGAGAATCTGCTCACGCCGGAAGGGACGGACTCGCTCTGCAAAGTGAAGAAACTGGTTCCCGTGCCTGCGGAGCAAGAAGGCTACGTTCGGAGCATGCAAACGGCGCAGATAGGCCGGACGGCGCAGCTTTTAGGCGCGGGACGCGAAACGAAAGAGGACTTGATCGATCCCGCGGTCGGGTTGGTCATGCATAAGCGCATCGGCGACAAAGTCGATCGGGGAGAACCGATCTGTACGCTCTACGTGAACAGCGAAACGAATCTGGAGGAAGCGATTGAAACCATGCAAAAAGCGGTTTGCATTGGCGAACGGCCGGAGAAAATCACACCGCTTGTCTACATGGTTGTTCGTTCGGACGATGCGGCGTATTAACACATACATACGAATACATATCGATTAATCCATACAAAAAGAAAGGCTACAAAATGACAAGAACAGAACTGGCTTCCAAATTGGATCATACCCTGTTAAAAGCGACCGCTACGCCGGAGCAAGTGGCGACACTCTGCCGGGAAGCGATTCAGATAGGCGCGGCTTCCGTGTGCGTAAACCCGTGTTATGTAAAACAGGCGGCAACGCTGCTCAAAGACACACAGGTAAAGGTTTGCACGGTCGTGGGCTTTCCTCTTGGCGCGACAACGAGCGCGGTGAAAGCATTTGAAACCAAGGATGCTATTTTAAATGGCGCACAGGAAATCGACATGGTGATTTCGATCGGTGCGCTGAAAGCGGGAAAGGACGAGCAGGTTCGCGACGATATCTGCGCCGTCGTAAGAGCAGCTGCCGGCGCGCTGGTCAAGGTAATCATTGAAACCTGCTACCTAACAGATGAAGAAAAAACAAGAGCATGCGTCCTGGCGATGGAAGCGGGGGCGAATTTCGTAAAAACGTCTACCGGTTTCGGTTCGGGCGGAGCAAACGTGCAGGATGTCGCGCGGATGAAGGCAACCGTCGGTACCCGCATGCAAGTGAAAGCGGCGGGGGGAATCCGCACGCTTAAGGATGCGAAGGCGCTTCTGGAAGCGGGGGCGGACCGCCTCGGCGTCTCTGCCAGCATGGCGATTCTCGCGGAATTGGCGGAGCAAGGTGACATGTGAAGTCGGGCATTGCGCCGGCCGAACGGCAGTTCGGGTCTTACATCATCGCAAATCGGCGGTTGAGGGAATCAACAGGCAGCCGTTTTCAGTCTGCAAAAGCCGGCGGAGCCGGGGAAGCGATACGATCGCATGATTGCCCGAGGAGGGGCAGCACTATGAAACGGGAGCCATCCGCATGCAACTTGCCCCAGTAAAGAGCAATTCGAAAACGGCCGGTTCATAGGAAGGGATTAAAATATTCAGCAGGCGGACTTGACGAATCCGCCTGCTTTCATGCAAAGACGCTCTGCTCAATCGCCGACAGGCGGATCGGGCCGGATCTCTTTCAGCATATCCCGGCGTTTCCGGAACTCAAGGATCGGCAAATCACCCTGTACGAGGTTCTCCTTCATCCGAAATTCGCTTTGTTTCGGCAATTGCGTCAGCACCACACGGCGATCCTGATGCAGAATCACGCGATTCATGACGGCGCCGAGTCCGTTGATGAGCTGCGCCAACACGGGAACGCGTACGAATTTTTGATAGAAGCGCAGATAGATCTGCGTGTTTTCCTCGTCAACCGGCGCAAACGCGGCAAAGATGCGGAGCTGATCCGATATGATGTTTTGCCAGATGTTGGGCATTTGCAGTTGCAGATGGAACAGTTTTTCATAGTGCTCGATTTCGTTCGGCTTTTCAGGGCGCTGCCCCTGATCCAGCTCGTTTTTGACATAGAAGGTCATGCGGCTACCGTTCCATTTGGCGACGGGGCCATTGACGAGCGTCTTGTTGCCTCTGCCGATGGTCGTTTTGTGCACAAAGGGAAGATGCACGACATCCAGCTGGTTTTCGATTGCGCGCGTGTAATGTACGTTCCAGTTTTCGGAAATTTCACCATAGGTAAAGCCATCCGCGAGTTCCTCGAAGAACGGAATCTCCGGCAAGTCCGCATGATAATCGCCATACCAAACCCAGATGAGGCCGTAAGCGTCCCTTGCCGGATAGGCGTTCACGTGGTAGTTTTCGGGAACCTTCGTGTTTTTACCGTTGGCGGGAATACGGATTACCTTGCCGCTGCCGTCGTAGAGAAAACCGTGAAAAGGGCACTCGATATGATTCTCCACGAGCTTTCCGGTGCAAAGAGACGCGCCTCTATGACAGCACTTGTCGTAGATACAATGCACCTCGCCCTTATCGTCCCGCCAGAAGACGAGCTTTTCGGAAAGGCGTGTCACGCCGATCATCCTGTTCTTTTTTACCTGCTTCGAGTTCAGCACGGCATACCATTGATTCTGGATCATAGGGAATCCCTTCTTTCGCCGGATGATTTCGAGAATTCTGTTTGAAAAGAGAAATAAGCCGAAGATCGATCTGCAACGGCTCTGCGCTTCACCTCGTTCTAATTCTCAATAGGGGAAGTCTCCGCTTTCGATGGTTCTGTTGTTGAACAGCCGGGATCGCTCAAAAAGCAACTGCGGCCAAAGACATCGATGCCGATATCGGACATATCCGCCTCTGAGGCATGGTTCGGCAGGCGATGCTTTTTTTGGAGCGAAATCAGATAAACGGTTAAGCACCCGAGCAAAATGGCAGATAACAAACCCGGCGCAACCGACGATAAACTGCCGATTAACCAACCGCCCAAAGCCGGCGCGACGATACGGGTAATGCTTTCCAGAGCGGCGGATATCCCCATGATTTCACCAGTTTCATTGGCCGGAACAGCTTTTGACAGACTTGAGCGGAGCAGTGTGCTGAGAATACCACTGGATAACGACAATGGAACCAGAACGATCATGAGAATAACCACATTCGGCGAAAGGGACCATCCTATATAAGACAACGTCAATGTGATCAGTGCAAAGCGAACGAGTTTGTTCTCCTGGAACCGTTTTGTCAGGACTCCCATACCGCCGCCCTGAATGCCCGCAACCAGAACGCCAACATAAGCCAGAATAAAGCCTGTCGATTGCGCGGATAACGCCAGTCGTTGTTTGGCAAACAGCGAGAACACCGATTCGAACATGGCCATCGACAGGCTGAATACGACAATACTGCTTAAGATAGGCCCGGCAATGGGCTTTGCATACGCAGTGGTGAGTCCTTTCAGGGGATGCTTGCGTTTTACTTCGGATAAATGGTGTACCCGCTTTTCTTTCGGAAGCGACTCGGGAAGCAGGAAAGAAATCAAAAATAGGTTTATGAGCGATAAACCCGCCGAGACAAACGCGGGCACGGCGTAACCCCACTGGCTTAAAAACCCGCCGGAAGCAGGCCCGAGAATGAATCCAAGACCAAAAGCGGCACCGATCATGCCCATACCCTTTGCACGGTTTTTTTCATCGGTCACGTCGGCAATATAGGCCTGCGCTACCGTGATGTTTCCGCCGGTCAACCCGTCGAGAAAACGACTGATCATAATAACGGCGATGCTGTGCGCAAAACCCAGCATTAACAGAGATAGAAACGTTCCGGCGATGCTGAACAGCAGCAATGGTTTTCTTCCAAAACGATCCGAGAAACGGCCGACCAGAGGCGCTCCCAAAAACTGACCCAGCGGATAGGCGGCGCCGATCAGGCCGATCATGGCAGGCGTCGCACCCCAATTTGCAGCAATATAAGGAAGCAGCGGCAAAATGAGTCCAAAGCCGAGCATATCGACAAATACGACCGAGAACAATGGCAGCAAAGGGCTTTTCCGCTTCAAAGCAAACCTCCAGCAAGCAATCTTTTGAGTGTAGGTTACCTGTTGTTCATTGGGTGTAATGGTTCCGGCGCCGGTTGGCTATTCCGATCGGTTTGAAGGGGAATTTGTTTCCTTATGACTTCGCATATGCTCCGGAACACAATTCGTGGGCTTGACGTCGAGCAGAATACAAGCGTTTTCTGTGATTACCTGTTGATCGATCCGGCGACGCCCGGCGTGTGGATGGCAAGCGAAAGCATTCGAACAATGAGGTTTACTCGGACATTTTCCGCTTTCCGCATCCGGATTTCTCCACTTGCTCGTTGAATTCATTATATTCGTAAACGTACTCATGAACAATCAGAATATGTGAGAAAATCACAAAACCTCCACTTCGCCTGAAATGGAGGTTTTGTGGTGCCTGGTATCGTCATTTGTCATATGCCAATCTTTGGCGCATACAAGGGAGACGGCGAGTTATTTTCGCAACATGCCCGAGAGTAATCCTGCGATTTTGTTGTCGTTTTTCAATTCGACCGCCTTAAACATGCATAGCTCGTGGCAGCACATACATTCGATACATACGGAGTAATCGATCCGCTTTGTTTCTCTGTCGATCGCCTGCACAGGACAGCTCTCAACGCACATATTGCACTTTTTGCATTTGTTTTGGTTGATTTTCGGGCGCGATGCGAAAAATTCGATCACCTTCAGCACGGCTTTGCTGCTGCGTTTTTTTACCGCGCCGAAACGCCTTGGCAACTTGAATTTGGCCAATCTGGGGATCTGTTCATAATCGCCCAGAAGACAGATATGGTTCAGGTTTCCTTCTCCCAGATTCCGGTTGTGCGCCGTTTCCAGAATCGGAACGTCCGATACGTTCATACCGATCATCTTTGCGGCAACAGCGTCCAGCGCCAGGGGATCGGTACTGACGAGGATTTTTCCGGCCTGAAACGGCGTGCCTGCGGTTGGGCCCTCTCCCTGCATCGCAAGAATGCCGTCCATGATATGCAGACGGATGTTTGTTCCCCTGTGGATGTCACAGATGATTTGACCAAAATCACTGCTGTCCGGTGCCATCTTGTGATACTTCGCCTTTTTCAGCCCCGGGATGCATCCAAACACGTTTTTGACAGCGCCGGAGAAGATCTGCGCCGAGTGTGTTTTCAGCTTTGGCAGATTAATCACGACGTCTGCGTCAAACATGGGCTTTGCGATGTACATCGCCTCTTCGCATCCGCTTTCCGGCACGACGGAAACCACGCCTTCCCGGTCGAAATTCTTGATCAGCGCGCCTTCTTCCTGCGCGACGCGCTCATAGCCTGCTGCCCTAAAGCTCTGTGCAGTTGGCGCGATCCCCGCGATTGCGCCGCCGGAACTGTCCCCGATCCAAACTTCGCATTCTTTTCCTTTTAAAATGCGAACCAGCGCCCTGACGAATTCGGCATGGGTAACCGCTGCCGTTTCGGACGTTTTTGGTCCGATCAGATTTACTTTCAGGAGGACGCGATCCTGCGGCTTGACAAATTGATCCCAGCCGCCGAGAAGGTCAATCGCGGCATTGATCTTTGTAACCATGGTTTCCAAATCGTATGTCTTGCACTCCTGGAGGATAACGTTACTCATTTTACACCTCAATTGATAAAGGATTCTTTCCGTATCAGCATTGCCATTCATAATCGATTTGGCATGTCAAAGATTATACACGTCTTCTTTTTCAATTCCAATCAATTTTGGATCATCGGAACCGTATCGATTTTGGAGAAAATTCGACTTATATATACAAATCTATCGAAACAAGCATTCTTGTCGTTGCATCCATAAGTAACTTGACTCCAAAACGGGTGAGCGCCATTGCAAGGATAACCAAAATACGCTGATATGCTTACTTCTTTATGACTTCTCGTGTAAGCCAAATGAAAATGAAACGGGCGCATATCACGAGAAATCTGCAAGCATATACTCCAAAAAACATCAGGGGATTCCGGATTTCGAGCGAAGAATCGCACGAAGACGACTCCTGAAAACCAAACGAGCGGATTTCATTCTTAAGCTAAAACACATCTGCTTACAGAGCGCACAATTAGGGCGTTTTTGGATTTTGGGGTAAAGAAAAATCCCACCGAAATGGTATCTGCTTCGGTGGGATGAGCTGGCTAAACCCTCACAAAGTGTTACAATTGCGCGATTTGTTGCGGGCGGGTGCAGAACGAGAAGCAGTAGTCAACGTTGTATTGCAAGCGGCTTGATTTTGGACCATCGAACCTATGAAGCGTGACTTTATTGTTCGATAAGCGGCTCACAGGCGGTTTAAAACGGAGATATTAACTCAAGGCACAACGATGCGCTCCAGCCGTTTGCCCAGACGGCTCAATATTTCGTTGGAGATCGTCCCAGTCTGTTCGGCCAAGTCGCAGGCGGTGATCTCTTCGTCGCCCGACTTGCCAATCAGCACGGCGATATCTCCAGAAGATACTTTGGGGATGCCGGTGATATCGACCATCGTCTGATCCATGCAGATTCGGCCGATGATGGGTACGGCACAGCCGTTGATCAGCACTTTTCCAACTCCGCAGGACAGTGCGCGTGGAAGGCCGTCCGCATATCCTATGGAAAGCACGGCGATTTTAGAATCTTTCTCGGCGACGTACGTCAAACCATAACCCGCCGCTTCGCCCTTGAACAAATCCTTGACCAGCGCCACGCGGGCTTTCAGGGAGAGAACCGGCTGAAGAGGGAGCGCACAGTGATTCGTATCCGGTCGCGTACCCAGCATACCGTAAAGCGCGATGCCCACGCGAACGGCGCTTCCTTCCAGCGTGGGATAATTCAGCAATCCGTAGCTTGCCAGCAGGTGGATATTTTTGATCGCGCATCCGGATTGTCGCAGGCGAGCGATGGTTGTTTCCAGCGTCTCAGCCTGTGCCCGTGTATATACCCGCGCTTCTGGGGAGTCGGCGTCGTCCGCGCAGAGGTGGGAAAACACGCCTTTGATCACCAGATTGTGACAAGAGAAAATGTGCAGGATGCTGTCAATCCGTTCGCAGCGTTCGCCGAGACGGCGCATACCCGTATCAAGCGCTATTTGAACGGATATCTTTTTACCGTAACCGTTCAGCAGCGCAGCATAGGCTGCGTCGATCACCGTCTGCGTAAGACGGTAACGGCGTAAAAGTACAAACTGTGCAGGATGCGTGTATCCCAGAATCAGAATTTCCCCGCATATGCCGCACTTGCGCAGTTCCACGCCTTCCAAAGCGGTGGCGACACAAAACGAAGAAACGCCAAGCAGGCGAAGCTCCCGCGCCATCAGCGTCGCGCCGTGGCCGTATGCATTGGCCTTGACCACCGCCATCAGCGTACAGCCGCTGCTCAGACGCGACTGGAGCGTAAGAACATTATTTCTAAGCGCGGCACGGTCGAGCTCAATCCAGGCGCGACTCATGCAGAACCGTTTCCTGTGCAAAGACAGTAACGCAATCGGCAGCGCGGCAAGAAAAGCAAGCAGCGTCACCGCCAGGTAGTAGAGCATGCTGTTCTGCTGGAGCGGAAGAAACACATCGCTTATCTTTGCCATAAGTCGAATAAACACGATGCAGAGAGGATGAAGCAGGTAAACCCATGCCGCGAGGACACGAAGGCGCTTGTTTGCCGGCGCCTGCTTCTCAACCAGAAGCGCAAACAAAAAGAACGCGCAGACGGGCAGCAGCAGATACATGCTGTCGTGTCTTGGCCAGCCGAGATGGCGGAGCATCAGCGCTTCTGCTGTCATCAGCGCCAGAGAAAGCACGAAACCGGGCCACGCGAGTCTTCGCGGAAGGGAGCCGTCTCTGCCGCACCATGCGCCAAGGCAGAGGAACAGCGGTGCAAAGAACAGCCCGTTACGGGTATAGGAAAAGATTCGGAATCCTGCACGGTATAACGCTAACAGAACCGGGACCTGGCTTGCTGCACCGAAGTAACTGTCGCCCAACAATCCGACGAGGTAAAGTGTGGATGAGACGATCAGAATGCCGCGAAACCGAAGCCAGCGGCTCAACAGCCCCACGAGCAGCACACCAATGATGGCCGCCGGAAGGTACCAGAGGTGATAAAACGTTCCATCGAAGAACACCGCACGCAGGACGTCAAATATGCCGACCTGCTTGAAATGATCCGCGTAAAGATTGACTGGCAGATAGATAAGCGTGGCTATACCGTAGAGCAGAGCGGTCTTTTTCACAAACCGCCAAAGCGCGCGCGTACTCCTCGGAGATGCAAACAGCGCTTGCGGCAGAACGAAGCAGCCCGTCGTCATCATAAAGAACGGTACAGCCAGCCGGGCGAGCGCTCTGGTCAGCAAGAAGTCCGCGTTCGGGTTCAGCGAGGACAGAGGCGAGGTATGGATGCTGACGACGAGCAGGGCAGCGAACACTCGAAAGGAATCCAGCCTGCCGTATTGCTTATCTTCTGCCATGCGCAGTTCTCCACTCGGTAATGATAAAACCATCGCTGTTGTTGCCGGAAACGGAATATGAGTAACGGGAATCAGCCATAAAACGAGTCTGACCGTCTGGTTCCGTTCTGAGAAAACAGACTGCAATCGTTCCCTGCGCCGTCGGGCAGTCAAGCCATTCCGCGCCGTACGGGAACTGCCGGACAAAGTCGATATACTCTTCCAGTGTCATTCCAGCCTGTTCCATCGCGCTGGCGTGTGGAATGCCAACATAGCGAAAGTGCCAGGGTTCGTGTGCAATTTGCGTAACAGGTTCTTTGCCTCGGGGATAGCGTTCAATCCAGCCGAAAGAGGCCGCTTTCTGCCGCAGTGTACGACAAACACCGGAATCCGGAAAATCCGGGCAGAGCGCATCCTTTCGCGGCGCATGAACGCCTAAATCGACAGCGAGGCCGGTTTGGTGCTCGCTGTACCCAGGCCGGGCGACGAACCGACTTGTAAACTCCTCGCCGTGCTCGGCAAGTGTGCTGTCCCAGATTGATCTTTGCTCGCTGCTGGAACGCCAGCCGCTGCATACGCTCACGGCCTGCCAGCCGCCGACGGCGTCCATCAGCCGGGTCAACGAGGGGCGCGCCTGATACAAAAGCAGGATATTCCCACTCTCCGACGGAAATGGGACGAGGCTGTTCTGCGTGGGCTCGCTCTTGAGAGGATGCTGTGCGTTGACCAGAATCAGACTGCCGGTATAAACGTCTTTTGGTGGTAACAGAACTGTCCTCATACACCGACTGCCTGCTCGATAACGCGCGTAATCACTTCCTCAAACGAAATGCCTGCCGCATTCATCATGATGGGAAACCGGCTGTGAGTCGTGAAGCCGGGAATGGTATTGACTTCGTTGAATACGATCTTACCTCCCGGCGTATAGAACACGTCTACGCGGGCAAATCCGCTGCAGCCGAGTGCACGGTAGATGATCTTTGCCGTGCTCTTGATCTGCTCGCTTTTTTGGGGAGGAATCCTTGCCGGAACATGCAGAGCGGAGGTCTTGAGTGTATATTTTTCCGTGTAATTAAAGAAGCCACCGGAAAGCTCCACTTCGTCCAGTTCTCCAACCGTGAGCGTTTCGCCGCCCATGACGGCGCAGCCGACCTCGAATCCCTCAATAGCTTGCTCCAACAGCACCGTATCGTCATACTGAAACGCGAAACGAATCGCGCCGGCCAGCGATTCGCGTTCAGTTATGCGGCTGATGCCGAACGAGGAACCCGCCCGAACCGGCTTGACAAACAGCGGGTAACCGATTCGTTCCGCCGCGCAGCGCGCGGGATCCATCCCGCCGGAGCGGTTCAGCGCAAATGACTGCGGAACGGAAATGCCTTCTGCCGAAACCAGTTTGTGCGCGCGGTCCTTATCCATGCAGAGTGCGGAAGAAACCGTTCCGCAGCCGATCAGCGGTATGGCCGCTAGTTCAAACATGCCTTGTATGGTTCCGTCCTCGCCGTTTCTTCCGTGTAAAACGGGAAACGCAGCGTCGATAGAAACGGACTGAATGCCGTCTTGACACAGCAACAGCAGGGAAGGGCTCGTCCTGCTCGGACTGAACGCGACGGGCGTACAGTCCACGTTGTTGTGCCATTGATCGGAGAAGATTTTTTCGAAGTCTCCGTGAAAAGCGAACCAATCTCCGTCCGGCGTGATACCGACGGGAAAAGGCTTAAACTTTTGCATGTCCATATGGCAAAGCACGGAGTATGCCGAAGCGAGAGATACGCCGTACTCCGGCGAACAGCCGCCAAAGAGGACGGCGATGGTTTTCTGGTTCATACGTGGTCTCCTTTTTGTACAAATTCCGTTCCCTCGGGGAGCGGATAGCCGATTTCGCACCGGTTGCGGTAGAGCACTTGTTCTCTTAAAATAGCATCCGTTTTCGGATTGATCATCCTTCGAAGGATGTCGACCTCCTCAAAGACCTTTTTGTTTTCACGCAGATAGTGCGGCGTTCCGCTGACCGCGCAGTAGAGAAGACCGTCATCCTTCTCCGAGTAGATGCAAGTGGTGATGAACGCCTCGTCAAACGAAATACCGATTTGATAAGCGTTTTTCGTCTCATTTTTGACCTTCAGATCGAGCCATCCTTCCGAGATGGTGGCGTCCACGCCGATTGGTGCGTCGCTCGGCGGTTCCGGAAAGTCCTTCACAGCGTGCCCGTGGCGTTCGATAATGGTCAGAGGAGAATTCAGAAACACCCAGAACAGCGAATTGCTCATTTGGCACAGGCCGCCTCCCCGCGCCGTGGTGAGTTTTCCGCCGGTTACGACGAGGCCATCCCGGTAGGCCGTATGTCGGTCGGCATGCCGAACGAGCCGCCAGAAGGAAAAGGTCTCTCCGGGACGGATCACCACGCCGTCCAGTACTGCGGCGGCGAGTTTAAGGTTAAAGACTTTGTTCTGCTGGAAGACCATATCAAACCCTGTTTCACGGTTGAATAACGGACAGCGCGTTTCAAACAGCAGATGCGGCAGAAAGCGACTGGATTGCACGGAGCAATAGCGATTTGCGTCCAGCCGCATTACCGCATAAAAACAGAATTTGCGTTGCTTTTTTCGGATCGATTGGAGCAGGGGGGATTGCCGCAGGAGACTTCTACAGTTCATTTTTCTTCTCTTTCCAAATAAATAATTACCTGTCCAAGTGACAGCAAAATGCTATCAGAATTGAACAGGTAATTCATTAATATCGGGCGGATGAAACCTTAAGATTTTCTTAATGCACGGTGGTTTTTCTATTAAGCGGGCAACGAGACGGTAAAAGTAGTTGAATGAGCCTTGCTCTCCGCCTGAATCGTTCCGCCATGCAATGTTACTATTTCTTTTGCGATGGAAAGCCCCAGTCCCGATCCGCCGGTATCGGATGCGCGCGCTTCGTCGAGGCGGAAGAACTTTTCAAAGATTGCAGAGAGCTTGTCCGCGGGGATTATCGGGCCTTGATTCTGAAACGAAATTAGAACGAAAGCGCCTGCATTCTTTGCGGCAATGATAATCGGCGTGCCGGGGTCACTGTAAGCAGCTGCATTTTTAAGAATATTGTTGAACACCCGAGCAAGCTTCGCGGAATCGCCGCTGACGGTGAGAGTTTCGTCCACTTCCAGCACTGCCGAGTTGCCACGCTCGGTGAGAATCGGGTAGAACTCGTCCACCATTTGTACGAGCATGTAGTACAGGTCGATTGACACTTTTTCCAGATTGCCCTGCTGGGAGTTGTACCGCGTAATTTCAAATAGTTCGTTGATGAGCTTCTCCAGACGGTTTGCTTTTTCGAGCGTGATATGCGTATACTTTGCCCGCTGTTCGGCGGGCATGTCGGACGCTTCGTCGAGCAGGCTGAGGTAACCGATTACCGAGGTCAGTGGCGTGCGGATATCGTGCGCCAGATATACGACCAAGTCGTTTTTTCGCTGTTCCTCACGCTTGGCCGTCTCAGTACGCTGTTTGAGCCTTTGCTTTACTTCATTGAGCTTGACTTCCATAAACTTCAGCTCAGTGCCCATGCGAATGGGTGCATCCACTTCCTCCGCCAGATGATCAATGCCGGAAACGATCCGGTCAAAGAACCGTGTGAACCATGGCATCAGGATACGCATCAGAATTAAGAAGTAAACGATAAAGGTTACGCCAAACACCAGCGTAATGTTGTTTCGGATCACGTGCTGGTAAATATCCCGAGCCGAGTCCCAGTTGAGACTCAGTAAATAACTGATTGCATTGACCAGAAAGTCCGCAAATCTCCCTCTCACAGCGGCATACGTACCGAGTGTGAGCAAAAAAGAAGCTCCTAGCACGACGACTGTCTGAAAGAACAGTTTCCAGAGCAGCTTTTGATAAACTTTTCCCCGAAACGATTGATTCTTCAATTCTAGTTCCGCCTATTCATACAATCCGGATAAGGTAACGATTTATTGCTCAATTTTGTAGCCTATCCCCCAGACCGTCCGGATGTAGCTCGGGTTTTCCGCCGCATCTCCCATTTTTTCGCGCAGGTGGCGGATATGAACGGTGATCGTATTGTTGCTTTTGCTGTAGTATTCGTCCTGCCAGATCTCGTGAAAGAGTTCTTCGGCACTCACGACACTGCCCTTTTTCCCCAGCAGAATGCGGAGTATGGCGAACTCGGTCGGCGTCAGCTCCAGAGGACGCTCGTTGAGCATGCAGGCGTGGCTGGAAAGATCCATCGTCAGCCCGCCGTGAACGAGCACCGCCGCTTGTGGGGAAGCGGTCTGCGCGGGATTGTATCTCTTATACCGGCGCAGCTGCGCTTTGACGCGTGCGAGCATTTCGAGCGGACGGAACGGTTTTGTGATGTAGTCGTCCGCGCCGAGAGTCAGGCCGTTGATCTTGTCAGACTCCTCGTCCTTGGCCGTCAGCATGATCACGGGATAGGCGTACTTTTCACGAATTTTGCGGCAGAGCGCAAATCCGTTGATATCCGGCAGCATAACGTCCAGAATCGCGAGATCGAGCTCGGTGGACTCGATGCAGGCCAGCGCTTCCGTTGCGGAATAAAACTTGTAAACGTTGAAGTTTTCGGCTTTCAGGTATACTTCCACCAGGTCTGCGATTTCATGTTCGTCGTCTACGATCAGGATCTTTTCATGCATGGTTTTTTCTACTTTCCCGAGGATTGTTTGAATACTATATGTTATCAGATTCAAGATACAGAATTGTGAATTTTACCATAAGAAATCATTAATATTTCTATGATTTTCGATCGAAATTCATAGAAAATCACTCAGTGCGGTGAGTCAAGTCCAGAATTGTGTGTAAATTCGCTTTCGTATAATCAGGCGACAGATTTCTTGGAAGCTGGTTTGTCTGCCTGTAACTGCTGAGCGAGATAGGCAGTTAAGTCCAAATAGACTTTCCCCGATTGCCAACCATCA
>JAYFNY010000052.1:0-77332 GCA_034933205.1 Eubacteriales bacterium
TTTCATATTCTTCTACAACCATGAGCGGATTCAGCTAAAAACAAAACTGACGCCGCTAGAGAAACGACGCCAGTTCATGTAATACTTGGTATTCCTGCGATAGGGCCTTTTATTTGTGTCTAATCGACGGGGTTCAGTTCAGAAGTACGGGACCTCTTTTGATTCACCTTCTAGATTTGTTCCTCTGTCTTGGGAGACGTTTCCGTATTCTCGACGGGTTGTTCCCCTTCCGGCACTTCGTCCGAATGCGGGACGATCTCAACAGAGACCACACGGGTTCCTTCGTCCACACGCATGAGCCGCACGCCCTGCGTATTACGCGAAATGACGCTTACCTGATCGAGCGGCAGGCGGATAATGGTTCCGTCGTCGCGAATCAGCATGACGTCCTCGTCGTCAGCCGTCATCTTGAGGCAGGCCAGATCGCCCGTTTTCTCGGTGAGCTGCGTCGCCAGCACGCCCTTTCCACCGCGATGATGCAGCGGGTACTGATCCTCCGGCGTGCGCTTGCCCATGCCGAGTTCCGTGACGGTCAGCACGTTTCCGCCCCCGACCACCTTGACCATATCGACCACCGCGTCATCCTCGGCCAGATTGATGCTGCGAACGCCCATTGCGTTTCTGCCCATGGGGCGAACGTCCTCTTCGGCAAAGCGGACGCATTTGCCCTTCCTGCTCGCAATGATGAACTCGTCGTCGCCTTTGGAGTATTCCACGGCGATGAGCGCGTCCCCTTCGCGCAGGCTCTGCACGATCAGGCCGCCTTTTCGGATGTTCTGCAGTTCGCTTACCGGCGTCTTTTTAATGATGCCGTCGCGCGTTGCCATCACGAGATAGCCTTCCGTTCCCTCACCCTCGACGGGGAACATGGCGGTGACCTTCTCGCCTTCGCCAAGTTGCAGGAGGTTCACGATCGGCATGCCTTTGGCGTTTCTGCCCGCTTCCGGAATCGCGTAACACTTCTTACGGAACGCACGCCCAAAGTTCGTGAAGAACAGGATGTGGGTATGCGTGTTCGTAACGAACAGACGCTCCACAAAGTCCTCCTCGTGGGTACCCTGTCCAATCACACCGCGGCCGCCGCGGTTCTGCGCGCGATAGGTATCCGGCGAAAGGCGTTTAATATAGCCGAAGTGCGTCATCGTGACGGCCATATCTTCCTGTTGAATCACGTCGTCGAGATCGATATCGTCGATCATCTGTGTGATCTCGGTGCGGCGCTTGTCGTTATGTCTTTCCTTGACCGCAAGCGCTTCCTCTTTGATGATAGCAAGCAGTTTTTGTTCGTCATCCAGAATGCTCTGCAAGTCCATAACCCGCTCTCGAAGCATGCGGTCCTCGTCCAGGATCTTGTCGCGCTCGAGACCGGTCAGACGCTGGAGGCGCATATCCAGAATTGCCTGCGCCTGCCGTTCGGAGAGGCCGAAACGGTCGATTAATTTCTGTTTGGCTTCGTTGGGACTTGCGCTCTTTTTGATCAAATCGACAATCTCGTCGATATTATCCAGCGCAATGATCAATCCTTCCAGAATATGGAGCCGTTCCTTGGCGCGGTTGAGATCGTAGGTCGTCCTGCGGGTCACGACCGACTTCTGATGCTCCAGATAGTAATAAAGCACGTCGCGCAACGGAAGGATTTTCGGCTCGCCATCCACCAGCATGAGCATAATTACGCCGAAGGTAGCTTGCAGATCCGTATGCTTATAAAGCTGATTCAGTATGACGCTTCCGTTGACGTCCTTCTTGAGTTCAATGACGATACGCATACCGGTGCGATCGGTTTCGTCGCGAAGGTCGCTGATCCCTTCCACGCGCTTTTCGTGGACGAGTTCGGCGATTCGCTCCACAAGTCTTGCCTTGTTCACCTGATACGGAATCTCGGTAATGATGATGCGGCTCTTCCCTGCGCCGTACGCTTCGATCTCCGCCCTGGCTCGCACGATAAGGCGGCCTCTTCCGGTGCGGTATGCGCTCGCAATGCCGCTTAGCCCCATGATAATGCCGCCCGTGGGGAAGTCCGGACCCGGCAGGTACTGCATCAGCCCGTCGCTGTCGATCTCGGGATCGTCGATCAACGCGCAGAGCGCGTCGATTGTTTCGCCTAGATTATGCGGAGGGATGTTCGTCGCCATACCGACGGCAATACCATTGGAGCCGTTGACAAGGATATTGGGAAAACGGCTCGGCAGCACGGTAGGCTGCATGAGCGTTTCATCGAAATTCGGCATGAAATCGACGGTATCCTTCTCGATATCCGCCATCATTTCACTCGCCATCTTGGAAAGACGCGCTTCGGTATAACGCATAGCCGCCGCGCTGTCGCCATCCACGCTTCCGAAATTGCCATGGCCTTCCACCAGCATGTAGCGCGTGGAAAAATCCTGCGCAAGACGCACCATTGCGTCGTAGACCGAAGAATCACCGTGCGGATGGTATTTTCCGAGGCAATCGCCTACGATTCGGGCGCTCTTACGGAACGGCTTGTCCGGCTGCAACCCCAACTCGTCCATCGAGTAGAGAATACGCCGGTGAACCGGTTTTAAACCGTCCCTGACATCCGGCAGCGCGCGGTTGATAATAACCGCCATGGCATACGAAATGAAGCTTTTCTTCATCTCGCTTTCCAGTCGGATGGGTACGATGCGATTTGTCGTTTGTGTTGGCTGAACCGTTGTTGTGTCTTTTTCTTCCATACTCTTACTCTCTATTCCTCTAGGCTGCTCTTACACGTCCAGATCGACGACAAGTTTACTGTTCTGCTCAATGAACTCCCTGCGTGGTTCCACCTTATCACCCATCAGCAGGGTAAAAAGTTCATCTGCCTCTATCGCATCTTCGACCGTCACCTTGAGCATGATTCGGCTTTCGGGATCCATTGTCGTCTCCCAGAGCTGATCCGGGTTCATTTCACCCAAGCCTTTATAGCGTTGAATTGTCGGTTTGGGTTCGCGGCCGATATCATTCAGCGTTTGTTCCAGTTCCTCGTCGGAATATACATATTTCAGGAAATTACCACGCTTAATCTGATACAGCGGCGGCTGGGCAATATAAACGTACCCGTTATCAATGAGCGGGCGCATATGCCGGTAGAAGAAGGTCAGCATCAGAATCCGGATATGGCTTCCGTCCACGTCGGCATCCGTCATGCAAATGATCTTATGATATCTTAGTTTCGTTTCGTCAAAATCCTCATCCATGCCCGCGCCAAACGCCGTGATCATGGCCTTGATTTCCGCATTGGCGAGAATCTTGTCAAGACGCGTCTTCTCAACGTTCAGAATTTTCCCGCGCAGCGGCAGAATGGCCTGGAACACGCGGTTACGACCCATCTTTGCGCTGCCGCCTGCACTATCGCCCTCGACAATGAAAATCTCGCATTTACTCGCGTCCTTCTCCTGACAATCGGCCAGCTTGCCTGGCAACGACGTGGAGTCCAGAGCGCTCTTTCTGCGCGTTAATTCCCGCGCTTTTCGCGCGGCGTCCCTTGCGCGCGAAGCGGTCACGCACTTCTCAATTACGAGTTTTGCACAGGCAGGATTTTCCTCAAGGAACCGCGTCAGGCCGTCCGCAACGGCGCCGTCCACCAGCGGACGGATATCCGCGTTGCCAAGCTTTGTTTTCGTCTGTCCTTCAAACTGCGGTTCCATCAGTTTCACGGAAACGATGGCGGTCAATCCCTCACGGATATCCTCGCCGGAAAGCGCAGGATCGTTTCCCTTAAGCAGATTGTATTTCTTCGCATAGTCGTTAACTACGCGGGTAAGCGCGGATTTAAACCCGACAAGATGCGATCCGCCTTCGATCGTATTGATATTATTGGCAAAGGTAAAGATATTTTCATTGTAGCCGTCGTTATACTGCATGGCGATTTCAACCGAACCGGTTTCCACACCATCCTCGAGCCGCTTTGCACAGAAGTAAATTGGATCGGGATGCAGGACCTCTTTGTTTTTATTGAGATACTTCACGAACGAAACGATGCCGCCCTCATAGCAGAAGGACTTTACATGCGCCGGGGTTTCACGCTCGTCCGTCACCGTAATACGCACGCCTGCGTTTAGAAACGCCATCTCCCGGAAACGGCTGCTCATCGTATCGAAGCTATAATTCACCTCGTCGAAGATTGTGTGATCCGCCAGAAACGTAATGATCGTTCCCGTGTCTCCCTCTTCGATATCCCGCTCAATATGCACTTCGTTGATCGGTTCGCCACGAATGAACTCCTGCACATAGGCATGTCCATCGCGATGAATCTCCGCGCGCATAGTTTCGCTCAGTGCGTTGACGCAGCTTACGCCCACGCCGTGCAGCCCGCCGGAGACCTTATACCCCCCGCCGCCGAACTTACCGCCCGCGTGCAGCATGGTCAGCGCCACAGTAAGCGCGTTCTTTCCCGTTTTCTCATGCAGACCGACCGGAATGCCGCGGCCATTGTCAATAACGGTGACGGAATTGTCCGGGCGAATAAAAATTTCAATATGCGTGCAGAAGCCCGCAAGCGCTTCGTCTATCGAGTTGTCCACCACCTCGGAAATGAGGTGATGCAGTCCGCGCGTATCGGTTGAACCAATATACATGCCCGGCCGACGGCGCACGGCTTCCAGCCCCTCGAGCACCTGAATCTGCGACGCGTCATATGTTTGTTTGCTGGGGTTTTCCATTTTTGCCCTGTCCTCTCTGTCTCTCGCATTCAGCGCCGCTTCTATGCGCGGCGTGCTTTCTTATTTTACGATTCCTGCTCCGCCTCGGAAATCGTGAGCACCGCAACCTCGTTTAAATACTCTCGCCCGATTTCGCTTTTCCAGCGTTTCTCCAGGGTGCTCGTGGCGATGTGTGACGCAACCACTTTTTCCCTGCCTCTTTCACGGATCACCACATAGGATTTTGCTTTTCCCACGCACGGAGTCAACCGACGCTCTCGGCGCGCACGCTCCAGAAATTCCCTGGTCGACGGCGTCATACCGCTGTCGTTTAATACAAACAATATCTTGTCCAGCGGAATACTGACGTCCGCTCCAATATGCAGCAACATTTCCGATGCCCCTTCTAAACCTCGATCACGTGGCGGTCCGCCACCTGGTAGACCTGCATCTGTTCTACGCCGGCCGCCGCTACCTCTTCCAGATGGGTACAAGTCAAAAACGTCTGGCAGTCCTGTGCGGCAATCAGCAGCATCCGCTGGCGGTTTCGGTCCAGCTCGGAAAAAACATCATCCAGCAGCAGTACCGGCGCATCGCCTTTCTCCGAACGGAGGATTTCAAGCTGCGCCAGTTTGAGACTTAATACGGTCGTTCGCTGCTGCCCCTGGGATCCGTAAACGCGGACGTCCGTGCGATTGATGGAAAGCCTCACATCGTCCCGGTGCGGGCCAACCGAGGTGCTCCCGCGAAACACATCCCTTTCCGCGCTGTCCGCCAGAGCAAGACGCAGCGTCTTGACCAGATCGCCCGAGGATTCCGGCTCCACATCCGGTTCATACGAAACGGTAAGCTCCTCCGCCCCGTCGGACAGGGTATCGTGCTGTTCTGCGGCGATCATTCCCAACCGCTCCACAAGTTCTGCGCGCGCCAGAATGATCGAAGCGCCGAGAACCGAAAGCTGCTCGTCCCAGCAGGCAAGCGTATCGTAATCCAGCCCGTCGGGATCCTTGAGCAACGCGTTACGCTGTTTCAGCGCATTGTTATACTGCTGCAGCGTATAGTAATAACTCGGGCGCAATTGGGAAATCGCCATATCGAGAAACCGCCGCCGCTCGCCAGGGCCATCCTTGACGAGGGAAAGATCCTCCGGAGCGAACATCACAACGTTCAGGCAGCCAAGCAACTCCCCGGAACGCGACAGCGCCGTACCGTCGATAGAGAATTTTTTTCGCTCACCGGAAAACAGTTTGCACTCGATCCTGCGAGGACCGCCGCGCGTATCCACATCCACTGCGACGCTTGCAAACGCCTCTTTGGAACGCACCATTTCGCCGTCCCGCACCGTGCGGTGACTGCGCCCCAGAGAACATAAAAAGAGCGCTTCCAGCACGTTCGTCTTGCCCGCGGCGTTTTCTCCCGTCAGTACGCAAAGACCCGCGTCCGGGCGGAGGGAAAGCGATGGATAATTTCTAAAATTGACGAGCCGAAGGCTGGTTACGCGCATGCGTTCGCTACTCTGTCTTCCCTGTTATTTTGTATAGTATACCATAAGAATACGTTTCTGTATATATATTATAGAAAAGAAGTGGTACTATCCGCTTATTCTATTGAGATTTTACTCAGTTTTCAAGCACGTTCGCCTGCTTTCGGCATGTGTCTGCCAGTTCGCGGAAAAATAGTCCCTCCCCATACGAAAACCGGACGCAAATTCAAATCTGCGTCCGGTAAACAAGCACTCTATTTCATTGATTTTCTGTCAAACCGCACACGGGCAAACGCGAAGAAAAGCCGCTTTTTCAAGCACCGTCGCTTTGTCAATGGGCTGGCGGAACGGGCTTCGATACTTCCTTACGAAAGCAGATCGCCCTGATGCGCCACCAAAGTCGCGTCAAATACGCCCGGCACCCGCAGGAACTTATCCACGAAGTCCGTATCGCTTTCGCGTATACGAATCTCAATGGTCAGCTCGATCCCGTCGTGCTGGACGGTCTTGCTCTTGATGTGCGCTTTGGGCAGCTGACGAATCAGGCCTTTGATCTGCTGGCTTGCGCGGTCGTCAAAATGCAGGATCAGCAGATAGGGCATAGAACTGTTCCCTTTTGCCGAGGTGATGATGACCATGATCACGCCGATGACCAGCGCACCGATCAATCCGACGTCCACAAACCCCGCGCCGAGAGCCAGACCTTCGCCCACCGCCCAGAACATGTAAACCGTATCGATGGGGTCCTTGATCGCGGTGCGGAAACGCACGATGGACAGCGCGCCGACCATGCCGAGCGACAGCGTAAGGTTGGAACTGATCAGCATGATCACCAGCGCGGAAACCATGGTCAGCAGGATCAGGCTCAGGTTGAACGAGCGCGAGTAAACGACGCCGGCAAACGTCTTCTTATAGATAAAATAAAGAAAACCGCCGATCGCCAGGGCAATGACCAGCGTCAGGATCACCTGAAGCGGGTTGAGCGTGCTGGAAAACAGCTCCTTGATGTTGAACGCGGTCGCGAGTGGATCGGATGCCGCGCGCAGAGTGGTATTCATTTGTTGCCTCCTTACCATCATCCTGATAGCAAACTGATAACGCGCCCAGCGCGAAGAAATCCAATTATCCCAATCCGGGTCTAAAACTCATACTGCCGGCAAAACACATATTTACTTGCGGCGGTACGCTCGGAAGCGCCCAGCGTCAGCAGTTCCTGCACGTACAGAGGCAAGCTCTCGTTGAACTTCACTTCCAGAACCATGCAGTTGCGCAAATCCCACACAGGGTAGGTTACCACGTTGGGATTGAACAGATCGACGCAACGCATTGCGGTGCGGATATCCTTGTCAAACGTAATGCGAACATCCTCGGCCGGAAATACATACGGTTCACGCATATAGTCCACCAGTACTTTCGGCTGCAGATGGTTGGAGAGGAAAATACCGTAAAACTGCATGGCGAACGGGCTTTCGTTCGTTCGAAGGCACGAATACCTTCCCCGTATAATCTGCTCGCACTCTTCGCGGCTGATGGACACGCTGTCCTTCTTGATGAACTGTCCTTCCTTATGCTTGCGCTCCAGCTTAATCGCACTGTCCGAGTAATTATAGATACGAATCCGGAACTTGTCCCGCGAGCCAATGCCGCTCGATTTTTCCCACAGTGCCGAATCAAACGGATCGTCAAAATACAAGCTGCGAATAAAGTATTCCCCACCGTTGATTGAGGCATGATAGTCCTGCTTCAGGCATGCCTTCATTCGGGTGGCGAGCAGCCGGTGCTCTCCCTCGGAGATGATGTATTTCAGTTCGTGCCGGTATTGCTTGCCGGCAAGCTCTCGATTATTCGCCATTTGCCGCCGTATCTTCCAGTGTTGTTACGCGACCGAAGAGGTTTACCATCTCTGAATCACTGAGGCTGAAGTAGTTCTGGACGTACTTCAACGCGTATTCCTGATAGTGATTCGCATAGTCGCGAATGTTATCACAGTGCTGCTGCCAGGATTTATAATTAATATTGTCCCAAAGATCGACGTCGTACTTCATCTCGTCGGCGATATTGCCCTGCAGGCGATCCACCATAGCGTTGATCTTCTCCGGCGTATAGACTTCGTTGAGCATAATCGCCACTTTTTCGAGGAACATCTGCCGGAACGAAGAGTTGGCTAGCAACGCACGAATCAGCACCGTCGAGGTGGCTTTGCTGGAGCCGTGTCCTTCGGGATTAAAGTAACGCGAGAAAAAGTCCCTTCGATACCCGCTGGTGTACGCATCGCTATTATCGTCGTTGCGGTTCATTGCCCAGCAGAAATCATAGAGTATCCAGCGCCACTTATTGTCCTTTTCCGGACTGCGCCAGTATTTCACGTTACCGGAGTCCGTATTCCCAATAATGATCTCCGCCGCAACATAGGTTGCGTAATTCTCCGTGTCCATGAGCGAATTGATATGCTCATAGTTCGACGGATCGCTCAGATCGTGGCTGCCGGCCCACTCCACCATATCGGTATAGTCCTGCCAGCCGTTGCCCGCTAGAACGCAAAACTGATTTCCGTTGCCATAGAGCAGGTCAACCGAATCGGGATTGCTCAGGTGGAACCGTTCCGCGACGAAATCCTCCGTAATCCGTTCCATAAAGTCATATACGCCCCAGTATTGCCCGTTGATGAGTACGACGACCTGTTTATGCGCCTGTACCACCACCGCGCGATCCTCCGGAAGGCCGTTATCCCCTTCTTCAAAGAGCGTGGTCACCAGATTGTCGCGAATCCGGCTGTAGGTTGCGTCCTGTGCGCTTGCGCGGAGAATCAGCGATTTGTAGCTCTGGATCGTCCGGTTTTCAAAGAACGGATAGTTGAACATCGAATCGCCGTAAGCGCCGCGCGCGATAAGCGCGAGACCTTTCTGCTCGTTGTTGCGCGAGAACTGGCCCTGGATCTGAACGATTCCATCTCCGCTGAATACGGAAACGCCGCTCGCGTCGATATAATCAAAGTGCACATCCCGTTCCCATTCGCGCCCAAGCGGATCGGGATGGGATTTCGGCTGCGCGTTGAAGTTGGCAAGGTTCCAGTTCGGATCCTGCATACCGTTGGCAATGCGGGTATCGGTCGGCTGCTGGCCGGAGACTTCCGCAAAATCATTTCCGACAACATAGATGCCGGTCGCGGAATCCCACAAGTTTGCCGGGTCGGTAACAATGCTGACCACCGGCAACGAGTAGCGGTGGCTTAGCACCGTACTCTCGCCCGTATAGACCACATAGGTCTGGCTGGCGACGTCGCTGCCCATATAGCCGCTCTTAAACGCACGCACACGCAGAGGCGTGGTCTTCGAGATCGTAATCTGACCGTTATAACGCGCAGAACTCTCGGTCGGCACCGTTCCATCCGTCGTATAAGTCGCGGTGCAGCCCTCCGGTACCTCAACGGTAACCTGCTGAGCGCTGTCGAACGTTCCGCCGGAGGTTACGATCTTTGGCTTGTCCGCGTATCCGGCGAACCCGGAACCGTTAACAGCGTTCGGCGTCGGCGTTTCATAAAAGAGAAGGCTCGTATCCGTTCTGCCATAGCTTATGTCCGCATGGCCTTTTGGCACCTGCAGTTTATCCAGAATCGTTCCGTCCGGAGAAAAGAGAAACACCACGCCTCCGGCGGAGGAAATCCCGAAATTCGTTTCTAGATTATTTTTTTTTTGCGCGTCGGATACATTCTTGCCCGACGCGAGAACCGTTAAATATTCGCCCGCATCCAGCGTGATATCGGGAAAGACCCATTTGGCGGGATTTTTCGCGTTGTTACTCAGTGCATACCCCGAAAGCGAGATCGGCGAACCCGTCCGATTATGGATTTCAATCCAGTCGTAATATCCCCCGTCCGGCTGTTTCAGATAGGATACGTTTGCGTTAAGCACCTCGGAGATGACAACGTCGCCCGTACCGTAAGCCAAGGTCTTCAGAAAGGACTGCAATCCTGCGTTATTATTCGTATACCCGGGCGTTGGCTGGGAGCAAACCGTCCATTCGCCCGTGCCATCCGGATTGCGCGCCATGCTGATATCCGTTTGCGCGCGAGTATAGTCGTATTCATCCAATATGCGTCCCGCGGGCGTAGAGAAAACAACGCTTTCCTGATAAGCTGCAAGACCAAATGGCGCCTCGATCTTATCCGATCCTTCCGGCGTCTCTCCCCCGGTACAGTAAATCAGAAGCACACCGTTGGCGGGAATACTCGTTCCCTGCGGCAGCGTATACTTGAGCGGCTGCGTTGCGGAGTCCGAAATTCCGTACCCGCTCAGATCCACGTCCGATCCGGTCGTGTTATAAAGCTCGATCCAGTCGCAATACGCGCCGTCCGGCCCGATCAGGGTGGAAGCGTTGCTCGCCATAAATTCATTGAGGTATACGCCGATCGATTCGTCTGCAGAAGCGGAAAGCGTTGCAAGATACTGCGCCGCACCGTCGTCCGTATTGGGATATCCGGGGCTCGGCAGCATCTCCTTCCAGGTGGAGTCGTCGTCTGCGCTGCGCCCGAGCGAATACCCGCTCGTGACCGGTTTCAGCGAGATGCTGTCCACCACCTTTCCGGACACCGTAGAGAGAATCACCTCGTCCGAAGCGGAAAGTTTAAAAGGCGTATGCATTTTGCCGCGGGTCGTATCCCCGCTGCAGAACACAACAAGATACCCGTGCGGTTCCATAACCGATCCTTCGGGAAACGTCCACTTTGCGGCGGAAATCAGCTTGTCCGTCAGTCCGTAGCCGGAAATATCGAGCGATGTGTCCGTATTGTTATAAATCTCCACCCAATCCGGAAAATCGCCCGTTTCGTCGGGAACCGAGCCTTTGTTGCTCGTCATCACTTCGTTGATCTCAACCTGCGCAACTTCGTCCCCGGACGAACCCGATCCGCCGTTTTTCAGATAAAGAATGAGTGCGACCGCGCATACGGCAAGCAGGACCACGATCAGTAGTCTTCGCGCTGCGGCTGCTCTCCTTCTTCGATTTGCCATGAACAGAATACTCCTTTCGCGAAGATGCGGCTGCGCATTTTCGCAACGTCCAGTTTACCATACGGCTAGGCCCATGCCAATGATACCCCGATATTATTCACAAAATGTCCGAAATAAAACCTTAATCGTACCGCAGGCTCTTTTCCGTATATACAGCGCCATTCGTTCCGGATACATTCTCGCATTTCCACGCACGATTTCTACAGAACGCCCAGCAAAATAACCGCGACAAACACCGCGACAAACAGGAAAACCCCGCCGAGAATCATAAAAAACCGTGTAAAACCGAGCATCTGACGCGCATCCTCTTCAATATAAACGCGGCCGATGTTCTGCGGATCATAATACACGCCGACGCTTTGGCCAACGAGCAAATGGGCTGCACCGGAATAACTGGAAACATATTGCATCGGTTTCCCGTCGATCTGGAAACTGAAAACCGCACGCAGCGCGTTGGAACCAAATTGGCTTTGCAGCGCGCTTACCGTACCTTCGGCATATGCGGTGCAGAGACTGCGCTTCCGGTTTTGCGCCATCGACACGCCCAGTCCGACAGCGAGGAAAATAATGCCAAGCAAACCGAACGTACCGGAAAAGATCGCAGTAAATAATTGCGCGAAGCTAATGCTTGTCATTGGAATAATCGCCTGCATGGTTCTTCCCCTCTCTGCTACCAGTTTCATCGTTCTCGGTTTTTTCCGAAGATACGCCGTTCCTGAGCTTCTCGCGCCGCTCGTGGTTCTCCCGGATCTTGGCCTCCTGCCCCTGGTCGGACGGGTGATAATAACGTTTGCCGCGAATCGACAGCGGCATATACTCCTGCCTGACCCAGTGGCCGGGAAAATCATGAGGATACAGATACCCTTTTCCGTGCCCTAGTTTTGACGCGCCGGAATAGGAGGTGTCCCGAAGATAAACCGGTACGGGTTCGTCAAAACTTGTTTCCGCATCCGCGGAAGCCTCGCCGAGCGCAACGACCACGCTGTTGGACTTGGGTGATTCGCAGAGAAAAAGGATCGCCTGCGTCAGGGACAGCCGCGCTTCCGGAAGGCCGATCAGCTCCAGCGCCTGCGCTGCGGCGACGGCCTGAACCATCGCCTGCGGATTCGCCAGCCCGATATCTTCGCTCGCATGCGCGATGAGCCGGCGCGCAATGATGCGCGGATCCACGCCCGCATAAAGAAGCCGCGTAAACCAGGCGAGCGCCGCGTCCGAATCTCCCCCGCGCAGGCTCTTGCAAAAGGCGGAAAGCATGTCGTAAAAAAGCTGTTCGTCACATTTTACCACCTTTTTCTGGCTGGACTCCGCAGCGATTTCCTTCGTAATATGAATTTCTCCCGTATCGCCCGCCGGAGTGGTCAAAACCGCAAGCTCCAGCGCGTTCAGCGCGTTTCGGCAGTCCCCGTTTGCAATCGCGGAAAACGTATGCAGCGCCTCGTCGTCCAGACGCACGTTCCGATTGCCAAAGCCGCGTTCCCCGTCCCGGAGGGCATGCAGAATCGCTTCCTCCACATCCTCACTGGACAGTGGGTAAAACTGGAACACCCGGCAGCGCGAAACGATGGCGCTCGTCATCGAAATCATCGGATTCTCTGTCGTGGATCCGATGAAACGAATGGTCCCCTTCTCGAGCGCAGGCAACAAAGAATCGCTCTGCGTTTTACTCCAGCGATGGCATTCGTCGAGCAGCAGGTAGGTCGGCTGACGATAGAGTTTGAGCCTCTGCTGCGCTTCTTCAACGATTGCGCGCAGCTCCTTGACCCCGGCCGTAACGGCGTTGAGTTTTACAAAGGCGCCTCCCGTTGCGTTCGCAACGATCGCGGCGAGCGTCGTTTTCCCCGTCCCGGGTGGACCAAAGAAAATGGAAGACTGCAGCCGGTCGGTCAAGATGGCCCGCCGAAGCAGCTTCCCTTCGCCAACAATATGTTTCTGGCCGATGAATTCGTCCAGCGTGCGCGGCCGCATGCGATCCGCAAGCGGGGCATTTTCTTCTATGTTATTTGAGAATAAATCTTCCATTTTTCTTATGTGCATCCGTTGCTGCAAAAGTCGTAATTCCGTGTCTGGCGCAGGCAGGATGTCCCGCGCTTCCTACTCCGCCGGCAATTCCCGTATGGCCAGAATATCGCTGCTGGGACGGCCGTCTTTATACGGGGTATTGATCGGCCCGCTCCGGGAAAGCAGAATGCTGGAGCGTCCGCCATCCAGATTGTACGCGCTGACAAACCCGAGCTCTTCGCAAAGCTGGGAAAGCTGCGCCATAGTAAGCCCTTTGGAAACCTTCGTACGCCCGTCCACCGTTAAAAAGGCATAATGGCCCGGCGCGTAATATCCGAGTACGGACCGTGGGTTGGATGGCAGCAGGGAGCTGTGAAATTCCGTTTTCGCGTGGCTTTCCTCATCCAGCAGCGACGGACCAAATACCCACGTTTGATAAACGCTCATCCCTGCCAGCATCTCTTTCGTCAGCACCCGGTATTCATAAATCCGCAGTTCTCCATTTGTCAGCAATACGGCGATATCCCAGTTTCGCGTAATATTTGCGGCATAGGTTACCCCGTTTCGAATCACCGGACCATATACATGCAGCGAATAAAAATCACCGTTCATGGCAATGATGCCGTCGTTAACCGAGTCGAACATGTCCTGTACCGTAGCCGTCGATCCTCGAAACTCACCCTGACTGAACGCCGTCACGAAGCAGGAAATGTCCTGTATGTAAATATCCGCAATCGAATAATCGCTGTTCTCCCAGTCTCCGGACGAAATCGAAACGGAAACATCCTGACTCCGATAATTACCTTTCTGGTCGCTGACAATTCCGGCGTAGCAAAACCGGTCAAACGACTCTTCGTCGCAAAGTCCGCTGGAAACCCTTTCCCGAAACTTAACCGGATCCGGGATTCCGCCCGCCGCATACAACAGCATCGCACGCGCATCGTTCTGGTCGATCTGCCCATTTCCGGTGAAATCGCAATCCGGATTGGAAAACTCGGTGTATTTTCCGGTCGAGCAGCCACGAAGCAAAACCGCCGCGTCGGACGCGCTGAGCGCTCCATCCCCGTTTAAATCGCAGAGCGGGCTTTCCTGAGCCGCCACGGCTGGAGCAGCAGCGGAAAGCAGGCAAAGGAACGCAAAAATTGTGAAAAACACCGCAACTCTCTTTTTCATATGCGTTCTACCGTCACTGCGTTACGACGTTCCGCTCTTGTTCTCGGCAGGTTCGCACAGATATACGATATCGCTGATCGTGCGCCCTCCGTCCGGATTCGTATTCAGTATCTTCGCCTGCGTCGCCAGAACGGACGAGTTTCCGCCGGAAAGCGAATACGCCTGCCGGCACCCCAGCATGTTCATGAGCTCCGCCAGCTGCTTCAACGTCGCCCCATTGGATACAGGATTCTGACTGCCGTCTACAACAACGAAGCAGTAATGTCCCGGTTCATAGTAACCAATGGCGGTCCTTGCGCTGTGGGAAGCAATCAGACGCTCGCCGCTGAAGCTGGAAAGCGGCTCGCCGTCGTCGCTCAGCAACCGGGGTCCGCCCGCCCACGTCTGATATATATCGCTTTGTTCGAGCGTCTCGACGGATACGGTTCCCGCCGCGAAAGTCTTCAGTTCTCCGTTTCGATACAATACGCAAAGATCCATGCCGCGATCCATCGTATCCCGGTACCATACGCCGTTTCGTACCATCGGGCCAAGTTTCTGGCTGGAATACCCGTCCCCGTTTACAGCAAGAATCGCACTGTTCGAAATCGCGATTTGCTGCGTATAATCCTTCTCGCCCAGGTACTCTCCGCCAGAAAAAGCAGTGCGGAAACAGTCGATATGCTGCACATAGATATCCGCAAAGTAATAAACATAACCTTCGCGCGTGTCGCTCTGTACGCGGACACTCACATCGCGGCTGACATACCCGTCGTTACGAAGCAGCGTTCCCCGATACGAAAACTGGTCCATATGCGCTTCGCCCAGCAAACTGTCCGGCGTTAGGATCGACAGCTGGGAAAACGCGTCGATCCTTCCCGTGGCACAAAGCAGAATCGCAACCGCATCCGGCGAACTGACCTCCATATTCCCTGTTGCGTCCGCAATTGCGCTTGCCGTCGCATCAAGAGTTACATATCCGCCCGTCGCCCGCAATACGCGCGCCGCATCCGCCGCCGCAATCGCACCGTCCCCGTCCAGATCGCCCGTGCTGCGCGCCTCTGCGCCGGCAATGTGAAACGTCATTGCCATCAATGCGCAAAAAAGGAGGATCAACTGGGTTTTTCGTCTCATCGGCGCTTCTATCCTTTCGGGCAAACGGATCGGCCAGGCTTTTTCGCCCGGATCAGCAGCGTTCCTCCCTGCTTCCCCATACGGGAAAGCGAAGGCAACACTGTTATTCATCATAACACGTTTCAAAAGAATGTGGTAGAATGTTCCTGCGGAGCGGTTTTCCCAAGGCCCCGTCCGGTTCCCGGACGGCCGGCGACGCTTCGCGACCAACTATTTTCTTGTAACGACCTGAAAGGATGATTCCGTATGAAGATCGGGCAGTTCAGCGACTCCTTCCTGCCGGTCGTGGACGGCGTGGGCAGAGTCGTGTATCAATACGCGGCAGCGCTGACACGACGGGGAGAGGAATGCTATGTGATCGCCCCAATGGCGGACACGGGATACCGCGGAGGATACCCCTTTGAACTTGTAGACTTTATCAGCATGGAATTACCGCGCCAGCGCCAGTACAGCACGGGAATTCCTTCCCTCGATACGCACTACGACGCGCGTATGCGCAATATCCAGCTGGATATTATCCACGCCCATTCGCCTTTCATTGCGGGACTGGAAGCCCAGCGGCTTGCCCGCCGGCGGGGAATTCCCATCATCGGTATGTTCCATTCGCGCTACTACGATGACTTTTATCAGCTGACCCGCGCAGAAATGCTTGCAAACCTCGCCGTCGCCACCATCGTGAATTTCTATCAGCGCTGCGACGAAGTATGGACCGTAAGTCAAAGTTCCGCCGAAACTCTTCGCGATTACGGCTATATCGGAGATATCATCGTAATGCCAAACGGTACGCCGGACGCGGAGCCCGACGCCGCGCACGCTGCGTTGGCAAAAGCGCATTATCAGCTTCCCGATACGCCGATTTTATTCTATTGCGGGCAAATGAACTGGAAGAAAAATATTCTGCGCGTTCTCGAAAGTTGCGCCTGCTATCAAAAGGGCGGCAAGCCCTTTACTTTGGTCCTCGCCGGGCAGGGACCGGACGCAAAGGCGATCCGCAGCAAGGTTGACGAACTCGGATTAAGCAAATGCACCGTTTTTACCGGACACGTAACGGATGAAACCCTGCTCTATGGACTCTATGAAACGGCGGACCTTTTTGTGTTCCCCTCTCTTTACGATACCTCGGGCATGGTTGTACGTGAAGCGGCCGCAATGGCGACACCGAGCGTCGTCGTTCGCGGTTGCGCAACCGCCGAACCGATCATAGACCGCGAAAACGGTTTTCTCTGCGAAGATACGACCGAAAGCCTGTGCAAAATCATCGATATGGCGCTTTCCGACCGGGAAATGACAAAACGCATCGGCCAAGCCGCTCGGCGGACAATATATCTCTCCTGGGACGATATCGCGGCAAGCACGATAGCACGTTACGAAGCACTGATCGAGCACTATAAAAGCACGGCCCGCGTCTAGCGATTCAATAGAACATGAGAGCCGCTTCGGCGTCATCCCGGAGCGGCTCTTATTCTTTACCATTCTCGCAAAATTAAATCCGTCACGCTTTCGGAAACGGCTTTTGCGGAAAGGACCTGCGGATGGGAGGCATACTCGCGCCAGACCAGATCGCGCAGCGCCGTGCCGCTATGGCATCCGTGAATAATACGGATCCGATAGACGCCTTTGCTGCGCCGTAACGCGGCATCCAGCGCGATGCGTGCCTGAAATTGGTTTTTACCATGCAGGTCAAGCGTTATTTGGGTTTCACGATCCAACGAGACCGTTCTCATGTTTCCTTACGCCTTCTCCAAATAGGTGTCCGCCCAGGAAAAATTCTTCCATTCTCCGCCATGCAGGCGATGCAGTTCCTCCGTGGCAAGCAGCCATTTGGCAACACACTCCGTTTCCGGAAAAAACTCATAAAACTCCCCCTCAAAGAAGGTATAAATACGCGAAACGTCCGTACACATTCCGTACGTAGGCAAGAGTCCCGGCTCGATATGGAACGTAAAAGGTTCGCCGTTTCTTGTTCCGGCATAGGTTAACCCGCTGTGATCCAGCCGGATTTCCCCCTCGCCAACGACGAGACTCGTCGCAAGATTTTTCAGTGTTTCAAATTTCGGCAGCATGCCGAGACGTACCCGTTCGGTCAGGAAAAACGTACGGTCCAAAATCTCGTGGTACACGTGCCTTCGCTCTTCGTCGAACCACTTCTTCGGCGTTTCCGGCAAAACACAGGTTTCATCCAGCGGCGCAAAGCTATAATCCGGATTGACCCGCGCACCATTGCCGCAATGCGAACAGGCAATCCGGTCTTCGGCGCTTTGCATCGTGAATTCTTTGCCGCAGCGGGGACACCGGTAAAGAAGCGTATGCAGCTGGTGGGCAATCCTGCCCCGCCCGTCGTAAGAAACCTTCGCCTGCCGGTTCCATTCATAATCGTCATTCTGAATCGCGCAGTCAAGCGCGAGTTGTATCTCTTCCGCGCTCATGCCGGAAAGTTCCTCAGGCGAAAAGAGCTTGTCGATCACAACGTGAACCTCCCCCGGCCGCTCGTCGAGGCAATATTTCGTACTCGTTAAATATCCGCCGGAGATCCTGGAAACATAGACCGGAACGCCGAAATGCTTCAGCAATTTTCCGCTGCCAATGGCGCACGGCTGATTGCCGCCGCCAATGGAACTCATGCCTTCCGGAAACAGGATTACTCTGCCGCCGGAGCGCAGTACACGGGCAATCTCCTTGATTGTGTAGATATCGGGCGTAAAGTTTTTCTTCGGAATGATCTGCAGAAGCCGGAAAATGAACGCAAGATGCGACCGGAAAAACTCGTTGTAACCGGCAACGAAGTTCAGCGTTTCCGGCAATAGGACCACGCCGGTATAGATATAGTCCAAGCGGGACGCATGGTTGCTTACGATGATATACGGACCTTTGCAGTCCCGCGGGTCGTCTTTGATCTCGGCATGCACGCCAAGCTTTCGAAAGTATAGCATCCGCCATAAATATCCAAGCGCGCAGTAGACCAGCTTCGGCGGCTGTTTGATTCTTCTTGCGTGGAGTTTTTGCGCCAGCGATTTCTTCTGTTTTGTCATGGCACCGTTTCCCCCTGATCCGTCAAATTACTGTAAAGTATTCTAGCAAGCATGCTGCGTCCCGACAACCCGGCGCAAGGTATAATTTCGGCGGAGCGCCGTTACGCCCCGCCGTTTTCCATCCAAATCAAAGATTTTGCGCCTAATGGCGCGTACCGGTTCGTCCTGGTATTTCGCGTACCGACCGCACCGGCTTATTCAGCCGGAGATTCGCTCCAGGCTCTTGTCGTCGCCCAGAAGATAGATCGAGTCGTTCTTCAGAAACGGGTCGCTCGGGTCAATGTTCACCGAAACGTGACCCTCGCGCCGAATCGCAATGACCGATACGCCGTAACGATTGCGCACGTCGATCTGCGCGAGCGAGCGTCCGACCCAATCGCGGGGGATTTCAACCTCGTTGATGCTGTATTCCTCCGAGAGGTCCAGCGAGTCCAGAACGCCCTCGGCCACCAGTGAACGCGCCAATCGGATGCCTCCGTCGTGTTCCGGCTGAACAACGCGGTCCGCGCCGGTTTTAATCAGCAGCTTCTGGTGCAGATCGTCCTGTGCCTTGGCGACGATTTTTTTCGCGCCCATCTCGCGGCAAAGCACCGTCGCAAGGACCGACGCGCGAATATCGTCCCCGATGCAGATCACAACGCAATCAAAATTGCGGATGCCCAGCTGCGCGACCGCGCGTTCATCCGTCGTATCCGCCTGCACCGCATGCATGACGCTTTCCTTAATTGCGCTGACGCGATCCGCACGCTTATCAACAGCAAGCACTTCGTGACCCAACATCGTAAGCATACGCGCGGTGCTCTGTCCGAAGCGACCCAAACCGATGATGAGAAAACTCTTATTCATGATACCCTCTCCTTTAAATCCTGTCCCCGAGCCAATCGAACCCGGTCCATCCAGGTGCGCTCATTGCAACGCCTTAACCGATCAGAACATCTTCCTGCGGATAGTGCAGCACCGTTTCCTTCGTCGTTCCTTCAATCAGCGACACCGTCACGGTTAATAATCCAACACGTCCGGCATACATCAGCAGAATTAGAATTACGCGGGTTACGTTGGAAGTCGCCGCTGTGACGCCGGTTGAAACGCCAACCGTACAGAACGCGCTGGTCGATTCATAAAGCTGGTTCAGCAGGCCAAAACTCCCCGCGGGCATATCCTGCTCCGAAAAGGAAAGCATCATCGCCATTGCAAAGAGGAACAGGCCTCCCAGCAACGTAATGGTCAGCGCGCGGCGAACCTGCTCGAGCGGAATCGTACGGCCGAAAATCACCGTGTCGAATTGTCCGCGAATATAGGCGCGCGCCGCCAGTAGCAATGTAAACACGGTCGTGATCTTCAGACCGCCGGCCGTGCCCGCGGGGCCGCCGCCCACAAGCATGAGGAGAATGCCGACTCCTTTGCTCGCATCGTGCAGCGAAAGCTGGTCGATCGTGTTAAATCCCGCCGTACGAAGCGTAACCGACTGAAACAAGGCGTTCATGATCTTGTAACCGAGCGGCATCGTTCCAATCGTCTTTGGGTTATCGTACTCGATCCAGAGAAAACTCAGCATGCCAAGCAGAATCAAAGCGACGGTTCCCGTTAGAACAAGTTTGCTGTGCAGACGCAATCGATTGAAATGATGCGTGTGCCGCATGTTGATGATCACACTAAACCCCAGTCCGCCCGCTACAATCAGAAACATCAGCACGAACATGACGTAGGGATCCCTGCTGTATTCCGTAAATGACCGGTATCCGCCAATCAGATCGAACCCCGCGTTACAGAACGCGGAAATGCTGTGGAAGATCGAAAACCAAACACCCTTCAGCAATCCGTATTGAGGAATGAAGCGGAACGAAAGCATCACCGCTCCAAACAGCTCCATCGTACCAGTCACAAGCAAGGCACCGCGCGCTAGGCGAACGACCCCCTGCAGGCAGTTTTCTCCAAGATTCTCAGCCATGCTCATCCGGTCATGAAGCGAAATCTTGCGTCCGGTCAGCGAAAACAGAATCATTGCCATTGTCATTATTCCTAAACCGCCCAACTGAATGAGCAGCAGGATCACGATCTGACCAAACAGCGAAAAATAGGTCCCCGTATCCACGACGACAAGTCCGGTCACGCACGAAGCGCTCGTAGCCGTGAACAACGCGTTGATAAACGGAAGAGACGCGCCGTCCCTGCTCGCAATCGGCAGCATGAGAAGCAACGCGCCCGTTAGAATGATCAATACAAACCCCAGCGGCAATACGCTGATCGGTTTGATACCCTGATGCGCCTTACGCATAAGCTTGGATCTTACCCCTCCCGCGCGAACTTCTCGCGCAAGCCCAGAAAATTACTATCCGTTCCCCTTCCCTTTGGAAACACGGTATGCCGGAACCACATTTGCGAATCAAATGCCTATAGTATAGCGGATTCGTCTCCGTTTTGCAAAAGGATCTCTTCGCGGTCCTCGTTTACCATAGGCTGCGTAATCGGCTTAACCCAGCGCATGGATCGAAAATGCGGGATCGTGATAATCAGCTTTGAAACATCGTCCACCGCAAGCATGATGATATAGGTAGCGATAAACGAAAGCTTCAGAACAAGACCCGCTATTACGACAGCCGGCAATATGAACGCATATTGGGAAACGACATCGGTAATCAGACCGAACCGCGTATCCCCGCCGGCCCGGAAAATTCCGACCACCTCAACATACGGAATATAGCGAACGCACGCGTCGATAGCAAAGATCAGCAGAAGCGTTCTCGCGGTCTGCGACGCCGTATCCGATAAATCGAACAGCCCGATGAGCGGATAGCGAAGCGCCACAATGAGCAGACCCGTCACCACCCCGAGCAGGGGCGTAAACGCAAGAAACCTCCTCGCATAATCCTTACCCTGCTCCAGATCGCCCGCTCCGATGGATTTTCCCACAAGGATATTGCAGGCGTTGCAGATACCAACGAAGAATACGAACACCAGTCCCTCGATCGTACGCTCAACGGTCAGCGCGGCGTAGTTGTCCGTTCCCATCCGACCGAGAACCATATTGATCGCAACGACGGACAAACTCCAGAAAAACTCATTGAGCAGCACCGAAAGCGCCCGCCCCCAGAACTCTTTGAAAAAGCCCCGGATCGCAAAAATCTTCTTTAGTGGCGCAATCAGGATGTTACGCTTGACGGCCGAAATCACAAACATAAGAACGGGATTCGCCAGCGAGGAAATCGCCGTTGCCAGCCCGGCTCCGGCAACGCCCATCGCCGGCAAACCGAACACGCCGAAGATGAACGCATAGTTGAGCACGGCGTTCAGCGCCGCGGAAAACCCGCTCGTCCACATGGGGATCTTTACCTGCTCGGTGCAGCGAAGCAGGGTGGAAAACGCAAGGTTCACCGTCAGGGAAACGTAGGAGATACAGGCATATTGTAGGTAGCGCACGCCTTCGGCAATCAGCGCCGGATCCTCCGTAAACAGTTTCATGACAAACTCGGGGAAGCAGGCAACACAAACCGTAAACAGCAGCCCCGTCGGCACCAGAAACAAAAGCATCATGCCGTATGTTTTCAGAATGCCATCCCGGTTGTTCGCGCCGTGATACTGCGCAATGAATACCGCCGCGCCGGAAGACATACCAAACGCAAGCAGTTCCACAAGGAACGAAGCCCACCCGGCAAGGCCGACTGCGGCAATGGAAACATCGCCCAGCCGCCCAACCATGAGCGTATCGACCAGGCGGAAAGACGTCATCAATAGATTCTGGAGCGCAATCGGCACCGCAAGCGGAAGTACCGCCGTCCAGAACGTGCGGTCAAACAGATGTGCCAGTTGTTTTTTCAGCATGACGCTTCCCTCCTTTCAAAAAACTGCCCGCCGGACGAATCCGCGGGCATAATCGCAGGCAATCGTAATGCAGTTTGTATAGTATAGCAGGATCCTGCAAGGAAAATCAAGCAACGCGTTCGCCGGTGCCCATTTCCGCGTCACCGGCGGTTCCGGCGCTTTTTTCCCGCCGCCGCACCGGCCAAATATGAAGCAAGCCATATGCCGCGACGGGCGCGAACAGCGGCAGATAACTCAGCGCGTAACGGGACTGCGCTTCAAAAATCAGGTGATACAGAATCCCGCCAAGAACCATAAGCGGCAAAATAAGCTTCGCCTCCGAACGCCGCCGCAACAGCAGAAGAACGCCTGACAAAAATCCACCGTAAAGAAGGATCAATTCAAAGCGCATATAGACGCTCAGATTCCCGGCAAACGACGTACCCAGCAGGTACTCTGCCAGCGCATTCTTCGCGCGGGGCATGTCCTGCATTCCTCCGTTCACCGACCAGACCGACTGAAACGTCGGTTCCAGCCACTGGGTTGCAAATTTCTCGCGATACCAGGCAAACCCTTCACCCGGGTTCGACGCAAAATACGCAAGCTTTTCGCGAATCACCGTTTCGCTGTATGCGGCAACCGCCTCCATATCCTCACCGCAGGTTTTCGTGACGTCTTCGACGAACGCGTTGCAATACCAGCCTTTCGTATTATCCGTTTGTTCCATCGACATCGCAATCCAGCTCGTCATCGGGTATCCTTCGCCAAATGTTGCGCCGGTTTCGGATTCATAGTACCTCTGTGCGAACTGCGGACCGGGTAACGCGAGCGCAACAATGCAGACGACGGCCGCAAGCGAGCGCCAGGACGACCTTTTCAGCGCATCCAGCAGAAGCGCAATCCCCGCTGCGATTACGGCAATCCACGCGTTGGGCTTAAGTAATACGGCGATTGCGAAAAACAGTGCGGCGGGAATCAGTTTACCCCACTTTCTTTTTATTAGATACTCGCATGTGAAATATATCCCCCACACGCAAGCAAAAAGCGATGGAATTAAGCTGTAGGCGGCCGCGCAGTACAGAACGGGCGGAACGCAGGCAAAAAGCAGCGCGGTAGAAAGAAGCACCACACGCTCGTCCTCAAACAGCATACGAGCCAGACGAATCAACCCATCGTATGTCAAAACGAGGAGCAATACGCTCGCGCCCCGCAATGCGCCCAGGAAATGCGCGCTGCCTACGATCGCGAAAATGGCGTCCAGATATGCAAAGAAACCAAACTGGAACGGGTAACTGACAAAATAGTAGCGATAGGGATTGGCCGGGTCGGTAAAGCTCACGCTTTCCGGCGCGCCAAGACGCAGGAACTTCAGCGCGTCATACACCATACCCGCATCATGCGTCGGTTCCGCACGAAGCGAAAATACCCAGGCAAAACCAAAGAGCGCGACGAAGGTCAGCATTGCTCCGCCAAAGATCCGGTTGGCCCGGCGCGTAACCTTGCCATATCCCAGCAGGCGTACCAGCAGAAACAGCCCGGCAAACGCGGCCAGCGAAACAAGCCCGTTGACGGACAGCAGATCGACCCGCAGCGTACCAAAGTACTGTTCGGGCCGGATTCGCGCCGTATAAAACAGGCTCACAAGAAAAAGCAGCAGCGCCAGAAGCGCGGCAACCGCCATCGCCAGCAGCGAAAGGAAATCGGCCGCGCGCACATTCCGAGGGCTTGGTTCTTTTCGATCCTTCATTCTGCTTCCTCCGACGGTTTCTTCGCCACCAACCCGTGTGTCTTAGGAATCCGGCGGCCGAGCGATACAATACCGGATGCCGCAAGCGGCAGCAACAGCGGCAGGTATTCCAGCACGTATTGTGATTTGCTTTCAATGATCAGGTGAAACAGAATTCCGCCGAGCACGATCAGCGGCAAAATCAGCCGCTCTTCGCCACGCCGCTTCATAAGGAAAATGGCGGAGATGGCGAAACCTGCGTAAACGCTGAGCAATACCGTTTTCATTGCGAATCGAAACACGTTGTCGAATGGGTTTGTATAAACAAACTTTGCCAGCGCCTCCGGTTCCGCATAGGCCGGTGCACCCTTCGTAATCCAGATGCAGGTGAAGGTCGGCTCCAGCCACATGGAAGTCAGTTTTTCGAAATAGTACTCGCCCGCAAGCGTGGGATTCGCGGCGAATTCATCCAGCTTTATCCGAATGTCCGCCGCGGAACGTTCGGAAACGGCAGTCATATCTTCCCCGCAGGCGCCGCGAACCTGATCCTGGTACCACTGCACGTGCCAGCCCGCGGCTTTCGGACCATCCTGCAAACACATGGCGATCCAAAATGTTTTTGGGTACCCCTGTCCGAAGGACGTGTCCGCCGCAGACTCATATGCCTTCTGTACGATCTTCGTCCATGGTGCGGCTGCTGCCAAAAGCGCCAGAAAAATGAAGAGCGGTACGAGACGTTTGCGCGAAAGCGCACGCAGCAGCAGCGCAACACCAATTGCGAGCGCAACGATCCAGCTCGTCGTACGGACCGTTATCGCTGCCGCCAGCAGCGCCGCCGCCGGAAGCATGAACCGCTTCTTCTCCGTTTGCAAATAACAAACGGTAAAAAACACCGCCCAGACGCTGAAAGCGAACGATGGAATCAACCCGTAAATAAACGTCGTATCCAACACCGGCTGAACGCAAAGGCAAAGAAGGACAATGGTTAAAAACGTAACCTGTTCATCCTGAAACAACCGCTCCGTCATGAGAACCAGGCCGATATAGGAAGCGATTAAGAGCGCTACGTTGGCCAGCCGCAGCATTCCAAGGGATCCGGTCGCGCCAAAGAGCGCAACGAACGCCTGTAAATACGCCATAATACCAAACTGGTATGGACTGCGAATAAAATAATAACGGTCGAACTCGCCCGCCGTCTGCAAGGTGGAAAAGTCCCCGTGCAGCACCTTTTCCGCAATCTGGATCATGATGTCTCCGTCCGATTCCGCATGCGCGTTGACGGACATCACCCAAAGCGCGCCGAAGACGCCAAGCAGCGTGAACGCGATCGTCGCAAACCGGCGGTTGAAGCGCTTCGTCACGCGGACGTGGCCAAGCAGCACAAGCAGCGCCACCCCCGCCGCAAGCAGCAGCAGGCTCAGCCAGACCTTTTCGCGAATCAGGGAAACATACAATTCGGTGTATGCCTCGTCGCCGATCTTTGCCGAAACGAACAGGCTCGATACCGAAAGCGCAAGAGCCGCAAGCAACACGCAAAACAGCGCAAGCGTCTCCAGTACGCGCGCAAAATGCGCCGTTCTCGAAAACGCGAGATCCGTTCCCCGGAGATCGTCTTTCCTCCTCATGCATTTCCTCGCTTTCCGTCCGTATCGTCTTTTACAAACCACGGGCGCGTATTGACCCCAAAGTCAAGAATACCGTACGCCGCGTACGGCAGAAAAAGCGGCAGATAGCTGAGCGCATATTTCGCGTTCGCTTCAAATAGAAGATGGAAGAGAATTCCTCCAACGATCATCACCGGCAAAATCGCCTGTTCCACGCTGCGTTTGCGAAGCAGAATGAAGAGAGAAAGCAAAAAACCGGCATATACGATCTGGAGCATATAGTTGAATCCCGTTTCCAGCGCTATGCCCGGCCATCGGCCGTCGTACAGACTGACCGCAAGCTTCGGCCGCTCCCCGTAGCTTTTGCATACGACGCTGGTCCAGATGCTTTCCATCGTCGGCTCGTTCCATTGCGATGCGAATTTTTCCTGATAGAATGCGTACATGCCCTCCGGATCGTCCGCAAACCCGGCAAGGCTCGCCTGGATATCCTCGCGATTTCGTTCCTTGATCGCGTCAAGATCGGTTCCGTAGGTATGGTACATCTCCTTGGAGTACTCGTTGTACCAGCCGGCCGCCATCCAGCTTTCGCGCATTCCCATGGCCATCCAGCTCGACATGGGGTACCCCTTGCCAAAGGACACGCCGATGCGATCCTCATATGCCGCCTGCGCGATCTTCGGTAGCGGATAGCACAGGGCAAGCAGCAGGATTGCCGCAACAGCCGGTTTCAAGCCGCGCGTTTTCAGCGCGTGGAGCAAAAGCGCGATGGAAACGGCGGCCGCGCCGATCCATGCATTGGGCTTCATATAGACTGCAACCGCGCAGAACAGAGCGGCTGGAATCAGATTGAGCAACCGATCCGTCTGCAAAAACCGTACGGCAAAATATACGCCCCAAAGCGTAAGCGCCAGCGCAGGTATCAGGCCATAGATCCAGGTGCAGGCCAGCACCGGCTGAATACAGACGCAAAGCAGAAGAAGCGTAAGGAACGTAATCCGATTATCGCGGAAAAGACGTTGCGTAGTCATGAGCAGCGCGGCATAGCCGGACACCAGCATCAGCACATTGAGCACAGGTGCAAGGATCAGCGTTCCCTGCTCTCCGACCGCGCGAACAAGCAATTCCAGATAACTTAAGAAACCGATCTGAAACGGAAAACGAACAAAATAGAAATACTCATAACCCGTCGTGTCCTGCAGCGCGGAAAAATCTCCTTTTACAAGATGAACGGCGCTCGAGAAAAGCACGTCCTGATCGGAGATGGGGATCGCCTTCATCATAAGGGACCAGGCGATGCCAATCAGCGCAAGCGCCGTCAGGCAAACCACCGCCGCGCCGCGGACGAACCAATCCGGCAGTTTGGTAACCCGAAGGACGCGAAACAGCGCCACCGCCACCGCGAGCACCGCCAGATTGAGCAGGATAGAGTCCGGCTTCGCAAGGATATGCTGCGCTTCATAAGCCGCAGGATCGATATAATTCGTTGTGGTCAGGCTTGTATAAACCAGTGCAAGCGCGCAAATCAGCGCCGCCGCCAGCGCCAGAATTTCCAAAACTCCCGCGACGCGGGGCATCCCGCTCTCCGGTTTGTTCTTTCGCCACAGCGGCTTCTGTTGTTCCATTCGGTAACCTCCGGTTGATTTCCCATCGCTTAACATTCGACGATATCGTTCGATTCGGCTTGAATCTTGTGCGTTTCGGTTCGGAACATCATTCGACGATATCGTTCGATTCCGCTTGAATCTTGTGCGTTTCGGTTCGAAACATAAAAAGTATAACGCTTCGTCCGCAGCGGTTCAATCCGGCTCTTCAGCGGGTTCCCCCACGCGCGGTCTTCGCCGTGCCAACCCCTGCAAGAGCGCAGAGCGACAGCGCGTGCATCCATACATCCGGCGTATGGAGAAACGGTAAAAAACGGATCATCATTCCGCCTGCAACGGAGAAAAGCACCGGAACCGCCGCGTCTTCCCGGTGAAAGAAGAACCGAACGGAGAGCAGCAGCAGCCCAAGATCCAGCGTACGCAGCAAATGCAACTCCAGGATTTGCGCATATTCCGGGACCGAACCGGCGCTTTGCTGATAAAACAATGCAGGCAGGGGGAGCAAACGATTCACGGTGAACCAGGATACCAGCGGCAATACGGCCGACAGCACCGTGGCCAGGATCCAGTTGTTCCGCTGCTTTTTCGGCGCAAAGAAAATCGTTCCAATTCCCGCACCCGCGCCAACGAACGCCGCATACGGCCCCGTGACGCCGCCAAGCAGGAACCCAAGCGCCGCAAAATAGAGATAGGAGGAGGATTTTCGCCGCACGGCGAGTACCGACAGAAATATACCCGACAGCAGGGACGCACGCGTCCATTCGGTCATGAAGTCCGTTCCTTTGCCTGCCAGTATCGGTAAACAGGCAACGGCAAGCAACGCGGCAAGAAGGGTTCCGTCCGGTTTACTGTCCAGTTCACGCGCAATGCAAAGCGCAATCGCCGCGGATACGGCAAGGCAAACGGACCGCTCGATTTTGACCGTGCCGACAGGCAAAGCAAATTGGGCGTACAGAAAATAACCGGCGGACACAAGGACGATACTGGCAATCGAGATCCAACCCGGCAGCCGGATCACACAAAGCAACCGCAATGCAAACAGCGCGCAGAACGCGAGGATCAGTTCCTCGACAAATCGTCCCCAGCGAAACGGATCGATCGTAATCGTGCCGGAAACGAACCATACGGCAAGAAGAATGCCAACGACGCCCGCTGCAAAAGAGCCGGTCGCGCCGTACGCAGCCGTACGTTTCACTTTTCGTCTAGTTGCCAAACCGCGCCTCTCTTTCGATGTTTCATTCTTGTGATTGCCCGCTACAAGGGTTTCTTGGACGGCGTACCCGCTTTTCGGGGATACGTTTTCGGCGTAGGAGCGGCCTTTTTCATCAGGATCAATTCCCGTGCGCCGTAATCCGAAACGACAGGTATCCGCTCTGCCGACGCATGCAGCAGATGCAGCGCGTTCCGGCTGGATTCGATTTCCTCCTTCGCATCCGCCTTATACGCAATACTGCATCCGCCAACCTTTACCAGCGGAAGCGTCAATTCCGCAAGCACCGGAAGCGAAGATACCGCGCGGCTCAGCGCCACGTCGAATTTTTCACGGTAACGCGGATCCTGCCCAGCATCCTCGGCGCGATCATGCACGCATTCGGCTTTCAAACCAAGCTCCGACAGAACCGCTTCCAGAAACGTAAGCCGTTTTTGCAGGCTGTCCATCAGCGTAAGCTTTAAATCGGGACGAATAATGAGGAGCGGCAGCCCGGGAAAGCCCGCGCCGGTGCCAACGTCCACCACCTTCGCACCCTGCGGCAGGTAAGGCGCGGCGGCAAGCGAGTCAATAAAATGTTTTTTCGCCACATCCTCCGGTTCGATAATCGCCGTGAGATTCACACGCTCATTCCAGCTTACAAGCATACGAAAATACTCTTCAAATTGATCCAGCTGCGCCTGCGTCAGTTCCGGCCGCTGCGAAGCTAAAATCTCCTTTATCATGCGTCCTCCCCCGGTTTTCGCTCACCCGTAGCCTGAAATCCCCGCTTGACATAGATCAACAGCACGTTCACATCCGCCGGAGTAACGCCGGAGATCCGTCCGGCCATCCCGATGTTCAACGGTTTTTGTTTGTTCAGCTTCTGCCTTGCTTCGAGACGCAAGCCTTCCAGCGTCAGATAATCCACATCTTGCGGAAGCGGAGTATCCTCCAGCGCCCGGCTTCTTTTGACCTGTTCCTGCTGTTTTTGAATATATCCGTCGTAGCGCGCAAGCGTTTCCACGCGCTCCTCGGTCTCCCAGTCCAGCGGCTCAAGGGAGTTAAAAATAGAAAGCAGGTCGGTATAGCGGATATTTGCCCGCTTGAGCAAATCGAACCGTTTTATGCCGCCGGCCGGTATGCTTTCGCCTTTTTCGGTCAGCAAGCCGGACAGAGCCTCGCTCGGCGGGGCGATAACGTCCAGCGATGCAAGCGCCTTTTGGATGCGCTGCTGCTTTCGCATCAGCCGCTCATAGCGTTCGCCGGAAATCAGTCCTGTGCGCAGCGCTTTTTCGGTCAGCCGCTCGTCCGCATTGTCCTGCCGCAGCAGCAGACGGTACTCACAGCGGGAAGTCATCATTCGATAGGGCTCCGGCGTACCCTTCACGGAAAGGTCGTCCACCAGTACGCCAAGGTACGCCTCGTCGCGCCCCAGAACAAACGGCTCTTCATTCCGGCAGTAGAGCGCCGCGTTGATGCCCGCCAGCAGGCCCTGGGCGGCCGCTTCCTCGTAACCGCTCGTCCCGTTGACCTGCCCGGCGAGATAAAGGCCGGGGATGTTCCGTATTCCAAGCGTCCGTTCCAGCGCGGTGGGATCGATACAATCGTACTCGATCGCATATCCAAGCCGCATCACCTCGCAGCGATGCAACCCGGGCATCGTGCGCAGCATCGCAACCTGCACGTCCCCCGGCAGACTCGTGCTCATACCCTGCACGTACATCTCATGCGTCGACAATCCTTCCGGTTCGATAAAGATCTGATGCCGCGCTTTATCCGCAAAACGAACCAGTTTGTCCTCAATGCTGGGGCAGTAGCGCGTTCCCGTCGCATGAATTTTTCCGCTGTACATCGCGGAACGGTGAAGGTTCTCCAGAATAATGCGATGCGTTTCGTCATTCGTATAGGTCAGGTAACAAGGCGTCTGCTCCCGCTCGAGGTGTCCGTTCAGAAACGAAAACGCAGGGATCGGTACGTCGCCGTCCTGTCGCTCCATCTCATCGAAATCCAGGGAGAGTCCATTGACGCGCGCAGGTGTCCCCGTTTTGAACCGCTGGAGTGGAACGCCAAGCTCGGACAACGCATCGGAGAGCGTTTCGGAGCGCAGCAATCCGGCGGGGCCGCTGTTGCGGCACAGTTCGCCGATCAGGATCCGGCTCTTCATATATACACCCGCGCAGACAACCGCCGCACGGCAGGCGTAACGGAACCCTTCCGCCGTCTCCACGCCGCTAATGCGACCATTTTGGGTCAAAAAGCGACTCGCCTCACCCTGCGATACGGTTATGTTGTTCTGTTCCTCCAAAGCACGTTTGACACGTTCGTGATAGCGCCGTTTATCCATCTGCGCGCGGAGAGAATGCACAGCGGGTCCCTTTCCGGTGTTGAGCATGCGCATCTGAATCAGCGTATCATCCGCGGCCAGCCCCATTTCACCGCCAAGCGCGTCAATCTCCCGTACAAGATGCCCCTTTCCGGTGCCTCCAATTGCTGGATTGCAGGGCATAAGCCCCACCGAATCCAAGTTTAACGTTAAAAGTAATGTCTTTTGCCCCATTCTCGCGCTGGCAAGTGCGGCTTCCACCCCGGCGTGCCCCGCGCCAATAACGACAATATCGTATTTCTGTTCGCTTTTTTGATCCATTCGATCCTTGCTGGTCCTATCCGTGCCGCGACCGCGGTTTTTCCCGGTGCGAATTACACACGCGCATTTTATCACACACACTCGTTGCCCGCAACGCGCCGTCTTGTGTTATACTGGTAAAAATGAAATGAACACCGCTTCACCAAGGGGGACACATATCCATGAGCCGCATGCGGTTACTCAACGAAAGCAACGGATCCACATTCGAAGGTTTTTGTATCGTCAAAAGCGCGATCGTAAAAACCAATATCAAAGGTACGGAATATCTCGACCTTATCTTAGCGGATTGCGAAGGCGAATGCGCCGGTAAGCTCTGGGACTATAACAAGGAATTGCACGGAACGTTTGAAGCGAACGACGTGGTCAAGGTTCGCGGTTCCGTCAATATCTGGAAAGACACCGAACAGCTCAAAATCGATAAGATCCGCCGCGTAACCCCGGAGGATGCAGTCGATATGGCAAAGCTTTTGCCCTGCTCGCCCTTCGATCCCGAATGGCTCTATGAGGAATTGTTTTCGCTCGCCGAAAACTTTCAGGACGACGATTTACGGCGGCTCGTCCAGTACCTGCTGCGGGAAAACAAGGAGAAGTTGCTGTTCTTCCCCGCGGCGGTCAAACTGCATCACGCTACGCGCGGAGGATTGCTGCACCATACCTGGACGCTGACAAAGCTCGCAAAGTCCGTAATCGAGATCTATCCGGCTTTGGACGGCGATTTGATCTATACCGGAGCGATTCTGCACGACATCGGAAAGCTCAAGGAACTCGATACGGGCGAGCTGGGCATTGCCAACGGATATACCGCGCGCGGCATGCTGGTCGGGCACATCTCCATCGGCATCGCGGATGTATCGAACGCCTGCGAAATGCTTGGCGTTCCGGAGGAAACCGCAATGCTGGTCGAACATATGCTGCTTGCCCATCACGGACAGGCGGAATTCGGGAGCCCGAAACCCCCTATGTTTGCCGAAGCGGAGGTCCTCGCCGAACTCGACCTTCTGGACAGCAAAATGTACGAGATGTTCGACGCGCTTTCCGGCGTATCCGTCGGCGCGTTTTCCGAACGCCAGTGGGCGCTGGACAATCGCCAGCTCTATTGCCACGGACACGGACACCTGAAAAAAAGCGAGAGTAAATAATTACGAGTTTCGGAAGAACGCAATCGGCCCGGCGAATCCCGCCGGGCCGATTGTTGTTGTGTACGTTTATTGCGCCGCCGTAGGCTGCGCGGGCTTTTGTTTCTTTTCCACTTCGATTTCTCCCGCTTTTATCAGGGAGAACTTGGTAACCACCGGCCCGATCAGTTCGTAGATCAGCGTAGCGCAGAGAATGACTGCCTGGATGGAAGCGCCGTACTCCGGAAGCTCTTTTACCACAAGCTGAGCAATACCTATGGCTACACCCGCCTGCGGAATCAGCGAGAATCCAAGATACTTTCGTATCTTATGCGAGGTCTTGGAGATCGTACAGCCGATAAACGCGCCAAAGTATTTTCCAAGAACGCGTGTCAAAATATACACCACGCCGATTAAACCGAGGGACGGCAGCATGGCAACATTCAGATCCGCGCCGGAAATCACAAAGAAAAGCATAAACAGCGGCGGCGTCCACGAATCCGCCTGTTCCAGCGTTTGAATCGCATCCTCCCGCAGGTTCACATAGGTAGCCCCAATCGCCATGCAAAGCAGCAGATGCGAAAGATTAAACTTCTGTGCAATCGCTACTCCAAGCATGACCGCGGCAATGCTGATGCAAAGACGATTCGCCTTGCTGTGGAAAAAGCGGTTCGAAATCGCCACAAGGGTCCCGATGACTGCGCCGACTGCAAGCGAAAGAATGATCTCCAAAAGCGGATCCACGATCGTATTCATCACGCTGAACGCATCGCCGTTTTGAATCATTTTTGCTACGGAAACCGAAAGCGCATACGCCATCAGACCAACCGCGTCATCCATTGCGACGACGGGCAGAAGCGTACTGGTCAGCTCACCCTTGGCATGGTACTGGCGAACCACAAGCAGCGTAGCCGCCGGAGCGGTTGCGGCGGCAATTGCGCCGAGGCAAAGCGCCATCGGGACCGGGAAACCCAGCAAGCTGACGACAACGTCCACCAGAATTACCGCGCCAAGCGCTTCGCACGCGGTGATCACCAGAATTTTCCCGCCTATCGCCTTTATATGCGCGAGTTTGAATTCGCTGCCAATCGAAAACGCGATAAAGCCGAGAGCGGCTACCGTAATGATATCAAGCGCACTTAGTGCTTCCGGCGTAATGAATCGAAAGCAATACGGACCAATTAGCAAACCGGCAATCAGATAACCCGTTACGTTGGGAAGCTGCACAAGTTTGACGACGCGGGTCAGCAGCAGACCCGCAATCATAGCAATTGCGATATAGAATAATTCAGACATTATTTATGCGAAACTCCTTCCCAATTCATTACCGGTAACGTAAACAGGATTCCGGTATTGGGGCTTTTGAGATCGCCCGCAACGCTATGTACGATTTCTTTTACGGCGGCAACGTCCTCGTCCTTGAGAACGATCATAATCATCTTATTGGTCTGCCGGCAGGGGTTAATAAACTGACGCAGCGATCCGAAGATCGGAGGCGCATCGTCGCTGTTGCATTCGCTCAGCGTTGTGAGCATCCCCTGGCAGTCCACTACCGTTCCGCCATGGAACCCAGCTTCCATCAATTTGCTAAAGATCGGCGTCACGCTTTCTTCATGACTGGTAATATGAACGAATAACTGCATATACCCATCTCCCTTTCCATTAGGCCCCATTGTCATACGGCAGAATTTCGTCTGCAATCCACGCGGGGACTACTCCGCAGTTCATAAACGAACATATGAAAATTACGCCCCTTCAGCGGATTTGTCAAGTTTTACCGCCGAATTCCGCTTGATTTTTTCGGCTTGACGCATAGGTTTTGCGTTTTAAAAGCAAAACATGTGAAAGCGTCGCCTGCGCTTTCCAATCGTCCGCCGAAATGATCCGCATAGAAAAACGCCCCGTCGCAACCGCAGCGGAACGCTAACTGTGTTCATATTTTTCGCTGGCCTGTCTTCGTTACGCCGCCTTCTGGGTAAGTTCGAACTGTGTTTTCTGATTGCAAACAACAATGGACGCATACAACGCGGCAAGGCAAACCAATAAATAGAACGGTAAAAAGGAAAACCCAAAGCGCTGCCCCGCCCAACCGACCAACGGCGGCATCAAGGTGCTGCCCACGTAAGCCGCGGCCATCTGCAGCCCGATCACCGCCTGGGAATACACCGCGCCAAAACGACGCGGAGTGATGTGGATCAAATTCGGAAACACCGGAGCGCACCCGACGCCAAAGAGCATCAGTCCCGCCAGCAGCATCCCATCCGGCAAAGGAAAGGCCAGGATGAGCGCGCCAAGCGCGGCAAGTACGATCCCCGCGTTGATCAGTATCTTCTCCCGCACTTTCACGGCAAGAAGACCGGAAACCAGCCGCCCGCCCATGATACCGAAGAAGAACATGGAGCCCCAGCTGGCGGCGGCGCTTGGCTCCACGCCGCGCACATGCACAAAGTAGGTTGCCGCCCATAACCCGACCGTCGTTTCGGCAGCGCAGTAAAAAAAGAACGAGAGAACCGCAAACATTACGCCGCGCCTTCGAATCGCCGTTCGATTGTCGATCTGCATCGCCTGCTGTGTCGTATCCTGCAAAGCAGCGTGGGGAACTTTCTTCCAAATCGGCAAGGTAACCAGAAGGAAGGCCGCCAGCGAAAACTGAATCAGCGATACGGTGTGATACCCTCCGCGCCAATTTCCTCCCTGGCGCAGAAAATAAGCCATGATCAGCGGGCTGATTGTGGCTCCTACGCCCCAGAAGCAATGCAAAAAGCTCATGTGGCTCGCTTTATAATGCAAAGCAACGTAATTATTCAGCGAAGCGTCTATTGCTCCGGCGCCAAGTCCGAGCGGGATTGCCAGAAGCAGCAGAAACATAAAGTTACTGCTGTACGAAATCCCAAAAAGCGCGCTTGCCGTCAGCAGGACGCTCACCGCCGTAACCGTCCCCGTACCAAAGCGCCTTACGACACGCACGGTCATCAGACTCGAAACCACAGTCCCCGCCGTAATAAACACGGAGACCAGCCCCGCGTAGGAAACAGGCGCTCCCAATTCGGCGTAAGCAACCGGCCAGGCTGCGCCCAGAAGGGAATCCGGAAGGCCCAGACTGATGAAAGCAAGATAGATTACAATCAATAAAAAAGTAGCCATGCGCGTATTGTATCGGTTTTTTTTGTACTTGAAAAGGTATGTATCCCTCGGTTGGCAAGATTCTGCTGAAACTCGGCGGTTTTGTGATATGACCTTCGTCCTAGCGATCCTGTCCTACCGTTCCTTTTCCGAAGGCTCCGGCACTTCCTTTTTCTTCTTTCGATATTTCCACATATTAAACGATCAATCGTTCGTTTATCTATTGATTCTTCTATCATTTGCTCGTATAATAAATCGAACTGTTCCGTGATACGCGCACGATACAGGAATCACCGGAAAGGACATCCGCTTTATGGAAAACAAACCGGCTGAAAAAGCCAAAAACGCCGCCGCGGGCTTGCGACCGCTCAATCGATCCTGGACGCCGCCGCCGGGCTCTTTGCCCGCCGCGGTTACGAGGGCGTTTCGGTTCGGGAAATCGCGCAGAAGGCCGGCATCAAGGAAAGCTCCATCTACAACCACTTTCACAGCAAATCGGAAATACTGGAAACGCTTTACGATGATTTTATCCGTCTTGTGCCGCAGACCCGCCCTTCGGAGGAAGAACTCGACCGTATGCTGCTCCTCATGGAGCCCGAGGAGATCTTGAAAGCCATTCTCTTTCACATTGGGAAAAGTGTAAGCGGAACGCTCTCCAACACCGCCATGATCATCAATCTTGAAAAATTCAAGAGTACCCGCGCGGCGGATATGTACGTCCGCTATGTCGTTTCGGAACCTTCGGAGTACTATGAGCGTCTGATCCGGAAAATGATCGACCGAAACATGATTCGGCAGGTGGACGCGCGCCTGGTCGCAGAGCAATATAACTACGTTTCCATCGCGCTCACCAAAGAATACATCATGGCGCAATATGGTCTGGCCGATACGCATGCCGTCGTCGCCTATATGATCCGCACGCTCCGTTTTTTCTGCGACGTGCTCCGGCAGGGCTTGCCGGTACGATATGAGGAATCTTCCCGTGAAACGAAAACACCCGGTTAAGACTCTTTCGGAACGTTACCCACCATCCGCCCCCTGCCAATGCGACATCTGCCGAGGATACTGCCAGCGCCCCGGCTGGTGGACCGTTGAAGAGGCAAGGCGTGCGATGGCCGCCGGATATGCGTCTCGCATGATGCTGGAACTCTCTCCCGACCATACCTTCGGCGTATTGTCCCCGGCGTTTCGCGGCTGCGAGCAGTCCGTTGCACTGCAGGCATTTTCGAGGAATGGCTGTACCTTTCTGCGAATGGGTCTTTGCATGCTGCACGGATCCGAGTTGGAACCGCTGGAATGCCGTTTCTGTCATCATCTGCGGCAGGGGCAAGGGCAAAAATGTCATTCCGACCTGGAGAAGGACTGGCGCACACCGGCAGGGCAAGCCCTCGTGAAGGAATGGCTGCGGCGTATATACGCGCAAAAAACCGACCTTCCCTCCATAGCATCTCTTTCCGGAGCCGAGAGCGGTCCCTTTTCCTCCGGGACTCTTCAGTCGTAGCGTCCGTGTTCGTTCACAGAAATGTTTCCTCATCCGCATGGCGCCCGGTTTCTTTACGCGTTATACTCATTTTATGCAAAAAACAACCGCTCCCTCCGGCAACCCCGCTACGCGCGGGCAAAAGATCGCGGCCGCCGCATCCATCGCGGTATTTTTAATCGTGCTTGCGTTACTTACCATTTTTGTTGGCGTTCCGCTCGTGAAAACGCTCGGCGACCCCGCAACGTTTCGCACGTGGGTTGACGCGCGCGGATTCTGGGGACGCGTGCTGTTCGTCGGCGTGATCATGCTGCAGGTCATCATTGCGTTTATTCCAGCCGAACCGCTGGAGATCGCAGCCGGATATGCGTTCGGAGCGGTATGGGGAACGCTCTTTGTCTGGATCGGTCTCGTGCTTGGAAGCACGGTCGTGTTTCTTTTTGTCAGAAAAATCGGAGTCAAAGCGGTCGAAGTATTCTTCCCTCGTGAAAAAATCGATTCCTTCAAATATCTTAAGAACGAAAAAGCACTCAATGCAACCGCATTCTTTCTTTTTCTGATACCCGGCACACCAAAGGATTTGCTGACCTATCTTGCCGGACTGACCAAGATCCGGCTCCTTCCCTGGATCCTTTTAACAAGCGTCGCGCGGATCCCTTCCATTGTAACCTCCACGATTAGCGGCAATGCCCTTGGGCTCGAAAAGTACGGCCTTGCCATCCTTGTTTTTGCCGCCACCGCTCTGGTCTCCGGCGCGGGGATGTTACTTTACGCCCGCGCGCAGAAGAAACGTTCCTTCCGCGAAGCGGCAAAAGCGCTCTCGGAGCAACCTCTGGAGGAACGCCCAATCGAAACCGCGGAGAACACCGTTTCCCCCTCCGAACGGAACTGATCGGCGACAAACGTTCCTTCGCTGCTTTTCCCCCTTTCTCCTTTCCACATAGGCCATTGAACAAGTGAATTCGAAAAAGTGCAACCGTATTACTTCTTCTATTCCTTTTCGTTACGTTCCCTTCGTCTTTTTGCAGAACATTCGCTTGATCCGCGCAACCTGTTCTGCAGTGATTTTTCCGTATCGATGCACAATCGCCGCACAAACGAATTCTTTGCAAAACGCATTCGGTGAATAGTTATTCTAGTGCGTTTTTTGTATATTCACCAATCTATCCACACCATCCACATACTTATCCACCATGCGACCTTCGGATTCTGCTTGCTTTTTCAAAGTTGTCCACACTCTGCACGCTGAATACCCAGACCTGACGGTGGAAAACTACGCATCGGTTACGCAATATGTTTCCTTTGGTATGCAAAAATGTCAAAACTGTGAAATTGCGTTTTTTGCAGGCCACTGTAGCAAAACAATCTTTTCATCGCGACCTTTTTCAAAGATGATCCCAATTTCAACCGAATTTTCCTTTCCTTTCCTGCAATCCTTTAAGGGATAGAAAACGGCGCCCTGCAATGGACGCCGTTTCTCGTACCCGGTCTTTATGGCAAAAGGATCGATCCAATCGAACCCCTTATGCTTCGTTTTCAATGGAAAGATACGGCACGGCGTTGAGCGAAAGCGAGTCGGGCCGCCCGCACATCAGCTTGCCATACGCCGCGCTGCCAACCATAGCGGCATTATCCGTACAATACGCAAAATCCGGGCAGTAAAACGAAATGCCGGCTTGCCGGGCTCTCGTCTGTAAAGCGGTGCGCAAGGCTTTGTTTGCGGAAACCCCGCCCGCAAGCGCAAGCTTTTTCGACGCGTCTCCCTTTTGAAGCAATGCAGCGCGAATCGATTTCTCCGTCAGGATATCGACCACCGTTTTTTGAAAGGAAGCCGCAAGGTCTGCTTTTTCTATCGTTTCCCCCGCTTGTGCGGCGTTGTGCAGGCGGTTAACCACGGCGGTCTTGATTCCGGAAAAGCTGAAATCGAACCCTTCCCCCTCGTTGAACGCAGAGTGAAAGCGGTATTTTTCCGGATTTCCGGCAAGCGCAAGCTTCTCCAGATTCGGGCCGCCCGGATAAGACAACCCGAGCACGCGCGCCACCTTATCGAACGCTTCGCCAGCCGCATCGTCCCGTGTGTGTCCGACCAGACGATACCGGTCGTAGCCTTCCACAACGATAATATGGCTGTGTCCGCCGGACGCAACAAGGCAGGTAAACGGCGGCTCCAGGTTGGGGTCACTCAGGTAATTCGCCGCAATATGCGAAGCGATATGGTTTACGCCGAGAAACGGAAGTCCCGAAGCATAGGCAAGTCCCTTCGCATAGCTCAGCCCAACCAGCAGAGCACCGACAAGTCCCGGCCCGTACGTAACCGCAACCGCGTCCAATTCGCCGATGGACAATCCCGCCTGCAGAAGCGCGGCGGAAACGACGGAACCGATCTTCTGCACATGACTGCGTGAAGCGATCTCCGGCACTACGCCGCCGTATGGCGTATGCAACGGGATCTGGGTATAAACAGAATTGGAAAGCACGCGCCGGCCGTTTTCCACTACAGCGGCGGCGGTTTCGTCGCAGGAGGTTTCGATTGCCAGAACTCGCGCCTGCTTGCTTTCCCGGATCCGGTCGAACCGAAGCTGCGCGAGCCGCTCATACTCAGTCATCAAAAAACCCCGTATCGTCGTCAATATTGCTCTTTTTCTTTTTTCCCCTGGCCGCGCCGGACGAAGCCGACTTTCCGGCGCGTTCCTCGCGCGGCACATCCTCCCGGCGTGACGCCGGGGTTCGCTGCGGAACCGGTTCCTGTTCCGCTTCCTGCTGCGCAGCCAGTTTCGCTTGCTTTCTCTCGGCGCGCTTCGCTTCGCGAGCATCCTGTATCGCCGCCTCTTCGTCCACGCGCTTTGCTTCCCGCTTTTCCTCCTGTTTTCGCTCACGTTCAGCCTCGCGCTGCTCCGCTTCCGCCTGCGCGACCTTTTTCATCTTAATGGCGGTAACCTGCGCGCGCTTCTGCGCAAGACGCTTTTCTTTCTCGGCCGCCGCTTTTGCATCCGCACGCGCTTTTTTCCGCAGCGCGACCGCATCGTCGTGCGCTTTTTGCCTTGCAAGCGCAATCGCGCGGCGGCGCTTGTGCCCCGCCGAAGTCAGAATCAACGCAAAAATGCTGATTACAATTAGAACCAGGACCACTGCGCCGGCATAGAGCGCCACCCTTGCGATGATATCCGCGAAGATATCCTCCGGAAGCATATTGATCATGCGGCTTTGCGTTCCGTCAAAGAGCCAAAGGTCGTTCCAAAATAGCGCCTCGTGGAAAAACGTCCAGAAATTTGAAAAATCCAGCGACGCCCAAGTCCCCAAAAATCCCGAAATCAGAAGCATCACGAACGCGCCGGAAAGGTATCCCTGGGCAAGATACTGAGGCGCCATACGAAAATGGACGACAGCCGCAAAAAGGTAAAGAATCAGCATGACCAGAACGCCGATATCACGGTAACTTGCGATGGTCATATAGATTTGTCGCACGTCGACCATGTGCTCCGCTTCCTGCGGATAGTCGAACATCTGAACCTTCTCGTTATTGACCGTGACCTCAACGTTGATATCGTCCGCGTCGCCTTCCATATAATCCACGAGACGGGTCATTGCAAGCACCAGGTCGGAGTTGCTGATCCCCATCTTCTGGCTGATGGCCAATTCGGTAAACTCGTTGGTGATAAACGTTTCGTCGTTGATTACGAGGCCGATGGATGTAAACACCAGGACCAAGATCAGAATAATCGTGGCGATGGCCGCCATACCAACGGAGATGAATTTTCGCATACCGCTGTCTCTCCTTTAAGTAATCTACCGTACGATGCCGATAGCCCGTTTCCGTCTCCGGAAAAGCGGACGGTTCTTTTTTCGCAGCGTTATTATAACATAATCCATATACAAGCGAAATTTTTTGCCAAAGAATCGCTGTTTTCCAGCAGCCGCCAGACGAAAACGTACCCTGCCGCATCCGAAAAGCGCGCAGCGAACCGCACTTGCAGCACAGGCGCTTCCGCACGCCGGCTGCGGCTGTTCCTTCAAAACGGCGCGTCCCATCGCGAAATGCTTGCCAGAGAATCCTCCACACGTTACAATCATTCTATCGGTTATCGCTTTTACGCGTTCCATCCCGAACCAAATCCGCGCGCCAGACCGGTCGCGCAGAAACGAGGCTGAGTATGAGTTATCGTATTTTTACCGACGCAACCAGCGACATTCCCGTGCAATTCGCCGAACAGTTCAACGTCACCGTACTACCTATGGCGTTTTCCATGGAGGATAAGGAGTACTACTATATCCCCGGTAAATCCCAGATGCCCATCGAGACGTTCTTTGCCAATATGCGCGCCGGCGCATTGGTCACCACCGTCCAAATCAACACGTACGCGTTTATCGAGGCGTTCGAACCCGTGCTGAAATCGGGCGTTGATATCCTGTATATCGGGTTCTCCACAAAACTTTCCGGCACGGTACAATCCGCCCACAGCGCCGCCGAGGAATTGAGCGGCAAGTATCCGCAGCGGAAGATCATCGTTGTCGATTCCGCCTCCGCATCGCTTGGGGAAGGGTTGCTCGTCTATTACGCCGCGCGCAGGCAAGCGGAAATGAACGTCGAGGAACTCGCCACGTGGGTGGAGGAAAACAAGCTGAAATTTGCCCATTGGTTCACGGTGGACGATCTCGTTTACCTCAAGCGCGGCGGACGCATCAGCGGCGCAACGGCTGCAATCGCCACGATTCTGAACATCAAACCGGTCATGCACGTCGACAACGAAGGATATCTTGTTGCCGTGGAAAAGGTGCAGGGCCGGAAAAAATCGCTGCGTGCACTGTTCGACCATATGCAGAAAACCATAGACCAGCAGGCGACGGATACCATATTTATCGGTCATTGCGACGCGCGTGAGGACGCGGAGTTCGTCGCCTCGCTCGTTCGCGACTCTTATCCAAGCCTGAAGATCCATATCGATCATATCGGCACGAGTATTGGCGCACATTCCGGCCCCGGCACCATTGCGCTTTTCTTTGTCGCAACCGAGCGCTGATTCAGAATAGCTGCCTGCGGGCGGAACAGGATTCCGTCCGCTTTTTTCTATTTCGGAAACCAGGCGGAGCAAACCGGAAAGAATTGGAATTTTGTTCCCGCATGCGTCGCTTGTAAACCCCGATCGAAAAAGCTAAAATGAAAGGAACGAATCCGCACACGTCGCGGTTAATCGGAGGACAGATGGAACCCATTTATATTACGGGACACCGAAATCCGGATACGGACTCCATTGTCTCGGCAATTTCCTATGCGATGCTGAAAAATGCATTGGGCGAGCGGGCTTATGTCCCCGCCCGCATCGGCGAATTGAGCGACCAAACGGAAATGCTTCTGAAAAAGTTCGCCTTTCATCCACCCAGCCTGTTGCGCACGGTGCGCACACAGGTTTCGGATCTCGATTACGATACCCCGCCCATCCTTTCCGCCGCGGTCAGCGTATATCACGCCTGGCAGACGATTGTCAGCGAAAGCACCGTAATTCCCGCGCTGCCGGTCACGGACGAGGAAGGTCATCTCTACGGCATGCTTACGCCGGAAGAAATCGCTACATACGACATGCGTTTTCTGAAAAGCAGCCGGCTGGAAGGAATTCCGCTGTTTAACCTTCTGGCCTGTCTCGACGGGCGGCTTATGAATCCCGAGGCGGAGCAAACCATTCTAAACGGCTCGCTCGTGCTTGCTTTGCCCACGCATTCCGGAACCCCGGAAATCGGTGTGGACAGCATCGTCCTTTGCGGAAACCAGCCGGAGGTGATTCAAACCGCCATTTCCCAGCACGCCGCCGCGCTGATTGTCTGCGAAAGCGAGATCGATCCTGCGTTCGTTGCCGGCTGTACTTCAACCGTCGTGATTTCAACCCCTTACGACGCGTTTACCGCTTCCCGATTCGTATTTCTCGCCATTCCCGTTTCCCGTATCTGCCGACGGGATAACCTCGTTTCGTTTCATTTATCCGACTATCTGGATGACGTTCGGGAAGCAACGCTCAAATCGCGTTACCGCAGTTATCCCATTCTCGACGAAGAAGAGCGCGTCGTCGGCACGCTCTCCCGCTTCCATTTGCTGCGGCCGAAGCGCAAACGCGTCGTGTTGGTGGACCACAACGAACTGCACCAGTCGGTACCCGGGCTGGAGCAGGCGGAAATTCTTGAGATTATCGACCACCACCGCCTTGCAGAAGTGGAAACGAACGCCCCCGTCTACGTCCGCAACGAGCCGGTGGGAAGCACCTGCACCATTATTACCGGCATGTTCTTCGAACGCGGCGTGATGCCTAGTAAAAAACTCGCCGGTCTGCTCGCTGCAGCCATCGTTTCGGACACCATCGTATTCAAATCGCCAACGAGCACTCCCGTCGACCGTTCCATGGCCGAGCGTATGGCAAAGATCGCAGGTCTTTCGCTGGATGAGCTCGGACGTGAAATCTTCTCCGTCTCCGCCATGGAAAACCATAATCTGGAAGAACTGTATTTTTCCGACTTCAAACAGTTCCAGATCGCGGGGCATTCTCTGGGCATTTCGCAGATCACCTCGTTGGATACCGAGTCCCTCAGCGAGCGAAAGCCGGAGTTTCTTTCCCTTATGGAGCGGGAGGTCAGTCAACATGGTTACGACATGATGCTTCTGATGCTGACCGACGTATTGAAGGAGGGAACGCTGCTGATTGCCGTTGGCGATTTAAACACCGTAGAACATGCGTTTAACGTTACCCTCAAGCAAAACGCCGCTTTTCTCCCCGGGGTCATCTCCCGGAAAAAACAGGTCGTTCCGGCGCTCTCGTTCCTCTGGGGTTAATCCGGCGGAAACGATCGGAACCGGAATCGTACGCCGCCGCTTTTTCTAGCGGCGGGTGAGGAGGTTCACTAGAATGCAGCTTACCATAGACGGCATTCGCACCGACGTTCAGTGCAACGAAAGCCTTCTGGACATCGTCCGAAGGCTCGGACTGGACAGTCCGGATCTGCGCAAGCGTCCCCTTGCCGCGAATATTGCCGGAGAAACCTTTACGTTGAACTACATCCCGCTGCGGGAAGAAAACATAAAGTCGATCCCGCGGGTCACGCTTCGCCGCGCCATGCGCGCCGCAAACGGCGTCGTCACGCTTTTACGTTACGACAGCGCACGCGGAAACCGCGTTTACGAGCGAACCATGCTGTTTGTGTTTCTGCTTGCGATGCGTAAACTCTATCCCGGCATCCGTGTTCGCATCAATTATGCCGTTGGCGCAGGGCTATTCGCTACGGTAGGGGACGGACTTCGTCTTTCGCAGCAGGATATCGACCGGATCCGGCAAACCATGCGCGAAATCGTGGACGCCGACCTGACGCTGGAGCGCAAACGAGTTGAAATTGACGATGCGATCGACTTCTTTTCGGCCGACGGGCAGGAGGATAAGGTCCGGCTGCTGAATTATCGCCAGTTCTCCTACTTCGACGTATACCGTCAGGAAGATTATGTCGACTATTTTTACGGCGAAATGGCGCCTTCCACCGGTTATGCGAGCGTATTCGACCTGCAGGCGCAAAAGGGCGGCCTGCTTCTGCTGCGCCCTTCCGCCAGTGACCCCAACAAACCGGCAAAGCACGTTTCCCTTCCCCGGCTTGCAAACATCTTTGCCGAAAGCGAAGAATGGGGACGCCTCATGCACTGCGCGGCGGTCGCCGACCTGAACGATATGGTCCTCAACGGGGAAGTCCGTACGTTAATCCGCGTGAATGAGGCGCTCCACGAAAAGCGGTTTGCGCAGCTTGCCGATGAAATCATCGAACGCGGCGCGCGGGCGATCCTGATCGCGGGACCTTCCAGCAGCGGTAAAACCACGAGCGCAAACCGTCTCTGCACGCAACTGCGCGTGCATGGCAAAACGCCGGTTCTTGTTTCTCTGGACGATTATTATCTGGACCGCGAAAAGCTGAAACCGGGTCCCGACGGCAAGATCGATCTGGAAGATATCGCCACGTTGGATATTCCGCAGTTTCAGAGCGATCTGAGCCGGCTGCTGCGCGGCGAGAAAGTGGAGCTTCCTTGTTTCGACTTTATCCGTCAATGCCGCAAAACACAGGGCCGAACGCTCCATCTGGACGAAAGCACGCCGCTGGTCATCGAAGGCCTTCATGGGCTCAACCCCATGCTTCTGTCCGACTCGGTGGAGAAAAAGCTGATTTTCCGCCTTTATGTTTCCGCGCTGACCACACTCAACCTCGACGACCATAACCGCGTGCCAACCACTTATCTTCGGCTTCTTCGCCGCATGGTGCGGGATTACGAAACACGCGGCGCTTCCATTGAACGCACGCTTTCCATGTGGGACAGCGTACGCGCAGGAGAGGAGAAGTGGATCTTCCCCTTCCAGGAGGATGCGGACGCTATTTTCAATACGACGCTGATCTACGAACCGGCAGTTTTGAAAAAGCATATATTCCCTTTGCTCAGCGCGGTACAGCCGGAAAGCCCTTACTACGACGAAGCGCACTCCATCGTGAAATTTCTGAACTATTTCATCGAAGCCAATGTCGAGGATGAAATCCCGCCGACGTCGATCCTGCGGGAATTTATCGGAGGAAATACGTTTTACCGTTGAGTGCGGTTGTAATTTCCGCTGTTCACATCCAATTCAGCTTGCCTCCGAAGTGCGTATTCGGAGGCTTTTCCATTCTCTCCGGCTTTTCCTTATGTATACAACTGCAGCCGGATTTTATGCCCGAAATCAACGGATTCGTTACGAATGCGTAACAAAACGGAAAACGATTCTGTCGATTTGTTGACTTTGCTTCCGCGTGTCCGTATGATGATATCAGTCCATGAAACTCCCGTACTCTCCGAAACATGCGCTCCGTACTAAAGGAGGAATTTTATTATGAACCGCACCAAATGGATCCGGGCGTTCGCCGTGTTCTTTTCACTTGCGTTCGCCCTTATAATGCTTGGCATACCGAATATTGCGTTGGCAACTGTTGACACTGTTGCGATTATCGCATCCGGTTCCACGACGATTCTCGTTGGAGATCAGCTTACGCTAAGCGCATCGGTTAACGCGTCCTCGGGCAGTGCTCTGAACAATCCCGTATATTCATGGACGCCAACTGCGGCAGGCATTCTTACCATGACTCCGACAAACTCTACTCCTACTACCGTTACTGGCCGCACTGCCGGCAAACAGACCGTTACGCTCGCCGTCCATGATGACAACACGACAACCGACGTTACGGGCACGATCGAAATCACCGTCAACCCGATGACGGTTGCACCGACCAGTGCGACGCTTGCAATCGGGGGCACGACCACAATAGTACCGGATCATTACACCGGCACCGTCGTATTCGGCAGCAGCAATACTTCCGTAGCGACGGTTGACCCCACTTCCGGCGTGGTCACCGCCGTTGCCAGCGGAACCGCAACCATTACCGCAACAAATACGCCCGCCAACAGCATGCCTACACAGACCGCAACTTCGTCCATCACGGTCGTTGCGCCAACCGTTACGCTCAACCCGCCGAGCCAAACGCTCACCAATGGCAGCGCAACAACAACGCTTACGCTCTCCGTCACAAACGGAGGCACTGTGATTCCCAACGGAGCTACCGTTAACTGGGGCAACTCCGATCTCGGAATCGGTGCGCTTTCCTCCACAACATCGAGCGTTTCTTCCGGTGTTGCCACGATCAATTTCACCTCCAGTTTAGCCGCAACAAACGGCACGGCCACCATTACGGCAACCGTCGGGGGTATTTCCAGAACGGCAACGATAACGGTCTCCACGGTCAAGCATCTTGATATCGTCGGTCCGAGCGACCTGAACAAAACCACGCGCACCGGCACGTATACCGTTTACCTGAAGAACCCGGACGGCACGGTTTATGACGACGATACCAGCACCGTCCACTGGAGCTGGAGCAGCAGCTACCTAAGTCTTACCAGCGACAGCATCAACGATCATCGCGCGGATATGCACAACGGCGAAGCGCATATCCAACTCTACGCTAAATACAATACCCCTTCCGCCGGCACACGCCTTTATGCCTGGATCAACAGCGATACCGGCAACAAGGAATATCATACAATCAATATATCCGGCCTGAGCAGTTTACCGCAAACCGGCCAGGATATGACGCTTGTATACGTGTTCGGTGGACTGAGTGCGGCGCTCCTCGCCGCCGCCGGGGTTTGGTATGGCATCCGTAAAAAGAACACCGCAGCATAAGCGCACGGAGCCGAACGGGCTACCTGCCGCAAGAACCGACCATTCTCCTTCAAGAAAGAGTCATCGGGAACTTCGCTCCATCCGTCTTCTTGGATTAACCGCCATTCTGCTTGGCGTTGTAGCGCTGATTTTACTTGGCGTGAAATACATGGAAGGCGAAGAAGCGGGAAACAACGCCGCAGTATTGCTGGATGCTTACAAGGCAAAAGCGACAGTTAGCCCATCCGCTTCGAGCTCACCGGATGCGACAGGCAGCGCGGATCCAACGGACACACCCGAACCGACCGACAGCTCGTTTGAGCAAACCAACGCAAATGCGGACGCTACCGCCGCGACAAGCGCGAACGAGCATCTCGAAAACGACGGCTCCGTAAGCGCCGAATCCGAAAGCGGCGAATATGTCCGCCCGGATGCACCGGAAGCCGTTTCGGACCTGGATGTCACAATACAGAAAATCATCGACGCAGCGGGTCAGGACGGCGTAATCGGTATTCTGGAAATCCCGGAGTTGAATGAAGAGCTTCCCATCATCGGAAAGTGGTCGTACAAACTCCTCAAAATTTCTGTTTGCCGTTATAAAGGACCGGCGCCAAACGAGAACGGCAATCTCGTGATCATTGGGCACAACTACAAGAATGGTTCCCACTTTGGGCGTCTCAGCAAACTCACCGTCGGAAGCGAAGTCTTCCTGACGAACGCTTCCACCGGAGAACGGTTGCGATATGTCGTCTATCAGATTAAGAGCATTGCACCGGATGCGTTCAGTGCACTTAACACGTACCAGGGCGACGCGGGATTGACTCTGATGACCTGCAAGGATAATGGAACCAACCGTCTTCTCGTACGATGCGAGCAAAAGGATGCCGCATAACCTCCAAATATGCACGCAGCGCCCGTTCCCAATTGGGAACGGGCGCTTTTTGTTGCCGACTTTTGTTTGCCTCAACCGCAAATCGAAAGGGCCAAGACCACGCGTATTACGGACAGCCCGAACTTGTCTCGTTTTTTTATCCTTGGTTCAGCCGCTGATCCGTTTGGGTGTAAACCCAATTTTATCCGCTGCAACGCAGTGGTACGTCACGCCGTTTCGCTCCCCCTCGAACGCATACCGGTTCGCCTCCCCGTGTAAATGACCATAGACGACGATCTGCACGCCGGCCTCTTCCAATCGCTCGGTGAACCCGCTCGCACGATCCTTATCGGAAAAAGGAGGGAAATGCATCATGGCAATTTTGCGATCCATGACAGGCAGAGACCGCAACGAAAGGGAAAGACGGTCGAGTTCACGTAAATATATCTTTTCATCGTCCTGAGAAAAGTTCGAACTACCCGGGCAAAGCCACCCTCTGCTGCCGCAGATGCCAACGTCATTTTCCACGAAAGAATCGTTTTGCAGCGCATGCATCCCCTCCGGTAATGCGGCGCGCACCCGGCCGATGGCGCTCCACCAATAATCGTGATTCCCTTTTAAAAGGATCTTTTTCCCTGGCAGTTTCCCGATAAACGAAAGATCGGGCAATGCGGCGGTAAGCTGCATTGCCCAACTAATATCGCCGGGAATCAGCACAAGATCATCTTGCGATACGACCTCACACCAGTTCTTCTCGATTTTGTCCATATGCCCGCGCCAGGTTTCGCCAAATACATCCATCGGCTTATCGGAGGCCAGCGAAAGATGCAAGTCCGCTATGGCGTATATGGGCATCCGTTCGCTCCTCTCTGTCTATGCGGGCATCGCCCGGGATTATTCTTCCTCCGGTTCGATCTCCTCGTCCCCAATTTCCTCGTCGTTCGGAGAAAACTCCTCGTCCCGGTTGCTCACCTCGGTAGCATTCTCCAACTCGACCTGCCGCTTCTGCTCGCGCAGGCACGCTGCGCAAAGATCGCTGCCGCGCACCGCGGGCGCCTCGCCGCATTCGGAACACATAACGACTTCATCGTCGTCTCCCTCTTCGTCGGGATGCTTGCCCCGCGCCTGAGCACGCTTCATTTCCCGCCTGCATACCTCGCAGTATTCTTCGCCTTCGCGGATATAATTCAATTCGCATTTTGGGCACTTATGCAATGCCATAGGTCTTCGCCCTGCCTTCAATTCCAAACATTACGTTTCGTATTATGCTAAAGAATAGGATGTGTGTCAAGAAAAATATCATTTTCTCCGGGAATGGACGTTCCTGACGTTGATATACCGCTTAAAACAGTGAGATACGCTCGTGTTTCATACCGGCTCGCACTCGTCCTGCGCCTGTTCCACACGCACCGAAATCCGCTTCGCATCTTCATAAATCTGTCCGATTCGCTGAAGCAACTCCTCTTTCCCAATCGATTCCTCCGAAGAAAACGGTACGGCGTACGGTGGTGCGCCCAGCAACTTTGCCGCCCGGTTCGCCGCGGCGGAACGCTGCGAGCGGTTCCGCTGATCGGCTTTGGTTGCCACTACCGTGTAGGGAATGCCGGAGTAGAGCGTCCAGGCAAACATCTGTCGATCTTCCGCGGAAGGTTCATGCCGGATATCGATTAGCAAAAACAGATGCTTCGGCCTTCCGCTGCTAAGGTAGTCCTCCATCAGTTCCCCCCAGCCGCGCTGCTCCGCTTTGCTGGTCTTTGCAAAACCATAACCGGGCAGATCGACGAAATAGAATTCCTTGTTGAGAAGAAAATAGTTGATCAACCGCGTTTTCCCCGGCGTTTGCGAGGTCTTCGCCAGTTTTCGGTTCCCACAAAGCGTATTGATCAGACTGCTTTTTCCTACGTTGCTTCTGCCGACGATCGCAATTTCGCATGGAAGCGGGGCAGGGTATTCCTGGCCCTGCCCCACGCTTGTAAGAAACTCCGCCTGCTTAATGACGAACTGCTTCATGCGTCATATCCAATCCGGGCAGACTCAGCCTCGGTTCATTTGTATGCGGGTGCATGGTGAGGGCTACGTTCAATACGTCGTCCACTGTTTCCGCATAATCGATCTTTAGCGCACCCTTGATATCCGCCGGCACATCGTAAAGATCCTCGCGATTCGCTTTCGGAACCACCACGCGATCCACTCCTGCGCGCACGGCGGCCAGCAGTTTTTCCCGCAGCCCGCCAATCGGCAGAACGCGGCCGCGAAGCGTCACTTCACCCGTCATGGCAACCGAGCTTTTCACCGGGATTCCCGTCAGAGCGGAAACCAGCGCCGTGGCCATTGCAACCCCAGCGGACGGGCCGTCCTTCGGGACGGCGCCCTCGGGCACGTGAATATGTACGTCCAGTGTTTCAAGGAAGCTTGGATCAATACCAAATCGCGTCGTATTGGCGCGCACATACGTCATCGCCGCCTTTGCGGACTCCTGCATGACGTCGCCGAGCTGGCCGGTGAGTTGAAGCACGCCTTTTCCGGGCACCGCTGCAGATTCCACCTCCAGCGTCTCGCCGCCAACGCTTGTCCAGGCCAGCCCCGTCACCACGCCGACAGTATCCGGACGGAGCGGTTCGGTCTTTTTAAATTTCTGCGGCCCAAGCCACTCGGTAATCCGCGCATCGGTCAGCGTAATGCGCGTCTTCCCTTCGGCTAATTCGCAGGCCGCCTTCCGGCATACGCTTGCGAGAACCCGTTCGAGTTCACGGACGCCGGCTTCGCGGGTGTAACCGCCAATCAACGTACCAATCGCCGCATCCGAAACGCGCAGATTGCTCTTTTTCAACCCGTGCTTCTCCAATTGCTTCGGTAAAAGATGGCACCGCGCGATTTCGACCTTTTCATCAAAAAGATAACTTGGAACTTCGATCAGCTCCATCCGGTCGAGTAGCGGACGGGGGATCGACCCCGCATCGTTTGCCGTCGTAATCATCATCGCATGCGAAAGATCGTACGGCAGTTCGAGAAAATGGTCGACGAACGCAAAATTCTGCGCTCCGTCCAATACCTCGAGCATCGCGCTGGAGGGATCTCCGCGCATGTCGTTTCCGAGTTTGTCGATTTCGTCAAACAGCAGAACAGGGTTGATCGATCCCGCTTTGCGCATCGCTTCGACGACACGGCCCGGCTGCGCGCCAATGTAGGTGCGCCGGTGCCCGCGAACCTCCGCTTCGTCGTGAACGCCGCCGAGGCTCATCCTTACAAAGTTGCGTCCCATCGCTTCTGCAATACCGCGAACGATCGATGTTTTCCCAACGCCCGGAGGGCCGACAAGGCAGAGAATCTGCCCCTGCGGGTTATTGGTCAGGCGCTGTACGGCCAGCGTTTCAATGATACGTGTCTTAACCTTATCCATGCCGGAATGGTCGCGATCCAGCACCTGCCGTGCATGAACGAGGTCGAGATTATCCACCGTTTCCTCGGTCCAGGGTAAATCGAGGATCAGCTCGATATATGCCTGTGCCATAGGCGCTTCGTGGGAACCGTTCGGTAACCCTGCGAAACGATCAAGCTGCTTATTGAGCGCTTTTCGAACCTCCGGCGGAAGCGCTTTCTTTTCTGCCCGCGCACGATATTCCTCCAGAATATCGTCCTCGCCTTCGCCAAGCTCTTCCTGAACGGCTTTGAGCTGCTCGCGCAGAACAAATTCCTTCTGATTGCGCTCGACGGCGGCTTTGATCTTGCCGGCGATCCTGCGATCCACCTGCATGACCATCAGTTCGTTTTCGATGACCCCCAGCAAACTTGACGCGCGGGCAACCAAATCCGCTTCTTCAATAAGCTTCTGCTTATCCTCGAGTTTACTGACCACATGCTGCGCAACCGCGTCCGTCAATTCCGATAGCGTTCCCTGAGCCAGCACCACGTCCTTCTGATCCTGCGTCAAGCGGTCCCGCTGATTGGCATGCTCGGTAAACCCTTCGCTTAGCCGACGGCGCAACGCTTCAACCGTATATTCGTCCGGCTCAACGTCTTCAATCACTTCCAACTGAGCGGTATAGTGCGGATTCTCCGATATCATGCCGATAATCCGGGCCCGGACGGCACCGGTCACCAGAAGATGTACCGTATCGTTTTGAATACGAAACACCTGCCGGATTCGGCAGATCGTACCGACCGTATATAAATCTTCCGGGGATACATCCACGATCTTGGCGTTTTTTTGCGCAACAAACAGAGCATAGCCTTCCTCCGAAAGCGCCTGTTCCATTGCGGAAAGCGTCTTTTTCCGCCCAATATCGCAATGCATTACCTCGCCTGGCAAAACCGCGATTCCGCGCAGCGGAATTACAGGCAATGTGACGATTCCATGCAGATCCATTGTTTTCACCTCCATCAGGGATGTAAAACTTGACAAGCACCCCATGATTGTAGATTCAGTATAGCGGCTATCTATGGCCAATGCAAACACGCTTTACCGCATAATGTAACATCACGACTACGAGACTGTGAACTTTTAGCATCAATCCCCATAGAGTGCTAACAACGAATATTTTACGTTGTTTTTCCCGGTCTTGCCACCCCCAAACGAGCGATTTTCGTGAAAAAATCAGCGACCTGTAAAAAGCAGGCCGCCGATATAAGTTCTCGCAGAATCGTATGGATTAACGATTAATAATTAGCCTTCCGCACTTCAAAGAACGCCTTAGGGTGTGCGCAGACTGGGCAGATTTCCGGCGCCTTGGTGCCTTCATAGAGATAACCGCAATTGCGGCACTGCCAAACGACCTTTCCATCCTTTGCAAAGACAAGCGCATCCTTAATATTCTTTGCAAGCGTGTTGTAGCGCTCTTCGTGGGTCTTTTCAATTGCGGCAACCGCTGCAAACTGATAGGAGAGTTTATCAAAACCTTCGGCTTTCGCTTCTTCCGACATGCGCTTGTACATATCGGTCCACTCGTAATGCTCGCCTTCGGCAGCCATTTTCAGCGCTTCCTCTAAACTCGGCATTTCCCCGCCATGCAACGCTTTAAACCAAAGCTTTGCATGCTCTTTCTCATTCTCAGCGGTTTCCAGAAAAATCTCGGAAATTTGCTCATACCCCGCTTTTTTTGCTACCGACGCAAAATACGTGTACTTGTTACGCGCCTGCGATTCGCCGGCAAATGCATCCTGTAAATTCTTTTCCGTTTTACTGCCTTTGAGTTCCATAAAAATCATCCTCCTGTTCTGATATCGGTGTTATTACAACGAGAAGTTTCGGCTCACCAGGACCGATCTCATGAAAACTTATCCAATGCTCTCTTTGGCATCCTGCCGGCAATGTTTGCATACGCCGCGCAAAACCACGTCATAAGAGCGCAATACAAAATCTGTTTCTTCCGCAATCGCCTGTTCGAGCGCCTGAAACGAAGGCAAGTGCACGTCGGCAACGCTTCCGCAGACCTCGCAGACGATGTGCGAATGCGACTCCTTCGTTTTATCAAACCGACAGCTGCCATCCGCGAGCGGGATCTTTTTCAGACGACCCGCATCCGCAAGCTGATTTAGATTGCGATAAACCGTCCCAAGGCTGAGCCTTGGCATATCCGCTTTAAGCTGCTCATAGACCATATTCGCGGTGGGATGCTCGCTGCTTTCCACGACCGTTCGGAAGATACGCTCCCGTTGATGCGAATACCGCATGTGCTTTTTGCACCTCTCTTTTCATAAGATCGGGCGACGGGCGGCATGGATACTGCTTGCTAGTAACAATTACTGTTACTATACTATTCCGTCCGACGCTTTTCGTCAAGTAGGATCGATGAATTTTATGCGATTATTTTACCACGTCATGCGCGCCTGCGCACCGTAAACTGAAGGAATTCCTTACTATTTCACAATATACCGGAAAAGAAGATCTCTTAATGCTCGATTGTAAGGTCGTTCCTGTCCTTTTGAATGAAACTTCGCTCAAACAACTTGGAAATGCGTTTATACAAAAGAAACGTAATGAGCGAATTTCCCACAGTTTTGATGGCGTTGAACGGAATAATCGCCGTTGGAAGCAGCGTTAACACCGTTTCCTTGGGAACGCCAAAAAAGTGCACCGTAAATATCAGGTTCATGGGAACCATCATCAGCGTCTGAAGGACACAGCCGACCGCCATCCCGATCAGTGCGCCGACGCGTGTTCTTCTGCTGCGATAGATCAGCCCGGCAGCAATCACATAGGAGCCGGTCGCGCAGAAATGCATCACCGCTCCAACCCAAAGGCTCTGCGGGGAAACCAGCAGCCATTGCAGCACGCTGACCGTAGCGGTTAACGCCAGCCCCCACCATGGCCCATAGAGGAAGGTGCCAATCAGAATCGGCACATCCGCCATATCGTATTCCAGAAAACTCGCAGCGGGAAAAATCGGGAAATGAATCGCATATACCAGAATGATGGAAAGCGCGGTCAGCATGCCGAGTTTAACAAGACGGTCCACATTGGTTCTGAATTTCATAACAGGTTCTCCTTCCATCTGAAAAACCCCGCGAATTTACATTCACGGGGCGCTTGCCATGTCGTTTATCAAAATGGCATATCGCTTCTTCCATCCGGACTTCCTGCGAACGACCGGTTCGCAGCTTACCGTCGGCAACGGATTCTTACCGTTTCGACCGCCAATGCGGCTCGCGGGCTTATCGGCATGTCTGCCGCATCACCGCCGGTGGGGAATTGCACCCCGCCCCGAAGCTGATTCTTTTCTCATAGCGTTTTATCACTATGCGCGGCTATCGTAACACTCCGGCAGGATTCCTGCAAGCGTTTTTACGAAATTTCCGGGACTTTTCCGGGCGAAACCGCCACAACCGAACGATAGCTGAACAATACGACAAGCCTCTTTTCAACTTTTACGCCGGTAATTGCTTCCAGCGCCAGCGCATAAAGATCCAATTGCACGGCGTGCCGGTCCGCCACCGCCTGGGCAGATTCCCCGGGTCGAATCCGATCCGTTTTATAATCCACAATCGTCCACGCGCCGTTTTCAAGGAAGCACACGTCGATAACCCCCTGGAGCAAAACCGTTTCATCCGCAGGAATCTGGTAGAGCGCCTGCGCGCTGATCGGGTAGGAGAACGGCAATTCGCGTTCAAGTCGCGCGGCAGACGACATCCGCCGGTAAAGATCTCCGTTTGTAAACCATGCGACGGCATCCCGGTCGACGGCGCGCTCCTGCTCCAGCGAAATACACCCGTTTTCCCGAAGATCGGATAAATAGGCATCGACGGCACCCCCCTCCATCGCGTGCCCCAGCGGCAGATACTGCATCGCAGCGTGCGTAGCCGTTCCGGTAAAAACAGCGCTCGTTTCCTCGCCGAGAAACGCCGGAACACGGAATTCCGGCGGCGCGTCTTCCGGTTTTCCAATTCTGCTTACGGCGTCCTTTGCACGCAGCATCGCCGCCTGCACGTGAGCATACGTCCAGCTCAGTCTTTCATCAATCGCCGCCAGCACCACCGGGTCAAACGGCGGAAGACGTTCTGGAATTTCCGGCTGCGATCCCGCAAGGAACGCCTCGCGTTCATGGATTTGCGTCTCCAGCGCCTTATGCGTACCCATAATCAGCCATTGAGCGGGACAGGAACTGCGCAACACCTGCCATACGAAAGGTTTCCGCGGTGCGAGCGCGTATTTTTCCCCGGGAGCATTCAGGCAGGCCGTTAGAATCAGTTTCCGTTTTGCACGCGTCATCGCGACATACAGAATTCGCATCTCCTCCGCCAGCTGCTCGCGACGGACTCTCTGCGAAAGAACAACGCGCGCAAGGGTATCCCGTTTCACCCGGTAATTCCCCTCATTGTCAATCACGCGAAGGGCGATTCCGAATCGGGCATGCAATTGGAGGCTGCTGTTGACGTCCGTCTGGTTGAACCTCTTTCCTAGCCCCGCAACAAATACGACGGGAAACTCCAGCCCCTTTGATTTATGAATCGTTAAAATGCGCACCACGTCTGCGGTCACGGTCTGTGCCGCACCCACAGACGCGCTGTTTCTCGCCAGCTCGATATAACGAAGAAAATTCCACACGCCTCGTCTTCCGGACGACTCGTACGCATGCGCCTTTTCAAGCAAGGCGTTTAAATTCGCCTGTCGCTGTGCGCCGCCATAACCGGCACCCATTTCCTCATAAAATCCCGTCTCGTCCAGCAGTTTGCCTAAAAGCGCTTCCACAGTGTGAATCCAGCTTTCCGCGCGGTAACGATCCAGTTTCAGTAAAAAGCGATTTGCCCGCGATCCCAACGCATCGATTTTCGCTTCTGCACAAGCGGCGAACGCTTCAAAGAAAGAACCTTCCGGATGCAGCGCGCGGATATTTGCCAATTCTTCATAGGTAAACCCGCCGATGGACGAGCAGAGCACCGAAAGCAGCGCAACATCCTGCCTTCGATTGTCGATTATAGAAAGCAGATTCTTAAAGATCTGAACTTCGATCGCGTCAAAGTAACCGCCGCTGGACTGCGCATAGCAGGGAATCCCCTGTTGAGACAGCGTTTGCGATACGACTTGCGCATCCGTACCGGCACGCAGCAGCACTGCAAAATCCGCATATCGGTACGCGCGCGCTCCACCCGCAGACGAATCAAAGCAGGTTTCGCCCTGCATTATTTCATGAATCCGATGGGCGATCAGCCGCGCCTCCACTTCAAGATCTGCCGCGTCTTCCAGTGGATCCTCCTCGGCATCACCCGCGTTTTCCTCTCGGTTACGACAGATCAGATGCAACTCTGCCGTTCCCTCCGGCTGATCGACGCCAGGCAATAGGCGTGCGCGTGCGTCATAGTCGATCCCGCCGGAAGCTTCGTTCAGAATCGCCTCAAACACTTCGTTGACCGCCGCCAGTACCTCTTTGGAGCTGCGAAAATTACTGGAAAGATCGACGCGCGAACCCAGTTCGCCGGAAAAGGCGGAAAGCTTTTCCAGAAAAAGCCCCGGTTCCGCCTGCCGAAACCGGTAGATGGACTGTTTAACATCGCCCACAAAAAACAGATTGTCCCCGCGGCAGATTTGACCAAGAATCGCCTCCTGCACACGGTTGCTGTCCTGATATTCGTCCACGGCGATCCAGCGAAACTTTTCGCGATACTCCTTCGCGATCTCTTCCTGCCGCAGAGCCTCCAGCGTCAGATGCTCCAAATCGTCGTAATCCATAATATTGGACACGCGTTTCGCGTCGCGATAGGTCTGCTCGAACCGGCAAACGATCCTGGTCAGCGCACTGACTGCTTCGCCGGAACGGCGAAGCACATTCAGCGTTTCCTGCTTTTCACGGGCAAATCGTTTCAACTGCTCTTTGACCAGGTCTTTTCCCGCCTGCCGAACGGCCTGCACCGGCTTTTTTTCCTCGTCCGCCGTTCCACGCGGAAACCGCATCACCGTGTATTCAATTCCCCTGAGTGCAGAACGATAAGAGTCGTAGTTCTTATGCAGCAGCAACGCCCGGTACCGCGAAAGATCGTCGTCCAACGCCGGAATGACCGTCGCCCATTCAGGGGACAGCGAATCGCGCGCCGCAGTCAGCGGCTCCATCATGAGCGCGACCTCCTCCTGCGAAAAGGCCACTGCATCGTTTAAAATTGCTTCGAGTGCAGCATCGTCCTCATACCGCCTCGCCGCAAGCGTCAGCCACCTTTCCGGGTCCGGCTCCGCGCGGGTATAACGGTAAGCCGCCATTACCGCATCCCAGACCGGTTGCTCTCCTCCGAACACGGAAAGCAAAACGCGGTAATCCGCATTTTCTTCGGTGGCAAGCATCGTTAAAAGCTCGTCCCGCACGGTCTCCATCAGAGCGGCGCTCTCCATTTCATCCGCCGTACGCGCGCGCGCCGGCAGGCCGACCGCGTGGTAATGCCGCCTGAGCACACGCGCGCAGAACGCGTGAATTGTGGAGATATAAGCGCCGTCGGCATTGCGCGCCTGCCTGCGTAAAAAACGAATCTGCGCCGGATTTTCCGCCTCCTCCGCAAGAACATTGAGCCGATTCGCTATCCGGCTTTTCATCTCCGCCGCGGCGGCACGCGTAAACGTCAGCACCAGCATTTCATCCATCGGCACGCCGCCCGCCACACGGGAAACAATCCGCTCGGTTAAAACGGCGGTTTTACCGGCGCCTGCCGCGGCGGAAACGATTAAATTTCCTTCGGACGTGATCGCCGAAAGCTGTTCATCTGTCCAGCGCATCGTGCTCTCCTTCGTTGAGCAAATCAAAAAACGCATCCTGTTTGACGGATTTCAGCAACCTTACCCGCGCGCCGGGTACCCGCGCGTCAAACCGGCAGATGCTGTTGTAATCGCAATAAACGCAGGCCTGTTTCCGCTTTTGACGCGCGGCGGGGGAAGCGGTCATCTCGCCTTCCAGCATACAAAAAAGCGTCTCCTCCGATTTCTTTTTTGCCGCTTCAATCAGCAGATCCATCTCCCTTTGCGTACAAACACTGCCGGAATACGTCTCTTCGCCAACCTTCCGAACGCCGCCCAGAATACCGGATATTCCACTGATCGCAAAATCGCTGGCCGAAATCACGTCCGGGTCGGAAAGCGTCAGGCCCTTAAGACGAAACGCATCCATTGCAGCCGACTCGACATCCTCTTCCGTATCCGAAACAACCGGCTGAAGAATCGGCATGTAATAGAATCCTGCGCGCGTCTCGCTGCACTCCGCAGCCGCCAGAAGATAGAGCGGAAGCTGCAGCGTAAGGCCATTTAAAACCCCGGAGAAATCAAACTCTTTACCGCCTGTTTTGTAGTCGATAATCCGCGTCATTTCACGCCCGTTCACAGCCGCGCGATCGATGCGGTCGATCACACCGCCAAGCAACGCTTCTTTGCCATCGGATAAAGCCAATCGGATCGGAGGAAACGGCGCTCCCTGTCCAAACCGGACTTCCGTCAGCACCGGCGCAAACCTTCCGGAGCGCGCCTGATTCAAAATGGCCAGCGCGCTTTGATGTACGACCTCGATCAGGAGGAACACCGTAGCCCGCATTCGCTCGTTTTCAACAAGAATCCCATAATTATGATTTGCGAGCACGCCGGGCAGCAACTCGTTTAGCAGCGCGATTGCGTTTTCGTCCGTCAATTGCCGCCAGTCCAGTCCACGCTCGTTTACCGTGCGAACAAACGCCTCCAGGGCCGCATGATAGAACGCCCCGAGATCCGCCGCTCGCTCGGTATATTCCTTTGTTTCCTCCGCGTGCAGACCGTAACGGACAAAATGCTGAAACGGGCAGCTGTTAAAGCTCTCCAGACGGCTGGCACTCATGGTAACCCGAGTCCCGTAGAGCTTCTTCGCCGCTTCACGCCCGATCGTCAACTGCTTGAACCTTGCCGTACTCTCCGCCAGCATGCGCCGCGTCAGCTCGCGCGTATCGTCCCGGCTTAGCAACCATTCCACCAGTGCGGGCAACCGCTCAGGACATACCTTCTCATCGCGAAACCGTCTCAGATCGCCGGCAACCAGCGTCAGCGCTTCCGCGATACAATCTGGTAGCGCATCCGTCGATTCGATATCCGTCTTCACGAGGCAAGTCGGGCAAATCTTGCGGAGCCGCTCCACAAGCGGAGAGGGCGAAAGTTCGCCGCTGCCATCCCCGTATGCATAACTGACATACAGATACTCGTCCGTTTTCGAAAAAGCCGTATACAGATCCAGACGATCGGAAGCTGTCATTTCGTCGGACGTTCTGCGCAGATCCGCACCAAAAGAGCGCAAGCTCTGAATCTCCGCATCGTCGATTAGTCCATCGTTTTGCTGCGGACGGGGAAGAACCCCTTCGTTTGCACCGATCACAAACAGCGCGCGCACACGACGGCTGCGGGTCCGAACCGCATCTCCCACGAGCCCCTGATCCGCCGTGCCCGGCACAACGCCGACACTGCAACCGCTTAGTCCCTCTTCCAGCAACCCGACAAAGCCCTTTTTCCCCACATTGAGGGACCCTAAGATTTCATCCAGCTGATCCAGCAACTCTACCAGATAGTTCCAGACCTGCGCGTGTTCCTGCGCTTCCGGCAGGCGCCCCTCCCGCGTCAGACGCTCCGCTTTTTCCTCCAGTAGACGCTGAAGATCAATCTCCTTCAGAAACAAATAGAGTACACGAACCTGCTCGGAGACCGTTGCGCGCGCAAGCCCTTTTGACAGCGTCTCCAGAGCGGGAACGATTGCGCCTCGCGCCCGTTCCGCCCCCTCCTCCGACTCCGCACGAGTCAGAGGTTTGAGCAATGCGCTCCCGCGTAACCCGGTGCGGCGCAGATATAAATCAAGCGACTCCGCATCCGAATCCTCGCAGGGTGCAAAGCCGCATTTAAAGTACGTTTGAAAATCGGCCGTTCCATAGCCGAGCGCGGCAAAACGTACCGCCCCCAGAACCCCGTCCACCGCGGCATGTCCCGTTAGCGGGCGTTTCTGATCCAGAAACACAGGAATTCCACGCCGCGCGCACGCACGCTGAATCAAGTTGGAATAGGCTTCCAGATCCGAAACAATCACCGCCATGTCGCGATAACGAACGCCGCCTCGCGCCAGTTCCAGGATTGCCTCCGCAAGGGACTCCGCTTCCGCACGGCGGTCACTCGCGCCAAAAATCGTCAGTTTTGATGCGTCGCTGCGGTATTCCTCCGCAGGATATGCAAAGAGGTTCCGCTCGATATGCCGCATCAGCGGCTCGCCCGCGCTCGATTGCTCGCAAAGCCGGACTTCCTGTACGGCAGCGCCCGCGCGCTCGGCAACCGTGTTCAGCAAAGCGAGCACCTCCCGCTCCGGCTCGAACAAGTCGTCATCCGCACGCCGCACACAATCCACGCGCAGAGAAATCGTTACTTCCGGGCAGCAGAGCAGCATCTGTTCCACCATACCGAGCACTTGCCGGTTCGGGTAATCCAGCCCGTCGATATAAACCGGCAATCCAGCGACAAACGAAGCCGGCAGCAAGCGGGACGCCTCGTTCACCGCATCGTCCAGACTGATATACCGCTGTTCCAGATAGGCTTCCGTCTCCCGATAAAGTACGGCTAAGTCCGAAAGCTTGTCCGTGATCGGCGCGTCGGCCGGCAGGCGGATAATCAGCCCATCCAGTGCATCCGGCGTTAACCCGGCATGCTTGAAGTCATGAAAAAAGGTCTCCGCCTCCTCAACAAACCCGGGCTGGCCGGCGGCAAGTGAAAAGACCTTGAGCGCATCCTTCTTTCGATCGATCGCGCGGCGAATGACCATTCGATATCCCTGCTCCGAGAGAAACGGACGCGTTTGCCCTCCAAAGGACAGCAAGCGCTGCGCCAAACGATCAAAACTGAACACCTGAACGCCGATCAGCCCGCCCAGCGCTTCCGCTAAGAGGCGCTCCGCCTCATAGGTGTATTGCTCCGGCACGATCAAAACCGCGCGCTCGCCAGATCGCTGCTTGTTTCGCAGTTCCTCGACAATCCGCGGTGTTTTCCCCGTTCCGGCGCGGCCGAGCAGAAGGGTGAGCAACGCGCTCATTTTAAAATCTCCCGGTGCAATTGCGTATATTTCATTTGTCCGTTCTCGCTGCGGCTTTCGTAAAGCACGATCGCGTTTGCCATAAACGCAGCTTTCTGCGGCGGCAATTCAAATTCTTCGTCGCCCTCTATCTTTCTGCCGAGTGTGATATGCGGCGAAAGTTTCCCTCGGTTTTTGGAAAAGCCTCGCTCCCATAGCGCGGACTCCAACGTTTCGTAAAGCCGGTCGAGCTCCCCGCCTTCGCAGGAAACGGAGACAAATCCGGTATGCGAACCGTCCGTCTTAAACGAACCGTATCCTCCCAGCCGCAGTACGAAAGGCCGAATATCCCGGATCGCTTCGCGCAGTGCATCCACGGCGTCCGCCAGTTCGTTTGTTTCGCCCAGAAAATGGAGCGTGATATGGTAGTTTTCCCGCGGGACAAAGCGCCCGTTCGCGCCGGATTCCTCAAGCGCAACACGGGCGGACGATACCACGCGAAGAATATCCGGCGGCAACGGGATTCCAATAAATAAACGCATCTGCGCCTCCTAAGTAAAACGCACGTCAGGCGTTTTTCTTACCTACAGTATAGCGGGATCTCCACTTTTTCGCCAGAGCACGTATGGATCAATAGCAGAAACACGCCGATATCGTATCCCACGTTCTTGTCAATTCCATTCCGGATTTCCCTCAAATCAGCCATGCTTATGTTTCGATCCCATCCATCGATACGGCAGGAAATCCTGCAAAACAAGCCGTTTCAATATCGTTTTACCATGTGTGAAAGATACTGCTTCCGAGTCGTTATTCAGAAATCCTGTATGAGTTATCCACAGTCCCTTATCCACATTGTCCACCATGTTATCCACATATCGTGGTTTTTTGAGTTTTTGGATGTGTATAAGTTTTGTTTTTGGGCTTCCGACTGTGAATATGCCCTCGAATCATACGTTCTGTAAAAAATATTCTGCAGATTCGAAATACCACACAGGGTGACACAATCCTTTTTTTCTCCTGCAATCCAGTTTTTTGAAAGATGCATCGAGCAATTCCAACGAAGCGGAGCGCGAGCAGAGATCGATCTAAATATAGAAATTTGGCAGCAATACAAAACCATAGAATCATTCAAGTTCCAGAACCGGAGCAAATAGAGGTCGGCCTCAAAACAAAAAAAGTTTTGCAGTCGTGCAAAACTATCGGGCCGTTCATTTCCTAAAACTAAAACTAATCGCGCGTCGCGGTTTTTCGGCTACTTTTCGCGCCGTACGATCTCCGCGCCAAGGCCGGATAATTTACTCTCCAAATACTCATACCCGCGATCGATATACTGGATGTTGTGCACGTTCGTCGTTCCGCCGGCCGCAAGCCCCGCAACGATAAGCGACGCGCCCGCGCGCAAGTCGGACGCATAAATATCCGCGCCATGAAGCGCGTTGATGCCCTTCAGCTTTGCGGTATTATTATCCTTCATGCTGATGGAGGCGCCCATGCGGCGCAGCTCGCGAACATGGTTGAAACGGTTCTCAAAGATCGTTTCGTTAATCGTCGATATCCCGTTCGCCGCACAGAGATACGCCATGATCGGCTGTTGCAGGTCGGTAGGAAATCCCGGATACGGCAGGGTTTTCACATTGATCGCGCGGGGACGTTCGTTCATTACGACGCGCAGATAAAAGTCCCGCCCGTCGTCGCCCTCGATCACGCGAGCACCGCTTTCCATCAGTTTGGCGGAGATGGCTTCCATATGTGTCGGAATCACGTTCTTAATCACAACGTCGCCCATCGTTGCTGCGGCGGCAATCATAAACGTTCCTGTTTCGATCTGATCCGGAATGATGGCATATCCACAGCCGTGCAGTTTGGGTTTTCCCGTTACGCGAATCACGTCCGTACCGGCTCCCTTGACCGTTGCACCCATCATATTCAGAAAATTCGCAACGTCGACCACATGCGGTTCCTTCGCGACGTTGCTCATCACCGTAACGCCTTCGGCCATGCTTGCTGCAAGCATCACGTTGATGGTTGCCCCTACGCTGACTACGTCGAAATAAACTTCTGCCCCAACCAGCTTTTTTGCACGCGCACGGACGATATTCTTATCGCAATCCAGTTCGACTTCCGCGCCAAGCGCCCGCATGCCCTTGATATGCTGATCAATGGGACGCGCACCGATGACGCAGCCGCCCGGTAAAGCAAGCTCCACTTCGCCGAAGCGGGCAAGCAGAGAACCCAGCAAATAATAGGAGGCACGCATGCTGCAAACCGCCTCGCTCAGCGCCTTGGTCGTCTTGAGCGTACGCGAATCGATTCGCATGCAATCGCCGTCCGTATAATCAACGCTAACGCCCAGCTCCTCTAAAATCTCTTTGAGGCACTGGACGTCCTGAATATGCGGCAAATTCTCAAGCACGCACGTTTCGCCTGCCAGAACCGCCGCAGGTATGATGGCGACCGCAGCGTTTTTTGCACCGCTGATGGTAACGGTTCCTTCGAGCCGCTTTCCGCCTTTGATTTCGTACCATTCTTTCTGCATACCACTGCTAGTCTACCGAAATCATCCTCATAAGTCAAGCGCGACGGAAATCTGTACCCGTTTCGCTGCCGCCGCAGAGGACTCTTGTTTTTATTCGTCTGTACTCGTTTTATTCAGTTTTGTTCGCACGCTCTAAACGAAACGTCTTCCTACGCTCTTCTTCCTGCGTGCAGTGCATCGAGATGAATCCTTCACAAATCTTCCTACTGACACGAATGTTCGAATTGTCGTTTTTATCGAATCGTTCTGAAAACCGGTGCAAATCCCGTAATTCGAAGCAAACGGTTGTTTTTCCCCCGATCCCATATTATGCAATACCATACTGCGAAGACTTCATTTCAAATATATTTTTTATTCTGCCGTAAATATGATTAGGAATGAATTGACAAGCTGCGCACCGCATGCTAAAGTAAATTTAGCATTTCTCTATTTTTTTCAGAACTCGGAGGAATCCATGGAAAAACTTGTTATCGCCCTTGGCGGCAACGCGCTGCAGGAGGGTAATGGCCCCGCAACTGCCGAAGCGCAGCTGGAGGTTGTTGAAAAAACGTCCGTATTCATTGCGGATATCATTGAAAAAGGTTACCAGGTGATCCTTGCGCATGGCAACGGACCGCAGGTCGGTCGCATCGTTTTGCAGAACGAGCATTCCGTCAGCGTTACGCCCGCAATGCCGTTTGACGTCTGCGGCGCAATGAGCCAAGGCATGATCGGCTATCACATGCAGCAGGGCTTGACCAAAGCTTTGCGTGCTCGCGGCAATCACACCGGCGCAGCAACGGTCGTTACCCAGGTTGTCGTCGATCAGAACGACAAAGCGTTTCAGAACCCTTCCAAACCCATCGGTCCGTTTTACAGCGAAGAAGAAGCAAAGAAGCTGCAGCGTGAAAAGGGCTATGCCGTCAAGGAAGATGCCGGCCGCGGCTGGCGCCGCGTCGTCGCCTCGCCCATTCCCGTTGAAATCGTCGAACTTCCCGAGGTGAAGTGTCTGATTAACGGCGGTTTTGTCGTGATCACCGTTGGTGGCGGCGGCATCCCCGTTATCCGTGATGAAAAAGGAAATCTGGTCGGAACGGCCGCAGTCATCGACAAGGATCTGGCGAGCGAACGACTTGCTGAGGATCTGGATGCCGATGCGCTCTTAATTCTCACTGCGGTTGAGCAGGTTTGCCTGAATTACGGAAAGCCGAACGAAAAGCGGCTTTCGACGATCTCCGTTGCCGAAGCGGAACAGTATATCAGTGAAGGCCACTTTGCTCCCGGTTCCATGCTTCCCAAGATTCAAGCCGCCGTCCGGTTCGCCAACAGCAAATCCGGGCGTCGCGCGATCATCACTTCCCTCGATAAAGCCGTTGATGCGCTCAACGGAAAAGCGGGGACCGTGATCCAGAAGTAACGGATTCCAACCATTCAAGGCAGCGGTTCCTTTTGTTTGAAAGAATCACTTTCTTTTGTTCTATCGGCAGAGAGCTTACTCAATTAAGAGTAAGCTCTCTGCCTTTATCAACCGAATGCGAAAGCGTACTTCTGACGCATGATCACGGCGTTAACCGATTCGGCCCACGGAAGAGGAACATTGCTTCCTTGATCCCCGTACCCAGCAACAACATCGTCAGACGATCAACGCCAAGCCCAAATCCTCCATGCGGCGGACAACCGTAACGGAAGAATTCCGTGTAAAATTTCACATCTTCGCCAAGGCCTTTTTCTTCCGCCTGCCGGCAAAGAACGTCGTAACGATGCTCGCGCTGTGCGCCCGTCGTGATTTCCACGCCACGCCAGATCAAATCGTACCCTTGCGGAATCCCATTCTTGCGCATGTGGTAAAACGCACGTTTTTCTGCAGCAAAATCGTATACGAACAAAAATTCGTGTCCAAATTCTTCCATTGCAAAGCGATAACTCAGTTGCTCCGCTTCCGTCGTCGTATCCCCTTGTTCCTTCTCCGGAAGGTGATATCCGTATCGCCGCTCCAGTTCGCAATACAATTCCGATAATGCAATTTCAGGAAACGGCAGTTTGGGAACGATCACTTTCGTTCCGTAAAGCCGCTCAATGTCTTCTCCAAATTTCGATTGTACACGCGTAAGTGCAAACGCCAGCATTTCGGCTTCCAACTCCATAACGTCATGAAAGGACTCGATATAGGAGAACTCCAGATCGAATCCTGTAAACTCCGTCGTATGCCGGTTCGTATAGGATTTCTCAGCGCGAAAAACCGGACCGGTTTCAAAAATTCGTTCAAAACCGGCGGCCATGGCCATCTGCTTGTAGAACTGCGGACTTTGCGCAAGGTATGCTTTACGATCGAAGTAATTCACTTCGAAAACGTCCGCACCGCTTTCGCTTGCTGCGGCAATCAGTTTAGGAGTGTGAATTTCCAGAAACCTTCGCTCAAGGAGATACTCGCGCATTGCCTGAACAAGGCACGTTTGCACTTCAAAAAGCAGTCTCTCTTTTTCACCCCGAAGGTCCAGCCAACGGTAGTCCAAGCGCGTGTCAATATTCGCATCGCGCGTCAACGGCAGTGGCGCAGCAAGCGATTCAATCGTCAGACCGGAAGGGATCAATTCTCTTCCTTCCAGCTTCACTTGCGCATTCTTTTGAAGGATTCCTTCCAGGGAAACCACCGATTCCACCGTCAACGTATCCAGGAGAGAACTCCATTCCGGATGTTCGCTTTTCTCGATGGTTACCTGCAATTTTCCGCTGAAATCCCGAACGACGAGAAAGGCCATATTTCGTGTATTTCTTATATGCTCGACAAAGCCCTGAATCAAAACGGGCTCATCCATTTTCGCTTCACTGATCCACGTTCGTTTCATAAACAGATTCCCTTTCGTTTATTTTTTGAAACAAATCAATTGTTGTATCCAATCCGGTATCATCCAAATACCGCATAGGATCACCTCCTTTAAAAAACCGCGTTGGTATTTGTTACCAACGCGGCGATAGCGTATCCGTTAATAGCATATGTAACGGGCAGAAACGCTTCCGGCTGGCACAGACCATTGCACTCGAGCCGGATGAAGAATTTACCCGCTCAAGTGCTATCGATCGATATCCAGTTGAAAAACGAATTCTTTCAAAATTGGGACTCCGTATGGTTTCGTTCTTTTCGTTGTAGTTTACAAAAAACCAGTGGATTTCATTTTATAAGAATACATTGCTTGCCCGAAAGAGAACTTTGCCTACTCTTTTATGCCAAGCTTTTCGTAAACCCGTTCCAAATCTTCCCGACTGAAATATTCAATCGTAATTTTTCCGCGTGCTCCACTGCCGACCAAAGAGACTTTCGTTCCTAACGCTTCCCGAAAAGATTCCTCCAAATGGGCGAGCTCGGCGCTGAGCACCGGTTTCTCCATTTTTGTTTTCTTCTTTGTATCTTTTTTCTTTTCGGAAAGCTGCTTCAGTTTCTCTTCCAGCGTGCGCACGGAATATTCGTTTTTCACGCACTCCTGCGCAAGCTGTTCAATCTGTAAAGGATCCGCCAATCCCGCAAGCGCGCGTCCATGTCCGGCGGAAAGCGCGCCGCTTTTTAGCAATTCAATCACCGATTCCGGTAATTGCAGCAACCTCAGCGCATTTGCGATTGCCGGCCGACTCTTTCCCAACCGGGCGGAAACTTCTTCCTGTGTCATGTCATATTGCTTCATCAGAAACCGGATTGCCGCGGCTTCCTCGATCGGATTCAGATTCTCTCTCTGAATGTTCTCAATCAGTGAAACTTCATGGATCTGCGCCTCGTCATAATCCGCAACCAAGACGGGAACTTCCGTTAAACCGGCGATCCGCGCGGCGCGAAACCGGCGTTCACCCGCAATAATGAAATACCGGTTATTCCTCTTTTTAACGATTAACGGCTGAACGATTCCATGTACGCGAATCGATTCTGCAAGTTCGTTCAATGAGTTTTCGTCAAACTGTTTTCTCGGTTGTTGTGCGTTGGTATCGATTTCGCGAACATTCACTGTGAGAACGCTTGCGCCCGCCGAAGCAGACTCCTCCGTTGATATGGAATACGGATCCAGCAGCGCATCAAGTCCCCTGCCGAGTCCTTTTTTCGGTGCAGCCATCAAACAGTCTCCTTTTCAATCATTTCTTTCGCAAGCGCAGAATAGGCGGTAGCACCCGCGCTTGACGGAGCATATCGTGAAATTGGCAAACCGAATGATGGCGCTTCGCCTAAACGCACGCTTCGCGGTATGATCGTATCATAAACTTTATTTTTGAAAAATTTCTTTACTTCTTCTACAACCTGCATGGAAAGATTCGTACGGGAATCAAACATGGTAAGAACGACGCCCTCCACATCCAGATCCGGATTTAAGCTTTTTCTCACAAGCTTAACCGTGTTCATCAACAAGCTCAATCCTTCAAGCGCGTAAAATTCGCACTGGATCGGCACAAGCAGCGTATCGGCAGCCGTTAACGCATTTAACGTCAATAAACCCAGCGAAGGAGGACAGTCGATAAAAATATAATCGTAATTTTGTTTTGTCGCATTCAGAGCGCGCTTGAGAACCTGTTCCCGCGCCATCATATTAACCAGCTCCACCTCCGCGCCCGCCAGCGAAATATGCGCAGGGAGCAGTTTTAGCAGATCAATCATTGTATTTTTTGTTGCTTCATCGACTGGAACATCGTTGATCAGGACGTCGTAAATCGATTTTTCGTCGCCTTCCTTTTTCATTCCAAGGCCGCTCGTGCTGTTTCCCTGCGGATCCGCATCGACAAGCAATACTTTTTTTCCCTGCTCTGCAAGGCAAGCGCTTAAGTTGACGGCTGTCGTCGTTTTACCAACGCCGCCTTTTTGATTAGCAATGGCCACGATTTTCATAGATCAGTGCCCTCCACATGTCTGTAACAGTATTATACTGTAACCGGCGAGACGATTCAATGTTTCACGTGGAACATTTCAAAAACCGAATAAAAGAAATTGTTTCCGTTTGTTTATCTGATATTCTCTTTTTCACTCCATTAAAAAAAACCGCATGTTTCACGTGAAACATTTATTGACCATTTTTTTCGAGTGACGATCTTCTCCAATATAAAAAAGCGCAAAAGCGCTTTTTAAAATAGTCGATTGTCGCGGATTCTTTTCTCAGTCGCTTTTTATTAAAAATTCGAATAAATCCGGACTGGAACAATCAAATAGTAAAATCCTTCTGTTTTTACCGGCCGTATGACGCAAGGACTGATGCTTGTCGTAAAGTCCATATAGATTTTATCGTCGGGAATGCACTTCAATATGTTCATGCAAAAACGGGGATTAAACGCAATGTCGATATCCTCTCCGTTAATCTGAACATCCATTTCCTCGCTTATTTTTCCCGCGAAGCTGTTTGCGGTGATTGTCAACCGGTTATCGTGAAATTTCATGACGATATTGTTGTTTCCTTCGCGCGCCATTAACTGTGCGCGATCGATACTTTCCATGAGCTCATACTTATCGATCATCACTCTGGTCGTATGGTCTTTCGGCAGAATATTTTTATATTTAATATAATCGCCATCCAATAAGCGCGCAATCAGTTTGGAATGTTTAATATTCACGCAGACATGCGTTTTCGTAAATGTCAGTTCCACGTCGTCTTCGGTCTCATCCATCATACGGGAAATTTCAACCATGGATTTGCCTGGAATTACAACATTTCGTTCCGGAACAGGATTTTTTAGAGGAAGAGAACGTCGCGCAAACTGGTAGGCGTCCGTCGCAACGATGGTGATTTCTTCTCCAAGTTCCAGAAGCACCCCTGTTAAGATCGGTTTGCTGTCGTCCTGCGCTGTTGCAAAAACGGTCTGAAGAATCATATCGCGACAATCGGTATGATCCATCTTAACCGTGAACGTCTCCCCGCTAAAGCGCATATCCGGAAACTCTTCGGTTGCTTCGACACATTGTAAACTGCTTTTTGCTCGTCCGCAGGAGATATCCAGCGATTTTCCAACAAGCGTTACTTCCGCTATCGATTCCGGTAATTTTCTTACAATTTCGGAGAAGAGTTTTCCAGGTATTACGGTAAAACCCTCTTCCTCGATCGTTGCAGGCAAAATACATTCCTTCTGAAGCATGAGATCGGAACATTTGAGTTTGATGCTGTCTTTCGCAGCCTCTAAATAGATGCCTTCCAGAATCGGCATTGTGGTTCGAACCGGGAGTGCTTTAATGACCGAAAGGACACCTTCTGTCAACTCTTTTGAATCAATGAAGAAATGCATTGCGGTTACTTCCTTTCCTTGCAGGGTGATTGAGTCTATACTGTAAGCGAACATATATTCGCATCAACGGAAAGCCAAATAGTCGGATTCATGTTCCTTTGTTACCGGTTATCCACCAAAAGCAACGTTTTGTGTATTACTTTAGTTTTGTATTACAGAAGTAGCAGCAGTAGTGTATGGTGCGTAATGTGGAAAACGAAAAGAAACCGCAAAATCACTCGCTTTTTTATGTGGATCCTTTTGTGGAAAAGTCGGAATGTTTGCCGCCTTTTTCCACAGACTCCATATCTTCCACACGACTCGCAATCGATCCACACACGATTTCCACAATTTGTGGATGATTTTTAGACGGAATCACGCACGATAGACCTTTTTACGCCATTCTCTTTTTGATGTCTTCCAGTACCGCGGGAAAAGAGCTGTCCGACGCAATCATCTCTTCAACGCGCTTACACGCGTTAATAGCGGTCGTGTGGTCGTTACGATCAAAAAGGGCGCTGATTCGTTTATAGGGGATGCCAAGCATATCATGGCACAGATACATTGCTACTTGACGAGGAAGAACAATTTCCCGGTCACGGCGCTCGGAAAGCAAGCTTTCAACCGGAACGGAATAATACTCCGACACGGTACTGCGAATGACCTGAGGGGTTATTTCCTTTTTCCGTACGTCGGGCAGCAGGTCGCGCAGCGCTTCGATCGTGAGTTCCAGGGTAAGCGGCCGGCGGCGCAGTTGTGAATAAGCGACAACACGGGTCAAAGAACCTTCCAGTTCACGGATGTTGCTGATCACATGCTCGGCAATAAATTGGATGATCTCATCGTCCACATCCAGATTATCGAGACGTGCGCGGTTTCGTAAAATCGCGATTCGCGTTTCAATGTCTGGCGGCTGAATGTCCGCAATCAAACCCCATTCGAATCGGGAACGAAGGCGCTCCTCCAGACTCGAGATCTCCTTTGGTGGTCGATCGGAACTGATAATGATTTGTTTATTGGCGTTATGCAACGTGTTAAAGGTGTTAAAAAACTCCTCCTGCACCGATTGCTTCTTAGCGATAAACTGAACGTCGTCGATGAGAAGCACGTCGACATTGCGATAGCGTTTCCGGAATTCGAGGCGCTTATCCATCTGGATCGCGGTAATCAATTCATTGGTGAAGGTCTCGCTGGTAACATACATGACGCGCGCGGAGGGATCGTTGCTCTTTACGGCGTGCCCGATCGCATGCATCAGATGGGTTTTGCCAAGACCGACGCCGCCATACAGAAACAGCGGGTTATAGGCGGCAGCGGGGTTTTGCGCTACGGCGAGCGCGGCGGCATGCGCAAAGTGGTTGGATCCGCCTACGACGAACGTTTCAAACGTATATTTGGGATTCAGTGCAAACACGTTGATGGGTTCGGCGCTGATGGGATTCATATAGATATCGCGCTCTTCCGGCAATACAATCTTGATATCCGCGATCGTATCGTTTGCGGCGCGCACGGCATCCCGCAGATTTTCAAAGTAGAAGTCTTCCAGCGTCTTTTGAATATCGGGCGTTGGCGCTTCCAGAACAAGTATGTCCTTGGTAAGCGTCAGCGGAACGATCACGTCGATCCAGGCATGGAACGATAACCCCGTCATTTGAGGACGGAGATTCTCCCGTGCGGCCGCCCAAACCGATTGTAATTGATCCATTATGCGTTACCCCCTATATTAAAGATCATCATAGCAAAAATTCGGTGGTTTTACAAGAAGCGCTTCTTTCCGGAAACTCTCGTTTCGGCGGTGAATGAATCGAATTTTAAAAGAATCGGCCAATAAAAAAAAGGAAGAAAAAATGTTGGCTCAAACGTATCGATCGTCTGGAATGGGCAGCGCATTGATTTCACCGATAGAAAGACGTTTCAAAAGGATACGGATAATGGCTGTGAAAATGGCGGGTCACGCCACTTTCAAAATAGAAACGAAGAATTCGTTGTGAAAACATACGTATTGTACTGGTAAAATTGATGATATTTCCCCACAAACGAGAAAAAACGAGTGAAAACGATCGAAATGGGTTAACAATCTGTGACAAACGGCGCGTTTGATTGCAAACGGAAAATTGAGGGTTTACAATAATAAAAGAATATAGTAATCGGGGGAAATTTGCCCGTGGGAGAATCGCTGCGCAGTCAGTTATTCATCAACTCCGAACAGGTGGGCAACTTTATTGAAGTTGCGTTGCCTGTGACTGGAGAGGAAGAGGAGGGCGAAATTGCGCGCATCCACTACCTGGAAGCGGGTGTGGGAGAGCCGCTTTTGCTGATCCATTCGGTCGGGCAGTCGCTGTATACTTGGAGAAACGTCTTTGCTGATCTTTCGGACAACTATCGTGTGATTGCCATCGACCTTCCTGGACATGGGTATTCGTCCCGTCCGGATACGTTCTCTTATACGGCGGACGATATTGCCTATGTACTGAACGCTTTTCTGGATGCGCTCAACGTGAAATCCGCGCATATGATTGGTTTTTCACTTGGTGCGATGTATATGCTGCGGTTTCTTTCGCTTTATCCGAGGCGCGTAGCAAACTGCATTGCTATTTCGCCCGGAAACGTTACGGACCAGATGCCAAAGCTGATTCACCAGATGCAAAAACCGCTTGTTTCGACTTTTGCCAGGAATCTTTACACGGCAAGCAACGTTCGTTCCCTTCTTCTGGAGTGTGTTACCGACCAGTCGCTAATCGACGATCATGTGGTTCGCCAGTATTACGAGCCGATTTCGGATGGGCTTGCGCGGGAAGCGCTGATGTATGCGCTCCGAAATTTCGATATGGAAGCGATTGCCGAGGGCTTGATGCCTGTGGAGCATGAGGTTCTGGTTCTTTGGGGAAAGAACGATCGCTGGCATCCCCCGTCGGGGAGCGTCTATTTTCAAAGCATCCTTCGCGCGGGCCGGTATTATCTGATTCGGAATGCCGGGCATTTGCTGCAGGAAGAAGCGCCTGTGAAACTGCTGGAAATCGTATACAGCTATATTCCGCCTGCCGTACCGAGCTACGACGTATATCGCTATACGCAAAATCTGGCGGAAGACGAGGAATCATGATTTCCGAATTTGCCCTGGGCGACGTGGTGCTCATGAAAAAGCCGCACGCCTGCGGCACCAACGAATGGACGGTGATCCGCGTTGGAGCCGATATTAAAATCAAGTGCAATCAGTGCGGGCGCATTGTTATGCTGGACCGTGCGGATTTTGTACGAATGGGGAAAAAGGTACTGATCAAAAAGGCGGATCAGTCCCCTGAGGGATAAAACGATGATCCAAGGGGGAAGCGTTGGATAAGAACTGGATCGGAGGACGAGGCTCCTCGACTCAGCCTTTCGCACCATACGCGTAAGCATGAAAAACGAGAACGGAACAAACGATTTGAAGCGCAGAACCTTTACGAATAGCCAGATTCGATATCTGAAAGAGCGCGCTGAAGAACAATATGAAAATATGCGGGGAACACGTGCCTATCGTAACGTGGAGTTTTTGCTGTACATTCTTGTTGTGGTATTAACGGCGCTGACGATCCGTTCCTTTCTTGCCGAACCCATTCGTGTCGACGGAGATTCTATGATTCCGACTTTGGTGCACAACGAGGATATGCTTGTTGAGAAGGTTGGATACTGGTTTAACGATCCGCAACGCGGGGATATTATCATCTGTTTTTATCCCGGGTACACCGAAAGCTGCGTAAAACGGGTCATCGGTCTGCCGGGCGAGACGATTTCGGTTAAGGAAGGCGCCATTTTCGTAAACGACGTCAAGTTGGATGAAAGCGCTTACTGGCAGGGCGAGATCATTGGCGATATGGATCCTGTTACGGTTGGATCGCGGGAAATTTTTGTTGTGGGCGACAACCGCAACGGAAGCAAGGACAGCCGAAACGCGGCGGTTGGTTGCATTCCTTATGCAAAGGTGGTTGGACGGGTCGTGGCGGTCGTGTACCCGTTCCATGAATTCGAAACGTTTTCCCGGGTGATTTACCATTGAGTGAAACAACGCGCAGGCACCGCCGTTCGGAAGGGCGGATAAAAGCTTATCGGGATGCAAGACGCCTTGGGTGGCTTTTCTCTTTGCTTGTAACGGTCGCCGTTCTGTGCGTTATTTTCTTCGTCTGGCTTTTTCCGACGCGAATTGTGGATGCAAGCATGTCGCCGGCGCTGCAGAGCGGGGAGGTCGTGCTATGCGACCGGTTCGGTAAATACCTGCGAATGCCGGAACGCGGGGACATCGTCCTGTTTCAAACGCAGGATGGGCTCTTTGTGAAACGGATCGTCGGCATGCCGGGCGAAACAATCGAATTGGTCGAAGGGCATGTGTTTATCAACAGCATTCCTTTGGATGAAAGCGCCTATGTCGTTCATTATGTTGGGGACATGCAGCCAATCGAGATTCCGGCGGGGTGCGTTTTTTTACTGGGCGACAACAGGGAAGAGATGTACGACAGCCGTATGGAGAGCGTTGGCCCCGTTCCGTTTGGCAATATCATCGGTATGCTGCGCCTCAGGGTTTCCCCCATTGGCCGTCTCACCTATTTTTCCTAAGAGACACTACGGAAGAAGAACGAGTGCCTGTGAAACGACGCAGGCAAGCGCCTATTTGCAGGCAAAACAAACCTTGCAGGAACAAGAGGTATTCAACGAAGACGAACTTCTCGAAATCGGGAAGTTTTATTTTTTACCGGTAATCGGGTTATAATGACACGAAGCGCTCCAGGAAAAAATGGGAAAGGATCTGCTGGTATGTTGATTCGAAAAGCAGAGCTTCTTGATCTGTCCGAACTGCTCGCCATCTATAATTACGAGGTGGTTCATGGCGTTTCCACGCTGGATCTGAATGAAAAGACGCTCGCGGAATGGCATACCTGGTTTAGCAGCCATAACGTGGAGAACCATCCGCTGCTCGTTGCGTGTATCGGCGAGCGGGCAGCAGGGTATGCCAGCCTGTCTTCCTATCGTGAAAAGGAAGCCTATCGTTCTACGGTCGAACTCTCCATCTATATTTCGCCGGATTTTCGCCGTAGAGGGATTGCTACCGATCTCATGGCGGCAATTCTTGCGGAAGCGCAAAAAGACGAGCGCACACATACGGTTGTTTCCGTCATTACTGCGGGAAACGAAGCCAGCCGTAAGCTGCATGAAAAATTCGGTTTCGAGTTTTGCGGAACGATTCGCGAAGTCGGCTTCAAATTTGGTAAATATCAGGATATTGAGAACTATCGGCTGGGGGTATAAAGGTTTCTCACACGAAATTTTTCCGAAATTAGGGAACGGCTCACCCGATTATCAATTCAATTAAGTGGGATGCAGGATGTTTCCCGTGAAACACTAGTATTCAATTCCCTTTCGCGCTAGAATTCCTCTCTCATAGGGATGCTTCACGAGCATCATCTCGGTGACGTAATCCGCCCGCTCCAGCAGCTCCGCGCTAGGATCGCGGCCGGTGATCACAATCTCTGCTTCACCATGGTGATCCAGCAGCGAGAATACCGCTTTGCGGTCAATCAGCTCCAGCGAAAGCGCGGCATTCAACTCGTCTAATACAAGAAGCGAACACTCGTTTGTTCGTGCGAGGCGCGTCACCTCCGCGAGCGTATGATTGTGCAGCGCGCGTACCTTCGCTTTCGTTTCTTCGCTCATATTGGGGAAGAACCCGTGCGGCAGATCGTTTCGATAGACGGGCACACCGAGCCGCTCCAGCGCGGCCAATTCGCCCGTAGGAGCGCTTTTCAGAAACTGCGCGAGCACGGGCTTGCCACCCGCGCCAATGTGCCGCAGAATCAGCCCCAGCGCCGCGGTGGTCTTGCCTTTTCCGTCTCCGCAATAGACGTGAATCATGGTTACTTCCTCCGATCCTGCTCGTATCGTTATCCACATTTTACGATAGAACTGTGGAAAAAGACAACTCGTTATCAAAAGTGTCCATCAATTTTACAAGTATAAAAGATAGTGTTTGAAATGCGGCGGATGTGATGGATAGACCATTCGTTTTCGGAACTTTCTGTAAGATTTACAACCACTTCACAACAGCGGTATGAAAAAAACGTTAGGATAGAAAGCAGGATAATACCGGATAGGACGCGAGGAGAAGATTTTTATGATACGTTCCACAGGAGAATGCAAGCGGCCTTTGCTTGCGGCGGCGCTGGCGCTTACATTGATATTGACGGCTTGTACTCCGCGCCTCACCGGTGAAGGTAAAGCAAAGGAAGCGGGACTTGCGCTGATCAATCAAGTCTTTGATGTAAAGGAAACCGACGCGGTGGTCACCTATGTGGAATACGCAGGTTTTTCCTATGTCAATGGTGTTCCTGTGCAATATGGTACCGAGGAACCGGCGCGGGTTTATATGGTTGCGATTCCGCAGAATAACAGTGAAAAGTCGCTGTATTGTGCTCTGGTAAATGCGGAAACAGGGTTTGCATACCAGGCGGAAAAAAGCGAAGACCTGTTTTCCCCGATGTCGGCAGAACAGCAAAATCAGGCGGAAGAATTGGCCTCAATTGATTTAATGAACGGTGATTATGATCAGTTAAGCGATGCCTATCGAAGGATACTGAACGAATCAAATCCCGGAGGCGTCGCCACAGATTGGGCTACGAAGAAATTTTGTCCGGGTATGCCTGTAATTGCGACACTGGAAAATGGTTCGATGACCGATAGCGAGACTGAACCGCGTGTTTACTTAGAGTATTTGATCGTATTTATGGATGGCGCGGTATATCGGGTAACACTCGTTTGGCCAACAATGGAAGTAAAACAAGTGTCGATTCTGAGCCGGAGCGTGCAATAAAGCATCCGTACGAAAAAAAGTCATCATTTCTTTCTTGCAGACTGCTTCCCAAACAGGAAAAAGAAACGAAACAATGTGCATATAGAATACTGCGAAACGCCCCAAAAGCGAACGAGCGCGTCCTTTCGGACGCGCCCGCTTTGTGTCGTTGGTTGATCAGATGCCGAGATGACGCTCGGTGCCGCGCTTCTCCAGCTGCTTGAGCATAGCCGCCGGGTCTTTGACCTTCGCGAGGAAGATCATGGCCGCGATGACGTAGGGCTTGAAGGACGCCTGCTTGTAGAGCGGGTCGCGGTAACGATCGAATACGGATGCGGCGACTTCGCCCGCTTCGCAGCTCACGCCCGTGATGTCGGCGGGCAGGCAGTGCAGATAGAGCGCCTTGCCGTTCTTCGTGGTGGACATGAGCTCTTCCGTGCATTCCCAGTCCTTGTGCTCCGCGTTCTGCTTGAGCAGTTTCTTCTCCAACGTCTTGATGCCGTCGAAA
>JAYFNY010000053.1:0-43123 GCA_034933205.1 Eubacteriales bacterium
TCTGCCTTACGGGCGGAAAAGAGCACAAGGAAACCGCCCTAACGGGCGATCCGTTGCGCCGGATGAACCGGCACAGCCGGAAAAAACGGGTTAAGGGCTACGGCCCTTAACAATCCTAGAAACTTTTTTGACAGACTGAAGAAAGCGGCTTCACGCTTTCTTTTATATTTCGTATTTAAAAGATAAAGTGCCAAAAGAAAAAACGACTTTCGTCGCTTACTTTCTCATTGGAATCATATAGACCTGTGAAAATAAACAGATTTTACACGCAATAAAAATAGACAAGGAGCCAATTTCTTGGCTCCTTTGTACTTTCCGTCCGTCAAGCCTCTCCGATGGTGCCCTATCCACCAGAAAGTGATTATGAAGTTACGTAGTAGTTCGGTTACGCGGTTTAAGGAGGAAATCGGTAATGAAAAAACGAACATAACGGACGGAAACTCTGTTTACTTTTTATGGTTAGAGTATATCACCTGAAATATGCAAATGCAAGCAATACAATGCGTTGATTGTGTCAAATTTTTATCTTATCTGTGAAATCTGGCGTATACGCCGGCTTCGCGGAGTCCATCTCCTGAATCAAAATATTGTATAGACCTATCGACAAAGCATACGATATGGTGCGTTCATACTCGCGCTTTGTTAATCGGCGGTCTAGCGGCTGAATTGTTACACCGGGTTGAGGCGTATACTGGCTCATAAGCGAAAGAAAAGCCGATTTGCCGTATTGTGTAACAATCCTATCAAGTACTCGACGAGTATCGTCCACACAACCGGGTAAAACCAGGTGCCGTATTGCGAGGCCGGAAACGGCGAGACCGCTATCGTTTAGACGTAAATCTCCAACCTGACGATACATCTCAAAGATTGCCTTGGACGCGACTTCCGAGTAGTCGGGGACGCTGGAAAATTTTGCCGAAAGAACGGGGGAGACATATTTCCAGTCGGGTAAATAAATATCCACTAGACCATCAAGCAGGCGAATGGTATCCACCAGTTCGTATCCGCTTGAATTATAAACGACGGGTATTTTTAGGCCATACAATTTCGCACGTGCAAGACTATCGGCAACAACGGGAACATATGGCGCCGCCGTGACGAGATTGACGTTATGGGCTCCTTCTTCCTGTAATCGCAGATATAGCTTCGCTAACGCTTCCGCATGAAAAGATTCGCCGACGCCACCTCCGCGAATCCGATAGTTTTGGCAGTAAACGCAGCCGAGGTTGCATCCGGAAAAGAAAACGGCTCCCGAACCACGCGTTCCGCTCAGAAAAGGTTCTTCCCATAAGTGCAGCATAACCTTTGATACGCAAGGGAACAACCCCGCCCCGCAGTAGCCTGTTGTTACGGAACGATCCACGTTGCATGCCCGAGGGCAGAGCAAGCATCCTTCCATTAAAATACGCGCCTGCCGTTCACAAAATTACGCGTCCAATACGCGGTTGAAATCGAACTGGTAATTACTTTGCCGGCGCTGGAAGAAGCATGGATAAACTTACCACCGCCCGCGTAGATACCGGTATGGCTGACATTGGACGACGTATCATTTTTGAAGAAAACCAAATCGCCCTTCTGTAAGTCTCCTGTCGAGGTAATTTCCGCCCACTTGCTGACGGAAGAGAATCCTGACGCACTGTATCGGCTCGTGCTTATGCCGCAGGTTCTTAAGCAGAAGTACACGAGTCCCGAACAATCGAATCCTTTGGAAGGGCTTTCCTCCGACCAGGAATATGGTTTACCGAGCATAGCGCTCGCAACGGAGATCAAGCCGTCGGGGCTATAGGAAGCCGAATAGGAAACATCGCCGGAAGACGAATCGGAAGACGAACTATCGGAAGAGCCGGAACTTTCCGAAGAAGAACCGGAGGAACTCGATGAGCTTGAGGAGGAACTCGAAGAAGACGTCGAGCCGGATGAGGAAGAACTTGGCTTTTTCGTAGGTTTCGGCGTGGGTTTTGGCGTGGGTGTGGGGTCGATTTTTGGCCTAGCGTCTGGGGAGTAAAGCAGATCGCGGTCAGATACGTTGAATACGCCGTCCACATCCAATCTGTTCTTCGTCTGGAACGACTGAAGCGATTCTTCTGTCGCAACGCCGAAGTAACCGTTGATCTTATCGTTGTAATACCCGAGTTCGTTGAGACGGGATTGCATACTTTCAACATCCGTGCCGCTGTCGCCTAGCTTGATTTCGTAAGGCTTTGCTTCCGCGCTGAAAAGGTGTTCCTGCAGTTCGCTGGTGGCCACTCCGTCCATCGTTTCGCTGATGGTCCGCTGGAATAGTGAAACGGCAACGGTTGTAGCGGCGTTAAAGACGGTAGTCGGTTCATCCGAGTCGAGGTAACCGAGTTCCATCAATCGAATCTGAAGCTCTTTGACGGTTGGATAATCGTCGTTTTGCTGCAATACGGTATACTGGGAAACGTGAGCGCCGGAATCCGTCTCTGCGCTCAATTCGGAGGTTGCAGAATAACAGGAATCCGGAGCGAGGACCGAAGCGACGAAAGGAATCGGCGTAGGCGTTACGATTCTGAGTGACTGTTCTGCTGCGACGAAGGTTGCGTTTGCTCCGCTAAAACGGTCGATCGTAAGCGGAATGAGTATAAACGCGACTAAACACCCACCAACAATCGTGAGAATCCACATGCGGGCGGAGACTGAGAAAAGGGGTGCTTTTCGTTTACCGGAGGGTAATCGGGGTGTATGCAATAGAAATTACCTCTTTCGAAAAAGCCTGCTAAAAGACTCTGTAATTCATTATCTATTATAACGAATTCTGGGCGCACATGGTTTGAACAATTTCAAAACTAAAAACTGGAAATATAGCGAAATCGTGGACGTAACGTTTCCTTTTCGTTTTCTTTTCCCGTTCGAAAGGTAAGCGCGAGATTTTGCAATTCAAGTGTCGCTATGGTAAAATAGCATGTCTAGCTATTGGAGTAAAATGATGTCAATAATACATGCGCAGGAGCTTGAAAAAAGCTTCGGGGAACGAACTTTATTCTCAAATGTTGCTTTCGATGTGTTCGATCAGGATCACGTCGGGCTGGTTGGCATCAACGGTTGCGGGAAAAGCACGCTGATGCGAATGATTGCAGGAATGGAACCTCACGATGGACGAGGTCAGCTTTCTGTTTCCAGAAACGCCAGCGTTGCGATACTGGATCAATCGCATACCTGGCGACCGGATATGACCCTTTATGAAGCGGTGCTGGAAGCCTCCGATCGATGGATGCTGATCGAACGCGAACTGCATTCGATTGCGTCGGAAATCGAAGCGGACGGCGCGACAGAATCGCTCATCCGCCGCCAGGCCGATCTGCAGGACCGTTACAATAACGACGGCGGACTCACATATCGTGCGCGCACGCGCTCCACGTTGCTGGGCCTCGGATTTTCAGAAGAGGAACTGGCGCGCCCGATTTGCGTGATGAGCGGCGGCCAAATGCGAAAAGCTTCTCTCGCAAAGATTCTTATGTCGGAAGCGGATTTGCTGCTTTTGGATGAACCGACGAATCATCTTGATATTGCATCTCTGGAATGGCTGGAAACCTATCTATCTTCGTTTCGCGGGGCATTTGTCGTAATATCGCACGACCGGTATTTTCTGGACAAGGTTTGCAACCGGACGTTCGAACTGGAGAACGGCTCGCTGCACGTATTCCAGGGAAATTACACGCAATCCATGGAAAGAAAGATGGACGAACGTGAGTACGCCGTGCGAAAATATCAGAATACCATTCGCGAGATAAAGCGAATCGAGGGAATCATCGAGCAGCAGCGGCGATGGAATCAGGCGAGAAATTACGTTACAATTGCTTCCAAGGAGAAGCAGATCGAGCGTATCAAAAGCACCCTGGTACGGCCGGAAGATGCTCCGGAAGCTATTCATTTTCGGCTGAAAGCAGATGAATTAACGGCGAACGAGGTAGTGGTGGTCAAGGACCTCAGCAAGCGATTCGGAAGCCGTGTGATCTTTCAGAATTTAGATTTAATGATTCAGAAAGATGAGAAGGTCTGCTTGCTCGGCGCAAATGGCTGCGGAAAAACAACGCTTTTAAAAATACTGACGAACCGAATCGAACCGGATTCCGGAAGTTATAAACTAGGTTCCAACGTGCATATCGGTTATTACGAGCAGGGGACCGTTCGCCCGGATGACCCGAGAACGGTACTGGAGGCGCTTAACGCAATGTTCCCGCGGTACGATACGAAACAATTGCGAAATCTGCTCGGCTCCTTCCTGTTTCGGGGGGATGACGTATTCAAGAAAGTCAGAGATCTTTCCGGCGGGGAATATGCGCGGATTCAACTGCTCAAGCTGATGCTGAACGGCAGCAACGTGCTTCTTCTGGACGAGCCGACGAACCATCTCGACATTCCATCCTGCGAAGCACTCGAGAACGCACTGAGCGATTATGGCGGGACGATGCTGATTGTAACGCATGACCGCTACCTTGCAAACCGTGTGGCGGACCGTATTATTATCATGGACGGCGATGGGATTCGGGCTTTCGAAGGAGACTGGGACGCTTATAAAGCCTTTCTCGCGGAATCGGCGGCGCCCAGAGAAAAAGAATCGTCTACTGTTAAAAACGAATATCTCCTCGCAAAAGAGCGAAAAAGCGAAATTGCACGTTTAAAGAGCGCACAAAAGCACGCCGAAGAAAAAGTGCATTCCGAAGAAGAGGCTCTAAAGGCGCTAGAAGCGAAAGCCTGCGATCCGCTTATCGCCAGCGATTTCGAAGCGGTAAAGGCAATTTACGAGGAGATGAATCAAAAAAAACTTTTCGTCGACTCTTGTTATCTGGAGTGGGAAAAGGTGGAAACGAAGCTTCAAGCACTGCTTGAGGAGGAAAGCGACTGATGGCGGAGTACTCAAAATTTTCTCTGGGTCTGCGTTTCGCAATGACGCGTGACGCAGATCTGACGCCGGAATCCTGCTGGAATATTGTGTTTCGCGAGGTGCCGTTTTCCCGCACAGTTGATGCGAATCTCTTTGGAGCATGGGACGACGTAGGAGACGCTGAAAGCGAAACGGCGTATATCTGCATGTTTTCCAATTTGTCCCTCAAGGCTGGTAAGGCGCTTTATGCAAGCTTGCAGCGAAAACCCGTATTAAAATCTTATCTGACGATATACCGACCATTTATCCAGAATAATCTGGTTGAAAAATGCGGAAAAGTAGAATACCTTGGCAGCGTTCAGGCGGACGGTTGCGTGGTAAATGGCGAGGTCGCTTATGGTTCGATGCAAATAACCGGGTCCGATCCGGACGGATGCGACGGTCCCATGTGTCGCCGTATCCTGATCGCTCCGGATGCCTGGGAGGGACGCTTCACTTCTGCGGATGCGGTACGGCATATGCTGCGCTCGGCTGCAAAGATTTTACCGAAAGCGAAATTGAGCACCCAATTGATCGCGGATGGTGGGCGCGGCACTCTGGATGCATTGATCTGTTCCGTCAACGGGCGTTATCTTAAAGCACAGATAAAAAGTGACGCAGGCGAGAACCGCGAGTTTCGATATGGCATTTTACCGGATCGTTCGGTTGTTTTCGAATCCGAAAATCTCAGCAAACTGGAATTGGCGCAGGCGATGAATCTGCCGCAGAATCGCGGCTTCACACATTATGTCATTGCGGCGGGAAACGGCTTTTTGCCGGATCAACTGCCCGAATCCGTTAACGCTACCGTACTGGGTAAGCGAATTCCCGTTTCTTTGCGAAACAGCTCGCAGATTGATTACCGAAATGGAATCGAGACGCTGCTTGACGTGTGCGATTTCGATTTCTATTTATCAAAAGCGGAGTGGCTGATCATACTGACCAGATTGCTGGATGAGACCGGCGTTTTAACGGATTCCACAGCCGATGCACTGCTGTTTCATTGCAGAACACAGCGAAAGCATGCCGCTGTGCTGGTTTTTACAGACGACGGGAGATTCTTTGCAAAAATAGACGGTTCTGCATTGGTCCCAATTGAGACAACATCTTTTGATGAGGCGGCGGATGCACTCTTTCTGATTATTCGGAATACGCCGATTACACCGGTGCCTGCATGGAAACAATTGCCGGAAACGGTTATCAGCGACATGTAGCCGAATGCAAAGATATTGATATTCGTTCCAATACCGTGCTGAGTTAGAAATTCGGAGGTGCTTATTATGCGTATGGTAGATCTGATCGAGAAAAAAGCGGACTATGGGGAACTCACGCATGAAGAAATACAATATATTGTAAGCGGTTTCGTTAGCGGAGAGATTCCCGATTATCAAATGTCTGCTCTGCTGATGGCTATTAAGCTGAACGATATGAACGAACGCGAGGCCGCAGACTTAACGCTGAGCATGATGCATTCGGGCGATACGATCGATCTGAGCGACCTGCCTGGAATTAAGGTGGATAAGCATTCTTCCGGCGGCGTAGGGGATACCACCACGCTGGTCGTAGCGCCTCTGGTTGCTGCCTGCGGCGGAACGGTTGCAAAAATGTCCGGGCGTGGCTTGGCTTTTTCCGGAGGAACCATCGACAAACTCGAGTCGATTCCCGGCGTTAACATTGCCCAGCCGATTGACAGGTTCAAGCAGATTGTTCGTAAAACCGGCGTGTGCGTGATCGGCCAGACGGGCGACCTTGTGCCGGCGGATAAGAAGATGTATGCGCTTCGCGATGTTACGGGCACGGTACAGAGCGTTCCGCTGATTGCTGCCAGTATCATGAGTAAAAAACTGGCTGCCGGTGCGGACGCAATTGTGCTGGACGTAAAAGTTGGCAGCGGAGCGTTTATGAAGACAGTCGAAGATGCAAAGCGACTTGCCGAATTGATGGTCAAAATGGGGAAACTTCTTGGACGAGAAGTGGTCGCCGTCGTTACCGATATGAATCAGCCGCTTGGGCTTTCGGTTGGAAACGCGCTGGAATTTCGTGAAGCCGTACAACTGCTTTCCGGCAAAGTACCGCAGGACGATCCGCTCTACGAAATTTGCATGTTGCTCGGCATTCAAATGCTGCTGCTTTCGAAACTGGCGAAGTCGGATGAAGAAGCGCGCGGCATGATCAAACACGCAATCGAAAGCGGGGAAGGCCTATCCAAACTTCGCGCGATGATTCATGAACTTGGCGGCGATGAAAGCCTGCTGACCGTTCCTGGAATGGATCGACTTTGCAACGTGAAAAAATTAGTCCTCGTTGCAGCGTCACGCTCGGGCTATATTGTTGGAATGCACGCGGAACTCATCGGCCGTGCGGCGCAGGTACTTGGTGCGGGCCGGGCGACAAAGGAAGATTCGATCGATCCTGCCGTCGGTCTTGTTATGCACAAGCGCGTAGGCGATTCGGTCCGGCAAGGCGAAGCGCTCTGTACGTTGTATGTGAATGATGATAAAAATCAAGAGGATGCTTATCAAACCATGCAGGAAGCGATTATCCTTGGCGAAAAGCCTGCCGCACCTGCTCCAATGGTTTACGCCGTCGTGCGATAAGCAACCGATTTCAACAGAAAACGAAGGAGGGCGCGCTTGAAACAGTTTATTGCTATTGACGGAAACAGTCTCTTACATCGCGCGTATCACGCGCTGCCACCCATGACTACACGCGACGGGACTCCAACCGGCGCTTTACAGGGCTTCTTGAGTATGCTGTTGAAACTTGTGGAGCGCAACCCGGACTATCTTGTCGTCGCATTCGATATGCACGGTCCGACTTTTCGCCACGAGCAGTTTGAGGCATACAAGGCGGGCAGGCGTGAAACGGAAGAGGATCTGCGCGTGCAATTTCCAATGTTAAAGGATATTCTGCGGCAGATGGGTATTGCTGTCTGCGAAACGCCGCGCTATGAGGCTGACGACATTCTTGGTACGTACGCCAAGAAGTGCGAAGCCGCGGGGATTGATGTTCTGCTTGTTACTGGAGATCGCGACGCGCTGCAGCTGATTGGCGACCATACGCACGTACTGATGACGAAAAAAGGCATCAGTGAAACAATTGAATTCGACCGCGACGTACTCAAAGAACAGTATGGGCTGGAACCGGATCGCATGCGCGATCTGAAAGGTCTAATGGGCGATGCTTCCGATAATATTCCCGGTATCCCCGGTGTTGGCGAGAAAACGGCAAGGAAGCTTTTGGAAGAATATGGGACTCTGGAGAACGTATTGAGCCACGCGGGAGAGATTAAAGGCAAACTTGGTGAAAAGGTATTGCAAAATGCGGACTCCGCGCGAATGAGTTATGAGCTGGGTACCATATGCACAGAGGCTCCAATTCCGCTCTCTATAGAAGAGTGCCGGTTTCAGCCCGACTCACTTTCCAATGCCAGGGACAGACTGATGGAACTTGAAATGCGTGGTTTAGCGGGTCGCATCTCAAACGGCACGGCGCCGGTGGAAGCTGCAAAGAACATTTCCGCCGCAGAAAGAATCGTAATCGAATCGATCGAGGAGGTTCGGCGCGTCATTTCCTCGGCGGCTTCCATTCATCAGCTGGCAATCGAAGTTGGCGAAACGGTGCAGTTTGCTTTCGATGAAAACCGGTATTATGAGGTTGTTCAAGGCGCAGATCTGTTTTCCACGCCGATTGACGAAGCGTCGCTGTTCGGGGCAATGCGTGCTCTTTTTGAAAGTGAAGGCAGCCTTGTACTTGCGTTTGACAGTAAACGTCTCCGGCATTTACTTGCAAAATTTCAAATTACGCTTCGCGCAAACGTATTTGACGCGATGATTGCGGACTATTTACTTGACGCAACGCGTCCTTCGACTAGCTTCGCTGCGCTCTGTGAACGGTTTGACAGGAATGCAAAACCAAACGCTGCAATACTGTTTTTCATGCGCAATAGTATGCTCCGGCAATTATCCGATGCTGGAATGTCCAAGCTCTACGATGAAATGGAACTCCCGCTCTCCATCGTACTATTCGAGATGGAGCAGGAAGGCTTTCGCGTTGACTGCGAAATGCTTCGTCAGTTACAGACACAGTTCAATGGACAAAGCGAATCTCTTGCGAGACAGATCTTCGCATCCACGGGAGAAACGTTTAATATTCTTTCGCCGAAGCAGCTCGGAGATGTTCTGTTCAATAAACTCGGTCTCCCTACGGGGAGAAAAAACAAAAGTGGGTTTTCGACCGATGCGGAAACACTGGAATCGCTGGCGGACCGGCATCCGGCGATCCCATTGATTCTGGAATACCGTTTTATCACGAAGCTGAAAAGTACGTTTGTAGATGGGTTGCTCAATGTGGTCCATGCGGAAAACGATCATGTACGTACCCAGTTTAACCAGTGCGTCACGGCCACCGGGCGCATCTCCAGCACCGAGCCGAACATGCAGAATATCCCCGTTCGCACGCCGCAGGGGCGCGAAATTCGCAAAGCTTTCATCGCCTCGGAAGGGAATGTGCTTGTTGATGCGGATTATTCGCAGATTGAGCTGCGCTTGTTAGCGCATATCAGCGGCGACGAGGGCATGATCGCCGCTTTTAACGGCGGGAAAGATATTCATCGGACAACGGCAAGCGAAGTGTTCCGAATTCCGTTTGACGAAGTCACGAGCGATCAGAGGAACGCGGCAAAGGCGGTCAATTTCGGCATCGTATATGGTATCAGCGACTTTGGTCTTGCCCGCAACCTTGATATTCCCGTAAAGCGCGCAGCGGAATACATCAAGCTCTATTTCGATCGCTACCCCGGCGTAAAGGCTTACCTTGACAGCAGCGTAGAGGAAGCAAAACAAAACGGTTATGCCGTGACAATGTTTGGGCGCAGGCGCGCGATGACAGAGCTGAAAAGTTCCAATTATAACACACGCTCGTTCGGCGAACGGGTCGCCATGAATATGCCGATCCAGGGAACCGCTGCGGATATCATAAAGCTTGCTATGGTCAAGGTCAGCAGGATACTGAAGGAAAGAGGCTTGAAGACGAAACTGATTTTGCAGGTGCATGACGAATTGATCTTTGATACGCCAAAAGACGAGGCGGACGAAGTCGTTTCCCTTGTGCATGACTGCATGGAACATATTGCCGAATTGAGTGTTCTGCTGGATGCCGACGTAAAAGTTGGACATAGTTGGTATGAAACAAAATGACAAAATCAGCGGTCAGAGAGTATAAACGTATCGGACTTACGGGCGGGATCGGCACCGGCAAATCTCTGGCTGCGAAACGATTTGCCGAACTTGGCGCGCACGTATATCATGCAGACGAACTGGCAAGGCAGGCGCTTGAGCCCGGAGCGGTTTGTTACAACCGTGTGATTGATACGTTCGGGAACGGTGTACGCAATCAGGATGGTACGATCAATCGAAAAAGTCTTGCGCAAGTTGTATTCTCCAGCGAAGATATGCGTAAGAAACTGAATGACATTGTTCACCCATACGTAATTGAAACGATAGTTTCCATAGCGGATCAGGATTGCACAAACGAGCGAGGCACGATTGCTATATTTGAAGTTCCGCTCCTCTTTGAAAGCGGAGCAGACCGACAGATGGATGCAAATATCGTGGTGCAGTGCGACCTGGAAACGCGTATTGATCGAATCATAAAACGGGATGGCGTTTCCCGGGAACAAGCGCTTTCCCGCATCCGTACGCAGATGCCGGAGGAGGAAAAGGCGCGACTTGCCGACTTCCTACTCGAAAACAACTCAACGGAAGAAGCGCTGTTTCATCAGATTGATTTGCTGTATGAAGTATTAAAGAAACTGTGATTATATTATCCGCATCGGGACGATTTACTGTGTGATGTATCGAAGAACCCGCGATTTATATTATCTGCCAGAAGACATATGTTCCTAGCGATTTTCGGCCGACGAGTATTTCGGATAGGGAGGGTACCCTTTTTTGAAGCGCAGGCAAAAGAGAAACGACGTTAATTCTGCCAGAACCGGCAGAAGTCACAACGGAAAAACAAAGTTAAATTCGTTGCAGGTAGCAAGTATTGTATTAGGTTCGATCGTTCTTATTTGTGCCGCGTCATTTGGCGGATATGTTATCCATGAAAACGTGATGCATCAAAAAGCGCTTGAGAATTATCCCGTTGCATACACCGATTTCATAACACAATATGCGACAGAATACGAGCAGGATCCCTACCTTGTTCAGTCGATCATGCGCTGCGAAAGCAGTAACGACCCGGACGCGGTCAGCAATGTAGGCGCAATTGGGCTCATGCAGATTATGCCGGATACCGGAACGTGGATTGCGCATAAGCTGGATCTGGACGATGTGTATACGGAAGATATGCTGTATGATCCGCAAACGAATATCGAATTCGGTTGCTGGTACCTTCACTTTCTAAGCGGAAGGTTCCACGATAACCGAAAGCAGATGATTGCCGCTTACAACGCTGGTCATGGAACTGTTGAAAAGTGGCTGGAAGACCCAGAGTATTCTCAGGACGGCGAATTAGTCACGATTCCTTATGAACAGACTGCGCGTTATTACGATAACGTGACAGCCGCCTACGAGAATTATACGACGCTCTATCCGGATCTGTTTCTGCCAAACGATCCTGCAACGTCGATTGTCGAAGGTTAACGGCCGTGGTATACTGAATCAAATTACTCGGAGGAAACGATTTTGCTGGAATTGATACTCATACTATTGATCCTTGCGCTTGACCAAGTGTCGAAATACCTGATCCAACTCTACCTTTCACCGGTTGGAACTTCGCTGCCGCTGATCGACGGTGTCTTTCACTTAACAAACGTACATAATATCGGCGCGGCCTGGGGCATGATGCAGGGATTTCGCTGGCTCTTTATTCCGCTTACCATTTTGGTCGCCATTGTGCTTGTGTATCTGATGATTCGCTACCGCAAGAAGCTTTGCGTCTTTTCTCGCATAACTCTCGCGCTTTTGTTCGCGGGCGCCGTCGGAAACCTGATCGACCGGGTCGCACTTTCCTATGTGCGTGATTTCCTTGATTTTATATGGATCAAGTTTCCGGTATTCAATATTGCGGATAGTTCCTTGACCATCGGATGCATTCTTCTCGTGATTGACGCACTGTTCCTGAAGGAAAAATCAATGTTCGAGCGCATCTCGGTTAAGCCGCAACAGAAACCGAAGCAAGAGGAACCGTCAGGCGGCGGCGAGCATGCCTGAGTCCGAATCCATCGTCTGTACGGCCGAAGCGCGTTTGGATGCATTCGTCGCGTCGGAAACAGAACTGTCTCGCACGCAGGCGCAACGTCTGATTCGGGACGGCGCGATCCTGCTCAATGGAAAAACGGTTAAGCCGAATGTACAGACGACAATAGGCGATCGAATCGACGTCACATACCCGGAAGCTTCGGAAACGGATGTTTTGCCGGAGGATATCCTGCTCGATATTATTTACGAAGATCAAGACCTGCTGGTAATCAGCAAACCGCAGGGCATGGTCGTACACCCCGCGCCTGGCCACGAGCAAGGAACCTTGGTGAACGCGCTCTTATACCATATCCACGATCTTTCCGGTATTGGTGGAGAGAAGCGCCCCGGCATTGTTCATCGGATCGACCGGATGACGTCCGGATTACTTGTTGTAGCGAAAAATGACGTGACGCACCATGCGCTGAGCGATCAATTCCGCGATCATACGGCGTACAGGAGCTATGTCGCTCTGGTGGACGGGAATTTTCGCGAGGATAAGGGGACCGTTGACGCGCCTCTAGCGCGTCACCCGGTGGATCGTAAAAAAATGGCGGTTGTTACTGGCGGCAGGGAAGCGATAACGCACTGGAACGTCGCGGCCCGCTATGGTCAGTACACACTCTTGCAGATTGAGTTGGAAACAGGCCGCACGCATCAGATTCGCGCTCATATGGCGAGTATTCAGCACCCTGTTACGGGAGACGATGTTTACGGCCGAAAGAAACGTCCTTTCGGGCTGGATGGTCAGGCATTGCACGGATATCGTCTGGTATTCTTGCATCCGCGAAAAAAAGAATGGTTGGTTTTCTATGTGGGTATCCCTCCGTATTTTATGTCCGCGGTAAGGAAAGCAGGGGAGACTCGTACTGCAGAAGAGCTGCTGGATGATTTAAAAATACTGGAGCGTTCGGTCCTGAGTCCGGCTTAATTGCATAATAAGGAGACAGATCATGAAACGTAGTTATCGATTGCTTGCGCTGCTGTTTGCGCTTATTCTAACAATCAGCACTTTCTCCGGCTGTAAACTTGCCAGTCCTGATGAAACACAGCCCGTAACGATCGAAACGATTCCTGGCGCTACGGCGGCGCCGGAAGAAACGGCCGCACCTACGCCTGCATTCGAGGTAAACGAAGCATCGACAGAAGCGCTGGATGCGCTCGATGAAGACGTGTTTCGCTGGTACGCAACATCGGACGGCTATACCTACCATATGCTTGTGGATAATCCAGCTTCTTATCAGATTGATCCGGCAAGTGTGACGATGAATCTCGGCAATTTCACGGAAGAAGATAATCAGCGCTTTGCTTCGGAAGCAAATGAGTATCTAACGCGACTGGAGCAAATCAACCGGGAAGAGCTCCCTGCAGAACGCCAGTTTTCCTATGACGTGCTGCACCAGTTACTGACGGATTACGCACGCTACGAGGAACAATACGCTTATTACTATGAACCATTAACCGAATATCGCGGTATCCACGCGAATCTTCCACTTTCCTTTGCACTGTTTGAATTGAAGGATACGCAGGACATTGAAGATTACCTGACGTTGCTTTCCGATACGCCACGTTACCTCGGGCAGGTTCTTGCCTATGAACAGAAACGAGCTGAGCTTGGTATCTTTATGACAAAAGATGCCTTGGATGCGGTTCTGGAAGACTGTAAAACGCTCATCGATTCGCGTGACACTTTGTTTCTCTACACAACGTTTAACGACGCGATCGACCAACTGACCAGTTTGACGCCGGACCAGGCGCAGTCGTATAAAGACCGTAATGCAGAACTGCTCAAGAGTAGTTTTATCAGCGCATATGAGTCGCTTTACGATGGTCTTAAGGATCTGCGTTCCCATTGCCGCACCTATGAGGAAGCCGCAGCCTATAATGAAACGCAAAAAGGTTACTATGAGTATGCCATGCAGGGAGAAGGAGGGAATTCTCTCTCGGTTGAAGAAACCCTGGAAATGCTGAAAACAGAATACTTCTATCTCTACAACGATATTGTAAACATACAAATCAAGACTCCGGATATTCGGGAGAACGTTATAAAACTGACCAGCGGGAACACACAAAAAGACATCGATTATTTAAAATCCGTTATCAGCGGCTTTTTGCCTGAATTACCGGAGCATAACCTTACTCTTACCGACGTACCTGAAGAGCTTGAAAGCATGTTCTCGCCGGCGGCATACGTAATCCCCGCGATGGATGACTGGAAAGAAAACACGATTTTTATCAATACATCGATTGAAGACGATACGCCGTTGCTGACACTCGCGCACGAAGGATATCCGGGACATCTATACCAGTATATCTACCAACGCGATCATGAGAACATCGGCTTGATGCAGCGTGCAGCGAATTTTGGAGGATATGCGGAAGGATGGGCGCAGTTCGCCGAGTTTTTGATTACGGATCATCAAACGCAATATGATCAGGATTATGTTCGCATTCAGTTCGAATACAGTATGCTGTTTAATTCGATTATTCCCGCAATGCTCAGCATTCTTGTAAACTATTATGGTTATTCGGAAACGGCTGCGGAGAATTATCTGACAGGCATCGGGCTTGACGGCGAAGCGCTTGCATCGTACTATTACAATTTGGTTGTCGATCAGCCGTATTACTTTTTAGAATATGCGGTTGGTTACTGCGAAATTGCGCAGCTCTATCGGGACGAGCAAGACACCCTCGGTGACCGTTTCGACTTGGGCACATTCCTGAAAACATACCTTGATCTGGGCCCGGCTTATTATGAGCAACTTCGGGAGCAAATGGATGTCTGGGCGGACAGCCTCGTATCGGAAGCGGCTTAACCGCTTGACAAAACGAGCCGATTCAGATAGACTGACGACAGTTAAATTGAATGATGTAACAGCGGCTTTGAAGATGAGGAGTACGCATCGAATTCGCAAAAGAGAGACCGTTCCATGCTGAGAGGCGGTTGGCGAAACTGTGCGGAAGGTCGCATCGGAGCCGGAGATGCGAACGAATCGCGACTGCGAATTCCATTAACATTTCCCGTGTTCATCCTCGTTACGGGTGCAGAGAGGGACGTCGCATCTTAGCATGGTTACGGCGTTCAACAAAGGTGGTACCGCGAACGTCCGCTTCGTCCTTTGACGAGGCGGACGTTTTTTATAACGTGATGGAATTGAAATATGGATCGAAATTAACACAGTTGGAAGGCAGGACAGAGAATCGTATGCGACCCGAAATGGAAAAAACTTACGATCACGCGCGTGTGGAATCCGCGCTCTACAAAAAATGGGAGGAGCATGGCTACTTTCATGCACGCCCCAATACAGGAAAACCACCGTATACCATCGTTATTCCACCGCCGAATATTACAGGGAAGCTCCATATGGGGCACGCTATAGATGAAACGCTTCAGGACGTACTGATTCGCTATAAACGGATGAGCGGCTATGAAGCGCTTTGGATGCCTGGGACGGATCATGCGTCCATTGCAACCGAGGTCAAAATTGTTGAACAGATGGCCAAGGAAGGCATTACAAAGAAAGATATTGGCCGTGAAGCGTTCCTGAAACGGGCTTGGGCCTGGAGAGAAGAGTACGGTTCGACAATTGTAAAACAGCTTCGTTACCTCGGCTCTTCCTGCGATTGGGAGCGTGAGCGCTTCACTATGGATGAAGGCTGCAGCAAAGCCGTCACAAAGGTATTTGTCAGCCTTTATAAGAAAGGGCTGATCTATCGCGGAGACCGCATTATAAACTGGTGTCCGGATTGCAAAACTGCGCTTTCGGATGCCGAAGTTGAGTATGAGGAACAGAAGAGCCATCTGTGGCATGTTCGTTATGACGCACCGGATAAGAGCTATTCGATTACGGTTGCAACTACGCGTCCTGAAACAATGCTCGGCGACACGGCGGTTGCCGTGAATCCGGAGGATCCTCGTTATAAGGACCTGCTGGGGAAAATGGTTGTTATTCCGGCAGTTGGCCGCGAAATCCCGATTATCGGGGATGAATATTGCGAAATGGAATTTGGTACGGGTGCCGTAAAAATTACGCCAGGCCACGATCCGAACGATTTTGAAGTCGGCCAGCGGCATGGTTTGCCGACGCTGCGCGTTTATACGGATAGTGGTATCATCAATGATCTGGGCGGAAAGTACGAAGGGATGGACCGCTTCGAATGCCGAAAAGCAATCGTAAAAGATTTGGAAGAAAGCGGCAATCTTATAAAGATAGAACCTTATTCGCATAATGTCGGCACTTGCTACCGCTGCCATACGACAATTGAACCGATCGTGTCCAAGCAGTGGTTCGTAAGTATGAAACAGCTTGCCGAACCTGCCATTGCCGCCGTAAAAAACGGCGATATAAAGTTCGTGCCGGAGCGTTTCGAGAAGACCTATTTCAATTGGATGGACAATATCCGCGATTGGTGTATTTCCCGGCAACTTTGGTGGGGGCATCGGATTCCCGCTTACTATTGCGACTCTTGCGGAAAAATGATCGTTGCGGAGGAAGCGCCTGATCGCTGCCCGGACTGCGGCGGTGCGGTCCGTCAGGACGAGGATGTGCTGGATACTTGGTTCAGTTCCGGTATGTGGCCGTTCTCAACGCTTGGGTATCCGGAGCAGACCGAAGAACTGAAATATTTCTATCCGACGGATACGCTTGTGACCGGATACGATATCATCTTTTTCTGGGTTGCCCGGATGATCGTGTTTGGATACGAAGTCATGCATGAAAAACCGTTTTCTACGGTTTATGTCCATGGCATTATGCGGGATAGTCAAGGCCGCAAGATGAGCAAGTCCTTAGGCAATGGAATTGACCCGCTGGAAGTAATCGAAAAACACGGTGCGGATTCATTGCGCTTTTCGCTGCTGGCGGGGAATTCGGCCGGCAACGACATGCGATTCTATTGGGAAAAAGTAGAATCGGCACGTAACTTCTGCAATAAGATCTATAACGCCGCGCGGTTCGTTCTGATGGGCGTAAGCGATCCGGAAGCTCCGCTTCCCGGTGATGATCAGCTCGAGGTCGCCGATCGCTGGATCCTCAGTCGGCTCAACGAAGTGATCGGTGAGGTGACGCGAAACCTGGATGGCTATGAGCTTGGCCTTGCCGCGCAAAAGATTTATGACTTCATATGGTCGGAGTATTGCGACTGGTATATTGAAATTGCAAAATCAAGGCTCTATAGTGAAGACGCGAATGCAAAAGCTGCCGTTTCGGGTGTGTTGGTATACGTTTTGAAAGCGAGTCTAAAGCTTCTGCATCCGTTTATGCCATTTATTACAGAAGAGATATTCACGAATTTGACCAACGAAGAAACAATCATGCTTTCTGATTGGCCAAAGCAGAAGGAACGCTTCTCGTTTGAGAACGATTGCTTCCGTATGAATCGCCTGATGGATCTCGTGCGCGCGATTCGTAATCTGCGTGCGGAGATGAAAGTGCCGCCGGCGCAGAAGATCGATGCGCGATTAATCGTTGATCCTTCGGATGTCGATTCGTTTGGATCGATGAGCGGATATCTCGGCAAATTAGCCGGTGTGGAGCATGTTTCCATTTCCACGGAGGCGGGGGAGATTCCGCAAAGCGACGTACATATCGTCTGCGAGGGTGTGGAGACGGTCATTCCTCTTTCTTCGCTGATTGATCCGGAAAAAGAAAAGGCACGGATTCAGAAGGAGATCGAGCGGGTTTCTTCGGATATTGCGCGTGCCGAGTCGAAGTTAAGCAACGAAGGTTTCCTTGCAAAAGCGCCACAGAACGTTATCAATGAAGAAAAAGGGAAGCTGTCTCTTGCGCGGGAAATGCTGATAAAGTTGCAAGAACGACTCGCAATGTTAAAGTGAGTAAGTCGTTACAGAAGGAGAATCGTTATGCTGAATAATCAGATTCGGTTTGGCATCGTTGGCGCCGGTAATATGGGGGAAGCCATTTTAAGCGGTTTCCTTCAAAGCGGAAATGCCGCGGGAGTTTCGGCGTCGATTTTTGATCCGGACAAAGAGAAATGCTCTGCGTTGCAAAAGCGGTTGGGCGTAATGGTCGCCGAATCGCTTGAAGCGCTGATTTGCGAAAATGATATCCTGCTGATTGCCGTCAAGCCAAACGTTTGTACGCATATATTTGCTGAACAATACGAACGCTTTGCGGGCAAAGCCATAATATCCATTGCGGCGGGGTGGGGAGGGGAGAGGCTGAAAAAAGCTCTCCCGGAAGACGCGCGTATTTTACGAGTAATGCCCAATACGCCTGCCATGGTTGGCGAGGGCATGATTGTTTTTGAATCCGGCGATACGTTAACAAACGACGAACATGAATTTGCATATAAGTTGTTCGATTCGGTTGGGAGTGTCATTACCGTTGAGCCAAAACTGATGGACGCCGTAACAGCGGTCAGCGGAAGCGGGCCTGCGTACGTTTATCTTTTTATCGAGGCTCTAGCCGACGGCGGCGTAAAAGCCGGATTGCCGCGGCCTGTGGCGCTTCAGCTTGCCGCGCAGACCGTGAAGGGTTCCGCTGTCATGGTCTCACAAACGGGCGTGCATCCGGGAGAACTTAAGGATCGCGTTTGCTCTCCCGGCGGAACAACCATTGAAGCGGTCGCGGTGCTGGAGCAAAATGGATTCCGCGGCGCAGTTATTGCCGCAGTTGACGCTTGTCGGGATAAATCAGAGAAAATGAGTAAATAAAATATATAATATATTACTAGGAAGTTTCATGAAAAAAAGTGTAACAATCTATACGGACGGCGCATGCTCCGGCAATCCGGGACCGGGCGGCTGGGGTGCAATTTTAATGTATCTTGAAACGAAAAAGGAACTCTCCGGTTCGAATCCCGAAACGACGAATAATCGCATGGAGCTTACTGCGGTCATCGAAGCGGTTCGTGCGTTAAAGGCTCCATGTGAAATTTCGGTTCATACCGACAGCGCTTACGTATGCAACGCTTTCCAGAATGGTTGGCTTGATAACTGGACGTCAAACGGATGGAAAACGGCTTCCAAACGACCCGTAGAGAATCAGGATCTATGGATTGACTTGTTAAATGTGTTGAAGCCACACGATTACAAGTTTATCAAGGTGAAAGGTCATTCGGACAATCCATTCAACAATCGTTGTGACGAGCTGGCAAGGATTGCGATTCGTCAGTCTTTGAGCTGCACGACAAATAACGTTCACGATAAGCAATCTTGACAGAAGATATAACTCATGTTGAAACTGATCGAAAATTATCTATATTTGTTAATTATTTCCACAACTATTCGTTAAACTTGTCTTTAACGAATAGTTGTGGTATACTAAAGTAGCTGTGATACAGGAACTATTGGATTACGGAGAGCTGCTTTTTATGCCAAACACCTACCAGACAGAAAGAAACAAAGATTATACCCTCAAGATACGTTCTATTCAGAATGAACTTCCTGTGCTTTGCGGCGCATTCTTTCGGGCAATCGACAGTCAAACGTCCGTTCTGACTCGTTACGCATATGCTGTTGATCTGAGGGGATTCTTTCGGTTTGCGATAACACAGGAGGATCTTTTCTACGGGCAGGATATCCCCTCCCTTACCGCTCGAGATTTCGAAAAGATAAAGGCATATCATATCGAATTGTATTTGAATGAAGTCTCGTATTATCAAAAAGGTGATCGTGAATTCATGAATCAGGAACGTGCAAAAGCAAGAAAGCTTTCTTCCCTTCGCTCCTTTTTCAAGTTTCTTCACAAGCAGGAATATCTTGAAACGAATGTTGCAGCCTTGGTGGATATTCCGAAATTACACGAGAAGGCAATCATTCGGTTGGAGCCAAACGAAGTTGCCAACCTGCTTGACCTGGTGGAGAATGGAGAAAGCCTCAGTGATAGGCAAAAGAAATATCACGATGTAACAAAAATTCGTGATGTTGCTATCTTAACTCTGTTTTTAGGTACGGGCATTCGAATCAGCGAACTCATTGGTATTGATTTAGGCGACGTAGACCTTGAAAACGATGCTTTTGTTGTAATCCGCAAAGGTGGCAAGGAAGATATTCTGAATTTCGGCTCAGAAGTACATCAGGCGCTGGCGGACTATTTTGTTTGGCGAGAGAGTCAGAATCCACTTCCCGGTCATGAACAAGCGCTTTTTCTTTCACTTCAAATGAGACGGATCACGGCGCGTGCCGTTGAAAATCTTGTAAAAAAGTATGCTTCCGCCGCTACGCCTCTCAAAAAAATTACGCCGCATAAACTCCGCAGTACATACGGAACAATGTTATATCACGAAACCGAGGATATCTATCTTGTTGCAGACGTGCTTGGCCACAAGGACGTAAACACAACCCGTAAGCACTATGCCGCCGCATCCGAGGAACATAAACGAATCGCGGCAAAAAAGATAAAGCTTCGCGAGGATTAGCGGCGTTATCGGCTTTGCCGTTTTCGTACGCCGTGTGTCTTAAGTAGCGTTTTATAGTGAAATTGCGTGCTTTCTTTCCAACTTTCGTCCAGATCCATAACGTATCCTTCATCAAAGTCAACTGTACTCCCAGCTTCTTTTTCGGGACTGAATTCATCCTCAAGAAAAACGCCGGATATTGGGATCTCGGCAAATTGACGTGCGTCAGATTCCAAACATTTGAAACAATTATCGCATATTTTTTGCGGATCCAATTCACAACGATTGTCGCATTCGCCGCAATCATTGCATGTTTTTTCAGGATGTAGAACGCAACGTTTCATAAAATAATCTCCGGCCTTCCGAACATATGTTTGCAATATCAGAAAGTATATGTTATAATCTCGCTAAAGTCAAGATCCAGCGCGAACGGAGGTTTGGGCTCAACATGAAAAAGCTTTCCGATCCACAACAGGTAATTCTGGATTATATGATCTCGTTTACCGAGGAACATTCCTATCCCCCTTCAGTTCGCGAAATTTGCGCGGCAGTGGGACTCAAATCGACCGCAACCGTACATACGCATTTAAGAAACCTGGAGAAAAAAGGAATCATCACGCGGGATCCTTCGAAACAGCGCGCCCTGCTGATCCATACCGATCTGCTTCCTGCGCGGGATCGAAAAACATATGACGTCAAGCTGGTCGGCCATGTCGCCGCTGGATTGCCGATGCTTGCCGCAGAAAACATTGAGGATGCGTTCCCGCTTCCGGATGTTTTGATGCACGGGCACGAACCGGAGGAAGTATATATGCTGCGCGTGGAAGGTGAAAGCATGCGCGACGCCGGCATTCGCGACGGAGATATTCTTGTTGTGAATCACAACTGTAACTGTACCAACGGAGATATCGTTGTCGCCCGTGTCAGCGGAGAGACCGCCACGGTGAAGCGCTTCTTCAAGGAGAAGGAGTGCATCCGGCTTCAGCCGGAAAACGAACTGTTCGATCCAATTTACGTTCCCTTTGATGAAGTTGAAATTTCCGGGAAAGTAATTGGCTTGCTGCGCTCAATTTAAGCTATTCCGTTCAGTTTCGTGCTGGCTTGCGTAACATAAGCGCATCGCATGCCAACATTGCGGCGATCCTTGCGTGCGTATACGTCAATGCGCCCTGCAGATATGCCGTATAGGGTGCCCGCATAGGGCCATCCGCACTGAGTTCTGTGGTTGCGCCCTGCACGAAAGTTCCCGCCGCCATGATAACCTGATCCTCATATCCCGGCATATCCCAAGGCTCCGGCGACACAAAACTGTCTATCGGAGCCGCTTTTTGTATACTCCGGCAAAACGCAATCAGAGAATCCGGTTCGAAGAAGCGAACGGCCTGTATGATATCCGAACGGGAAGCATCGCTGCGTGGCATGGTTTCGAGCCCAAGCTGCTCGAAAACCCGAGCAAATAATGCCGCTCCCTTAACGCATTGCGTGGTCACATGCGGCGCAAGAAAAAGGCCCTGATAAAACAAACGATAGTCGCCGGCATACGAGCCGACTTCGCTGCCCATACCGGGAACGGTCAGCCGCTGCGCCGCGCATTCGACAAAAGATGCTTTGCCTGCGATATAGCCGCCGGTTGGCGCAAGACCGCCGCCCGGATTTTTGATAAGGGAACCCGCAATCAAATCTGCGCCTCGTGCGGTCGGTTCAAACGTTTCCACAAACTCTCCATAGCAATTATCGACCAGTACATTTGCGCCGGGATAGCGGATTTTCACTGCGGCAATGGCTTCCTCAATCGCGCTGATGGTCAACGCCTCACGCCAGGCATATCCGCGTGAACGCTGGATAAAAACGACACGAACGTTCTCTATCGTCGATTTTGAAATGCGATCCAGATCGATTTTCCCATTTGAAAGGAGGTCGATCGCAAAAAATGAAACGCCAAGTCGATGGAGCGAATTCGGTGCGTCTCCCCTCGTTCCAATCGCCTCCAGAAGCGTATCGTACGGCGTGCCCGTAATGGAAAGAATCGTATCGCCAGGTTCCACCAACGACGCCAGGGCTGTAAAGATTGCATGGGTTCCATTTACCAACTGCGGGCGCACCAACGCACATTCGGCCTGCAGCGATTGGGCAAATATTCGATCGAGCGTATCCCGGCCGATATCGTCATATCCGTATCCGCTTGTCGGGGCGAAGTGACGCGTGCTGACACGTTCCTTCCAAAACGCTTCCAGTACGCGTTGTTGATTTGCCATTTCAATCGCGTCCGCCCGGCGAAACACCGTATCCAGCGATTGCTCCGCATCCCAAACAAGTTCCCTTGCACGATCCGATATTTGATTCATTCGCAGGTTCCTTTCATAAACGCCTGCGTTTTTTCCGTGAACTCATCCAGCAAGCGTTCTTTTTCATCTTCAAAATTTGTGACATCGCGCCATAATATCCGTTGATCGCGTCGAAACCAGGTCAGTTGCCGTTTTGCATACCGTCTCGACTCCTGCTTGATTTTTTCGACAGCCGACTCCAGAGAGGATTCTCCGTCGAGGTAAGCAAAAAGCTGCCTGTAACCAATCGCGCACATGGCAGGCAGATTTCGATCATACGGCATGGCATAAATCCGCTTAGCTTCCTCAAGAAGGCCCTGCTTCATCATACGGTCAACGCGGAGGTTGATTCTTTCATAAAGACGCTGACGTTCCATATGAAGGCCAAACAGGAGCGGAAGGAATGGCGGTTCGCTTCCCGCATCGTTTTGAAAGTCATTACCAAATGCGGAAAGAGGTTTCCCCGAACAATCGAATACTTCCAATGCGCGCACAACTCTCTTTTTGTCGTTCACATGTAATCGTGCTGCGGTTTCAGGATCGTTTTGCCTGAGACGTCCAAACGCTTTCTCCGGATTTTCATCATATTCCTGAGAAACTATCTGGCGTACCATATCGTTACGCGGTACCGCAAACTCCAAAGGGAAAGTCAATGCATTTATATATAGACCGCTGCCGCCGACAAGAATCGGTGTCCTGTTTTTCGCGTGGATCTCCGAGATCGCTTCAGCTGCCATGGAGCGAAATTGGGAAACGGAAAATTCCGGCGTATCAATGGGCAGGCAATCAATCAGATGATGCGGTATCCCCTGCCGTTCCTCCAGCGAAGGTTTCGCGGAACCAATATCCATGCCACGATAAACCTGAACCGAATCGGCGGAAACGATCTCGCCGTCGATACGCTTTGCCAGCAATATAGCGCATTCTGTTTTATGGCAGGCCGTAGGGCCTACAATGCAAACGATACGCTTTTCCATCTCATTTCTAATCAGCTGCATTTCAGGGAATCCGTTTAAACATTTTTTCGATATCCGTTCTGGAAAACCGTACTGCGACAGGACGGCCGTGCGGACATGTCAGTAGAGAATCCTGCTCTTGCAGCCGTTCCAGAAGCGCTTCCAACTCATTATTCGATAAACGCTCCCCCGCTTTTACCGCGTGTTTGCAAGCGGTTTGCGCAATTGCATTACGAAACCACTCGTTGGGTTTTGCTTCTTCTGTGACGGATAAGAACTCCAGTACGTCGTAAAGGAAGACGCCTTTGAGCGCTATACCGTTGATTTGCGGCACAGCGAGGAGTGTAACGCCTGTTTCGGTAACGTCCGAAAACACGTAACCTACTTGCTCGAGAGCTTCACGATTCTGCAAAAACATTTCCGCCTGCGTAGGCATTAGACGAACGTCTTCCGGAAGAAAGAGCGTCTGCGAGACGACGGCTGCGCGCTTTTCCATAAACGCATCATAAAGCAGCCTTTCATGCGCCGCATGCTGGTCGATGCAATAGACCGTTTCTCCCTGCTGCACATACCAATAGGTATCGAATACGCAGCCAACAACGTGGAAAGGCTCCGCCATTGGTTCGGATGCAGGCCTAATGAACACATTTTGAATGTCACTGGTTTGTCGGCTTTGGGTTTGCGGGATATGGTAGGATGGAATATACGGCGTAACGGAGCCGCCGCTTTCCCGTACGGTAAAAGTATTGCGAACGGGAGCCCGAAGATCGATTCTTCCGGCAAGGTCGGAAACTTCGGCCATTTGTGGTTCGTTCCGTTCCTCATCCTGCGGATTGGAAGCGGAGACGGAAGGTACATAACTCCGAATCAGCGCTTCGGAACATGCTGCGACGAGCGAACGGGAAACACGCTGTTCATCGGTAAATCGGACTTCCAATTTCGACGGATGCACATTAACGTCTACTTCGGCAAATGCAAGATTGAGATAAACAACGGCAAACGGGAATCGACCGATTAATAGCCGTGTATCAAATGAGCGCGAAAGCGCATTGCTCAATTGCGCGGATCGAATTATTCTTTCGTTCAATAGAAACGTTTGCCCCGAGCGATTGACTCGCGCAAGGTCCGGAACACCAATGAAGCCGGATATTTTGATATAGCCGTCGTCAAATGTTAGCGGACAGATCTGCCGGTCAATCCCCGCCCCATAGACGGAAAGTAACGCGTCCCTTGCGCTGCCAGCGCCAGCCGACCGATAAACGGTTTTCCCGCCGTTTACAAAATGTATGGCAATCTTCGGGACCGAAAGAATCAAACGCGCCACATAATCCCCGATATTCGCGCTTTCGGCCCTCGCGCTCTTCAAAAATTTCAAGCGGGCGGGAACATTATAAAACAAATCCTGCACTTCGATCGATGTTCCCGTTGTCCCGGCAAATCGTTTGTGCTCGACCAGTTCGCCGCCTTCATATCGAACAATGGAGCCCAGTTCGTCTTCAAAAGTCTGCGTTTGCATCGTAACACGCGAAACCGCCGCGATCGATGCGAGCGCTTCTCCGCGAAATCCAAGCGATTTTATAGCGAAAAGATCATTTGCCGCAGTAATCTTGCTCGTTGCATGCCTTAAGAACGCAGTCTCACAATCTTCATCTGCAATGCCGCCTCCATTATCGACAATACGAATCCGGTCTATGCCTCCGTTTTCGATTTCAATTGTAATTGCCGTTGCGCCTGCGTCGATCGAATTCTCAACAAGCTCCTTGACAACCGAAGCCGGCCGTTCAACAACCTCGCCGGCGGCAATCTGGTTTGCAATTCTGGGCGGCAGCACATGAATGCTTGGCATGTTATCCTTCCATTTCGTTCAGAATGTTCATTGCCTGAGCATCGCATTCAGAGCAAACAACTGGTTGAGTGCTTCCAAAGGCGTCAGACGATTTACGTCCATTTCACGAAGAATTCTTAATACACTCTCTTCCCCGCTGATGTCCAGCAACGACGGTTGTAAGCTGGACTCGATTTTCGCCGGTTCTTTGCGCGCGGCAATATCCGCAGACTCCAACTTCTCAAGTATTTCTTTTGCCCGTGCGAGCACTGCTTCCGGCAGACCGGCAAGTCTTGCCACCTGAATTCCAAAGCTCTGATCGGCACCGCCACGCACGATCTTCCGCAGGAACACGATGTCTTCTCCGATTTCCCGAACCGTTACACGAAAATTTTTGACACCGGGAAGCTCGCCTTCCAATTCCGTCAACTCATGATAATGCGTTGCAAAAAGCGCTTTGGCGCCACATCGCTTTGGATCGGCGATGTACTCCAGCACCGACCATGCGATGCTGAGCCCGTCAAAAGTGCTGGTTCCACGCCCAATTTCATCCAATATCATGAGGCTGTTCTCACCGGCATTATGAAGGATATTCGCAACTTCACTCATCTCAACCATGAACGTACTTTGCCCGGAAGACAGATCGTCGCTCGCACCGATCCGTGTAAAAATTCGATCAACAATGGATAGATCGGCTTCTCCCGCGGGTACAAACGACCCAATATGTCCCATCAGCACAATGAGCGCCGTTTGTCTCATATAGGTGCTTTTCCCAGCCATATTCGGGCCTGTGATAATCAAAAGCCGGTCATCCGCACGATTGAGCAATACATCGTTTGGAACAAACGGTTCCTTCATTGCGCGTTCGATCACCGGATGACGTCCGTTTGTAATCTGGATACGCCCCTGCGTATTCCATTTTGGCCGGCAATAATGATTGTTTACGGAGACTTCGGCAAGGGAAGCGTAACAATCCAGCTCGGCAATCAGGTTGCCATTCGTTTGCAATCTTCCCGTGCAGGAAAGCAGGACCTGACGTATTTCATTGAACAACTCGGTTTCCAGAACAACGAGACGGTCCTTTGCCCCGAGAATCTTCTGCTCCATCTCCTTGAGTTCCGGCGTTATAAAACGTTCTGCGTTCGCAAGCGTCTGCTTTCGCTCGTATTCGTATGGGACCTGGGAAAGATAGGATTTCGTGACTTCAATATAGTAACCGAAGACGCGATTATATCCCACGTGCAGGTTCCTGATTTTTGTGTTCTCACGTTCTTGCGCTTCAAAACGATCCAGCCATTCCTGCGATCCGTTTGCTATTTGCCGAAGTTCGTCCACTTCGGCATGATACCCGTCGCGGATGAATCCGCCTTCCTTGATATTTGCAGGAGGATCTTCAGTAATCGACCGCGAAAGCAGCGACAGAATGTCTTCCATCTCATCGAGATTAAGATGAATTTTTTGAAGCGCCGCACTCTGATTCTGCTGCAACAGCTCTTTTAATAGAGGAATGCGCTCCAGCGTCTGTACCAATGCGACGCAATCGCGCGCGTTTACGGTTCCGTAGACAATTTTGCTGCAAAGCCGTTCAATATCATACATACCGTGCAGCAATTCCCGTAACTGCTTTCGGCCGGCCAGGTTATCGCCGAGCTCCGCCACCGCATCAAGGCGAAATTCGATCTCTTCGATCGACTGCAGTGGACGGTCGATCCAATCCCGAAGCATCCGCCCACCCATGCCGGTTTTTGCATCGTCCAGAAGATTGATCAGCGTATTCTTTTTGTTTGCGCCAAACCGAAGCGGTTGAGTAAGCTCGAGATTCCGCCGCGTCGTCGCATCCAAAACCATATAACTGCTGCGGTTGAGGATACGCATGCCCTGAATGTGGGAAAGTGCGTTTTTCTGTGTTTCCGAGAGATACCGCATCAGCGCACCGGCGGCAAAAACCGCGTACGGTGCGTCATCCGCACCGAAACCGGACAATGTGGAAACCTGAAAATGGCGTTTTAAAACCTCACGAGCGCTGTCTGGCAGAAAAGCGCTCGCGCTGTACTGCTCCAGATAATAATTTGACGAAATCTGCCGTGCAAGGAGCTGCTGCATAAAGAGCGCCGGTTCGGCAATAATCTCTCTGGGGCGAATTCTCTCCAATTCGTCCAACAGCGAAACATTAGGCTGTTTTCCCTCCATCTGTAACAGATAGAATTCCCCTGTGGAGACATCTGCATACGCAAGACCGATTACATTTTCGCCAATGGAGATCGAAGCGATATAACTATTCTGCCCTTCCTCCAGCATGCGATCTTCGATAACCGTTCCAGGTGTGATAACGCGTATCACGTCCCGCTCGACAAGCCCTTTTGCCAGCGCCGGATCTTCAAGCTGTTCGCAGACCGCTACTTTATATCCTTTTTCAATGAGCTTTGCGATGTATCCGTCCACCGCATGATAGGGCACGCCGCACATTGGAGCGCGTTCGCTTAAGCCGCAATCGCGGCCGGTTAAAACAAGGTCCAGTTCTTTCGCAGCGGTTTTTGCATCCTCGAAGAACATTTCATAAAAATCACCTAAACGAAAAAACAGCAGGCAATCGCTGTATTTGTCTTTCAGTTCAAGGTATTGCCGCATCATTGGCGTCATAGAAGCTGGCATTTCTTTGCTACTGCCCTTCCGCACGATTTATTAGTGCTTGCAACCGCCGCAGGAACCGCAGTCGCCTGTGCAGCTTGCGCTTGTTTCGCCACCAATACAGGCGTTTATTTCATCGTTGATCGCGGTTAATACAGTGGAAAAAGAGGCCTGCGCCGCGATCAGCTCCGAATAGAGCGGATTTTCACGCATCTGCTCTTCCAGACGCTCGATATCGTTTGTCAGCGAAACCGCTTCCAGATCCTCTCCGCTATCTTCCGCAAGAATGCGGATCAAACGATCACGTTTTTCGTTGAGTTCCTGCATCAGAGCGGAAGTCGCTTCGTTTGCTTCAAAATTTGCTTGCGCTTGTTTCATCGCTATAAATTCAGCCGAGTTGGCGAGCGCCAATCCGAGTTCCCTTGCCAGTTCCAGCATATCGTCTTATTCCTCCATCTTCCCCATTAGGGAATTCTTGCGCACACCGGTAATGCGTACGGGGATATATTGCCCGACCAATTCCGGTTCTCCTTTAAAATAAATCATCTTGAAATTTGAAAACTTTCCATAGCAGATGGGATCGGATTTTGTGTCGCATTCCTCGACATGCACAATCCCTTCTTGACCTACGTACCTTTCATTATTCTCGCGAGATTTTTTCTCCTGCAAGTCGTTGAGCCGGCAAAGTCGTTCGCGCTTTGTTGCCTCCGGGATTTGATCTGTCATTTTTGCCGCGCGGGTTCCTTGGCGCGGCGAATATTTGAACGTGAACGCGGAAGCAAACCCCACTTTTTCAACCATATCAAGTGTCTGAACAAAATCTTCGTCGGTTTCGCCTGGAAAACCGACGATAAGATCGGTTGTAAGCTCCACATCGCTCATTTTCGAACGGAGTTTCTCCACGATTTCCCAATAGCGTTCTCTCGTATACCTTCGATTCATTCGTTCCAGTATCACATTCGACCCGGACTGGAGCGGCAAATGTACATGATGGCAAACATTCGGTAACTTTGCCATAGCATCAATCATCTCGTCGCTCAAGTCCTTTGGATGCGAGGTCATAAAGCGAATTCGCTTCACTCCCTCCACGCCGGATACGAGCGCCAGAAGCTTGGCAAACGACTCACCCGGAAGGTCGTTTCCATAAGAATTCACATTTTGACCCAGCAGCGTAATTTCGCTGTATCCCTGTTTTACGAGGCTTTCGGTTTCTGCAACAATAGAAAACGGGTTGCGCGACCGTTCCCGGCCACGCACATACGGAACAATACAATACGTGCAGAAGTTATCGCAACCATAGTTAATATTAACAAACGCGTTAATCCTGCCGGTGCGAATACTCGGCAAATCGTCTTCAATTTTGATATTATCTTCTTCAACCGCTAAAATTCTGCCGCCGGATTCGGCGCGATCCACAAACTCCGGCAAACGCGATAGCAGGTTCGTCCCAAATACAATATTAACAAACGGGAACCGTTTATACAGTTTTTCAGCAACATTCTTCTGTTGCATCATGCACCCGAATACGCCGATAATCAGGTTTGGATTGTCGTCCTTTTGCTCCTTCAGCGCACCAATATTGCCAAATACACGTTTCTCGGCATGGTCGCGCACACAACAGGTATTAAAGAGAATCAGATCCGCGTCCTCTTTCCTGCTTATGCGCGAATATCCGCATTTTTCCAATATTCCCGCTGCGGTTTCACTGTCCCGTACGTTCATCTGACAGCCGAACGTCTCGATATAATACGTGCTGTCGCCCGATCGGCTGAGATTGCATATTGACAAATTTACATCCATTATATAACACTCCGTTTGTACTCCGCTCCATTATAGCATGGATTCACAAACGAGTTGTAAGATTTTTGTGTTTTCCGTGTTGACAATTTTATGCGCTTGTTGTATATTATGAAAGTCGCGAAAAGCGGTGCGTCGTCATCTTCGGGGTGTAGCGCAGTCCGGTAGCGCACGTGCTTTGGGAGCATGGGGCCGAAGGTTCAAATCCTTTCACCCCGACCAAAATGGCCCCGTGGTCAAGCGGTTAAGACACCGCCCTTTCACGGCGGTAACAGGAGTTCGAGTCTCCTCGGGGTCACCATTTTTGTTCACGGACTTGGGCCTTTAGCTCAGTTGGTCAGAGCGGCCGGCTCATAACCGGTTGGTCCGGGGTTCGAGTCCCTGAAGGCCCACCACTCCCGCATTCCCGAATGGCAATACGTCTTGGCCCGGTAGTACAGTTGGTTAGTACGCCAGCCTGTCACGCTGGAGGTCAGGGGTTCGAGCCCCCTCCGGGTCGCCAGTTTTGCCTCGGTAGCTCAGCTGGTAGAGCAAGGGACTGAAAATCCCTGTGTCGGTGGTTCAAGTCCACTCTGAGGCACCAGATTTTTTGCTGGTGTAGCTCAATTGGCAGAGCAGCTGATTTGTAATCAGCAGGTTGCGGGTTCGAGTCCCATCACCAGCTCCAGTGTATTCCTTGAAAAAAGCATAATCGATTCCACTTTACTTACGTGGATGGGTTCCCGAGCGGCCAAAGGGAGCGGACTGTAAATCCGTTGTCGCAGACTACGATGGTTCGAATCCATCCCCATCCACCAAATTATTTTGCAGGAATGGCGGAATTGGCAGACGCGCACGGTTCAGGTCCGTGTGAGGTCACACTCATGCAGGTTCAAGTCCTGTTTCCTGCACCAGCAAAAGACATATCTTCCCCCACGGGGAGGGTATGTTTTTTTGTTATGTTGTGAAGCGTGCTATAATCAATGAACAACAAATCATTTCGGACGATGACAAACAAGAATGCGAAATACAGATTTTTTTAATAGTTGAAGGTAAGAATATGCCAATAGTCAAAGGATTGGAATGGACTTTTAACACTGAAGCCCAAAAGTATGAAAAAATGCGTCCTGGGTATGTTTCAGAGTTATACGAAGATATTTTTAGTTATATTCCAATTGATAAAGAAAGTAATGTTGTAGAAGTTGGAATCGGCGGAGGGCAAGCCACATTACCGATCCTAAAAACTGGATGCAGACTTACCGCTGTGGAATATGGTGCATCTTTAGCTGAATTATGTCGTCAAAAGTTCAAGGGGTTTTCTTCATTTTCAGCTGTAACGGCAAAATTTGAAGACTTTGAGTATGATAATAGTGCATATGATTTCATTTATTCCGCATCAGCATTTCACTGGATACAGGAAGAAATCGGATACACAAAAGTTTTTAAAATGTTAAAACGAGGTGGCGCCTTTGCCCGCTTTGCTAATCATCCATACAAAGATAAAAAGAGAGAAGATATTCACGAGGCACTCCAGAAGATATATTCTGTATATATGCCGGGATCTCTTAGTGCTAGTGAATACAGTGAATTTGAAGCCAAAAAGCGTGCAGATATAGCACGGAAATACGGTTTTGTTGATATATGCTATAAACTATATCATAGAACAAGATCCTTTACGGCAAAGGAATATACATCGCTTCTCGGTACTTATTCCGACCACATCGCTATAGAGGAGAATACAAGGAAAAAGTTCTTTTCGGAAATTGAAAGCGCTATTGAGAATTTAGGTGGTCAAATCACAATTTATGACACTATCGATTTACAGCTTGCGAGAAAACCATAAATAACTATATTGAGTAGACTGTCAAGCTGTCAAATTTCAGTTTATCGCTTAATTGACCGGTACTTTATATAACAATAGGAATCTTATTTACTGCATTTCTCCAAAAGCCTCTGAAAACAGTTATTTTCAGAGGCTTTTGGCATTTTTAAGTGCTTCATAAGCGCCTTGTTTTTTAATTATTGCGGCGCAAAATCGGAAGATGGCAGGGTTTGCATGAGGGCAAAGAAATACTCAGGCTTACCGGTGCTGAAGTATTCATACCAATATTCCAGTGTGTCAGCTTGAAAAATTCCTAAACACTCGATGATTTGCTTTGCCCACAGAAGACTGCCAGTGGTGCCTGCGGTAATCAGGTTGTGATCCGCCACGGAAGGCTGGTCGATATAAAAGCTTTGCCCTTTATAACCGGGAGAAAACATTTCAAGGAATCCCGCTCCATTGCTGGTGTGCGGACGCTGATCCAGCAGCCCCAAATTCGCAAGCGCAACGGTAGCTCCACATATTGCACACACCGTAGCGCCTGCTGAGAGAAGATTTCTTGCTTTTTCGAGGATCGCGCCATGTTTGGGGTCGTTCCATGTATCTGCGCCTGGCAGTAAAAGCACACTTGTTTCTTTCACAGCAATATCATCAATTAAGCAATCGGGGACGATTGTCATCCCACCCATTGTATGGATCGGCTCTTTGGAATCACTGACCGTTTTAAGCGACACGCGCGGCGCATCCTTCTTGAAAAATCGACCGGAATTCAGCTCCGAAGTAATATACCCCAGTTCCCAGTCAGCCAAAGTATCAAGAACGTAAACATAGATAATGAACATACATTCCCTCCAATTTCATTGTTCTATTGATTTGTCTGCGTTCATATTGTACGGTATTATTGTTGACAGCATTATGGCAACAATCGAAAATAACAAAAGAGAACTTGAAAGGCAGCTATCCGATGAAAGTAGACAGGCTTGTCAGCATCATCATGATACTCCTTGATAAAGAGCGGATAGGCGCTCAGGAGTTGGCAGAAATGTTCGAAGTTTCGCCCCGCACGATTTACCGTGACATAGACACGATCAACATGGCGGGTATTCCTGTTTATGGGGCATCGGGAGTGGGCGGCGGTTTTGAAATCATGCAGAAATACAAAATCGATAAAAAGATTTTTTCGACTTCCGATCTTTCCGCTATCTTGATGGGGCTTTCCGGTCTTTCAAACGTCATACGAGGTGATGAACTGGTAAACGCCCTCGCGAAAGTCAAGAGCTTTATTCCCGCCGAAAGAGCGAAGGACATTGAACTAAAAGCAAATCAGATCTGCATAGATTTGAGTCCATGGATGGGCAACCGGAACATACAACCATATTTTGAGGCGATCAAAAAGGCTCTGCAGGAAAGGAAGCTCCTTTCGTTCGAATACATCGCCCAACACGGAAAGAATACCACACGAACAGTTGAACCGTATCAACTAGTGTTGAAAAGCAGCCATTGGTATCTGCAGGGATATTGCCACAAAAGAAATGATTTTCGCTTATTCAAGCTGTCCCGTATGTCAAACCTGCAAATGGAAGAGGAAGGTTTCGCGCCGCGCGATTATGAAAAACCGCAGTTGGATTTTGACAACATCCTGGAAACCATGCAGACAAGAATCAAAATCCGTATACACCGGTCCGTCATGGACAGGATACTCGATTATTGCGCTTTTGAAAACTTCTCGCCCGACGGTGATGAGCATTACATTGTGAGCTTCCCCTTCATTGAAAACGAGTACTACTATAGTATTCTCCTGAGCTTCGGGGATAAATGTGAATGCTTGGAACCGCATATCCGTAAGGAAATGAAACGTAGAATACAGAATATTGCCGCCTTATACGCATGAACGATTTCTCCGGCTTTCACTCATATGTAAGCCGGCCCGATGACAGTCAAGTTGGATCGGATTAAATCTTCCTCGTAAAAATCGTCTGGATAGCGCATCAGCCTGTTTTTGTTGTACATATTCTCTTCGGATTCATAGGCTGTTATAATTTTACTGGTAAACCATTCAAATTATTGAATGATAAAAGCTCATACGATTTGGTTTCTTATTTCGAAAGAGATCACTTACTTCAGCAATTATTTCCTGATGCGGCAGGTATCTCTCCCCCTTCCCCATCTTCTCAATAATCATTCGAATGAGTAGAAAGAAACGCATTTTCCAGATCAAAGGAGCGCATGTAAATGAAGCTGTACTTAATACGTCATGCTGACAAAGAAGAGGGAGAGTTTTATAACGTTTTCCTAAAGCATCAGGATCCCCCTATCACAAAACGGGGGCAACTTAGAGCCGAAACCCTGACGAATTATTTCGAAAATAGAAATATCGATACTATATACGTGAGCGAGTACTTAAGAGCCCGACAAACGGCTGCAATCCTCGCATCGAAAAAAGGTCTTGTATCCAGGATGGATCGTCGCTTGAACGAGATTGACAACGGTGCAATAGACGGAATGAGCGATTCTGCGATTCAAGAAAAGTACGCATCCTTCTGGAATGACTATATCAGCCATACAAAGGACGTTCGTTTTCCAGAAGGAGAAACCGGAGAAGAAGCCAGAAAACGACAGCTTTCCCTGCTAAGCGATCTGCTCGCCGAAGGGAAAGATGCTGTGTTGATTTGTCACGAAAGATACATCCGATTATTAATCTGTACCGTATTGGATCTTCCGGTTTATGAACGTTACCGGTTTGCCGCCGATTATTGCAGCATTACGGAAATCGAGTTTTTAGAGGGTCTGTTTAAGTGGAGAATCGTACGAATCAATCACTCAATTGAAACAAATCCCGATTAACCTGCAAAACAGACAGGGCTCATTATCGTTGATTCGATCTTCATTCTATCGATTCTGCAGTTCTCATAGCTCAACTTTTCCGGATGATTCTAAGTTGTTGAAATTGATAGGTCCTGGATAACAAAAAGAGTTCACATTGGTTTATGAACTCTTCTCGAAATCTGCTTTTCTTTATTCTCTTTATCCATGCCTCAAGACAGATTCCCTTGAAACACCGTATCGGTATCCGTGCAGAATTGCTGCACCGCCGTTCTGCCTGTAACCAATGCCACCGGCAATCCGCCGGGTGTCTGTAACCGTTGCCCGGCAAAATAGACGCCCTGGATCGATTCCGGTTTGCATGGGTAGCTTTGATTCGGGGCGTTTTTTCTGGTTAATGACATCCAGGAGCCTTTGTAGGAGCCAAGGTATCGCTCATATGTCAGCGGCGTTGCTACATCCCAAACCGCTATTTTACCGTCGAGTTGCGGATATTTCTTCACAAGTTCACGAATAAACTCTTTAGCAATTCGCTGTTTCTCCGCCTCATAGGTACCGTTCAGCCAGCAAGCCTTCCAATAATCATAGCTGTCTCCCATAATTACGGCCGTCATAGCGGTACAGCCTTCCGGCGCATACCCTTTATACTTCGCATAATTATTGAATCCAACAATATTCGTCACCAGATTACCACATTGGATCGGTTCGCTTGTAACGAATGACTCGCTCTCCGGAAGCCTGGAAAGATCGCTTTCCACTCCAATTCCCACAAACACGTCCATCATAGGTTCGGTCGTTTTACGCATCTTCTCCGCCCATTCTTCATGGATCGGTTCTTCGAACATCGTGTCGATTGCCATACGCGTATCCAGCGTAACAATCACTGCGTCTGCGGCTACTTTTTCACCGTTTATCAGTACGCCTTTCGTAACGCCGTTTTCCGTCCATACTCGTTCGACTTTCGTATGATACTGGATTTTTCCCCCAAGTGAGGACAGGTAATCCGCCATCCGCTGCGACATGGCGAGCGAACCGCCTTCCGGATAACCACCGTCGCCAGATGCGAGCGTCGCCATGGTAAACAGAGCTGCCGTGGCGCTGTAATCGGGCCCGATACAGTTTTCAATCAACAACCGGATTGCCGGGTTACGAAACCGTTCTGCCAGCTCCGTCACCGATATTTTTGAATATCGCGCCATTCCAGGCAGCGCGGGCAACATGCCAAGCAAAAGTGACATCGGCATTTTTGACGGGTATTTCACCTTAAGTTTTGGAAGATCGGTAACAGGCATGAATACTTTTGAAAATAGTCTGATATCCTTGCAGAGGCGGTTAATTTCCTTTCTATCCTCCGGTGAAAGTTGGGTGAGGTGTTGCCGCAGCTTTTCGGGATCGCGAAAAAGGCATGCTGTCTGCCCATTCTCTGTAAACGTAAAGAACGGATCGCGCTGATAGAGCACGGTTCCGTCATTCAGCGCGCCGACTTCACGCCAGAGACGATTGATTGGAACTTTCGGAGAAGATCCTGTCAGCCAATGCATCCCGCCTTCGAACAGGTATCCTTTTCGGCGCCAGCTCGTCGACGCACCGCCGGGAATCGTATGACCTTCATAGACCGTTACGTCAAAACCGCTCTGTGCAGCATATACCCCGGCACAAAGGCCGGCGACACCCGCACCAATAATAATCACTTTTCTCATGTAAAATCCTCCGTTATCCTAATTGGTTCCGATTTGGTTCCGAATGATATCAACGATCCATCCGCTGCTAGGACATGGCGAACCCGGATTCAGCGCGAGCGTACCTGCAACGCCCTGAACAGCGCCCCAGAATGCGATCGCCAATGCCATAGGATTGCCTTGTCGGATGCTTCCGTCGGACTGCCCTTGCTCAATGATGCCGGCTGTCGGCGAAAATACATCGAAATCTGCAAGAAGCGTCTTTACGCTTTCCGGCACATCGTCACTGGAATAAGCCTGAGACATAAAAACAAACATATTTGCTACAAACGGCTCATTCTGAATAGAACTGAGAACATTTTTCGCCGTTGTCTCAAAAAAAGCCAGCGGTTTAAATCCTTTCACCTGAACGCTTTTCATAGGCCCTTCGATGCCAAGTTTCACTAAAGCAATATAGAGCTCTTCTTTTGAGGCAAAATAGTGAAACAGTAATCCTGCGCTCATATCAACCGCATTTGCAATGTCTTTTATTTTTGTACCCGTATACCCCTTTCGAATAAACAGCGATAAACCGGCAAATAGGATATCCCGCTTTCTCTGCTCCCTCTGCTCATCCCGTTTTGTCATAATATTTCTCCTGATATATATTGAACATATATTCATTGAATTACAATTCACTATACGATTGATTTTTCGTTTTGTCAACAGGTCACAAAAGGATCCCTGACTTTGCGATATACTTTACAAAGAAGGTGCGACGAACTACTATTGTTCTAGGATATGTTTGGTCGTTCCTAATGATCGGAAAGGATGGATTTGCTATGTCGCGGATGCCTCTCTTATTCATTGGACACGGTTCGCCGATGAACGCGATAGAAGATAATTTATATTCCCGCAAGTGGATCGAACTGGGAAAACAGCTCGTACGTCCAAGCGCAGTTCTGTGTATTTCAGCGCACTGGTTCACGCAGGGGACGCGAGTGAACGACAGCGCAAACCCCAGGCAGATATACGATATGTATGGGTTCCCGGAAGAGCTTTATAAAGTACGTTACTCCGCCCCCGGATCGCCTTTCTTTGCACATCGCGTACTTGAGCAGCTGGGAGAACCTGTATTAACGGATAACAGTTGGGGCTTGGATCATGGGACGTGGTCTGTCCTCAGACGAGTCTTTCCGGATGCGGATATTCCGGTATTTCAACTCAGCGTAGACGCTTCCGCGGCCTTTAACACGCATCTTGCATTCGGGAAATCGCTTTCCCGTTTACGTGACGAGGGCGTTCTGATCGTTGGAAGCGGCAATATCGTGCATAATCTTTCACGGATTGATTGGAGAAATCCCGTTGGATTTGACTGGGCTCAGGAATTTGACCGTTCTATCAAGAAGGCTGTTCTCAACCGGCGATTGGACGACCTGCTCCATATCCATCAGGCGGGCGATTCCGCGCGTCTCGCTGTTCCGACACCGGATCACTTTGCGCCGCTCTTGTACATAGTCGGTGCAAGTGATACGTCCGATCGTATATCGGTCTTCAATGAGTCCTGCATGTACGGATCGCTTTCCATGACCAGCTATCTGTTTTCGGACGGATCCTGAACGAATTGCTATAGAAACTGCTCTAGAAAGGGGATATAAATGATGAAGAACCGCGAAATCATCAAATCAGTTCGTGGGCAACATACGGTTGATGGAGCCGGCGTTCGGCTGATTCGTGTTCTTGGAAGTAACGATGTATATGATTTTGATCCGTTTTTAATGCTGGATTCCTTTGATTCGGTGGATCCGGAAGATTATACCGCCGGATTCCCCTGGCATCCACACCGTGGCATAGAGACGATCACATACCTGATCAATGGCAGAATCGAACACATGGACAGCCTTGGCAACAAAGGCGTCATCTCGGAAGGAGAAAGCCAATGGATGACGGCTGGCAGTGGAATCCTTCATCAGGAAATGCCGGTTGCGTCCGAACGTATGCTCGGCTTTCAATTGTGGCTCAATCTTCCTCAGAAAGAGAAGATGGATGGTCCCGCATATTTGAGTATTACACAAACAGATATACCGGTTGTTGAAGACGCGTTTGCAACGATCCGTGTGATCTCCGGAAAATATAACGGCGTTTCCGGCGTCCTGCCTCGCCATATCCCCGCCAGTGTATTGGATATTGAACTTCCGCCAAACCAATCTCTGACTTTACCAACCATACCCGAAGAAACCGTGTTTTTGTTTTTGATCGAAGGAAACGCGATGATTGGTTCGCACTTGGTTCTGGAAAAAACGGCTGTTTTGTTTGGAAGCGGGGATTCCGTTACATTCGAATCGACGCCGGAACGGAACTTGCGAGTGATCTTCTTTTCCGGTAAACCGCTACATGAACCAATCGCATGGGGAGGTCCCATCGTTATGAATACCCGGGACGAACTCGCGCAGGCGTTTGACGAACTGCGTAAGGGAATATTTATTAAAAAATAAACGATCGAAAAAGAAGAGGATAAATCAAGTATGCAACTGCCTTATATTACCGCAATTGTCGGTTCCCTCCGAAAGGAATCCTATAATCGTCAGCTCGCACTTTATGCAAAAGAGGTGCTTGGAACCCGCGCGGAAATGGTACTGCTCGACTATTCCGATATTCCAATGATGAATCAGGATATCGAATATCCCGCGCCGGAATCCGTCCAGCGCGTCCGCACTTTAGTGAAACGCTCAGACGGTTTGTGGATTTTTACTCCGGAATATAATCATTCTTATCCGGGCGTATTAAAGAATCTGATCGACTGGCTTTCCCGGCCGATCAGCAAAGAGGAACGTCAGGTTCTAGTGAAAAAACCGATTGCAATCAGCGGTATCACGCCCGGTATGGCGGGCACCTCTACCGCGCAGGATCTGCTTGTAATGCTGCTTAGCATGCTGAACGCAAACGTAATGAATCTTCCCCGTCTCACGATACCGAACGCTGCTCTTCAAACAGATCCGTCCGGCAAATTAAAGCTTACATCGAGCTTACCTTATTTGGAAAAACAGGCGGATGCGTTTTTAGAGTTTATAAAACGTCAGAACGGTCTTTCCTGAGTGCTGACGGTAGAATACTTCGTGATTTACGCGTTCCTTTGCTTTATAATGATTACAGTAAAGAAACGGAATGAATGGAATTTTCATGAAAAAAGAACCTCATATCAGAATTATTAAAAATGGGCCATATCTGGTTACAGGGCATGTTCCGCTCGAAGAGAAAGTCATCGTTCCCGTCGGAGAAGGCTATCGATACGAACAAGGACGGTCATTGCCGCAGCAGGAAACGTATACTTTATGCCGTTGCGGAAGGACGTCTACTCCCCCATTCTGCGATGGCAAACATGCCTCTTTTGCGTTTGACGGCGAAGAAACCGCATGTAAAAGTGAATACTCTCAACGCGCAACCCGCCTGACCGGACCGGGACTCGATTTGCTGGACGATGGCCGCTGCGCTTTCGCGCGCTTTTGCCACCGCGACAGCGGAGACGCCTGGGAGCTTGCGGAAAGTTCCGATACCAGTTTTCGTCGTTCGGAAGCGATCGCCGCTGCGAATGAATGCCCTGCCGGACGCCTTACGGCGCTGGATAAGGATGGCACAGTTCATGAACCGCAATACGATCCTTCCATAGAGATTCTTCAGGACCCCGAGGAGGGTACGAGCGCCGGTATTTTTGTTAAGGGCGGAATTCCGATCGAATCTTCCGATGGAACCTTATATGAAATTCGAAATCGCGTCGTGCTCTGCCGGTGTGGTAAATCCGGCAACAAGCCGTTTTGCGATGCGGCGCATATTACTGAAAAATATCGTGACCGTGGATAAGAAGGGAATTTCGATTATGGAACAAAAGCAATTGCGCTCCCCGCGTGGCATCGTCTCATACTGGGTGTTTCAAAACGAAAATGTTGATGCGCCTTGCATTTTTTTCCTGCATGGTCTTTCGGCAGATCATACCATGTTTGATCAGCAGGTTCCTTTCTTTTCGAAGTCCTATTCCGTTATCGTTTGGGATGCGCCTGCACATGGCCTGTCCAGGCCATATGCCGATTTTTCATATGGCAACTGTGCGGAGGAACTGCGTTCCATTCTCGATGAAGAAAGTTATAAAACGGCGATCTTCGTCGGACAATCCATGGGCGGATACGTTATACAGGCGTTCCTTTTGAAGTATCCGGAGAGAGCAAGCGTATTTATTGGGATCGATACCTGCCCGTTTGGCAAGCAATACTATTCGAAATCCGATTTATTCTGGCTTCGGCAAGTCGAATGGATGTGCTCCTGTTTTCCTCACAAAACACTGGTTCAGTCGATCGCTTCCAGTGTAGGTACGACCGAATATACCAGGAAGAATATGGAAAAGGCTCTGTCCGTCTATTCGCATCGCGAGCTATGTCATCTTATGGGAATGGGTTACCGCGGCTTTCTGAAAGAAAATGCGGATTTATCGATATCCTGTCCGACTTACATTCTTGTCGGCGAGAAAGACAAGACAGGAAAAGTCCTATCCTATTCAAAAGCATGGCATGATACGACCGGTTTTCCGCTTACTATCATTCAAAATGCCGCTCATAACTCCAATACCGATCAGCCGGAAGAAGTCAACGCGCGGATCGACCGCTTTTTGAACAATCTCTCCTTAAAAGGAAAGGCGTGATGGTTTCATGAAAACAGCCCTTCTTGTAGTCGATATCCAGCAGGCGCTTGTAGACGCGCATCCGGTGCATGAGGATACGTTTCTGTTGAATGCAGACCTTTTGATTCACGCTGCTCACGATGCTGGTAAAGAGGTGATTTACGTACGTCACGACGGCGGGCCGGAAAGCGAACTAGAAGCCGGCACCCCGGGCTGGCAACTGAATCGTTCTATATCGCCAGAAGAAGGCGAGCGTATATTCGATAAACGTTACTCCAGCGCTTTTCGAGACACAGACCTTGAGAACTATCTGCATTCTCGTGGGATAGAACGTCTTGTCATTTGCGGCATGCAGACAGAGTATTGCATCGATACGACAATAAAAGCGGCTTTTGAGCATCATTTCGCCGTTATTGTTCCTTCCGGTGCTACAACAACCTATGCAAACCCTTTTCTTTCCGGCGAGAAGCTGGTATCCTATTATGAACACATGATCTGGCATGAGCCGCTTGCTCTGGTTTTGCCAATGGATCGGTCATTGAGTTTACTTTGCGAGTAAAGGAACATACGGCTCCCTTCCTGTTTCGACAGTAAGTCCGAAACAACAATGCAATACGCACGATGACTCAAAACTTTTTTCGCGGTTTCGATAACCGTAAGAAGGAGCTTCTGTGAACGATACGTTCCCCCGTTTTGACATGCTGGCATACCCGAAACGACAAAAGCTCCGCCCGTTAGCTTGGGCAATCAGTTTTCCAAATGTTTGGACCCATCGATCGAAAATACAAAAAATAAGAATGGACGGTCTGAAGCCTCCTTATTTGCTTCTTTGCAATCATAACGCTTTCTTCGATTTCATGGTGACGACCGCAGCCGTATTTCCACACCGTGCGAACTATGTCGTTGCGATCGATGGATTCACATCTCCAACGAAACACGGGTTTACCAGCCGCGAGTGGCTTCTTCGTACCGTCGGCTGTATCTGTAAGCGCAAATTCACCAACGACGCGATTCTTGTACGTCATCTGAATCGCGTTGCAAAAAACGGCGATATCCCGGTGCTTTACCCGGAAGCGCGGTACTCTCTCTGCGGCACGAACGCGGTTCTGCCCGATTCTCTCGGCAAACTATGTAAGCTGCTGAAAATTCCGGTCGTTACGCTGATTATGAGCGGTCATCATGTGAATACCCCCTTCTGGAACCTGAAGGACCGCGGCGTAAAGCCTACCGAGGCCGTTATGACGCAGCTATATACGAGTAAGGAATTGCAAGCAGCCAGTGCGGAGGACATTAACAATGCGATCTGCCAAGCATTTCGATATGATGATTTTGCCTGGCAGAAGTCCCGTGGTATTCGAATTACGGATCCTAAGCGAGCGGAAGGATTGCAGAACGTACTTTATCAGTGTCCACATTGTGGCAAAGAATATCAAATGAGCTCCAGCGGATCGGAGCTTTTCTGCCGTTCCTGCGGGAAGCGCTGGCAGATGGACGATCTGGGAGAGCTGCATGCGGAAAATGGAACAACTGAGTTCTCGCATATTCCCGACTGGTACGAATGGGAACGTTCCAATGTACGAAGCGAAGTGGAAAAAGGCACCTATAATGCCACCTGCCCGGTTCGCGTGGAATCTTTACCAAACGCCAATGGTTATATTTCGCTCGGCAAAGGCACTTTGACACATGATCAGAACGGTTTCGTCGTTCGCGTGAACGGCGAATATGGATCTTTTGAAATGGTGAAACCCGTTTCCTCCCTGTACTCCTGCCATATTGAGTTTAATTATCTGGGCCGATACGGGGATTGCATCGATTTAAACACGCTGAATGATACCTGGTATTGTTATCCATACGATTGCGAGTTTTCCGTTACAAAGTTTGCTCTGGCAACAGAAGAGCTTTACTCGCACTATCAAAACCAATCGCCATTAAAAATCGACTGAAATACAAAGACGAACCATATTATCCGGTTCGTCTTTCCAAACGTTTGAAAGCGAAAAGGCCACCCTTGAATGAACTGAACCCCAGAAAACGGACATTGAAAGAAAAGAGCCTCCTATCGTAGGATAAAGCGATAGGAGGTTTTTGTATGGGAAAACAATTTGGGAAAGAAATCATATCACAGGTTTTGGAGCTAAAGAAGCAGGGCTAT
>JAYFNY010000054.1:0-11135 GCA_034933205.1 Eubacteriales bacterium
CCGTCAGGTTTGTGTTACCATTTTTTTGAGCCATCGTGGGTTCTCCTTTGCTGAATGTCTTCACACCATTCATTCTATCGGAGTCCCGATGGCTTTCCTATGCCTTCTTCCTTTTTGCGAACTTTATTATACGTTATCATAAAAGTCGCAGAATTATGTCTATAATAAAATAGTAATATACAATTCGAAATATTATACGAACAGAGCACTCTTACAAAAAACGTACTTGCAACAAAGCACTCTTATGCAGAGCACTTTTACCATTAAATAACAGGAGGTTTTCACGGATGGAAAAAAATAAATCCGTTCCAGCGGCCAGTTTACAATTGAAAGAACAGATACTCGATCAGATTCCGACGCCCGTTATGGCAGTGGACAAAAATCTGCGTTTGTTGTATATGAACAAAGCCAGTTTGAATCTTCTGGGAAAGACCGCCGAGGCGGTAACCGGAGGTCTTTGCTACGATGTTGTGCACTCTTCCCACTGCAACACCGAAAGCTGCTGTATGCTCAAAGCCCTAAAAACCGGCGAATCCTGTTCCGACCGGACGGAGCTAAGCGTGAAAGACGAAAAAATGCAGGTGGATTATTACGCAGTTCCGCTGAAAGATGATAACGGTGAGATCATCGGCGGGCTTGAGTTCGCCGTCGATATCACCGCGCAGGCACAGTACGAAGAGCGTCTGCGGGAACAGAATCAAACGATCCGGCTGATGTCCACCCCGACAATCAAACTCTGGGAGGGAATCCTCGTATTGCCGGTCGTCGGCGTGATCGACTCCATGCGGGCGCAGAACATGATGGAAACGATGCTCAACCGCATCGTGGAAACATATTCCAAGGTCATTATTCTGGATATTCAGGGCGTCGCGGCGGTCGACACGGCGGTGGCAAACCACCTGATCAAGATCACAAAGGCAACGAAGCTGCTGGGATGCGAATGCATCCTATCCGGCATATCTCCCGCAGTCGCGCAAACGATCATCAATCTCGGCATCGACATGAATACGATCAAAACAAAATCAACGCTTTCCGACGCGCTCTCCGAAGCGCTCGGCATCATCCATCTGGCTGTCAAAGAGCAGTAAGGAAATCGGGTTACGGAATATGGGCGATGCGAATCTTGATTTAAACGCGTCAGTTACGCGGATCGGTCGGAGTATGATCGTGACACTCTCCGACAACATGACGGACGAAAGAATTCATGAAATATCCGACATCATCATTCAAAAGGCATACGAATCGGATATAACGGGCGCTATCCTGAACTTTGGCATGGTCAGCATGGTCGATTCCCATATTTACCGAACATTCGAGAAGGTTTCGCGTGTGCTGACGCTGTTCGGGCGGAAGGTCGTCTGGGTGGGACTTAACCCCGGCGTCGTCTGTTCGATGATCGACATCGGCATCGAGCCGGACAGCAGTATTCTCTGCACGGCAATGACGCTCGAACAGGGGCTTGAAAAGCTGGAGGAAGCGAAGGAAGCATGACATCCGACTCGAGCGGCCCTTCCGGGCAGGAATACGGCGCGAATACGCTGCGGCTTGCCGCCGGCGAGGGCTGCACGGTTCTGAAGCGCAAAGCCATACGCCTTCAGCAGTCCTCGGACAACGAGCTCGTTATCTACCATATGCGCTCCCTTCTGAATGAAGCCGGATTCCATACGACGGACGAATTCATCCTTGCGGCGGCGGCCTCGGAACTCGCAACCAATATCGTGCGCTATACTCCCGGCGGCATGATGGAAATCTGCCTGATCCGGGACGCGGGCGGCCGAACGGGCGTGGAAGTTTTTGCCAGCGACAAGGGACCGGGTATTCCGGATCTTGAAGCCGCGATGCGCGAGCACTATTCTTCGGAGCCGGGAAGCCTTGGAATGGGTCTTCCGAGCGTCAAGCGAATTATGGATGAATTCGCAATTGAATCGGTCGTTGGCGCAGGTACGCGGGTTCGGGCCAGAAAATGGAGGAACTATGGGCAGGATTGACTACGCCTCCGCAGTCCGGCCGTTGTTTCGAAGAATGTCGGAAAGCGGCGATCTTGCCTCGGTCTACGGGGACGACCAATCCTGCTTGCTTGTTCTTGTCGATGTGCTGGGACACGGCGCAAACGCGAGAATTGTCGCCTTACAAGCGAAGTCCTGCATCGACACGTTTCATGACGAAGATCCTTCCACAATACTCGCCGGGCTGCATCGCTGCCTGACCGGCACGCGGGGCGCCGTGGCAGCCGTCTGTCGGTTCAACACCACGGCGGGAACGCTGCAGTATGCCGGCGTCGGCAACATTGCTCTTCGAATGGTGGGAAAACAGACCGCAAGCCTGGTAACCACAGACGGGGTGCTGGGATACGGCAACGTTCGAATCGTCGCAAAGGAGCAGAAACTGCTGGCAGGAACGACTCTGATTATGCATTCGGACGGAATCAGTACACATTTCGATATTCTGGAGTGTCCGGGAATCCTTTACAAGAGCGCGGGAGAAATCGCCGGGGAATTGCTCAGCCGATTTGGCGCAAAGGATGACGACGCTTCCTGCATCGTTATGAAGTATCTGCAATAGGAACGTTCGATGCGCAGGAGAAAGTATGACGGAGCTTGGCAATATCCATATCAATAACGGGAAATCCGCTGTCGACGCAAGGAGAAAACTCTCCCTGACGCTTCGCGAGCTCGGTTACACCGATATTCTCGCCGCGCGGACGGAAACGGCGTTTTCTGAAATGTTCCGCCGAATGGCAGACACCGGCAGCGAGTATTCTCTTGCCATCCTGCTTGACACCCGGCCCGTGGCCTGCCGTTTGGAAGTTCTTCTCCGGCCGCTTCCGCCGGAAGAAGCGTACGCGCCCCTGCAAAAAGTCTTCCGCCATCTTTCCATATACAGCCACACGGACGAGTCGGCTCTGAGCGTATCGATTACGGATGACGGAACCGAGCAGCCGGACAGTGCGACAGTCCAGCGGATCCGGCAGGAAATTGCGCGTCCTTCCGCCGAACGTATGATGGAAGAACTCGTGAAAGCGCGGAAGATCGCGGAAGACGCGGCGCGCTCCAAATCGGACTTTCTGGCAAACATGAGCCATGAAATCCGAACGCCGATGAACGCCATCCTCGGCATGACATTCTTACTGAAAAAAACGAATCTTTCGAATAAGCAAACCGAATATCTGGAAAAAATACAGCAGTCAAGCCAGCATCTGCTGGGGGTAATCAACGATATCCTCGACTATTCCAAAGTGGAAGCCGGGAAAATGCGCATTGAAACAGCCGAGTTTAAGCTGCGCAGCGTACTGGACAACCTCTCGAATCTGATCGGTGAAAAATGCGCCGAAAAAGGGCTCGAATTCATATACGATATCGATCCGTCCATTTCCGAAACACTGGTCGGCGATTCTTTGCGACTGGGCCAGATCCTGATCAACTATACCAATAACGCCGTTAAATTCACGGAAAAAGGGGAAGTTATCGTCCGGGTCAAGAAGGTTTCGCAAAATGGGCGCACGTGTATCCTCCGTTTTGAAGTGGAGGATACGGGCATCGGCCTCACGGCGGAACAGCAAAAGAACCTGTTTCAATCGTTCCAGCAGGCCGATACGTCCACAACCAGACGATATGGCGGGACCGGACTCGGCCTGATCATCTCCAAACGGCTTGCCCAGTTGATGGGCGGCGAAGTCGGCGTGAACTCCGTTTATGGAAAAGGAAGCGTCTTCTGGTTCACTGCGGCGCTGGAAGAAGCAAGATGCGCGGAAAACCTCCGCAGTGCGACGATCCGGATTGCGGGAAGACGCGTTTTGATCGTGGACGACAACCTGCATGCCAGGTCGATTCTGAACGACATGCTGCGCGCGTATCAACTCCGAACCGATATGGCGGACGGAGGCGCCGCTGCAATTTCGCTTGTGAAAAAGGCGGATGCGGAACACGATCCGTACGAGATGATCTACATGGATATGCAGATGCCGGTCCTGGACGGGATTGACGCGTACCACGTGATTCAATCGCTGCCGCTGCGCTGCGAAGTACCAAGATGTATCATCATCACAGCATTCAGCCGCGAGGACGTTTACCAGCGAATTCAAGGCGCCGGAATCGAGATGGTGCTCGTAAAGCCCATCAGCGCAAGCACGCTTCTGGAATCCACTCTGCGGATCCTGGGCGCGATCCAGACCGGTCCCGAACGTATGGACACCCATCGTCCCGAGGAGATCGACGTGGATCTCTCGCCGATTCACGGATCCCGCATTCTGCTTGTGGAGGATAACGACCTGAATCAGCAGGTCGCCGTCGGAATTCTTGCCGCCGGAAAATTTCAGGTAGAAATTGCCGCAAACGGAAAAATTGCCGTCGAAAAAGCGTTTGAATCCCCTCCCGATCTTATTCTAATGGATATGCAAATGCCGGTTATGGACGGAATCGAGGCAACGCGGCAAATACGGTCGAACCCGGACCTTCGCAGGGTACCGATCATCGCGATGACGGCGAACGCAATGCAGGCGGACCGGGAGCAATGCATGGAAGTGGGAATGAACGACTATATTGCCAAGCCCTTCGATCCGAATCAGCTGTTCTCGGTCCTTCTCCAGTGGCTGCCGCACAACGGCTCGCCGGAACACCAAAGTGAAGAAACGTCGAAGAAACCGCAAAAAAAACAATCCGCCGCTTCCCTTTCCGGGACAAAGGTGCTGGACGCCTCGATCGGCCTTCAGCACATGATGGGAAACGAGACGTTCTATCTGCAGGTGCTTCATAAGTTTTCCGAGAATCAGAAGAACGCCGTTAGCGGCATCAAAGAAGCGCTGGAAGCGGGCGATTCGGAAACCGCGGTACGGCTGGCGCATACGCTCAAGGGACTCTGCGGAAGCATCGGTGCGCAAGCGCTTCAGGCAATGGCGCAGGAGCTGGAATACCGAATCCGGGACGGCGCCAAAAAGAGCGAACTGGAGCCCTTGCTGCGCGAGGCGGAAGACATGCTTGCGGCGGTCGTTGCAGAAGCGAAACTGCTTCAAAACGAACCGGAGCCGGTTCCCACGGCCCGGCAACCGTCGCCGGTGTCGTCCGTTACACGAATTCTCGCGGTTCTGGACGAAATGGCTCCGTATCTACAGGCGAGTAAACCAAAAAAATGCAAGGAGGCGCTTTCCGAATACCGCTTGCTGGTATGGCCGGAGGAATTGCAGAAGGACGCGGCGCAGCTGGACGAATGGATCTGCCGCTACCGGTTCCGGGATGCGTTCGAACTGCTTTCCTCCATAAGGACAAAATTGAAAGGTTGATGACCCGTGAAAAAACTTTCCGATTGCACGATCCTGATCGTTGACGACACGGAAGAAAACATCGATATATTGGTTGACGCGCTTGGAGACGATTACGAGCTGATCGTCGCGATGGATGGCACAGCCGCGCTGGAACTGATCGGCCGGGAAATGCCGGACCTTGTTCTGTTGGACATCATGATGCCCGGCATCAGCGGCTACGACGTCTGCCGAAAGCTGAAGGCGGATGAAAAAACGGAAGATATTCCCATTATCTTTCTGACGGCAATGTCCGATATCAAAAGCAAGACGCAGGCTTTTGAGGCCGGCGCAATCGACTATATTACAAAACCGTTCGAGATTATGGAGGTCAAGGCAAGGGTTCAGACGCACCTTTCACTGCAACTGGCACGAATGGAACTGTACTCCCAGAAGGATGTTCTGGAGGATAAGGTCCAGGAGCGGACAAAGGAACTCAGCCTCACGCAGGAAACGACGATTGAAGCGATGGCGTTCATTTCCGAATACCGGGACCCGGAGACGGGCGGCCATATCAAACGGACCAAGAATTACGTACGGACGCTTGCGGAGAAGCTGCGGCTGATCCCGAAATACAGCGAACAGCTCAGCGACGAAGTGATCAGCCAGCTTTATAATTCTGCGCCTCTGCACGATATTGGCAAGGTCGGCATACGGGATGAAATTCTGCTCAAGGAAGGCAAACTGACCTCCGAAGAATACAATGAAATGAAGACGCACGCCGTCATCGGCTTCTCCGCTCTTCAATCGGCGTCGTTCCGGCTTGGAAACAACTCGTTTTTGAAATACGCAATGGAACTTGCCCGGAATCATCACGAGAAATGGGACGGCACCGGATACCCGGACGGTCTTTCCGGGGAGGAGATCCCGCTTTCGGCCCGCATCATGGCCGTAGCGGACGTGTACGACGCGCTCATCAGCAAACGCACGTATAAACCCGCGTTTTCCCACGAAAGGGCCGTTTCTCTGATTCGGGAAGCAAGAGGGACGCATCTTGACCCGGAGATTGTAGACGTGTTCTTAAAGTATAACGAAGAATTTCGCTGCATTGCGACCGAATACGCCGATTTTCAGGAGGGACAGCCCGCCGAACAGATCAGCGGCTTCTGAGAGATCCCCCCCCCGCACTCCGCGAAAAATAAACGGCGCAGGACGCTGTCGCCGGCGAACGCAAAACAGCCCGCGGAATGCATCGCGCACATTTTGATAAATCGAACGACGATCCCGCTCTTTGAAGGATTCTTTCTGTCGGCACGTCCGAAGCGATTCGGCGTGTCCGTTTTTCTTCTGTCCCCACTCCCGCAACGCTTTGTCTGATCCGGCTCCTATCGGCCGGATGGCACCGCGTAAATTGCACCGGGGTTCGCCCAGCCGGTTCATCCCTGATACGGATCCCTGAATCGTTTTTCCGATCCGGGTTGTCCATCCGGCCGCACAGGCCGCTCCCGCACCCTTTCGTCTGAAAAGCGGTTTTGCGCAGGTAAAAAATCCCGCGAAGGCGATCCGCTCCGGACCCGCGGCGATTCCGGCCGATCGCCAACCCCAGCGCCGTCGTTCCGCCGCGTGCATTGGTCCCGCGGAGTGGATTCCTGTCCGTAAAGTAATCGCGCCTGTTTTTCACTCCGTTTCTCCTCGAGACGTTTCTGCATTTGGAACAGAAAGATCGCCGAATACAAACCGACAACGATTGCGCAAAGCGCCAGGAAGAGAATCATCCATCGGCTTACGTCGCTCGTTAAAAACTCCATCTCCGGATTAAACCGGTCAATGATGAAAAAAACTACAAACATCGCCCCTACGATAATGCTCGTATGCGCAAAAAACTCCCAGATACACTGTTTTCTATGCATATCTTTTCCCTCACAGCTTGTTAAAAAAGTCTACGGGATTGCGAAAGGGCCATAACCCTTAACCCGTTTTCCGGCCGCGTCGGCTTTGCCGATGCAACAAATCGCCCGCTCCGGGCGGTTTCTTTGTGCTCTTCGCCGCTCATGAGGCCGAAGGCCGAAAGACAAAGAGCGATTATCCCGATAAAACTGCTTTTTGACGGTCTCCCCGCGCAGTTGATGTTTTAGAAATAGATAATATCGCTTGAAGAGCGCCCGCCGTTCGTCGGCTGGTTGACGACCGCGCCTTGAAACACCATCGTGGCCGTCGCTCCCCCATCAAGATTATAGGCGGTGACGCATCCGAGCGCGGCAAAGGTGCCCACCAGCTCGTCGAGCGACATCCCAACGGAATACCCGCTTTGCCGCCCGTCCACAACGATGAAGCAGTAATGACCCGGTTCGTAATACCCGATCGCGCTGCGGGGGTTTTTCACCTTGATCTTGCTGTTTGACGTGTCGCAGGCCTTGCCGTTTTCGACCAGAGCCGGGCCGAACGCCCATGCCTGCCAGACCGAACTGTCCAGCCTATCCAAAGCGGAAAACGAACCTTTCTGATAGACGCTGAGCGTCCCGTCCTTTTTCAGAATGCAGACATCGTCGCCCATCACGTCCCGGTAGAGAACGCCGTCCCGAACCACGACCCCCTGTTCGCGCGCGCCGTAATAATCACCGGAAACCGCAAAGACCGCCTGGTTTTCGCTGGCGATTTTCAGCGGCATTTCATGAAAACCGCGTCCGTAAGTGCCGTCTGCCAGCGCGGTATGGAACGCATCGATGGTCTTCACCCAAACGTCCGCCACAAAGTAAGTCACGTCGTTTTTCTGAATTTTTGTAATCGCAATTTTCGTGGTATCGCTTTGATAGCTGAATAAAGCGTTCGTCCCTGTATCCGCCGTTGGAAACACGGCGGAAAAATCCCCGTTTGAAGCCGGCGTATCCGAAACCGGCAAAGGCGTCGGTTCCGGCAGGAAGGACGCCCCCGCTTCCTTGGCGGAATCGCTTTCTGAAGGCGACGTATCCGCCTGCAGCGGCACCGTTTGCGACGCCTTGGAAACCGCGGCGCTCTGCAAGTTTGCGTCCACACTCGCCGTGGCGGTTGCACCCCCCGCCGCTTCCGCCGGAAGCGCCCGCGATGAAACCAGATAGACAAGCGCAACCGTCAGGATGCATACCAAAAAAATCAGGACATCCCTCGCAATTACGAGAGAACCCGGCCACTGTATGCGCCTTTCTTCAGAATGCGTGTGTTCCATAAGCGTACCTCCAGAAACCGATTGTATCCGGCGGGAATGAGAATCCTGCGAAGCAAAGATGAAAATATGATGATAATCCCATATCGCTCCATTCTCAGACAATTCTCATGAAATACTCATGGATACCCGTTCGGTTTCTGTTTATAATGAATTTGGATCGGTTGTGAAAGCTTATCCTTCTGAGAAATCGGTACTTGCTGCTAAGGGAGCGAAAGGAAATGCGGATATTCATTCTGGAAGACGAGCCGGAGATTACCCGGTTCCTTACGCTGGAACTCCAGCACGAAGGATACTCCGTCAGCAGCTGTGCCAACGGACGGACCGGTCTGGAAACACTTCTGGCGGAAAAGTTCGACCTCGTTCTTCTCGATGTAATGCTGCCCGAACTAAACGGCATCGAAGTCCTCCGGCGGCTGCGCAGGGAGAGCGCCGTTCCGGTTATCCTTGTTACCGCGCGGGACGCCGTCATGGAAAAAGTCAACGGGCTCGATATGGGCGCGAACGATTATATTACCAAACCCTTCCACATTGAAGAACTGCTCGCGCGTATCCGTATGGTTCTGCGAACCTCCGACCTTTCCGCGCAATCGTCACAGGAAGACGCACTTTCAATCGGAGACCTCGTCCTGACTCCCTCGTCGCATCAGGTGACGCGCGCAGGCGAAATCATCGAACTGACGAAGACACAATATGACCTGCTCGAATACCTGCTTCGAAACCGGGACATCGTACTGACGCGCGACCAGATCCTCAGCCGTGTCTGGGGATATGAATACGCAGGGAACAGCAATGTGGTGGATGTATACGTGCGATATTTGCGCAATCGGATCCACGACTCGGACGAGAGCCGGATTATTGAAACGGTACGGGGGATCGGGTATGTTCTACGGGATAAAACGCGCAAAGAATAAACTCTCCGATCGGTTGACGCGGGTCTATACGCTGCTGTTCACCGTTATTCTGCTCCTTCTTTCGATCGGCGTGTTTCTCTCTGCCTTTCAATTTCTGATTCGGAAACAGTCGGGCAACCTATCCATCACAACGGCGCTGCTTTGCGACAACCTGATCGAAGAGGTCGAAGAAAACGAGTCGCTTTCGAACCCGGAGGTTCTGCAAGAGCAGAACAGCGACCCGTATCTTTCCATATTTATTTATGATCCGTCGGGAAAAATGATCAATCGGATGCTCAATTTCCCTCTGGATGAAACCAGCCTGCCGGCATCGGCGTCGGCTGCTTCCCCAATCCTGATCGTTCGTTCCGGCCACATGCTGCTCTGCTCCTCCCGGGCGATACGGGAACACGGCACCGACTATGGAACGCTGTTTGTCGTTCAAAAACTGCAAAGCGAAACCGCATTCCTGCAGCTGCTTGGATTTCTGCTCCTTGGCGCGAACCTGATCGGCGCCGCAGCGGCCCTCTGGGTTGGTAACTATACAACCCGGAAAATGCTTTTTCCGATCAACGGGATTATCGACGCAACAAACCGGATCGGCGGAAACAATCTTGACGCACGTCTTGACGTGCCCGAGCCGGACGACGAGCTGAAAAGCCTCGCCGTAACCATAAACGGTATGCTGGAGCGCGTATCCACCGCATACCGCCAGCAAGGGCGATTCGTGGCGGACGTTTCGCACGAGCTGCGAACGCCGCTGGCCATTCTGCAGGGAAACGTCGATCTTCTTTCCCGCTGGGGCAGCGAGGACAAAACCGTCTTACTGGACAGTATTCGGGCGCTGCAAAAACAAACCGCCTATATGAATCAGCTTGTCGAAAACCTGCTGTTTCTTGCCCGTTTCGATAATATGCAGTCGCAGTTGCACGTTTCCGAATTTTCCGTGGGAGCGTTATTCAAAGACCTTCTGGAGGAGCAAACGATGATCGACCCGGAGCATCGTTATGAAACGGCCCTTCCTGTTGCCGGCGACAGCCTAACCGCCGACAGAGCGATGATCCGGCAGATGCTTCGCGCGCTGATCGACAACAGCGTGAAATATACGCCGAAAGGCGGAACCATCCGGCTGGCGTACGCCTGCAACGAAAGAGACCGGATTCTGACCGTATCCGATACCGGGATCGGTATGGATTTCGAACATTGCGGTCATATCTTCGAACGTTTTTACCGTGTGGATCAGGCGCGCGCACGCGAAACCGGCGGCATGGGACTCGGGCTCTCCATCGTATCCGCCATCGCAGCGGCGCACGGCGGCAAAGCGGATGCCGAAAGCGAACCGGGCGCCGGCACGACCATTTCCATCACGTTACCAATCCGATTACCGGACGAAGAAAAACCTCCGAACCAGAACCTTCCGTCGTGAACCCGGCCCTGTATCTTTCCAAGGGCTCATGTAATATACAGCGCTCCCGCAGATGCGGAAGCGCTGAGACCGTCAAAAAATTCGTTTTTTGACGGGATAACCGCTCTTTTCCTTTCGGCCTTCTGCCTTACGGGCGGAAAAGAGCACAAGGAAACCGCCCTAACGGGCGATCCGTTGCGCCGGATGAACCGGCACAGCCGGAAAAAAATGGGTTAAGGGCTACGGCCCTTAACAATCCTAGAAACTTTTTTGGTATAATAAAGGTATGTTAACAGAGAAGAAAGCAATAGAGCGGGATACGCTGGAGATCATGTGCACGGAGATGCTGGTGCCGAAAGAGCACCTGCTTCGAAAGATCGACGCGGCGATAGACTTTCAACGGTT
>JAYFNY010000055.1:0-43567 GCA_034933205.1 Eubacteriales bacterium
TCCATAACGGCCTATATCGAACCGGGAAGCCCATGGGAGAATGGTTATATCGAAAGTTTCAACGCGCGGATGCGTGATGAATTCCTGAATGGCGAACTGTTTCACACCATGTATGAAGTGCAAGTATTGACGCAGCGATGGATTCGATACTACAATCAGGTCAGACCGCATTCGAGCCTCGGCGGCCGGCCGCCCGCCCCTCAAACAATTGTCCCGGTTGCTGCTTAGAACCCCAGATTTACTAATATTGTTTCTGGCCTAAGAATCGGGGGCAGATCACGTCCACGCTTTTTTTCTCAATAATGCTTTTTATAATTATCGCATCTCTTTTTCTGCGGGCAAACAATTCCGCATATCCCGCCACCCGAAGCAGCCGTTGGGCACGTCCGAGCGGCATTTGAAGCGCCAGGATAAACCGGATCACATTGTCACGGTGGGGATGTCGTTCGCCCTTCATGATCTGAAAGAAAAATCGGCGGTTGATTCCTGTATCTTCGATTAGCTGTTCCTGAACGCTTTTCCTTTTTTCAGTGCTTGCTTCCCCTTTATCCTGTTTCTTTTGCTCGGCTTCTTTTCTTTTCTCTATTTCCTTTTCCAGGTATTCGTGCAGTTCGCCTTCGAAAAAACTGGCTTCATTTTTCCGGATAACGGACGAGATCGATTCGCCGCTTTCCATTTGTTTGATTAGCATATCCGTGTTATACGCTCCAATGCTGGCCTGGGGCGGCTGCGCGTTTTTTTCTGCCACGCCGTTCAACTGGTTTTGCTCGTCAAAACCGTCGTTTTGGTTCCCTTTGTCGGCCATCTTGCACCCCGTATCTTTTGCTTATTAGTTAACTGTATTATAACCTATTGTATAGATACGCATAGTGAGCTGCAAGCTCACTAGCCAGAATCAAACCGTCAAGATATGATTAAAGCCAAGAAAAAGAACAGACGACGCTGGTCCGGCGTGTACCGCACGGCAGTCGTAAACGCCTGAAACAGATTCTTTTACAGTTTGACAGAGTTTGATACAATAAACTTAGTGCTATTTCGATTGAATATCCTTTTTCAGGAGCGCGTTTTTATGTCAGCAAAGGTTAAACTTGCGGGTTAAAAAGAACAAAAGCCGGGAGAAGTATACGTATACGTATTTGACCAGATCGATTCGCTCGTCCAGAAGCGTCAGGCGCATCCGCAAGCAGCTGATCGACGCAGCAAATACCAACGGCGGGAAAGATAACATTGCCGTAGTTTATATAAAAATCAACGCTTGAAGGAGAAAAGCATGCTCAATTCAACGCTCTATGAAAAACTTGTCTTCGTCGCCACAACACTGATCAAGTTTAACTTCACGGACAAAGTCTATATTGAAAATCTTCTGTCAGCCTGTCTCTACATTGCAAACGATCGCTTGACATTTGTTTTTAAGCCGGACGAGCTTAACGACAGTATTCAGGAAGAGTTCCATGAAATGATCGGTTTGTTAGAAAAGCATGCAATTGATCCTCCTCAGTTCAAACTCGAGCTGAAAGCGCAGATGGAAGCCGCTTTCAAAAACAATCCGAACGCAGCGAGCGCCTTAAAGACAGCGGAAAAGCATTATGAAAACATGTTAAGCGCACTGCCGGATCATAGAACAGCGGTTACCTTTGTTGATTACGTTTTAAAGAACCCGACGCCGGTGATTCAGGCGACTTTGGACAGATGCTCCGTGGCAACCGTTGCACATAAACCAGGCGGCAGCGCGACCGCATTCATACCAATACCACAGTCCGCAGATCAAAACGCCACTGCATTTGAGATGAAAAGCACGTCAGTTGACGGCCAAACCGTTGCGCAGCGCCATGCGCCCGCATTCCAGGCAAGTGCGCCCACCGAGTTGATACAAGACAGCGATGCAAAAAGCAGTCCCGCCAATTCATCCCAGGTTTCTGATTTTGACGATGCGCTGCTCAGCGCACTGTTCAAACCGCTCGGAGACCCGATTAAAGGCGGATTCGGTGCCGTGCAGAAATTCTATCACGTTCAGCATGATACCGTCATCGCGGTCAAGCGGCCGTATGCCGGTTACTACACGGAAGCGCTGTTTTTTGACGAATGCATGCGATGGATCAATATTGGGTTCCATCCCAATATTGTCACCTGCTATTATGTCAGACCGGTCAACGGCCAATTATCGATATTCTTCGAGTGGATGGACGGCGGCAGCCTCGAAAATATCATTCAAAATAAATCGCTGTATGCGGGCACACAGCAAGAAGTTTTAAAGCGTATCCTCGATATCTCCATCCAGTTCGCCAGAGGGTTGAAGTTTATCCATCAAAACAATCAGATGCATCGTGATGTAAAACCGGACAATCTTTTGCTTGATCGGGCGGGTAACGCGAAAGTCACCGACCTTGGGCTTGCCCAAGCCCTAAACGCGAAACGCTTGAGCGCACAGCATTCCAGTCAAACGTCCGTCACGAAAAGCGGTGTGGCCTGTACCATCAAATACGCGTCTCCGGAACAGCTGGACGGTCAGGAGCCAACCGAAAAAACCGATATCTGGAGTTTTGCCGTCTCTTTGGTGGAAATGTTCACCGGGCATACGATGTGGATGGCGGGAAGTATATTTGAGACCGAACTTGGCTGTTATATTTTCGGGGACACTAAATATAATATTCCAAAGCCGAGAGTCGGCGTGCCGGCAGAGATCGTAACGCTGCTGAAGCATTGTTTTATGCGGGAACCGAGCGAGAGGCCAACCGGTTTTGCCGAAATCGAATCCCGCCTGCTGAAAGTTTATCAGCGGGAGATCGGCAGCGCGTATCCCGAAAAACCACAAAAAATGCAAAACGACACTGCCGATATTCTAAACAACCAGGCGCTCTCCTATTTATATACCGGAGATACTGCGCGCGCCAGAGAGCTGCTACGTCAGGCGATAAAAGCCAGCCCGAATCACGCGGAAGCAAACTATAACTATTTGCTGCTTCTATGGCGCACGGAAGCCAATTTCCCCTATTCGCGTTTGGATATCCGCCTTGGCGATGTCCATGATTATACAGCGGTTGAGAAACTGCGAATTCAAGCCGAGAGCACAAAAAACGACGCGTTTCTGGAGAATCTGGTACAAATTCACCTGGAACGCGGGAACGACTGTGAAGCGCTGGAACTGCTGAAACAGTTAATCGTCAAACATCCCCAAAAAGCGGAATACTATCAAACGCTGATACAATTCGCTGAAAAGCGTAATTCCGGCTGGCTGATCCCAAGCGATAATCGCATCCATATCTACAACGCCGATGATCACAAAAAGGAGGATTTGATATATAACGGGCAAAAAATCGGCTATTACTATGTCAGCCGGGACAAGAAAACCAGGCTCCAGTTCAATACGCTTTCGTATAATCCAAATGTCATGTACGCCCCCGGCGGACCCAAGCCTGTTCTGCGTGTCAACAGCATTGTTATTGTCGATCATGAAAGTAATAGCGTTAAAAAAAGTCTGTATTGTCAGGCAAACAATATGCAGTTTAGCAACGTATGGTTCACTGCAGATGAAAAATGTATCATTGCGCTTTCTGAAAGTAAAACGCAAAACGCCGGCGGCGTCCTGATTGGAGTATCTTTATTCGATATTAAAACATACCGCTGTTTGAGTTCCATTCTTTTTCCGGCTAATAAAAAACTGGAGGAACCGAAAATCATGTTTTCTCCAGACGGTACCAATTTCAAATTTTCAGGCATATCGTCGGCCTTTGCTTATCCGAAATTCGACTACGCAGCCGAGTATTCGTTTGCTCCGCTCAAAGCCTATGTTTCCAGCGAAGCTGCCAATGACCGGTATCAATCCAAAGAAAAGGCAATTCGGGATCTGCTTGAAAAAAAAGAGATCGCAGGCGCGCTGTCCGAGCTGAACGATATTTCCGATATGCCGGAATTTGTCGAAACGGAAGCGTTTTATGAGCTGAATCACGAAGTAGGCAAATACTGCATCCGAAAAGATATCCAGTCCTATAAGCTGTTCCGTAACGAAAAACAGGAATACAAGAACCCATTCACCAAAAGCAAGGTTTTGGTCAGCAGCGACGGTACGCTGATTATGAGCTGGCTTGATCCACAGTTATACGATGCAAAAGCGAATAAAACAGTGATTCAGAGTATTTGTTTCGATTCGGAAATTCTGTCCACTGCTGCTTTCAGCAACAACGGCAACCGCTTCATCGCCGGAATTGAAACGAAACGAATCGATCTCGCAGCTAAAAAAACTACGACCAATTATATTATCAAACTTTGGGATGCACGCACAGGAAGACTCCTTAAAACTTTAACAAGCGAAACGCCTGTTTTAGGATTGAAATTTTCGCAGGACAGCCTGCGGGTGATTGTTGTCACACGCGATTTTGTCGTATGTCTGCGAGCCGAAGACGGCGCAAAGTATTTCCACATCGCCAATTCCGGCGACAAAGACTTTTTGATCAACGCGGACTGTACAAAAATCGCCATGCGAAGTCTGACAGACTGTTCGGTTTATGAATTGTTTGCCGGGAAATGGATCGGCACGCTTAAAGTCCCCAGCTATCTTCCGATGACATCCCTGTATCTGGGGGAAGAACACCTGTTATGCCGAAACCATATGATGGGTCAGGAAGTGAATGGCACCAACGTTGATGTTTATAATATTTTTACCAAGCAAAAGATTCAAACGTTTATGGCGCCTCCGAATACCTATATCCGAAGAGCATGGATATCCGAAGGCAGAAAACATGTATTCATGATCACGACCGACAAGTTACTGCGCGCCTATCACCTTAATACAAAAAAAGCCGTGGGTGCGCTGGATGTTTCCACCGATTATAACGATATCATTTTCATCAATCCGAAATTGACAACGCAGAACATCGAGCAGGTTCAAGTTGCCTGGAGTTATGAGTTCCCCGGCTGGAAGGACTGGGATGCTCAAATCGATGGAATCGTTAAGAATTTTATCAAAAACTATCCGAACTACACCGACGGCCAGTTCGAGAGTTTCATCAGCATTTTGCAGTTATGCGATTTGGGCTGGATCAGGCCGGAAGGCATCCGAAGAAAAATGGAAGAAATGAAGAATACACAACCATAAACAGCTCGAAACAAAGGGCCGCCATGCAGCTTGTCATGGCCAGTGCTGTGGCGATAGTCTTTTCGGAAAATACGAAAAACCGTCAGCAACGAGCAGACGAAACAGAAACGATTTTGAAGAAAAAAGTCTCGCGTAGAAGAAGCTGCGCCGGGCGATAGCCCGTGCAGCTTTTTTTCATAATCAGTATCCAAAGGTAAAACGTCTTCTCTTAAGCGGAAAAGCGTCCACCCCTCTCCCTCGTCACCATAATTCTATATGAAACCAATTTTTGTTACAGAAAACATCCGTGCCTTGGCGTTTCACGATTTTCATCCGGATCTTCGATGCCGCCGGATTCATAGACGTCGTTTAGGAATATATTCATCTCATGATGCGCACAGACCGGCGCACACCGCGTATGGATCACACTGCGGTTGATTTTATCCAGAACCTGCGCGCGTCTTTCGCCGGACAGAATCGTTTCGATCGGCGCTTCATTCAAGTTGCCGATCTCAAAACCACTGGTCCCCGCCCACTCCACACAATGATAAACGTTCCCATCCGGCCAGATAAACAGAAACCACGGGCAGCTTAAGCACCGGTTATAACGTCGGCCGGTCCTATGTATCAGGTCAAGATATTTTTGCCTGGGATATATGATTTTCATCTTCGATTTCCGATCGAATAGAGGGATTAATTCTTCTTCAATAATTTTTAGAGCCTTTTCGAGTGTTTTTGCCGAGCACTGAGCGCCGTTTTGCATAAAATCGAAGAACTCCAGCCTTTTTTCCCCGCCCATATGTTGTTCCAGATAATCCGCGATTCCTTCGATCGTCTGCGGCAGAATATGCTTGCTGTTTTCATAGTTGGAAACCGGCCTGATCTGCAAGCTGAACAGACCGTTTACGATGCCCTTGCGCTCCAACCGCCGTTCCATTTCCAAGAGTGTTTCAGCCAAATTCATCAGGTCGTCGACATTCAGAACATTGACAACATAGCCAACGCTGATATCGGTTCGGGTATGATACCGATGCTTTAATTCCACCATTGTTTCGATATTTTTTAATACGATTTGATAATCGTCCACGCCGGTCGTCAGCTTTTGTACAATGCGAGATCCGGCATTCAAGCTAACTCTGATATAGGTCGGTTCTACCCGAATCAATTCGGTGATCAGGCTCTCCTTCATCAATCCGTTCGTGTTGATCGCGATTTCCAATCCGTTCTTCTTTGCATACAGCATGGCTTCGATGAGATGTGGATAACAGGTCGGCTCGCCACCGCCGGTGAAAATCACGCCCCTCACGCCGGCTTTTTTCAGACTATCGATTGCCGAGAAAACCTCCTCGGCTTCCATCGTGATTTTTCCGGCTTTGTCATCCGAATCCTTCAGCTTGCCGTAAGTGCAGAAAAAGCACCGATGATTACACTTCAATGTTGGAACAAGATGTGCGGTAACCGGCGCAATTTGATGAAATTCACCTGTTTCAATCTTCTTCATCCTGTCAGGATAGTACGTGCATTTAAGCGGTGACAAGACGGAATAGCGCCTGCCAAAGTAATCGTCCTTCACTTTACTCAACTCCTCGGTATGCCATTCATGCTGTCTTTTGGATTCTGTTGTTCGAACAGAAGGACGTCCAAATCCACGGAATCCGCTCCTTCGGCCACCTGCTGCATCAGTGGCCGGAGAATATGGCTTTTAACGATGTTTTCAATCTCCCGCGCACCCAGCTGTCTAGATTTCATCTGACTGATCACAAACGCCGCAGTTCGCTTCCTATCGTATTGAACGCGGACGTCAACCGCCGTCAGCATATTCAGCACCTGTTCCAGTTTCGCCTCAGCAATCTGTTCCATCGCGTGCTCACTCAGCGGATTAAACATTATAATATCATCAATTCTTCCCAAAGACTCCAATGTAAATACCCCTTGCAGCGCATCGATTCTGGTTTGCTGTGTGTCGGCCCGACTATCAAAGCCAATGGTGCGTTTTACCGCGCTTCGGCTGGTCACCGCATTGGTGGTCATCACCAAAACTGTATTTGTGGCGTCATACACGGCGCCTATCCCGCTTGTTATGCGCCCGGTATCCATAATATGCTTAATTCCCAGCGCTCCAAGAGGATCATGGATGATGGCGTTATTTGCCATATCACTTTTTTAGTATTCGTGAAACCTATGCCGCATTCGCAATGCTATACCATTATTCTGATTTCTTTTGGCGCTCCACTCGTTTTCGGGTTTTCTGCTCATTTCTATTTTGAATACAAACCGTTCTTCACGCCTCAACTACCGATCGCGAACGAAAAAGCCGGGAAAAAGCTGGAAAAGATGCTGAGTATTCGTCGGATCATTTCAGCATCTTTTCGTTCGTGCCCGCTCCCGACGTAAATCGAAGCGCCAGCCAGCCTTTCTGCAAAACGGAAGAAATACTTAATTTCGTTTGTGCGAAAGCCGTCACCCTGCAACGACGTCCCGCTTTTTCAGCCATACGACAGCAAACGCGATACAGACAGCCAGGTAGAAGAAGCTATTCCAAAAAAACTGTCCGGTCCCGCATTGCAGCGGCCCGCCCGGATGATTGGCTCGCATTCCGAGACTCAGAAGCGAATACGGGAACCAAACGCCATACCCCTTCGCCACAGCCGCCAGTCCCGCTACCCCACCGATCAGCGCAATGCCGACCGGTACGGCGAAACTGCGAATAACAAGGGAAATACAGAGTTGCAGCGCACAGATGACGATTCCGCCGACTGCGCCATATAAGAGCCATTCCGCAAGCTCCGGCGGAACCGGAGCGCTCATTCCGAAGATTTTGCCGGAAAGCACGAACAGCGCGCCGATCCAGATCTGAGTTAAAAGCACCATAACGGATGCGACCGAGAGCTTTGCAAGATAAACGGCCGAAACCGGCACAGGCGCAGTCATAACGGCGTTCCAGTTATGGTTGGTATGCTCCAGACGGCACAGGTAGGAACAATAGACGCCAATCGTTGCAGGAAGAAAGAAGTAGCAGGTAAACAGCGTATGCTGCGTCCACATACTGTACCATTGATCCTGCAAAATGTCGATGTTTTGTAGATAATTGAACGTGCCCATGACCGCCGGTATGATGGGCAGTATGAAAAAGGCAAGCCAGACCGGGCTGTGCCGCAGCTTGATTCGCTCGGCTCGAAGCGTTCGAATAAACATATTTTACATCTCCTTTCGGACAAACAGCGTCCGCCCGACCACATAAAGCGCACAAAACAGGATCGTCAGCGCGACGAGTCCGCCCCAATCAACCGGCATATAGTGCAAATTCATGATCCTCGTTCCAGCGTCCCAGTCCATACCAACCAGCATCAGCACTCCGTAATATCCCCAGAGAAGGAATCGTTCAAGACCTTGCGGGAAAAACATGATAAACAGACCGGCCAACCCACCGATCAGCCCTACGGAAAGCGCTATCATTTGGTTTGCGAAAAGGAGCGACAGCGCTTGTTGTAACAGCAGAATCGTCAGGGTTGCCGCCATCGTGAAAAGCAGGTATAGAAAAAGCTTTCCAACCGGCGGGTTTCCTTCAAATCCGACGACACACCCGATAACGACCATAACGGCAATTTGCAGCAACACCGCGGCGAGCAGGTACAACGCGCCGCAAATGAATTTTGCGTCGAACAGGCGCCCGGCAGGCATCACGGTGTTCAGGAGCTTAAAAGTTTGTCCTTTGTGCTCTATGTCGCTAAGCCGCGACGCCACCACCGCCGCGATCACCGGCATCATAATCGAATTAAGCAGCGGGAGCTTGTACAAGAAGAACATCCACCCCTGCGACAGGTCGTGCGCGTCCATCCGTCCAACGCCCCAAACCGACCAGAGCATCTGAACGAAGATCATGGCGGCAATGATCACCCAGACTCTTCTGCGCCGGGTCTTGTAAAATTCCAGGGCGATTACTTCTTTCATAAGCTCACCGCCGTTCCGGTCAGTTCGAGAAAGATCTCTTCCAGGCTTTCACGCCGTTCCTCGATGCGCACAACTCCGATTCGTCTGTCGAACAGCAGGGCGAGAAATCCCGCGAGTTCATCGTCGGCCAGTCTCGGCAAGAGAAGATACCCATTTTGCGGCCGACAGGAAACGCCTTGTTCGGAGAGCGTTTTTATCGCCGCCTCGTTGTTGAGCGTACGGATGGCGATGCCGGGCCGGCTCTTTTCATGAAGCACCGATAAGCGGTCCTGAAAAACGAGTTCGCCGCGGCTGATGATTCCGACGTTGGTGGCCATCTGATCGATTTCACTGAGCAGGTGGCTTGAGACCATTACCGTCATACCGTATTGTTGCGGCAAAGAGCAGATCAGCTCACGCATCTCCTGGATACCGGCCGGATCGAGCCCGTTGGTCGGCTCATCGAGGATCAGAAGTTTTGGATTCCCCAAAAGCGCGCAAGCAAGGCCGAGACGCTGTTTCATCCCCATCGAGTACTGCCCGGCCTTTTTCTGCTTCTGGTTTTCAAGCCGCACGATTCTCAGTACCCTGTCGATGTCTTTGTCCGGCACACCCTTAAGCGTGCTGATGATTTGCAGATTCTCCGTTCCGGTCAGGTGCCCGTAAAAACTTGGCGATTCGATGAGCGAGCCTACGTCCCGAAGAATCGAAAGTCGGTTACGGCTATTCACTTCCTTGCCGAACACGGCGATCGTTCCGGCCGTCGGCCTTGTGAGTCCCAGTATCATCTTCATCGTAGTGGATTTGCCCGCACCGTTCGGCCCGAGAAAACCATATACGCCATTCTCCGGCACTTTGAGGTCTAGGTCCTTCACTCGAAGAACCTTTCCATACTTCTTGCAAAGCCCGGTCGTTGTAATCCTGTCAGACATATCAGCGTTCCCCTTTGTTTTGAAATTACACGTAGCATAACAAAGCCCCCTTACGCGAGCCTGACCTTTCGCTTACATTTACCTTAAGCCTGCGGAAAAGCGCCCTTGCCGCCTAATATTTACGATATAATAATTGAGGTGATGAAAGTGACGGATGTATTTGACTGCAAAATCCTGATCGTGGACGACGAACCGGAATTGTGTGGGATGGTACGCGGGATCCTGCGCAGCGAGGGCTTTGTTAAGATTGTTTCCGCCGCCGACTGTAAGGAAGCGCGCCGTCTCTTCGCGCAGGAAAAACCGGACGCTGTGATTCTGGACGTTTCCTTGCCGGATGGGGACGGCTTTTTATTGATGCGCGAATTTCGGGCGGTTTCCGACGTACCGGTGCTGTTCCTTTCCGCTCGCGATGCGGACGAAGACCGTCTGCTCGGATTGGGGCTTGGCGCGGACGACTACCTAACAAAGCCGTTTCTGCCCCGCGAGCTGACGCTTCGGCTTCGTTCGGTCTTAAACCGCGCATATTTCCCGGTTGTTCTTCGGCGCACACTGAAACCGGTTTTTCGGCTGGGCGAAACGCAAATAGACTTCAACAGCGGCGCGGTTGTTACCAAAACCGATCGACTTACGCTTACCGCAAAGGAGTTTGCGCTTCTGGAAAAGCTCTATGAAAATCGTGGGAACATCGTGACCGGCGACAGCTTGTGCCGCGCAGCGTGGGGTGACGATCTCTACGGTTATGAAAACACGCTGATGGTGCATATACGCCGTCTGCGTGAAAAGATCGAGCCGGAGCCCTCGATTCCGCGTTACCTGGTCACCGTACGCGGCCTTGGCTATAAACTTACGGGGGTGGAAGACAAATGAAAAGTATGATGAAGATTCTGACCCGTTACGTGCTCTCGGCTGCCGGGGTTGCCCTTGTGCTGCTGATCGTCAACTTTGCCGTGTTCGTCGCATGGACGGTTCAGTCCGGCAGAGTCGTGCAGAAAGACGATCATGTTTCGCAACTTTCGGACAATCTGACCGAATCGGGCGGAGTTTACACGCTTTCCGAATCAGCCCGGGAAACAATCGAACAGCGGTATCAGTGGGCAATGCTGCTCAACGAAAACGGCAGCGTGATCTGGAGCAAGAATCTGCCGGACGATCTGCCGCTGAAGTATTCCGTTTCGGATGTAGCCAGGTTTACCCGCTGGTACCTGGACGGCTATCCGGTTAACGTCTGGCAGCATTCGGACGGTCTTTTCGTCTTGGGCAGCGCAAAAGGCAGCATGTGGAAATACAACCTGGAATACTCGCAGAAGTTCATGGGCAGCGCGCTCACATGGATCCCCGCAGCGCTGATCTTCAACAGCATCGCCGCCGTGCTGCTCGCCCTTCTGTTCGGTCTGCGTCTGTTCCGTTCCCTGAAACCGCTTGCAAAAGGCATTGAAGCCATGTCCGAAAAGCAGCCGGTAGATCTTTCCACTCGTGGTCTGCTCGGCGATCTTGCCGATGGAATCAACAAAACATCTGCTCAGCTGACCCGTCAGGAAGCCGATCTGAGCCGGCGGGACAATGCCCGCGCGTCATGGATCGCCGGTGTATCCCACGATATCCGCACGCCTCTTTCCATCGTGATGGGCTATGCCAGTCAGCTTGAGGACGATCCCGAACTTCCACTGTCGAAGCGGGAACAAGCGGGCGTGATCCGCAAACAGAGCGAGCGGATTAAAACGCTGATAAACGATTTAAACCTTGCATCCAAGCTGGAATACGACATGCAGCCGATACGCAAAAGTCCGGTCGCATTGGCCGCGCTCCTGCGCCAGATTGCCGCGGATTTTATCAACGGCGGACTCCCAGAAATCGATTCCATCGACGTAAAAATTAACGATGGCGCACAAAACGCCATCGTCACAGGAGACGAGCAGCTCCTTCGCCGGGCGATTTCCAACTTGATTACGAACAGCATCCAGCACAATCCGGACGGCTGTTGTGTTATGGTCGCGCTGGAGAACGACACGGAGAACTGCTCCATCAGCGTTTCCGACAACGGCATTGGCTTTACGAAGGAGCAACTGGCCGACCTGAACCGCTCCAATAGCTCCGCCATGCTGGAAAATCACGGAATCGGCCTTACTATCGTACGACAGATTGTCCGCGCGCAAGGAGGGACCGCTGTTTTTCGCAACCTTCCCGAAGGTGGCTGCGTCGTTGTGCTGTGTTTGCCCGTCAGCGCAATGAGCGATCGCTGATTTCTGTCCTTTCACACATGGTTTGACGACCCGGCGGCAAGGTTTACAGAAACGTTCCCTGTTGGCGAACGAAATATGGCCGTATACAAAGGAGTACCAAATGCATAATTGGAACAAGTTGGTTTCGAGTTGCCACCGTCTATTGATTCATTCCCAGAAGAACCGCCAAATCGAGATCAGCATTCCTATCAAAGTTTCAGATGTATTTGAATGGTACAAATTGCGAATTCATGGAGGTCCTATTGCCGCTGATCTTGACAGATAATGGGATAAGTATATAATCTCAGCTGTAATCATTTCGCATCATTGCATGAAAAGAACTCAAAAACCGTTCTAGAGGAAATGATATTATGTTGATAAAGATATCAGATCTTATCACGCCTGAGATTTATGAAGTGATTTACCGTATGGGGCATCTTGACGAGTTGGTTATAGCGGATGCGAATTATATGGCATCGGCTATGAGCAAAAAAGTCGTATATTCCTATACACAACAGAACCATAAACTATTAGCCGAGATATTAAAATACTTCCCATTGGATAATGACGAAGAATTCCCGGTTACAATAATGTCTCTCGATTATGGGATTTATGAAGAACCGCAAATTTGGGACGATTATCAGAATGTGTTGAAAAAAGTCCCTGCTTCCAGCCCGATTATACTCAATAAAATATCTCGCAAAGAATTCTACCAGCGTGCCAGAGATGCATATGCAACCATACAGACTTCCGATCCTCGCGTTATGGCGGATATTATCATCAGAAAAGGCTTCGTTTTCTCGGATTTCCCGAACATCTAGCAGACTATACGGAAATTTAGTTGATGTGTCCCCAAAAGAGTAATTCGCTTGAAACGAAAAAACCGATGCTTAAACGGCCTCAAGATCCAACTGCCGGGCAAATTCGGCCGTTGTCAAGTATAAAACAGCGCTGTGCGGACGGAACTCGTTGTAGTCCCTTCGCCAGCGCTCTTTTTTGCCCCAGGCACCTTCTGGAATATGTTCTACTGGATATATCGGAGGTCCTGAACCCCTTGGATTCCGAGACCAGGTTTCTCGCTAACAGTGATATCCTTCTCGTTGAATACCGCGCCGCCCAGAATAGGATCCTTGCTGCAGAGTACAGGGCCGTCCAGATCAACCTTTGTGATCATCTTCTTGGCGCAAGCAAGTTCTACTGCGGCGCTTACGGAGATTTTGGCCTCCATCGTACTGCCGATCATGCATTCCATGCCGTATACCTCCGCAGCAGAGACAATCTTGAGCGCGTTATACAGGCCGCCGCATTTGACCAGCTTAATGTTGATGAGATCTGCGGCGCGCATCTGCATAATCCGAATTGCGTCCGCCGGGGTAAATACGCTTTCGTCTGCCATTACCGGAACGCTGCTGCGATCCGTGACATATTTTAAGCCTTCTATATCGTGAGCAATGACGGGCTGCTCCACAAACTCAATCACAAGGCTCTTTTCCTGCATTTCGTTGAGGATGCGGACGGCTTCCTTGGGCTTCCATACCTGGTTTGCATCAATACGGATGCATACATCGTCGCCAACGGCCTTACGAACGGCAGCAAGTCGCGCCACATCCATGGCAAGATTTGCTCCCATCTTCACTTTGAGGCAATCGTAGCCCCGGCGTACGGCGTTTACGGCATCCCGAGCCATTTCCTCCGGGCTGTTGACGGATATGGTGATATCGGTGACGATGTTTCTCCTCGCACCGCCCATGAGCTTATAAACAGGCGTTTTGTAAAGCTGACCGTACAGATCCCAAAGGGCCATGTCCACTGCCGATTTTGCGCTGGTGTTTTTCTGCACGCACGTTTGCACCGCCTGCAACGTGTCCTCAAAATCATCCACGTCACGTCCCAGGATGCTCTTGCCGATGGGATCCTCAATGGCGCCGATAATGGCCCCGATAGTATCACCCGTAATCACTCCCGCTGGCGGCGCCTCACCGTAACCTATGTCGCCGGTGTCGGTGTGGAGCTCAACGATGACGTCCTCAACGCTGGTTACGGTGCGCATAGCCGTTTTGAACGGCAAGCGCAGCGGAACGGAGATTTTGCCCAGTCGGATTTCAGTTATTTTCATTTGTTTTTCCTTTCTTTGTTTTGCATGTTTTCTTTTCTCGATTGACGCATTGCCCCACTTAATCCGAACACACAGCATGAAATCTGCCGCCGCTTCACAGATCCGACAGGTGCCGTTGTCGCGTCCCAGGAAATAAGCGGCCGATAGTCCCCGTACTCGGGGTCACCGCGAAAAGGCGCACCGATTATACAGGGATAGATCGGCGTCATCGTGCCGTGCGGGGTATGCGAGAAGAAATCATCCTCACGTGGAAAACGAGCGCCCACGCTAGAACAGCTCGTCGATTCGCTTTACATATTCCTCCGCAAGCCTGTCACCGCCATCCGGCCCGATTTTTGTGGAAGCAGGTTTGGCCGAATAGCTGCCGCCCTTGACTGCGGCGGTGGTAGGCAGATAGTCGCCCGATCCATTACTGAGCTGCGCGTTGAATACTTGCGCCGCCTTGCACTTTGCGCGAATTCGCATACCGTATTCACTGAACAACTCGAATGGATTCGTAATGATCGCTACGTCGCCGATGCGCGTGAGATTGACGTTGAATCGGTACATGTTCGTCTTCTGCTGCAACTCCCAGCGTTCCACCACGCCGATATCGTTGAACATCGCTACCTGGTCCGCACTTTTCATGCGGTTTTCGGCAGAGAACTTTTCACCAAACTCCCGGATCGTGCGCTTGCTCTCCCGATAGTCCTCCTCGGAGACAAGACGTATCGGCAGTTCCATATCGAAGTGTTCGTGCAGGAACACCGGTCGGGTCTGGATGCGGTTACGAACCTTCCTGTATCCCCGGGCAACGGCATCGGTTATACGCTCGCCGATGTCGGCGGCCTCCTCGGCCATGTCAAAATTACGGAACACCTCACCCGCTTGCGCGTTCCACTCCTTGAGCGCCTGCACATTGTTCTTGCTTATGCGAATCAGATCAAGCGGATTCTGATCGCCCGCCGCGCCGCATAGCGGCAGGACATACAAATGGTCTCCCATGCGCTCGCACAGGCTGTTTCTCGCGTAGTTCCAATAATCGGCGGTAATGAAATAATGCAGCTCAAACATCTGCGACGGGCAGGGTACATCCACGAGTATGCCGGTCAGATTTCTGTCCATATCGAAGGTGTAGAGCATATCGATCGTATGATCCACCGGCCCCTCGAAGCGGAGAAAATTCTTCTCCGAGCATGCGCCGTACATCCTGGATTCCTCCTTGCCGTTATCAAGGCCGAATACCGGCCGGCGGTTGAATGCAACGGCGGCATAATCCTCGGCATAAGCGATACCGCCGGGCTTTCTGTTATGCCACGCATCCTTGACCATTGGAATCACACGGGAGAGATAGAACTCCACAGCTTCCTCGCCCTCGAGGATATCATCCGGCATTTCCATTTGCTGGCACCGATCCGCCCCGAAGAACGGCTCAAACTCGCTGCGCAGCATTCCGGGCGTATAGCGGCAGGAATTGTGCGTATGGGTGGCGGAAACAGATACGTGGGCACCATCTATCCCTTCAAACCCATCCAGTTGGGCACGGATACGCGCTGTCAGCGCTTCTGTGGTGCCGACCATATCATTTGAGACCAGGATGGTATGCGTATCACCGTTATCCAAAACGAGCGCTGTGGACGTAATAGGATCATGCACATATCGGGATACGCGATAGTACATCTGCCCCGCAAGAAAAATCGGACGGTCCGGTGTGATGCTGCAATTCGCCCAGCCGATTTGAATGGACGGAATCTCTTTTAATACAGAATTCTTCATATCGTTCAAACCTCAATATAACCAACACTATAACCAACACTATAACCAACACTGTTCTTCGACTGCCAGAATACGATTTGCCAAATTGAAGTAAGCAATTGCGCCAAAGCGCCAAACGTCGCATCGGCATACGCACTCTATCGTCTATTTCGCTTGCGGATACTCATTGCAAAGCAGCCGATAGGGAGCCTCGTCCTCTTCGATGGCGGGGAATCGGCCGACCGGAGGGTAAAAACGATTGTCCGTGTTGTCATCGTTACATTGGCTGACTTCGCCAAGAAGCACCGGCCCTGTATCTGGCTCCACAGAAAAATCGTGGTACAGGCGCTGGTAGATGAAAATGCTCTGCCCGGGCGTCAGTCGAATCTGCGTTCCGGCGGGAACCGTATAAGACCGCCCGTCCGTCTGCACGGAAACATCGGATACCCGGTCAATTTTTTCATTCGACAAGCTCTGAAAAACACGGATCAATACATTTCCGCCACCACGGTTGATAATATCCTCGGTTTTGTACCAATGAAAATGGTTGGGCGCATACTGACCCTCTTTGAGGCACAAAAGCTTTTCCGCATATACCTTAGTATAATTATCCGCCATTTTCCGGTTTCCATTCCGAATCGTTATGAGCGAAAAACCAAACCGTTCGAAATCGCCCATGCCGTAGTCAGTAATGTCCCATCCAAGCATGCAGTCGCGGATTTCATCATATTCGTGCCCGAGTTTTTGCCATTGCTCCGGCGTAAAGGAACAAAAAGGCGGCAGATAACAATGCTCCTGTACGCACATGGATTCCAGCTCCTTCAACGCTCGGTTGATCTCGGATCGTTTCATGGTGTCCTCCCGAACTTGCCGGTTATCCGCATCGACCGTTCGCATTTCGCAGCGGGCAGCCGGATACCCTGCTTTTCTGTTTGCGTCCTGTTTACTCTTTTCCCTGAAAAAGCTTCCGAAACTTCGGCAGTGTTTCCGAGGTAAGCTCCTCCTGTAAAAGGAACTCCATATGATTCGCAATTGTCTCGTAAGTCAGCTTGCTATAATCGGCAAACTCCAGAAGCTGAGCGATGATCTCCTCGGAGAAACGGTACTTGATGACTTTCGCGGGATTGCCGCCGATGATCGCGTAAGGCGGCACATTTTTGGTTACCACCGCGTTTGCCGCCACCATCGCGCCCTGCCCGATGGTTACGCCGGACATGATGATGGCGCGAAAACCGATCCAGACGTCGTCTCCAACGACAATATCACCCTTGGAGCCGTCGTGCGGACCGCTGGTATGCGTCGTAAAAACGTCAAATGGGAACGTGGAGATCGTTTTATATGTGTGCTCACCGCCCACCATAAACCGCGTCTCCTCCGCAACGGAGCAAAAGCTGCCGATCCGAAGTTTCGATCCATTATCGTACCACATGACCGGGTAAAGGTCGCCATAGGAGTAGCGGCCGATCTCCACGCGGTTCATGTCGAACTCGTACATCGGGTGCATATTGGTCCCGTTGAAATGGGTTTTGAACTCTTTCTGATACGCTTCAGAAACCATGATGACTGCCTTCTTTCTCCAGTGCGATATGGATGATCGTATAAGGACGGATGCTCAGCTGCAGTTTCAGCGTGTCGCCTTTCACCGGAACTTCGGTGATTTCTTCGTTCGAAAAATACCGGTCGGTCAACAGAACTTTTGCCGTCGAATAGGAGCCGCAGCCGCATAGGGTAATTGAAGATTCCGAGCTGCGGCATTCAAAGCAGGAGATCATGACATCCGCACCCGGAGTGTCGGCACCCGCCGCGACATAGACGCCAGGAATCTCGCAAGTCGCGGCAACCCTGCTTCGTCTGGCCATTTGGTTAAAGGCGATCAGTGTCGTCGCAGTCTTGGTTAAATTCCCCCATTTGTCGTACATCAGGCCAAAATCGCCACGCTGGCAGTCATAGATCTGCGCCTGGTCTACCGGAGCATCCAACATCGCAATCTGACAGCCCGCAATGTAGGAGGCGCCTTCGGGGCCGCGCATCTTGCTGTAAAACGCTTCGTTCAGTCGCGGGTTCTCATCGATAACTCCCCATGCGTTTTGTCCAAACCAGTCGTTTTCCGTATAGGACCATTCATCCAGAATGCTTTCCGTATGGGTACACCCGTGTTGGTCCAGCAGGGCCCGAACACGCTCTGCCTGAGCGATCAGCTCCTCGATCTCGGAGCCGTATCGATGCCAGCTGAAAAAGTCCAGAGGAAGTTGCTCTTTTTCCACCATATTGAGAAAATGCTCAAAGAATGGCGCGCGGCTCCTTGCGGCGCCGTAGCCGCCGATTTTCAGGTGCGGGAACCGCTTCTTTAAGTAAAACGAAGCTACGCGATACAGGTCAAAAAACTCTTCTTCCGTTCCCTGCCACATGGTTGTAAGGTTCAGATAGATGAGATCCGGTTCGTTCCAAATCTCCCAATAGGGCAAATCATAGTAAAAGCCCTTGTTCCAGCCCTCGGTATAGTGGGCGATAACGTGTTCGCAGATTTTTGCCCACTTTGTAAAGTCCCTCGGTACGCGGCTCAATCGCTTGTATTTCGTATGATCGATGGAATTCCCCAGCCGGTAGATTACCGTAACGCCATGGAAAACCAAATCGCTCATCACACGATCCGTATCCGGAAAATCGTAGGAAGAAGGATCGTTTTCATCCGCTCCGTCGTAAGGGAACAGACCGGCGATATCCACGCAAAACGGTCTCGGACCATCCTGGTCGTGGAGCCTGACGGAAGGGAATCCGTATGAAAAGAATGACTCCGTATCCTCGGTATCGTATCGGCTTGCGCCGTTGATTGGCTTGAATGGACCGATCTTGCTTTGAAAATCGACTTGCATCTTCTTCTCTCCTTTCATCCTTTTACAGAGCCACTGACAAGGCCCTCTGTAATTCTCTTTTGAAAGAAAATGTAGAAAATCGTAATTGGCAGCAACGTAAGAACCAGGCCTGCCGAGAACACATTATATGCGGTGGAAAATTCCCCGCGCAGCAGATAGAGGCCGCTGGATACCGTCCGCTTGGTCGTATCGGACAGGAAGAGGAACGCGCTGAAAAAGTCGTTCCAGATATTGAGTCCGATCAGAATGGCAACCGTCGAGTAGGCGGGCCTCAGCAGCGGGAAAAGGATCGTTCGGAAATAGCGGAAATATCCGCACCCATCCATGGTAGCCGCTTCGTCGATTTCCACGGGAATGGTGCTGATAAACCCTGTCATAATGAACACCGCCATGGGCATACGCGTCGCCATCTGGTAGAGACTGACACCGAGAATGCTGTTGGTCAGGTGCAGCAAATTCATCATGCGATACATCGGAATCAGTGCGGGCGGAAGACTCATGGAAGCAAGAATCAGAAGGTAAATTGGCTTGCTGCCGCGAACATACCGTCGGGACAAAGGAAAAGCCACCAAAGCGCCAAGAATGATGCAACCTCCCGTTCCGAGCACCAGAACGGCGATGCTGTTTCCGTAGAGGGTGGCCATTTTCGTCTTCGTCAGTGCTTTCTCGTAGTTTTCAAGGGTCGGTTCCTGCACCACGGTCGTCGGCTCACGATACATCTCCTTCTTTGTTTTGAGAGAAAGGTTCACGACGGAAAGCAGCGGCAAAAATACCGTAATCGCAATCAGCAGCAGCAGGATGAAAACAATTGCTTTTTGATAGAACTTGTTCAGCTGCATGGCGATTGCTCCTTGTCCGCAAGATTGGTGACCAACAATACGATGCCGGCAACGACGAGGATCAGTACGAGCAGAATTACGTTATAGGCGGCCGCCAGCCCGTGCAGCCCGCTGCCAAAGGCCTCATCATAGATCAACATAGGCAAATTGGTACTCGACTCCATGGGCCCGCCCGCTGTCGTAAGAAATATGATGTCCCTCAGTTGCAGGGCACCAATGACGGAAAGCAGCAGATTTATGCGAACCGATGGCATCAGCATCGGCAGAATAATATAACGGATCTGCTGCCAAAGAGTCGCCCGGTCGATGATGCTGGCTTCGATGATGTCGCTCGAAATGGATTTGATCCCGGCATAGTAAATAGTCATGGCGTAGCCGAAGGACATCCACACCTGTATGCCGATGACCGTGTAGACGGATTTTGTCGTTCCGAAAAACTGCGCATGGATACCAAGAGCACTAAAGAATGCCGTGACCTGGCCATAATTGCTGTCAAGAAGAATATTCCAAACGGTCGCACAGGCAAAAATACCCATGGCCGTCGGAAAAAAGTAAACGGAGCGGAAAAAGTCGGAACCCTTAACCTTAAGCGACACAAGGATCGCCACCGCCACCGCCAACACGTTTTGCAATACGGTCACAAGAACTGCGATCAGCATGGAGATGCCCGTTGCTTTCCACAGCGTGCCCCTGCGGAAAATCTCGGCAAAATTGCGCAGCCCTACAAACTGCTTGACCGTGATCCCGTTGAATTCCGTAAGCGCATAATAGAAGTTTGTCAGGTGCGGTAATATACAGAACACAAAAAATAAGATGATGCAGGGAATAAACGCGTAATACGGCTTCGCTCCGAACCTGCTTTTCATGGCGTACCTCCCGAAAAAAAGCAGGGGTGTTCAGCGGCACGCCGCCGCACCCCCGCCAAAGTCGCATTTGTTCCGCTGTTATTTCATCAATGCCAGCGAATCGTCCGTCTTCTTCTGCATATCGGCTAAAGCTTGCTCAATGGTGAACTCACCGGCGACAAGGCCCTGGATGGATCCGGTCGTGCCGTAATACATGCCCGCCGCTTCCTTGCTGGCGCTGAACGTTGCGTTGAACGGAACGACGGTGCTGTTGTCGATCAGTTCCTTGATCGCGTTGGTCAGAGGATCCGTGCAGGCTGCGCCCGCCTCGGTCGGCAGATATTTGCAGGACTCGGCAAACGCCGGGTAAACGTCGCTGCTGAACAAATATTCAACAAACAGTTTGCTCTCTTCCGGATGCTCTGTTCTGCTGGCGATGCCTACGGTCATGCCGTACTTCACGCCGATATTCGTCATGGCAGCGTCTTCCGTACCGTTCAGCCGGAATACGCCGACTTCAAAGGTGGGTTCGCAGTCGGCAATCTGCGTTGCAGACCAGGAGCCGTCTTCATACATGGCGCACTTACCTGTGCCGAAGATGACCGGTGCATCCGCATAGGCCGTTGCGAGAGGATCGCCGTACCAATATCCGTTGCTCGTGATATCCGCATAGCACTGCATGATCTTGTCGTATCCGATATCCGCCCAGGTTTTTTCACCGGAGCTGATCGCATCAATCAGCGCGTAACCATCGTTTCCCGAAAGCGCGATTGTGGAGAACAACGCGGTTCCCAAGTTGGAAATCGGCCAGCCGTCTTTGCCGCCTACCGCGATGGGTGCGACGCCGTTTGTTTTCAGCGTTTCGCAGGCCGCCATGAATTCGCTCCAGGTAGTGGGAACCGAGATGTTGTACTGCTGGAAGATATCCTTGTTGTAGAAGACCACCATGGCCTGAGCGGACAGCGGCAGAGAGGTAAGTACGCCATTGGTACGCACATCGTCGCTTAGGGTTGCTGCGTCAAAGTTCTTTACGCATGCAAGATCTTCAAGGCTCATCAGGAAGTTGTTCTCATAAAAGCTGGGTGTCTGGGACGCCGCATCGCTCCAGGGCTGCACACCCATGATGTCCAGCGGATCGTTGCCGGCGACGCGAGCGGCTGCCACGGTGGCCCAATCGGTCGTCGGAATGATTTCCTGCTCGACGGTGATCCACGGATACTGTTTCTCAAACCCGCTGATGACTTCGTCGATCTGCTCACTGATCTCCGACTGCCAATGGAAGAACTTCAGGGTAACAGGCTCTTTTTCGGCGGCCGTTTCCACCGAAGCAGGCTCGGCGGAAGCGGTTGCATCCGTTGCGGGGACTTCCGGCGTGCTGGCCGCGGGCTGGCACGCAGTAATAGCCGGCAGCATAAGAACCGCGAGAAGCAAAGCGATACTCTTTTTCATGTCTTTCCTCCTAGATGTATTTTTTTGACGGGATTCCGTCCTTGTTTTTCAGAATATCAACGATCTTGATCCGAAACAATGCACGATCCTTATATGATTGCTGGACAATCTTCCACTTCGATGAGCCGCGTCGGCGGCAGGGAGAACAGTTCGGAGTTGCCCATGCCGGTTCCTTTCTGCTCAACAAGCAAAAGAGAGGTCCCTGAAAAGAGCGCAACATTATGCCAGATATTCTGCCGCACCTGATAGACGTGCCCACGCAGCATCTTCACTGCAGTGATTGTCCGGGGTTCCTCCGCGCCGCCGCCAAGATACAAAATGGCGCTTCCGTTTTGCAGGATAAACGCTTCGTCTGTTTCAAAATGACGCTCCATATAATTTACCGCGCCGTGCCGCAGTATGCTTGTGTCGTTTAAGTATGCGATCTGCCATTCCTTGAAAGAGGATACCGGCTGAAACCCGGTTCCCTCGTAGAAGCAATGCTCCATCTGTGCCGTCTTCGTCGTGTCCGCCTCCTCCAATTGTTTGGCGCATCATACAAAACCAATGCATCTCTGTCAATAGGAGCGGAGATATGTCCAGTTCATTCGATAGAAAAGGTTATTTTCGAATCCTGCGTAATTTGTTATGATTCAGTTGATCTTGCTCCATTTTCGGTGGAAAGGAAGGAAGCTTGGTGTATCGTATTCTCGTTGTCGAAGACAATCCTGTCATCTGCCGTGGCATTGCCGCGTCGATTGATGAAAATTACGGTCAACTGACCGTCTGCGGCATGGCACTGGACGGCTTCGATGCCCAGGAAAAAGTGGATCAGCTCATGCCGGACATCGTCGTAACCGACATTCGCATGCCGAAGCGCAGCGGCCTTGAGCTTGCACAATGGCTGTATGAGACGCACTCGAAAATTCAGATCATCATTATCAGCAGTTACGACGATTTTTCCTATGCAAAACATGCTCTGCAGTTTGGCTGTATCGACTATCTATTGAAACCCACGGATCCTAGGGAGCTGAATGCTGCCGTTCGGAAAGCGATTGCCGCATTGGAGAAGGCGCGTGTTACCGACATTTCCGACGCATCACAGACCGTGTCGATTCTCGCCGCCTGCCTGCATGGCGATATGCAAAGCGCGCATCTATTACCGGCTGTTCTGCGCGATGGTCTCCTGCTGCCCATAGCCGCAACGCTCGGCGGAAGAAACCAAAACCGTCGTTGTTTCGAAGCTCTCTCCGATAACGCGTTTACGCATGTCCCCGGGGAAAATTACGACTGTTTTCTTATTTCGCTGCAGGATGCAAAGGATGCCAGCGCAGTTGCCGAAGCATTTTATCGCAGACTTCTGTCGGCTCTTCCCGGTCAAACGATTTACCTTGGTGCAGGAATACCCGCGGCAGATGTATCGGAACTACAGCAGGCATACCGGCAAGCGCAGGATGCGCTGCTCTACGGCCTGCTGCTGGAATCGCATCCCGAAAGCTGCCTGATCCGCGCCGAGGAACTCCCCTGCGTCCGATTTCCCCAGTTCCTGCCGGAGACGGATATGGAGTTCCGATTGTACTTTGCCGCGGGCGACCCAAAACGAATGCTGCAGCTTTTGCACGGACGACTTTCCGCCGCGTTGAAACAGTCGCCTACCTTCCCGGTACTGCGCGCCGTTATCGTCCACTTTTCTGCAATTCTTTCCGGAGCCGCCTTGTCCCCCCTCTCCGAAACGGAATCGATGAATTTCTCCACCCGCCAGTGGTATGCCGCTCAGGGTTCCGTTGAAGGCGTGCTTTCCGCCTTCAACGCCATTGCTTCGCAAAAATGCCTGGAGGCACAGAAATCGGAGGGTCTGGTCCGAATGGAAGATGTTTTGGGCAGCATGAAACAGAATTATGCCGCGGCGCTTACGCTGGAATCCATCTCCGAGGAGTTTCACTTAAGTCCAAATTATCTGGCAACACAGTTTAAAAAATTCTATGGTTGTACCGTCAATCAACAGATCACCGACATACGGATCGAGCGGGCGAAACAACTTCTGAAGGATTCAACCCTTTCCATGCACCAAATCGCGCAGGCGGTTGGTTACCAAAATGGCGAATACTTCTTTCGAGTGTTCAAAAAAGTAACGCACCTGACCCCCGGAGAATGGCGCGAACAAACAAGACCGGGGAAATCGCTATGAAAACTGAGAAACACATTAAGTACCCGTTCAGCATCCGGCGTATGATGACGATCATCTTTACCATCATGATCCTTGTCCCCGTATTTGCGCTCAGCGGCTTTTCCTACCGGTCCTACCAAAATCGCCTTGCCAAGGCCAGCGAGGCACACAGCATGGAAACGCTGCGTACCATTGATTCCAACATCACGGCGTATCTGGATGAGTACAGTCGCCTTGCCAGAAGCGCGCTGCTCTCAGAAACCATTCACAGCGCGATGACCATAAGCGTACGCTCCGGCTTAAGCAGCGTGGAACGATGCGCTTTGTTTCAGCGGTACCGCAACGAAGTAATCGGCTATCGCGAGCACTTAAAGGAGATCTACGCGGTCAGCCTGGACGGGCTTATTTTGCCTGCGATCGGTTTTAGCAGCATGCTTCCAAAGCCGATCGAGCAATATGACTGGTTTCAGACCGTTCTTACCGCCGACGGAGGCGTTGTTGTCGATGCCGGTCAGAGCTGGCTGAACGACGTATACCCGAGTTTCCAGACCTCTATTACGGTATCCCGCCTCATGAAGCGCGTTACGGCAGGAGCGAGCAGCAAAGGGTACGATACCCTCGGCGTCCTTGTTTTTGAACTTTCGCCAAGCTTTCTCAGCGCGCTGCTCAGGGACACGCTGAACAAGACCTCCCATCTCATCCTTACGGATCGCAACGGCACAATTCTCTACGACAGCGCCAGTTCCGATACGGGCGCATACGTCACGGATTGCTATCCTGTATGCGCCCTTACGGATCAAGGCCCGTCCTTTGCGTCGAACGCGAAAGCCGATTCCTTTTATCAGGCAAAACGCCTTCACTATGACTGGAACGCGTACCTGATTACGGAAACATCGGATACCGTTGCAGAAGCGATGCAGTATATTCAGCCGCTTTGTACAGTAGGTGTTTCGCTGATCGTCATGCTGTTTCTGCTGTCTCTGTACTTCTCAAAATCCGTGATGAAACCGCTCGATACCATACAAAACAGTATGGCGAATTTGAGGCAGGGAAAGTTTACCGGTCGTGTCGCCGGCGCTTTCCCGGAGGAATTACAGGGGCTTGTGGACAGCTATAATGAGATGTCGGACGATCTGGAAGAGCTTCTGACAGAGAATTATCTTGCAAGAATCGAAAATCTGGAAAGCCAGTATGGTGCGCTGCAATCTCAAATGAATCCGCATTTCATTTATAATATTCTAGAGGTAATCAATTTTCAGCTGACCCTTTCCGGAAATCCTGATCTTGCGCAGACGACACGCGACCTCGCCAAATTGATTCGCTACAATATGCGAAGTGAAAACGGTATGACGACTATGGGAGCCGATATGCAGAATCTTGATTCCTACTGTCGTCTGATGCAGGAGGTTTATCGGGGTTTCGCCGGGTTTGAACTCCTGTTGCCAGCAGAGCTGGAAAACTACGCTATCCCCTGCTTTACGCTGCAACCCATCGTTGAAAACTCCATTCTGCATGGCTTTGCGGATATCGATCATCCCGGGCATATCCGCGTGGAGGTCTCTTTGGCTCATTCGGATCTGGTAATCGAAGTTACAGACGACGGCAGTGGTATGGAAGAGGAGCGACTGACCACAATCCGGCAATCCCTAACGGAACCCGCCGCTCCCATCGATAACGGTAAACGCTCCTCCGTTGGACTTTCCAACATCCATCGGCGGTTGTCCTTCCGCTTTGGAAAGAAGTATGGCCTTTCCATCGAAAGCAAAAAAAACAGCTATACAAAGGTGACCGTACGGATACCGCAAATGACAGGAAGCACACTTGCCCGTTAAAGCAGAGTCTGTTAAAATTAACAAGAAAAAGATCCTTTACGATCCGCTTCTGTTTTGAACCATGTCGAATGTATTCGCAGGTCTAGCAAAAGCTCTTTGTCCGATTTGGAAGCGGAGCAAAGTATCGTTAGCATGAGCGTTTCCAGGTTGACAGCTGTACGAAAATCGAGTGTTTGGGCGGGTGTATTTTATGAAAAGGGCAATTATCCTATTCCCGGATTTCGATAATATTCCGATCCTTCAAAGGATACGCGAAAAATATGACCCGCTTGCAAATTACATTGGTCCGCATATAACTCTTGTTTTTCCATTTGAAAGTGACCTCTCAACGGACGATCTGAAGGTGCATCTTCGTGCTACTTTGAAGGGAGTAAAAAAGTTTCCCGTTCGGCTGAACGATTTTTCCGGCGACTTTCGGGATGGATATTTATTTCTCAATGTCAAAGAAGGAAACGATAGGATCATTCTGCTGCATGATCAATTGTATCGTGGAATTCTGCAGGATTTCCTGTTTCGAAAAGTAACGTTCTGTCCTCACCTGACTGTCGGGAGATTGTATCAGCCGGACGAATTTGACAAAGCGCTTGATGAATTAAGCACTTGTTCCGAAAGTTTTCATGCCATAATTGATAAAATCTATATCGAAAGCATTGATGCTCTGGAGCATTCTACAATTGAATTTTCGTTTGACTTGGAATAAATCCTCCGTAATAAGGAGGGTAGAACGACCTGCGTTGTTTAATCCATCTGACCTGTTAAAAATAATCGGGAAGCTTTCGCCTCCCGATTTACCATGTTTTATCTAACATATCGCGTCTTCTGCTTCACGTCATTTTGCGCAATCCAGCTCAATAGGAACGGAATGTTTCTGTCTGGAATCCGCGCGGCGTCTTCCCTGTTTCTTTTTACATTAGAACCGTTCGGCACCTTCGTTCCAGATTACACCGTGAGGGATAATTTTCATCAGGCAAACGTCGTCACCAGACTTTATGCTCTTCAGCAATTCAACATCCACCGGACACGCGAACGCATTTTCGAACAGTATTTTGCTGTAACCGGTGGTACACTGGCACCATGTTTTTGTTTCCAGCCGATTGACGTCCGCCAATATGGGACAGGGACAAAACATGAATTTCAGATAGAGTTCGCCATTTTCGCAAAACAAACCGGCGGCCCTCGCCTGATCCGAGCCGGCAAACTCTTCCATATTCTTTGCTGATAACTTAAGTTCCTTTACTAGAGCAAGCTTTTCTTCCATTCCGTAGCCGCATTGACAGTTCATGCGGATTTGCTTAACCGTTTTTCTGTCGAATTCATTTTCCAGACGTTGCATTGTAGATTGGACCCAGACGGCGTTGGTTTCGCCTTTTGCTTTTCCGTCTTTCCCGTATACGATCTCGCTTGCCGTTCTCTCGTCGCTTTGCTTCGTAACCGCTTCGATCAATACCTGTTCCTGAATTTTTCTTGTATCAAACATCTCCATGCCTCCGTGTTCTTCCAGTATTCTTCGATAATAAAACGGACTCTTCTCTATAAGAACTTCCGTATTCGGAATATCTTTATTCTAGAGAAAAGTCCGTTCCATTACTTCTGAATTCTTGCCCTATTGAATCGGAATGCACAGATCGATCGCAACGCTCCCGCTTTTTTCGTTGATTTCTCGGTAGCGATTCAAACCATACCGTTCACTCATGCGATAGCCGCTCGCAGGAAGCCACACGCTGAATACTCCCTGCACCGAGCAAAAAATATTCTGTATTTCTCCTTCATAATGAAACACCGCAAATTTGCCGCCTTTTATTGTCGTTAAATTCGGCAGGGTATCGGATTCACTCGTTGTAATACAAATATCATAGATGCAGCTGTCCAGACCGGCGATTGCGGGATCATCATAAAATCGTTCAAAGAATAAGGTCCCCTCCTGAATATAGTCCCTGTATTGATACAAGAATCTAGGCCATTTCTCCTTAAGCGCGCTATAATTGCCGATAACCCTTTCATATATGACCTGAACATCCTCGAACTCTTCGATTTTGATCTGATCGTTATAACCTTCAAACGTATTGAATTCAGAAAGCGCCTCCGGATAGAACGGATTCCGCATGCTTGATACATTCGCGGATCTGCGGAATTTTGCAGGGGAAACCGCATGATGCTTCTTGAATGCGGAGCTATAATTCGACGTGCTGTATCCATAATCCAATCCGATATCCGTTATGGATCTTTCTTTCATTTGCTTGATCGCAATGGCACTCTGATCCATTTTCAGGCGCTTTATGAGTTCATAGAGATTACTCCCGGTGGCTTTTCGAAACGTTCTGCAAAAATAGGATTCGGAAAAATGAAAATGATCCGCGACATCTCTGGCCGAAATGCCTTCGTCAAAATGCTGAAGGATATAATCGATACTTTGATTGATCAGTTCCTTATCCATTTCCGCGTACCATCGTTTCATGATTCTGTTCTTCGCGATGCTTTAATTTGCAATTGCCAGATCATGCCAGCAGGATTGCCAACGCGAAAGGAAGGATGAACCGATTCCGCAGCTGATTCGGCAAGCGTATATGCAAGAACTCGTCGCAACACATCTCCCTCTTCGGCAAATCCCCGCCCTAGCAAATCGGGGGCAAACTTCACAAACAAAAGGCCGAATTCGCTGAGCGGACGAAATAATCGACTAAAAACCGAACCCCTTCCACACCGGTTCTCTGGTATACGGGTGCGCATCTTCTTCTCCGCGCAGAACGCGCAGAACGGCTCCTGCCATTTCTTCCTGCTCCATTTCGCCAGGGTAAACGGCGATGGGCGCAATCCATCCGCAGCGGCTGCGGATCCCCTCCACAATGTCATCAAACCGGACAAGCCCGCCGGTCAGCACAATCCCGTCCACCTTGCCGCAAAGCACGGTGCTCATAGCCCCGATCTCCTTGCCGATCTGGTAAATCATGGCGTTCCAGACCAACACCGCTTTCCGGTCCCCGGCTTCCACCATACGGTGAACCTTATCGGCGTTGGACGTGCCGAAATGGCTGACAAAGCCACCGGAACGAGAGCACATGAGCCGCACCTCTTCCAGCGAATGCCGTTCAATATAATCCAGAAGGCTAAGCACCGGCACGCTTCCGATACGGGTGGGCGCGTAAGGGCCGTCCCCGCCGGAGCCAACGGTTCCATCCACCATTTTCCCACAGTCGTGGGCGTTTATCGTTACGCCGCCGTCAATATGCGCGACCACGAAGCGGCATTCCTCATAGCGCTTCCCCATAGATTCCGCATGATATCGAGCTACCGCCTTCTGATTCAGAGCGTGGGTCTGTGCGTTGCGGTATAGTCCGGCAATACCGGTCATGCGGGCATAGTCGCAGAGTTCATCAATATTGGTGGGGTTGAGCGTAAACATCTTCCCACCATACTCCATGCAGAGTTCGTAAGCCACCAGCACCCCTAATTTTGCAGCATGCTCGCTGCCCCCGACCGCATCCCAGGTATCGCGGTAGAGCCAGTAATCAATCGGCATAACACCTGCGCGCTGAGGATATGCGCTTCCACCGCGACCCACGAAGACATCGACATCCTCCGGTGTATAGCCATTTCGACACATGATATCTAGAACGACTTGTTTACGAAAGGGAACCTGATCGTTCACCGTGGGATATTGCAGCAGAACCGGAGCGTCGTGAAACTCGCTTTCCTCAAAAAGCAGTGTTTCTTCTTCAAATAAGCTGAGTTTTGTGGATGTGGAGCCTGGATTAATCACCAGAATCTTCATCATCGTTCTTTCCTTTCGAGTATTCCGTCTGTTAAGGCGGCCTTTTCGCCCTAACAAGTTTTCATTATAGCATGCCTGATTTTTTCTTCAACGGAACAATAAATCTTTCGTGCGATTCTGCAAAAAAATCACTCGATTCTGTAAAGGTATCGTGCGGCTAGACCTTTCTCATAGAGCATCCTGCCGAAGAGATCTTCCTTTCGCTTTTCTTCCAGCAGATCGCGATTTCCTTCGCGCTCGAAGTCCGATTCCAGCCGTTTCAGTATGCGAAGCGACCTTTCATACAGACATTTTTCATTCATGCTGAAATCGATCGTCCGGTAGGATGTCGCGTATCGTTTTAATATCTCTCCAACCTTTGTCCGGTCTTCCTTGAGGGAATCGCGTGATACCGTACCCTCTCCTAACAGATATTGCGAATAAAAGAAGTAAAGCCTGCTATTCCGTTTTGTCACGAAAGATAGAAGCAGCTTCTCCAGATCACCGCTGAAATAGAGACTGTCCACCGACAGGGTGATCGTCTGTTCCAGGCCGTACTCCTGCAGCCGGTCAATATCGCCGCATAGATAGTTCACAAGATTCGGGTTTCCCCGGAACATTTCCGGATCCAGCGTATCGATACCGACGCCCCGGCAACCGTATTTTTTGCAAAGCAGATTCAGTATACTCCCGGATCCGCATCCCAGATCCAGAAGGACATCGTCCGGCGAAACCGGAATATTCTGAAGTAAAAAATCGATCTGCTCCCGATCCATCATGTTGAACAAATATTCCCGATAACCATAGACTTCTTCGCAGTAGTTCAGATACGCCTCGCTTTTTGTGAAACGCCCGATTTTTCTTTTGAATTCGTCGGGAATGCTCTCTTGACTTTTTTGCATAGCAATGCGCCTTTCTATTTCTATCCTCTCTTTTCCACATCTTTCATTATACGCGTTGTTCCATCGCATTCGATTCTCTTGACAAAAAAAGTGTCTCCACGATAAAATTCAGATGGACAGAAAATCAAATTACAACTCTGGAGGGATGCCGTCCGGAAGGCGCACGAAAGCGCGTCTGCCGGAGAAGAAGGATGGAACGCGCACAAACAAAGTGTCCTTGTTCAGGACATTGTTTGCTGATCCGTTCGTCTTTCACCGGTATCCCGTACTGTTTTTTAGGGATACCATGCAGATATGGTATCTTTTTTTGATTTGCTGTCCGCAACAGAAAGGAAAGAAAATGTTCGATCTCGACGACCTGCTCCGTACCTGCCGCCAGCCGAAACCATACGAACCCGGTGCGGAGCTCTGGAACGATCCGCATATCTCAAAGAGGATGCTGGAGGCGCATCTTGACCCGAGCACCGATTTAGCCAGTTACCGGCCGGATTCGATCCGTTCCATCTGTGAATTCTTATCCGAATCTCTGGAACTGAAAGAAGGAAGTTCGCTCATCGACCTCGGGTGTGGCCCTGGATTATATTGCTCCCGATTTTCAAAAAGCGGAATTTCAGTCACAGGAATCGACCGCTCGGAAAATTCGATTCGTTATGCCGGATCGCAGGACGCGCGCACGCACTACATTCAAGGGGACTACTTGCTTCCATTTGATATGAATTCGTTCGATGCAGCCGTGATGGTTTCGCAGGATTACGGCGTGCTCAGCCCCGAAAACAGAAAGCGGCTCCTTCAAAACGTGCGAACCGCGCTTTGTCCGCACGGACGGTTCGCCTTCGACGTACCCAGCCTGGCCGCTTATAGGAACCGGCAGGAGCAGGCGAAGGAAAAGTGGTATGCCGCCTCGTCGGGATTCTGGCGTTCTCACCCCCACTTTATCCTTGAAAAAACATACTTCTACGCGGATCTGTCTCTGCTCTGCGATTTTGTGTCGGTATTTGACGCCTTCGGTCAAACGGAATACCACATCTTTCAGACGTTTTTTTCGCAGAAGTCCATCGCATCCGAGCTGGAAGAAAATGGGTTTACCGTTCGGCACGTTTTCTCGAACCTGTCCGGCGAGCCGTACGGGGAGAACGAACCGGTAATTGGCATCCTCTGCGAACGCACCTGATCGTCGTTACAGAGTAGAATTCTAGCAAGATCCGAAAAAAGCCTTCACGCGTTCTTCAAAAGCCGCGTCTTTATCGCGTCTCCAAAGCTGAACAGCAGAACACCCGTCATAATGACGGCTCCGCCGATGACCGTGGCCCGATTCGGCGTCTCATTCGCCAGCAGATACCCCAGAATTGCCGCTAGAAACGGCGTTACGAACATATAATTGCTTACGAGCGCCGTATGCTTCGCTTTTTTCATTGCCTGCCCCCATGTGACATAGGCAATCGCGCTGGAAAACACGCCCAGAATCACGACGAGGATGATTGAAATCAGCGGCGCGTTCCTGATTTCCAGCACCGACTGCGGCAGAAATACGGCTAGCAGCACTGTTCCGATAAAAATGCTGTACGCGGAAGCCTGAAGTCCGCTATATGTTCTGGTAATTTTTCGCTGGAGCAGATTATAGGAACTGAGCGATACCGCCGCCAGCAGCAGCCAGACCAGGCCGGAGTTCAGGGAGATCGAGCTGTCAAGCGCAGTAAGGACGATCACCCCGCTAAATTCAATCCCCGTCGCCACCCATTTGACGACGCTTAGTTTTTCACGATAAAAAATCCGCGCAAGCAGCGCCGTCATGACCGGCACCGTGGCGATCACGATACTGCTTGTGGCTGCGGTAACCGAAACGCAGCCTTGATTAAAAGTCACCATGTACAGGAAAAAGCCGAAAAAGCCGGACGGCAGGAACCATACGAAGTCCTTTCCTTGCGGAGCTTTTACCTTGCCAGCGAGAACGATGACCGCCAGCGCGATGGAAGCGACGGCATAGCGCAGAAAGCCGAGGGAATACGCCGTGAAGTACTTGAGCGCCAGCCTTGTTAGGACATAAGCAAGCGACCAGAAAAGGATTGTTAATATTGCATATGGATGGTAGCTGTCCCGAAAACGCATTGTATTCCCCCGCCCTTTACAATTCTGAAACTGTTTTCTATACTATAACCAGAGTACGTGGTTCATGAAAGAGCCAATTTGAATCATCTAAATTGAACCAGTTGGAAAAGATATGTTTTATTTGGAAATCGACCGGAGCAGTTGCCGCTCCCTGTCCAGTCAAATCTGCGTTGCTCTGCGGGAAAAAATTCTTTCCGGCGAGTTGGCTGCGGGCGCCCGCCTGCCATCGACAAGGGCTCTTTCCCTTGATCTGCATGTTTCACGAAATACGATCCTGACCGCATACGATATGCTGGTCTCGGAAGGTCTCGCCGGCAGCAGAGCCGGATCCGGTATTTACGTGAGTCCTCTTGCGTCACAACTGCCAAAGAAAGCATATCCGGATCAACAGCGAAGTCCTCTCCGCGCGGCCTGCAACGAGTCCGTGCAAAGCGCCATCAGTTTCGACAGCGGCCTTCCTGCGCTTTCTCTTTTTCCACGCAGCAAATGGAATCGCGCCGTGACGCAGGCTTTTTTCAGTGCTCCCGATTCCGCACTTGGCTACGACGACCCGATGGGCAGGCCGGAACTCCGCGAAAGTATCGCCACCTGGCTTTTACAAACCCGCGGGATCCATTGCACCGCCGATCAGATTCTCATTACATCCGGCGCAAAGCAGGGCCTCACGCTGATCGCAAAGAGCCTGCTGGATCAAAACTCAACGGTTTTAATGGAGGATCCTTGCAACGCGAATATCCGGCAAATCGTTTCCTACCATACGAATCATATTATCCCGATCCCCGTGGACAACGAAGGCCTTTGTACCGGGCTTTTCCCTAACGATCTTTACCCGTCGCTTATCTTTTCGACTCCTTCCCGGCAGTTTCCCATGGGCAGCGTGTTATCCATGGAGAGACGGCTCGCACTCATCGAATATGCCAGCAAAACCGGCTCCCTGATCGTTGAGGATGATTACGACAGCGAATTCCGTTACGACGACGCACCGGTTCGCGCATTGTTTGAACTCGGCGATTCACAGGTAATCTACGTAGGAACATTCAGCAAACTGCTTTTCCCTTCGTTGCGGCTTGGTTATCTTGTTCTGCCGCAGCCGCTCGTTTCCCGCATGGCCGAGTGGAAACGGCTCTGTGACCATCATTCCAACTCAATTTATCAGCTCGCCCTTTCCCAATGGATCGAATCCGGCGAACTGGAGCGGCATATCGCCCGCATGAAGCGGGTCTATGCCCGCCGCAGGCAGGACATGCTCGACCTATTGGACGAACTTTTTTCCGATCGCATCCGCGTTTCCAGCGATCCGGCCGGGCTTCATCTGGTTGCCGAATTCAGCGGTGTTTCCTTCACGCCGGAGCTGATTTCCCGAATTCAAACCCAACACGTCGCTGTCGTTCCGGTAACGAAGCATTCCCTGCTCGGCGGGCATGACGGTCAGCTCATTCTCGGATATGCCCACTTGGAGCCGGAGGATATGCGCCGCGGCCTGACCGTTTTACGCAATTGTGTTTTTCATGACTGTTGCGAGAACGTTTCGGCGCGTCACCAAATCTGATATACTCTTCTATATTATGTGTTTCTCGATTCAATTTGGAACAATCCTCTGATTGGGAATAATCAAAAACTAATCTTACAAAAAGCAGGTGATCGATATGCTGGAATATCCGGAAACCGCTACGCTGGCAGAACAATGCCGGCAAACGATCGTCGGTAAAACGATTCGTGAAGTACTTCCGCCCACCAAGCCGCACAAATTCTGCTGGTTCTCCGGTGATCCGGCCGAGTACGGCGCACGCCTTTGGGGCAGCAGAATCGCTTCGGCAACCGGGTTCGGCATCTTTGTGGAGCTCGCTTTTGATAACGGGATGTTCCTCAGTTTTGACGACGGCGTGAATGCGCGCCTGCTCCCACGGAACGAGGCGCCGAAAGATTATCAACTTCTTGTTGAATTCTCGGACGATTCTGCGCTGGTTTTTACCGTAGCTATGTATGGCGGGATTACGCTGCACGACGGCAGTTACGATAATGCCTATTACCGGAAAAGCAAATCCGCCATTTCTCCTTTTGACAAGGAGTATGCGTCGTATTATCAGGAAATGCTCTCCGTCAGCAAACCGGGGCTGAGCGCGAAAGCGTTTCTTGCCACCGAGCAACGTTTCCCGGGAATCGGCAACGGCGTATTACAGGATATTTTGTTCAACGCGGGGATCCATCCCAAGCGTAAAATCGGCACGCTTACGCCGGAAGATCGGAACCGTCTTTTTCGCGCAATCGTGAGTACGCTAAAAGAAATGACCGACAGCGGCGGAAGGGATACCGAAAAGGATCTTTTCGGAAATCCAGGCGGATACCAAACAAAACTTTCCAGAAACACGCTGCCTTACCCCTGCGTAAAATGCGGCAGCCCGTTGGCAAAGGAAGCCTATCTTGGCGGTGCGGTATATTTCTGCCCCGTCTGTCAGCCGCTTGAAAAATAATCTCCATCTTTTTTATGTCTCTGCGTTCATTTGATCCGCGCGACATTCTTTGTATCGCTCGCTTTGCTCCCGGTGCGGACTTAAGTCGCGAATAAAAACAGGGGTGCCAAAAGGCCCCCCTGTCGGATTGTCAGTTTCCGGAATACGATTACCCGATTCTTTTCACGGGAACCTGCAGTTCGGTGAGCCACTTTTCCGGGTCGGGTTGTTCATCCGGCGAAACGATTACATGACCGCGCAAACTGCCGGCAAACGCATAACCGTTTTCCTCCATCCAGCGCGCCAGTTTTTCCCCCGCCGCGTCGTAACCGCCATCAAACGGACCGGAAAAGCGAAGCGTCGCCGCGAGTTCAACCGCCGGATAAATCTTGTAGACATACTCGCCTCTGCTCTCGCCCAGTTCTTCCACCGGAATGGCAACCTCAACATCCGGATTGTTCTCCATGTATTCATCGTCATAGTAAACGGAGTACCCGTCGTTTTGGCACGTAATCTGATTTTCGCCGATATATCGGCCAAGTTTCTCCCATAGGACGCTTTCCTGATTATACTTTGGAATCAGTCCCCGCAGAGAAATTACCTTGACCGCATCCAGTTTCTTAAGCTCCACTTCATACAACATTGCACAGTTCTCCTTTCGCAGTTCGCCGCTCATTTCCATGATCTTTTTCAGGCGCGTTTCGGCAGCCTCCACACTCTCCCGTACCTCGACCGCTTTTCGTTTCAGAACCATACGCAGAAAGTCACCGTCTTCAAAGCGCGGCAGGATTTCGCCGATTTCACCGATCGAAAATCCCATGTCGCGCAGCGCCGCAATACGGGAAACCGCCGGTATCTGCAACGCGCTGTACTGGCGATAACCCGTATATGGGTCGATCTCGGCGGGCATCAGCAGTCCGCACTTCTCATAGTGCCGCAACATGCGCGGGGATACCCTGACCAACTTGGAGAATTCGCCGATTCGAAACATGATTCGCCTCCTGAAAACAACTGCAATCCGGATTGCAGATTTATCATAATCCCTGACACTGTGGCAAAGTCAATGGGAATTTTCTACAGGTGTTTTTCTCACGGCAAGGTTGTTTTCGTTCGTTTCATAATATGGTATATTAGTCGCGAACGAATGAAAGGTTTCTGTTTTGCCTATGCTGGAAAGATCGACCCACACACAGCGCTCGGAGTCCTTTCCCGTTGGCGCGCTGCTCGCCGTAACCGGCGGTTTTCTTGACGCATATACCTATCTCTCGCGAGACCATGTATTCGCCAACGCACAAACGGGGAACATGGTCCTGCTCGGACTTCGCCTTTCCGAAGGCCGCTGGATCGAAGCGCTGCATTACCTGATTCCTATCTTCGCATTTGCGGCGGGCGTATTGCTCGCGGAACTAATTCAGAACGTATGCAAGAAAAACGAAATCTTTCACTGGCGGCAGCTCATACTGGCGATTGAATTTGTCATTCTGTTTTTAATCGGTTTTATACCGGACGGTGTATGGAATCCTTATGTCAATATTGCCGTTTCGTTCGTCTGCGCGCTGCAGGTGGAAAGTTTTCGCACCATTCATGGCTTAACGTACGCCACGACCATGTGCACGGGAAATCTTCGCAGCGGAACCGAGCAGCTCTTCTTTTTCCTGAAATCGCATGAGAGGCATCACTTAACCGCCGCGTTGAAATATTACGCAATTATTGTGGTTTTCATTTTCGGCGCGTCATTCGGCGTTTTGAGTACAAACGCGCTCCTGGAGCGGGCGGTCTGGATTCCCTGCGCGCTTCTCCTTCTGGTTTTTCTTCTGCTTCACAAAAGTACAGAGGATTTGAATAAGAACCTGTAACAGTAATTAAGGAGGGCAATATGAATCCAACGATCCAACTTGGCAATGTTATGATTGACTGCGGCGATGAAGAGCAGCTTTGCTCGTTCTACGGTTCGCTTCTCGGCTGGAAACGCGGTTCACTATTTGGTCGTCCGTCGCTGACCAGCGAGAACGGAATCGTCTTTCTCTTTGTTCAGGAGGATGATTATATTCCGCCTATTTGGCCCGAAGAAACGGGAAAACAGCAGAAGCAGATGCACTTTGACTTTCAGGTGCCCGACGTTCGGCTTGCGGTCGAACGGGCGGTATCCCTTGGCGCAACCATCGCGAAAACGCAGTTCGGCGGTGGTGAAGAGTCGTTCGTTACCATGTTCGACCCTGCGGGGCATCCGTTCTGCCTCTGCGCGAGTTCCAATGTCGGTTAAAGCAAATACAATGAACAAAGCGCGGCATTTGCCGCGCTTTACGCTATTTAGGAGAAGATTGAAGGGTTACGCTTCCTGCTTCTGTTGCCGGTAGAGATTCCGCCCCATCACGACTACCCAGACATAGGCAAGCGTTTTAGGGATCATCAGCGTGCCGATGATCGGAACCCGCTCTGCAAACAAAACGACCGGAATATAAAACGCGAACGAAAGCGCGACCGCCAGCCACATGAGCCGAAACACGCGATCGTTTGCGCGTTTTGCCTCGACAGCAAAGATCACAATGATCAGAACTCCGAGAATCGCAAACGGGATATTGCGCAGTACGCCCCAAAGCAGGGGTTGCTCGTAGCTTAACCATTGATTCTGTGGCATGGCGCAAAGCGCAATTCTCAATACCGCAAGGCTCCATACGGCAATTGAAAGACCGCGCTTTCCGGTGATCTGATACCGTTCACGCCAGATCAAGTAGAGAATTCCATAGAAAAGGGTCATTGTGATTGAGGTGATCAACTTCCCGATTCCAAGAGCGGCCGCGTTTGCTTCCAACCCCGACGTCCAGAGCGCGACGGCGCGCGGCACCAGGTGGAACGAATCGCCCGCTCCCAGGATCACTGCCATAAGACCGAACCTGCGAACCAGCGAACCTTTGTCCCCCTTTCGAATGAGAAATACACCTGTGTAAAGAACGAATGCTAGATAGAGTACGTCAAAAATACTTTCTGCCAATGCCTGTGCCATTCTAATCCCTCTCCTGGTTTGAGTTTTTTTTCTTATTGGATAACGCCCGCAATGGGATTTCTTATGTAGATCAATAAAAAACTAATAAAGGATTCTTTCCATGATCTCGACGAGAGTATCGATATCTCCATTCTTTTGGCGCAGCAGAGCAAGAAGGTTCCCGAGAACAAACTGCACGAACGAGTCCTGCGTAAGCGCCCCGTTCCAAACATCCGAGCGAACCGAACGATCCCGCTGCAACCGCTCGAAAAGAATTTTTCGGATATTATTCTGCACAACCGCCATTTTTTCGCGCGGTGTTTCCCCGCCTTCCCGAAGATTCAGCATAAGCATTTTTGCGCAGTCGTCCATCTGAAGCGCCAGAAAAGCATAGACTTGGCGAATCTGATCTGTAAATTTTTCTCCAGTCACCGCGCTTTGCATTTTTAGGAGAGCACTTCGCCAGTACTCTTCCGTAATTTCGTACAGAACCGCTTGCTTGCTGTCGAAATAGTTATAAACGGTTCCCACCGCAACGTGAGACTCTGCAGCAAGCCTTCGAATGCTGACCGCCTCCACGCCTTCCTCACATTCGATTCGGCGCGCACAATCCAGCAACGCGAGTTTTTTCCTGTCGTCTTTCTTTCGCACGTATACTCCCCGCCGTCTTTTTAATGAACATGTTCATTTTAATAATACCATACCGAATTCTTCTGTCAAGTAATTGCGATATTCGTTTAGTTTTCTAAGTATAGAACGAAAAATGTTCACGTTTTCGAAACGAATGCCGGCAGATTTCTGAGTACGCGACGGTTGCGGGAGATCCGCTAAGTGTGTATAATAACTGATATGTGCGAATAATCGCGCAGAATGCCGACTGTGATAAGGGACCGCCATGTACGAAAAATACTCGGGTTTGCCCGATACAACCAAATCCTCCGGTAACGGAAAAAACGGCTCTAATCGTCCTGCGAACCGCAACGCATATTCCAGCGACGACGACCGATTGGAGTATTACCACACGCCAAACCGCAGCGGAAGTGCCGCTTCCGTCAAGCGCGCAAATGCGAAGCGCGCAAAATTGCGTAAACGCAGGTTCATCCTTGCGCTGATGAGCTTTGCTTTTCTTGCGTTAATTGTTGTGGCGATTACCGTTCTCGTGAAAAACTGTTCCGGCCCCGTCGAGGTCGATATGGAAACGGGAAAATTCCACAGCGGCGTCTACATCAACGGCATGGATCTTTCCGGTAAAACGGTGGACGAAGTAAAGTCGCAGCTCGAATCGAACGAGGCTTACGCTCTGAACAATATTTCAATTACGCTTTCCTCAACCGAAATCAACGCCGTTGTCACCGGCACAGATATGAACGCATCCTCCAACCTGAGCGAAGTAATCGAGCAGGCTCTTTCCGGCGGAGCGAATCAGGTTTATTATACGAAGGTTTCCGTTGATCCGGCGGCACTCGAACAGCGAATTGAGGATATCAACGCGACGATGAGCACCCCGCCTGTCGACGCTTCCTTCACGGTTGAAACATCCAGCAGCGGGAAACCAGTTATAACGCCGATCGAAGGATCCACCGGCTACGGGCTCGATGTGGAGTCGACGGCAGCGCTGATTCAGCAAGCTATTGATGCCGGGCAATTGCAGGCGACGATTCAACCGACGCTTACGACCGTCCAGCCATCCGTTACGGCGGAAGATGTTTTAAAGCATGTTTCGCTGATCGGTTCGTTCACAACAACCTACGATTTTAAGGGCACAGCGGAAGACACGGAACTCCAGAGAGAACTGATTCCGAACCGTGCGTATAACGTTGAAAAGGCCGCCGGACTGATCAGCAACCAGGTGGTAAAATCGGGGCGAACCTGGAGCTTCAACGACACGGTTGGGGACCGCAACGAAAAGAACGGCTGGCTGAAAGCAAACGGCATTTTCGGTGGAGACACCATGACGCAGCAATGGGGCGGCGGCGTTTGCCAGGTAAGTACCACGCTCTATAATGCGTTGCTGGAAGCATATCCTTATTTTGACTTTGTAGACCGTTCGGCACACTCAATCCCCTCGTCCTATGTTGAAAAGGGGTTGGATGCAACTGTGGATACCGGACATATCGATTTCCAGTTCAAGAACCAGTCGGATTATCCGGTTTATATCTTTGCCTACAGCACGGAGAATAAGAAGGCGAAGAGCCGTAAGCGCGACCTTACCGTTCAGATCTATGGGGAAGCGCTTCCCGACGGCGTAGAATACAAGACCCGTACCGTCCTTGTCTCCGAGGAAGCCCCGGGCGAAGACATCGTTGAGAACAGCAGCAAAATGTTTATCAGCGATCCCCCGGTAACTTTGGCGGAACCGCGTTCGAAATTTGTGGTGGACGTATACGTGGATCGCTACCTGAACGGCGAACTCCAGGAAGAAATTTATCTGTATACGGATACGTACGCAGGAAATCCGAGACGAACGCTGGTCGGCACCAAGCCGACGCCGACGCCGGTCGTTTCCCCGACACCGACGCCGAACCCGGAAGATATGCCATAACAAAAAATCGGCGAGCTCTACCGCTCGTCGATTTTTTTATTCGTTTTTCAAACCGGCCTTTTTTGTGCTTCCTCCACATCCGTATTTTTCGGCAATCGATACAGCAGCCAGCGCCTGGAGAAGAAATTAAACAGGAACGTGATCCCTCCGGAGAAAACGCGTGAAATACGATAATCCACGCGCAATATCCCCGTCAATAGAAACATGCTTGCTTCCGTAACCGCAAGCGCAAGAAGCGAAACCGCGAGGAATAGCGCCAGCTCATGATGCAACGCCATTTTACTACGCTGAAAAACAAAGCCTATGCCAATAGCATAATTCACCGCCAGGCCAACGACAAACGCAATCGGCACGGCGATTAGGTAATGCAGCCCGCCCCATTCCTTTAGCATCAGCAGCGCGCAATAATCCGCCGCAAATCCCCCGAACGCCGCTACTCCATAACGAAGCGCCTGCATCAGCAGGCGCGAATCCTCGCGAGCACTTTTCCATAAGCCGTTTTTACAATATCCCATAGCGAAAGTATAACACAGGTCAGCGGATGTTTGCATCCGCCTGTTTGTCTGCTTTTCTCTTCGTTCCGTTTGCGCAGTGTTCAGAATTCTGTTAAACTAATCGGTATTGGGCGGAAACTGTCCGTCGCCGGAGGAAACGATATGTGTGGTATCTGCGGGATCGTCCGCTATCGGGAAGATGCTGAAGAGGGCGAGATCCGTCGCATGATGGAAGCGGTCCGCCATCGCGGTCCGGACGGAGGAAACGCCGCGCTCTTCGGCCGTCTCGCACTTGGGCACCGCCGATTATCGATTCTCGACTTAAGCGACAGCGCGTTTCAGCCAATGTCCTACAAAAACCGGTACACGATTACGTATAATGGCGAAGTGTATAACTATATCGAGTTGCGGACGGAATTAATCGCGCTCGGTTATTCGTTCTCTACCGATTCCGACACCGAAGTCCTGCTCGCGTCGTATGACCGCTGGGGCGAAGATTGCGTGAACCATTTTAATGGTATGTGGGGGTTCTGCATTTACGACAACCAGAAGCAAACGCTCTTCTGTTCGCGGGACCGCTACGGTGTGAAACCGTTCTATTATACGAGCCGGGAAGATTATTTTGCGTTTGCCTCCGAGATCAAGCAATTGCTCTTGCTCGACGACGCACCGCCCAAGGCGGACAGGGACGCGCTGCTGGCGTTTCTTATTGCCGCGCAGCTCGATTACTCGGAACGTACGATGTTTGCCGATGTTCGCCAGCTGGAACCTGGAACGAATCTTCTCTACGACCTGAAGTCGAATACGTACTCAATATCCCGCTGGTACGATCTGATGCGCATACGCGAACGAAAAGCCTCTTATTCGCAAAACGTCGAAATCTTCCGCGAACGTTTCTTCGGCGCCGTCAAACTGCGCCTTCGGTCGGATGTCCCCGTCGGATCCTGTCTCTCCGGCGGGCTGGACAGCTCGGCAATTGTCTGCGTGATCAATCGCCTCCTGCGCGAAAGCGGCGAGCCGTTTGAACAGCACGTTGTCTCCGCGTGTTTCGACGAACCCCAGTACGACGAGCGACGCTATATGGACGCAGTTTTGGAGCAAACCGGCGCAATTTCGCACCGCACATTTCCGGACGTTTCCCGCGTGCTTGACGAGCTCGACGATTTTACCTGGCACATGGACGAGCCAATAACCTCTACTTCGCATTATGCGCAGTGGTGTGTCTATCGTGAAGCGAAACGTAACGGCCTAACTGTTATGCTGGATGGCCAGGGCGCGGATGAGCAGCTGGCCGGCTATACGGAATTTTTTGAATTGATGTTTATCGAACTCATTCGCAATTTTCATTTTCTTCGTCTTGAACGTGAAATCCAATTATTTAACGAGCGCCGGAGAACAGCGTTTTATGCGTCGGGACTCCGTTTTCGTTTGGAGTTGCTGCTTCGAGCGTATACGCCGGACGCAATCAAGCGCTTTCGTCGAAACCGGCAGACCGCTCCTGTCGGGCCGTATTCCGCGGAGCAGGTGAAAAGCCCTGATATCGCATCGTTTCGGAATGGGTTTGATTTTAAACGTCCCCGACGCTTTATCCATTCACAGATTTACCGTACACTGGCGGTTCTACTGCATTATGGCGATCGGAATTCCATGGCGTTTTCCATCGAATCCCGCCTTCCCTTTCTGGATTACCAATTGGTTGAGGCGCTTTTCTCCATGCCGCTTTCGCACAAAATTCGCTTTGGGCTGACGAAACGCGTCATGCGCGAAGCGATGCGAGGCGTTATGCCGGATCTCATTACCGATCGACAGTCGAAACTCGGCTTCACCACTCCCGAGGAAGATTGGATGCGCAAGAATCCGCAGCAGTTCCGCGCTATGCTGGAGACCGCCGTCGTCAGGCTCGCTCCTCTGGTTCAGGCGGAGCGAACGCTCGCATGGTACGATGAGCTCGTGGAACATAACCGCTTTCGCGAATGCCATGTCATCTGGCGAATTATCAGCGCCGCACGCTGGGCGGATATCTTCCATGTGGAAATTTGACACGGTATTTCCGCATGAACACTCCCAGCTTCATCTCTTCATATAGATTTCGAGCTAGATTCCAGAAACAAAGCCTTGTTTCTCTTCGCCTGCTGCTTTCCCCCAACAATTGACGGAGAGCCACACAAAGTCTTGTTTTGCTTTGTCTTCTGCTCTCCCCCAACGATTGATAAACAAATCGCTTCCACCCGTAAAACGGGTGGTTCGCACTAGGGCTATAAGCCCAGGGTGCCGACGCGCGCCTAAAGACGCGGCTTTCACTTAGGTTCAAGCTACTATGTCTCATCTTACTTTACGCCCCTCAAGGGGCGTTTTT
>JAYFNY010000056.1:0-56724 GCA_034933205.1 Eubacteriales bacterium
GAGACCGTCAAAAAACTCGTTTTTTGACGGGATAACCGCTCTCTTCCTTTCGGCCTTCTGCCTTACGAGCGGAAAAGAGCACAAGGAAACCGCCCTAACGGGCGATCCGTTGCGCCGGATGAACCGGCACAGCCGGGAAAAAATGGGTTAAGGGCTACGGCCCTTAACAATCTTAGAAACTTTTTTGACAGACTGAAACGAAGGGTACCATATGGTGCCCTTCGTTTTTTTCTCAAAAGCAGGATTTTATTGTGTTTGTATTATTTTATTCCTATTTTTAATGACGAAAATATTAGCACCGAAGAATTGCCCGAATCGGGTATCGGATAATAATGTGTCTTCCTATTGTAAGAAAGTTACATATTTGGTATCATTGCACTGAAAATCCAGTGTCATATATACGTTCAGCCATACTGAATTACGTATCAAACTGGCATTATCTGGGAGGAGCAACCGTTGAAATCTCTTTCGGACAATCATCCAAAAGCCAATTCCGCGGCGATTATGCGGCTTACTTTTGTCATTATTCTGACAGTTCTCTTTTTTTTGTTTATCATTGGATTCGCTTTTGATTACTCCGGAGTGCAAGCCAACGTGTTTTTTTCAAAAACGCAGGATTACATGGCGGATTATTATAATGTAGCAAAGGCTTCGCATAACCTGGACCCCTATTTATTTGGTCAAAACGAAACGAATCCGGAGCGCGCTTATTTTCCGTTTACCTATTTACTTTTTTCTCCTCTTTCAAACCTTGCCAATTACGAAAATCTATCCGCATTTCAAGCCGGGAGATCCTCTATCGGTTTGGCGACAAGCGCTTTCTATATGCTGATAACAACGGCTCCATTTCTATTACTACTCTACGAAGCGTCTGTAATTCGGGATAAACGAATGCGATTTTGGATCATTTCGTGTATCGCGTTGTCCGGCGTAATGATTTTTGCCTATGAACGTGGCACTACCATGATTCTGGCAGCATTGTTATCGTCGTTTTTCCTGTTGAACTATAAAAATGAAAATCGCGTGACACGAGAGATCGCCTTCCTTGCACTCGCAATCGCTGCGGCGCTGAAAGGAATCCCTGCGATGCTTGGGATTTTACTGGTCTATGAAAAACGTTGGATGGAAGCGCTGCGATTAATCGCGTACGGCGTTATCTTTATCGCAGTGCCGTTCCTTTTTGTGAAAGGCGGTTTTCAGAATATACCGCAGTTTATTTTGAATCTGCAGGCGAATTCCGCCGAATATGCGGCAAAACCATATCGTGGTTTGAATTACCGATTCTGGATGAAAGAATTACACCTATTATCAACGTCGTTTCTTGGCACTCTCTGGAGAAGGGGATTGCTGCTCGTTCATTATGCAATGGTTGCGCTTGCTTTGCTGAGCGCACTATTTCAGAAAAATCGCTGGAAAAAGCTCTCGCTTCTAATGTTTGCAGTGGCGTTATTCTCAAAAAACAACGGGGATTACTGGGCCCTTTTCCTGTTACCGGGGATCGTACTGTTTCTGAACGAGGAAACGCAGCCGCCGGTCAACTTTCTTTATATTTTGGGATTTATTCTGATTTTAAACCCGTTTCAAATTGTAGATGCAAGCGGGCTGAACTGGACAAGTGCGCTTCGGAATCTCTCGTGCATGGCTTGTTTCTTCGCGCTCACGATGGATTCTGTTCTATCTATGATACGTGTCTATCTGGATCGAAGGCGGGGGAAAATTCATCCAACGACAGAGAAATCCTGCTAGAAGCATAGCAGGAGAAATTTGAATCATTACGTACGGCATGATTCGTTAATAGAAAAGACTTGAAAGAGAGATTTGGAATATATGGAACTATTGGTAGCTATTTGCGCCTATCGGGAAGCCGAAAATCTGAAAGTGCTGATTCCGACGATCCGGGATCAGATCAATAAAATTGGTTGCACGTACGACATCCTGATCGTCGACGGCCAAAAATCGCTGGATCATACGGCTCAGGTGTGCGAAGAACTTGGAGTGCGCTATCAGAACCAGTTTGAGCCGAGCTACGGCGGCGCGATTCGTACGGTTTTTCAGCTTGCCGACAGTGAAAAGCTGCTGATTATGGATGCGGATGGATCGCATAGTCCATCTGAGATTCCAGCTATGTATGAGGCAATGCAGGATAGCGTCGATCTTGTAATTTGTTCGCGAAATATTCCTGGCGGGGTTTCGGAGGATAAGGCGTCGTCGCAAACAATGTCCAAAATTCTGCAGACGTTTTATCGTGTTGCAACAGGGATGAAGGTAACGGATTTTTCGACCAGTTTCCGGCTCTATCGAACCGAACAGGTGAAGAAACTCCTGCTGAGCGGCGAACACTTTGATATTCTGGAAGAGATCCTCATGAAGCTGAAACTGCAGAAGAAGGATCTTGTGATCGCTGAAACGCCGCAGCATATGCTGCAGAGAATGTATGGCTCTTCCAACCGATCCTTGCTGAAGTTTATTGCAAGTCTCGCGAGAATGCTGGTTAAGTTGGTTTCGCTCCGTTTGATCGCGAGAAAATCGTATCAGCCGCAACGGGATGAAACACGGGCAGTCCGGCTGATGAACGCTCTGCTTTATACCGGTATCTATATCGTAAGTTTTGCGCTTGGATATGCTGCTTTTGCAGCCTGCCGGGCGATTACCGGAAGCTTCCTTGCGAGCTTGATCGTGGCGTGCGCAATCGGGCTGGCTTTGTCCTACTATGGCAATATATCGATGAACTTCCATGCTTCCAATAAACGGGGATTGCAGGTGATTCTGTATACGCTCATCACGCTGATTGGCACGGCCGCCATTCTCCTCACAATGCTGAAAACGAACTTTGGCATTGTGTTGGTTACAATATTGGCATCGCTTGCCTTACAAATTCTTGCACATCGCAATCTCACTTTTTCAGAGAAATTGTCGAACTGAGAAGGCTGATAAAGTGCGGAGAATAAATGGCTTCCTTCGACATAACCGCGCGAAAACCGTACAATAACGGCTTTTCCTGCGAACAGCAGAGTGAGGAAAACGGGAAATGGGTTATCAGGAGACATTTGAGCAATGGAAAACAGATGAGTTTTTCGATGCCGATATCAGGCAGGAAATATACGAATTAACCGATAAAAAGGAAATAGAAGACCGGTTTTATCGCGATTTGGAGTTCGGAACAGGTGGACTGCGCGGCTTGATGGGCGCTGGAACAAACCGTATGAACCGTTATACGGTCGGGAAAGCTACCTGCGGGCTAGGCAACTATCTGCTGGAGCGCTATGGTGCTGCGCTTTGCAGAGAAAGAGGCGTCGTTATCGGTTACGACACTCGTAACAACAGCGATTTCTTCGCCTCGATTACGGCGGATGTTTTCAGCGCGCTGGGAATTCGTGTTCGCTTGCACAAACAGGCAAGACCTACACCGCAGCTGAGCTTTTCAGTAACATATTTTCATGCGCTGGCTGGCGTCGTAGTGACGGCCAGCCATAATCCGAAACAGTATAACGGATACAAAGTATACGACGAGTTCGGCTGTCAACTCGTTCCGGAACAGGCAGATTGCGTTATCGCGTATGTGAATGCGCTTTCCGATTATCGTACGATTCGATTTCAGCGTGATCCAAAACTTGTTGAATGGGTGGACGTAACGGATGAGTTTGTCGATGCCGTACTTTGGCAAAGCCGAAACAACGATGCGAACTCTAAGAAATTGCTGCACGTCGTGTATACTCCTTTGCATGGTGCCGGACGTGTTCCGGTATTAATGGCGTTGAAGAAAAGCGGTTTTGGAAATGTCGAGACCGTGTTGTCGCAATCGGATGAAAACGGTGATTTTCCAACGGTCGTTTCACCGAATCCGGAAGATCGCAGGGCACTGGAGCTCGGCATTGCGCAGGCGCAAAGCTGCGGGGCGGATCTCGTGCTTGGAACGGATCCGGATAGCGATCGCGTGGGGGCCGCGGTGAAAACCGATACGGGATACCGGCTGATTACGGGCAATCAAATGGGCGCGTTGCTAATGGATTATATTTTAAACAATACGGATTTATCGGCGTCTTCGAAGAAGGCGGTCGTCAAGACCATTGTTACTTCGGAATTGGGTGCGGAAATCGCGAAGAAAAAAGGGCTGACCGTTTTCTCCACGCTGACCGGATTTAAGTTTATCGGTCAAAAAATCACGCAGTTTGAACAGGCGAAACAAGACGGCGACCGGGAACGGGACTATGATTTTGTCTTTGGCTATGAGGAGTCCTACGGTTATCTCGCCGGAACGCATGCACGGGATAAGGACGCCGTGGTTTCAAGTCTTTTAATCTGCGAAATGGCGGCGCAGCGCAAAGCGGAAGGAAAAACGCTGATCGACCGACTCGATGAACTATTTGAAGAGTTTCATTATTATCGCGACGCGCTGGATAGTTTTACGCTTTCCGGAAAGGATGGGGTAGCGAAAATCGATCTTCTCATGTCAAACCTGCGAAATACTGCTGCACCTTTTCCGGATGTCGCAAAGATGATCGATTATGGTACGCCGATGGAAGCTGAAGACGGATTCGGCAGGCTCCCCGCTTCGGACGTGCTGAAATACGTGTTAAGCGATGGTTCCTGGATCGCGATTCGACCGTCCGGTACGGAACCGAAAATCAAGATTTATTACAGTATAAAGGGTTCCTGCCAAATAGATGCAGATACTAAGCTTGAGAAAACTCGGCGGGAGATTCTGACGAATCTTGGATTGAGTGAAACAGGAAGCCAAAAGGAGATGCCCAGATGAACATCATTTTACTGTCCGGCGGCAGTGGAAAACGTTTATGGCCGCTTTCCAACAACGTGAGGAGCAAGCAGTTTCTCATGCTGTTTAAGGATGCTGCGGGTGAGTATGAATCCATGGTACAGCGCGTATACCGCCAGATTTCCACGGTGAATCCAGGGGCGAAGATCACGATCGCCACCGGAAAATCACAGGTTAGCGCAATTAAAAATCAGCTTGGCGACAAGGTGTCCATCTGCGTGGAACCATGCCGCAGAGACACGTTTCCTGCGATCTTACTGGCGGCAGCTTACCTACACGACGAATTGGGCGTAAGCGAGGCCGAAGCCGTTGCCGTCTGCCCGATTGATCCTTATGTGGATAATACCTATTACGAGCTTGTGATGCAGCTGGAGGAGCTGGTTTGCCGGGGCGAGGCCAACCTGACGCTGATGGGAAGCGAGCCAACCTATCCGAGTGAAAAGTATGGTTATATTATTCCGGAAAACTACAATCGGGTCAGCGGAGTGAAGGAATTCAGGGAGAAGCCGGATACGGAAACGGCGAAAGAGTATTTAAAACAGAGGGCGCTTTGGAACGCCGGCGTATTCGCTTTCCGGCTTGGTTACCTTCTGGACAAGGCACATAGCATTCTTAAATTTACGGACTATCGCGATCTATATATGAAATACGACAGCCTTACGAAGATCAGCTTTGATTACGCGGTTGTCGAGAAGGAGCCGAGTATCCAGGTCGTGCGATATTCGGGCGACTGGAAGGATATCGGCACCTGGAACATGATGGCCGAAGTGATGGCGGACCGGATCAAGGGAAAGGCCGTTATGGACGAAACCTGTGAAAACACCAATGTCATCAACGAACTGAATATCCCGATCATCTGCATGGGATGCAAAAACATGGTAGTCGCGGCAAGCGGAGACGGAATTCTTGTTTCGGATAAAGAACGCAGCGGTTATATGAAGCCCTATGTGGAACAAATGAGCAGTGAAGCGATGTACGCCGAAAAGTCGTGGGGGACCTATACGGTAATCGATGTTCAGCCCGGTTCTATGACGGTGAAGATTTCCATGCGGGCTGGACAGCAGATGAGTTACCATAGCCACGATTATCGGGAAGAAGTGTGGACGATTGTAAGCGGGCGAGGGATAGCCATTGTGGATGGCATGGAACAAAATTTGCGGGTCGGCGACGTACTGATGATTGCTGCGGGGTGCAAACATACGCTCAAGGCGGATACCGCGCTGGATCTGATCGAAGTACAGCTGGGGGAAACGATCAGTTCGGACGACAAAAGAAAGTACTCCGAAGAGGGTATTTAACGCGGGGGCGTTCTATGGAGATTTTGAAGCTTTTACCGACAGGCAAGGACTATCTCTGGGGCGGCACAAGGCTTCGCGGGGAGTATGGGAAAAATATCGAGCTTGCGCCTCTGGCCGAAACATGGGAGTGCTCCGTTCATCCGGACGGGTTCAGTACGGTTGAAAACGGTGAGCACGCCGGAAAAACGCTTGCAGAGGTATTGAAGGCGAATCCCGAGTATTTAGGGACAAAAGTAGGCTCCGGGAAGGAGCTTCCGATTCTCGTGAAGTTTATCGACGCCAAGCAGAATCTCTCGGTTCAGGTTCATCCGGACGATGAATATGCTCGGAAATACGAAAATCAAAACGGCAAAACGGAGTTGTGGTATGTCGTCGAGGCCGAAGAGAATGCCAGCCTGATTTGCGGGTTTTCACATCCTGTGACGGAGGAGATGCTGCGTGCAGCAGTGGATTCCGGAGATCTGGAAAAACATCTTCAAAGAGTGAAGGTTCATAAAGGAGATCTCTATTATGTGCCGGCGGGTACGGTGCATGGAATCGGAGCCGGAATTCTATTGGTGGAAGTTCAGGAAAGCTCAAATGTAACCTATCGCATCTTCGATTATAACCGAATCGATAAAAATGGGCGAAAGCGTGACCTGCACTTCGATCGCGCGATTCAGGTTATGAATATGAATGCAGCTCCGGATAACAGACAAAAAGAACGATTGGTTCAATACTATCCCGGCTGTTCCAGGGAACTTCTCTGCAGAAGTAAATATTTCGATGTGGAGCGAATACAGCTGACCATTCGATTTTCCTTTTCCGTAATGGATAGTTCGTTTCAAGTATTGCTGTGCCTGGATGGCGGAGGGAAAATACAGTGCGAAAACGGTCTTCCCATCGATTTTCACAAAGGCGACTGCCTGTTTGTACCGGCCGGAGCGGGAAGATGCGAACTGCTGGGCACTGCGGCGCTTCTGAAAATTAGATGTTAATCCCAATATGCAATCGGTATTCGGACGAAATAAATTTGAAGGAGACTATTATCTTGAAAAAGGCATTGATTACCGGGATCACCGGACAGGACGGTTCTTACCTGGCGGAATTTCTTCTGGAAAAAGGTTATGAGGTGCATGGAATCGTACGTCGTTCATCGGTTGTCAATACGGGACGAATCGATCATTTGCTGGAGAAACAGGCGGTTTGGTTGCATGACGGCGATCTGTCCGACTCTTCCAGTATTGTTCGAATTGTAAATCTGGTCAAACCGGACGAGATTTATAATCTGGCCGCTCAGTCTCATGTTCAGGTTTCTTTTGACGCCGCGGAATATACGGGGGATGTGGATGCGCTGGGCGTTCTGCGTATCCTCGAAGCGGTGCATATGCTTGGGCTTGACAAGACATGCCGCGTTTATCAGGCGTCCACCTCCGAGCTTTATGGCCGAGTTGAAGAGTGCCCGCAGAGCGAACAGACCCCGTTTCATCCTTACAGCCCGTATGCCGTGGCAAAACTCTACGCGTTTTGGATGATCCGGCAATACCGCGATGCATACGGGATATTCGCCAGCAACGGAATCCTGTTCAACCACGAATCGGAACGTCGCGGAGACAGTTTCGTAACCAGAAAGATCACGCTGGCTGCTGGGCGGATTGCCTGCGGACTGCAGGATCATCTGGAACTGGGCAATCTGAATTCCCTGCGCGACTGGGGATATGCCAAAGATTATGTGGAATGCATGTGGCTGATCCTTCAGCATGAGAAACCGGACGATTTTGTAATCGCTACCGGCGTTCAGCACACCGTTCGCGAATTCACTACGCTGGCGTTTGCACACGACGGCATCGATCTGGAATGGAAGGGCGACGGAGTGGAAGAGAAAGGCTACGACAAGGCGACCGGAAAAATGCTGGTGTGCGTGAACCCAAAGTGGTTTCGCCCAACCGACGTCGTGAATTTGCTGGGGGATCCGACAAAGGCAAAAACGGTCCTCGGCTGGGACCCGCTCCGTACGAGCTATGAGGAACTATGCGCGATTATGGCGGACTACGACCTCAAGCTCGCGAAAAAAGAGGCTGGCATCCTTTGAGCTGAAACTTTTTTTTAAGCAGGAACCGATACAGACGAAAAAAATTTAGTCGGGCCGAACTCGACGAAAATGACTGAAAAGGCCGAATATAGTACGAGAGGATTCTGTTTCAGCGCATAGAGATGGAGTTTTAGGATGAAAAAAGTTTTAATCTTCGGAATTGCGGGATTCGTCGGCCGATATCTGACGCAGGAATTTCTCGAAAACGGATATTCCGTTTCGGGAAGCGATCAGGCGGAACAATCGGAACTGCCTGCGGATGTGAGTGTTTACCGAACCGATTTACTGGATATGCCGCGCGTGGAAGAGCTGATTTCGGCGGTGTCTCCCGATATAATCGTAAATCTGGCGGCTGTCAGCAGCGTTGGCGCGTCTTGGTCAATGCCGCAGAAAACGATATCGGTCAACGTGATTGGTTCGTTGAACATACTGGAAGCGACGAAAAAATGCAGCAACAAACCCAGGGTCCTGTTTATCGGTTCCAGCGAGGAGTATGAAACATCCGAAGGCGCAATTCAAGAAGACATGCCACTGAACGCGAATAACCCATATGGCATATCAAAGGTCGCACAGGAGCGTTTCGCGGCAATTTATCGCGAGCGATACGGTATGCCGATCTATTACGTCCGCGCCTTTAACCATACCGGGATTGGACAAAGCGATTCGTTTGTTTTGCCGAGTTTTTGTAAACAAGCAGCCGAGATCGACCGGTCCGGCAAGCCCGGCGTGATCAAAGTCGGGAATCTTTCGGTGGAGCGGGATTTCAGTAACGTGAAGGACATTGTACGCGCGTATCGCATGATTGTCGAGAGTGAGGATTGCAAAAAAGTCTACAATGTCGGTTCCGGCAAAGCATACCGGTTGAGCGATCTGCTCGTTTTTATCACGTCGCTGAGTGGTCAGCCGATTACGATAGAGACCGATCCCGCGCGCTATCGCCCTGCGGATACGCAAATGATATGCTGCGATTATCAGCTGATCAGGAAACAATTGGGGTGGGAGCCGGAGTATGATATCTTTTCTACGCTGCAAGAGATGTATGCGTATTATCGAAATAAATAGCTGATGAAACTCCAGCGTAGGCGCAATATTTTATAATCCTGACATTTGGGAGGAGTAATGGAACGATTTTTAAAACTTAAATCGAGAATGAAAAGCTGTCAAACTCCGGCATGGTGGGACTATATCATACCGGGTATTGTATTCGTCATTGCGTTCGTTTGCTTTGATCAGGCATATGATATGAAACTGACGATGCTTCAATCCTCCGATCTGCTTGACTGTATTTTTGCCGGGAAACCGTTCGATTTTTATCGTTATACGTGGAGTATCGCTTCGACTGCCGGTTATTTGGGGAGATTCGCTCCCATATCCGGCGCGATTTATAATATTGTAATCTATATAACGATGGCGATCTGGGCATTGCCGGTATATGTATTGAACCAACTTTTTCATTTTGCGCAATACGCCAATATTCTGAACATCTGGGGCAGAGTCATGGTCATTGGGTTGTCTGTCCTTTGCACGTTTTTACTTTCAAAATTATCGGTGAAGGCATTTCACGATCCGGTCGAGTCCAGATGGTCAGGTTACCTTTTTTTGACATCTCCGATCTTGATGTTTTGCGTTGTAATTTACAATCAATATGATATTTTCTCTGTTACGGCTACGCTTCTGGCACTCTTGTTTTATTTTGACAAAAAATATTACAAATTCTCAATGCTGATTGCTCTCGCAGTCTGCTACAAACTATTCCCCATATTTATTTTTATACCGTTAATTCTTTTAGTAGAGAAAAGGCTGTCCAAGCTGGTTCAGCATTTCATTATAGGATTGTCGCTCTATGGAATAACAACGCTGCTTTGGTCAGCATTTGACGCAGGATATCATATAACACAATCCGAAATGATGCCGGATTTTGGGTTTTATCAGTGGGTGTTCAAAGCTGAGATACCGGGGGGAATCAGCAATATCAGCATTTTCGTTTTTTGTATTCTGGTTATCTCTGCGATTGCATATTGGATGAAACCAAAAGAATCCGATTTATCGGCTTTTTCAGTCTTCCTCGCGGGCGCTGCGTATATATCCTTCTTTGTGTTTGTAAACTGGCATCCTCAATGGATGATTGTAATGCTGCCCTTCCTGATCATGATGCTTTTCCGCATGAGAAATCGAAAGTTTGCTTTTATTTTGGAAATTGCTGTTTCAATCGGATTCATTTTGATCAATTGCATTCAATATCTGGACAAATCGATTTTTAACGAAACCCTGCTTGTAAACTTATTCCATTTCACATATTTTGGAAATATTTCTAGCTTTGTCATGAATTGTTTTTACAAGACTGGTCTTACAGTTGTTCTTCCAATGACGATATTTTCCGCGAGTCTGTTTATGCTTTTATTTCTATCGTATAAAGAGTATAAACAAAGCAAAAAAGACAGAATCAAAGTTGAAAAAGACATGTCGGAATATCGGTCACTGCTGTATTGCAGAACACTGGTGACTATGATATATATGCTTTTTCCGATCGTCGCGTATTTTGGAGCGTTTTTCCAAAAATAACCAGGATCGACAGAAGATAGTAATAAACGAAAGAAGCGATTATATGATATTGAGATCGACTGTATTTTTAAGAGCGGAACAAGTGTAATAGTTCTATTACATAGGATAGGAGCGGTCAGATGATTACAGCAGAAGAATTAACGTCCATACCAAAGGATGCGCTGCAGGAGTTTTCGAAGAACCTAAGTGAAAGCGACATTTCACAACTTGTGGATTGGTTGTCCCTCAAAGACGACAATGTTCGGTATCCATCCTTTCTCCTTCTGCAAAGCAGGTCGTTATTCTCGAAAGACCTATATCCATACTGGGATGTTTTTTATGAAAAACTGAGCAGCGAGAATTCCTATCAAAGGAGTATTGGACTCATGCTGATCGCAGACAACGTTCAGTGGGATACGGAAAACAAGCTGCAGAACACAATGGACAGTTATCTTAAGCTGCTGTATGACGAAAAGCCGATTACTGTGCGGCAATGTATTCAGTCGCTGCAAAAAATTGTAACCTATCAACCAAATTACAATCCGAGAGTGATTTCCAGTCTTATTTCATTCGATCTTTCCCAGGTAAAAGATACGATGAGAAAGTCGATATTGCTCGATATTCTGAATGTGCTGCTTTCCGTTCGAAAGTCGGATCGAACAAATGAAGCGGAAGCTTATATTCTCAGCGCACTGTCGGGAGAGATACTGGATAAAAAGACGAAAAAACAGATTGAAAGTCAAATGCTGGAGCATCCGAACGAATAATTTATGGAAGCCGGACAGTTCGAGCAGAACCGAAAGACAGAAAAAAATGAACCGTTATGCATGAAAAACCCGGCATGCCCATATTCGGTATGCCGGGTTTCGATTTGATGACTCAATCAAATTGCATTGGAACAGACGGGGCAATGCTCCAGTCTTTGTATCGCTATGAATTCCGTGGTAAGAGCGACGCCGTCGAACAGAAGTAAACGGCCGTCGGTCGGGTTTTTCAGCCCGAGCAGGATATTAGCGGCTGCCTGCGCCTCGAAGGATGAAATCGCGGAAACGATGGGGGCGAAACTGGGAATTTCCGCCTTTTCTTGCGCTAGATTCCCATAAAAACATTCCAGACACGCGGTCTCGTGGGGCCGGACGGTGAAAAGAGTACCTTGAAAGCCTCGGATTCCAGCGTCGACAAGCGTAATATCGGCATCTACGCACGCGCGATTTGCAATACAACGTGCCGCAATGTTATCGACCGCAAGAAGAACGATGTCGTACCGGCCAATCATTTCAGCGGCATTCTCACCGGAAAGAGGCATGTCATAAGGTTCTAGCACAAGCTCAGGAGAGAATGCGGAGAGCTTTTCCATTGCGGAAGCGGTTTTTTTTCGGCCGATATCGGCAGGCGTATGTAAAAACTGACGGTTCAGATTGTTTAAGGAAACAACGTCGCCGTCGCAGAATCCAATTCGTCCAACACCCATTGCGCAAAGACAATACAACAGTGCGGATCCAAGGCCGCCGCAGCCGATCACAAGCGCCGAGGAAGAAAGAAGCTTTCTTTGCCCCGCTTTTCCGATTTCCGGCAGGATGATCTGACGTTCGTAACGTTCGATGGACGGAATTTTACTCATGAAGCGCGGATACGGGAAATAAGCGCCTGAAATTCCGGTTCATGCCAGAGCACGGGAACGGGGTAGATCGGGTTCGCTTCCTTCATGGCCCATTTGATCATTTGAGGAATATCCTTATCTTCGATGAAATCGAATTTGTCCTGAATATGCATATCGGTGTTCATACGCCGAATTTCGCGAATGAACGCTTTCGCTTTTTCCTCATCGTCTTTTCCCTGGATTCCAACGATTTCAGCCAAACGCGCAAGTTTATAATACACCGCGGGGCCGAATGCTTCCATCACGTAAGGAAGGATTACGGCATTCGCAAGACCATGCGGAGTTCCGTAAAGCCCGCCGAGCGTATGCGCTACTCCATGAACGTATCCAACGCAGGCGCGGGTGAATGCGGCTCCGCCGTAAAACGCGGCGAGCTGCATGTTGTATCTCGCGGTCAGATCCGTACCGTCCGCATATGCTTTTTCAAGATTGTCAAAAATAAGTTTTACTGCTTTTTCAGCCAGAATATCCGTACTCTTGGGTGCGAGAATATTCGTGTACGCTTCCACGGCGTGCGTGAGTGCGTCCATTCCGGTCGTGCTTGTGATATGCGGCGGCAATCCTACGGTAAGTTCCGGATCAAGCACGGCATAATGAGGGATCAACACAAGATCCTGAACGGCATATTTGTGGTGTGTAGAACGATCGGTGACAACGGCTGCAATCGTTGTTTCCGAACCGGTTCCCGCGGTAGTCGGAACAGCAAAGACCGGAGGGAGACGCTTCAGCACGCGAAGCGTGCCGCCCATTTGGCTTACGCTCTGCCGCGGTTTCACCACACGTGCGCCTGCGGCTTTCGCGCAGTCCATTGAGGAACCGCCGCCAAACGCGACAATCCCTTCGCACTTGTTTTCCACATAGAGCCGTCGCGCTTCTTCGATATTCTCTATAGACGGATTGGGTTCCACCCCGTCGAAAAGCGTATATGCTAAGCCGGCTTCTTCGCAAGCGGAAAAAAGAGAATTCAACAATCCAATGCGATGAAGTACCGGATCGGTAACGATCAACACGCGGGTCAGGCCTTTTCTTCGAATGAAGGAAGGTAACGATTTAATACTTCCGGGCCCTGTAAGTAATTCCGGTTGCCTCCAGGGCATCAGATACATGGCGGAGGTGAGAAAAAACTGAAATATGCGATACCAGATTTTCTTTAACGTCCAGAGCATAGAAACCCCTCCATATCGATTTTTTGAAATGTAAATCCGAAAAGATAAACAACTTATGTTTATTTTATCATGAAACAAGCATGGATGCAATCAAGACAAATGCCGTTATCGAAAGCAGACACATGATGATGGACACTCCATTTTATTGCTTCGTTCGGAAGTTTGACGTTTGAAAGAACAAACTGAAATTTACAAAATTAAATTGTACATTATTGCTTTATTGTATATACAAAAATCGAAAAAAGGCGTAATTTGTAGAGATTTCTCGAAGAATAGCGGAAGCATTGAAATTTCGGATTTTGTAGATTAATGTCTGTTTTAAGGGCGATAATGACAGGGAGGACAAACGTGTGAGGCAAAAAATAGAACAGGAACTTCTAAAGCTCGGCGCTCCGACCGGACGGTTAGGTTTTGTACAAATGGCCATCGCACTGGAGCTGATTATGCAGCAGGAACAGGTGACGAGCACGACGCGGGTGCTCTATCCAAAAGTTGCGGAACGTTGTGAAACGAAGCCGGCGCGTATCGAACGCAATGTCAGAGAAGAGATCAAAGCAATCTGGAACTTCGGCAACCAAAAACGTCTGGATCAACTCTTTATTAACCGCGGGAAATACCCTCCGGGAAACAAAGAGTTTTTATATACGGTAGCTCGATATCTCCAGCAAAACGGTTAGTGCTGGTATATACTCTTTATAGAGCAAAAGCGGGGCATATACAGAGGCTCCGCTTTTGCTTGATATTGTGCCAACTCATTTTGCAGATTAGAAATTATGAACGGCCTCGATATTCTCGCTTCGCGGATACAGATACTCCATTTTCGGCGGCATGGAATTATACACCCGCTCAATACAGAGCATACCTTTGTGATAGATCCCTTTCACAAGAACGGATTCCATCTTCAGATTCAGACAAAGGATAGAAGCTTTGGCGCCATCCGGGATCTGTTTCAGGGCTTTACCAAACGGGATGGATGAAAACACAATTCGGTCCGTACCTGCACTGGTCGCCTGCACAATGGGAAGAAGGATGGCATTTTTGTCCGAATCGTAATAGCAAAGAAACTTCAGCGAATCCAGCTGGGCAAACAGTTGCTTGGCAAGGAAGGGGAGCGCGTTTTGTTCGCTTTTCGCCAGTAAGAGGGCTCGAACGCGCGAAAGGATCGCGCCAATAACGATCGCAGCCATGGGAAGCGGATTCAGAGTGGTAATCCGGTCGAGATTCAGGTAGAAAACGCGATAAAAGCCCATATACGAATTATAGCGAAACAACGGTTTATTATTATACTCGTCGAATTCTTTACCGGTATTGGCGCTGTGCGTATAGGTCGCGTTGCCGGTAAGGTATCGTTTGTCGGCGCTGAGAGCAAGGAAACCGACACGGGGTCGATCCATAATAAACTGTTTGCTTAAGCCGGCAGAGAACTGACCAAATGTCAGGGAGTGATCTCCAAGCGCCTGAATCGATGAAATAAAGGAAAGATGCGGGTAGCCGCTTTCGTCTTCGGTTGCCAGCACGCCAACCTTGCTGTCGCATTCCATCATGCGGATGGAGGCCTCGTCGGCTGTGTTCGAGTAGAAACGTTTCATCATTTTCACTCCTCTTCAGCGAGCGCGCCCGTCGCGCGGATGTCTTCGCAGGCGTGGGTACTCCGCGCAACTGCAAGATACTGTTCCATTTGCCGCCGTGAGATCAGTGGCGCATCGCGAAATACCCAGTCGATATCCAGCCGCTGATATTTATCCTTGCAAAGATTATTAAACGCGCAGAGTTCCCATCGCTCCGCACCGCCAATCGCATGGATTCGTTCGCCGATTGCGCGAATATTCTCTTCAGAATCCGTCGCTCCGGGAATAATGGGTGTTCGAATCCACAGGCGGCCGTTTCCCTTAGCCCAAAGCGCTGCGATGCCTAGATTTCTTAGAATCATTGCGTTGCCGCGGCCAGTCCAGCGCGAATGCGCCGTATCGTTCATCAGTTTCAAATCATAAAGAAGGATATCCGTATAAGGAAGTGCCGCTTCCAGCTGTTCAGGAAACACCATTCCGCAGGTATCCACAGCGGTCTGCACACCTTCCGATTTCAGCAGCCGAAGCAATTCGATCGCGCCCTCCTGAAGAAGGGCCTCGCCGCCGGAAAGCGTTACGCCGCCTTCCCGCCCGAAATAGGCGCGATCCTTCAAAAGTTCTCGGCAAAGCGCCTCCGGCTCCGCGTCGATCCCCTTGCACTCAAGCGCAAGAGACGGGCAGGAAGAAACGCACTTGCAGCATCCAACGCATAACCTTCGGTCGATATGGACACCGGCGTCGTCGCGTTTTAACGCGCCGTTGGGGCAGATATCCTGGCAGATACCGCAACCGATGCAGCGGGAACCCACCCAGTGGACCTGTAGCTTTTTTGCAATGCTCTCGGGGTTATGGCACCAGGCGCATGCAAGCGAACAGCCCTTGAAGAAAATGGTTGTGCGGAGTCCCGGACCATCCTCACTGGACATGCGCTGAATATCGAGGTAACGGATCATTGTCATATCAATACCGGTTGTGACTTTCCCTTGCAATAATTTCGTTTTGCAGCTCTCTGCCGATGCTCGTAAAATACGCATTATAACCCGTGATGCGAACCAGCAGATTTCTGTAGTTTTCAGGATGCTGTTGCGCGTCTTTCAGCGTTTCGGCATCCAGAATGTTGATTTGCAGCGCAGTCCCGCCATTATGGATATAGCCGCGCAAAAAAGCTTTGAGCTTCTCACGCCGCTCTTTATCCCGTATTAACGAGGGAGAAAGGGTAATGGTATGACTCGCACCGTTGGGCAACAGATTGATCGCCTTGCCGGATTCGTCCCTGCCGCCAAGCGCTTTTCCGACGGAATTCGCGTTTCCGGTCGGACCGTTTGTATCCGTGCCGTTTACGGGACAGATCGCGTTGCTTAAAAACTGCCCGCGTGCGCGACCGTCCGCCGTGGCGGGCAGAATGAATCCGGAACCAATCCAGTAATTCCAGCTAAGCATTCCGGGGCGAAACTGCGCGTTTGTCGCTTTCGTTTTGTAGTTCCATACGATATTCGACCAATCGCTCATTACGCGCGCAGCAAGCGCGTCCGCCGCGTCGTCGTCCCGCCCGTATTTCGGAGCGCGGTTTTTCGCCTGCGCCTGCAGAATTTCGAAGCCCTTCCAATTGGCCTTCAACGCCTGAATCAGCGTTTCAATTCTGCAGATCTGCTGATCATAAACAAGATACTTGATTGCGAGCAGGGAGTCAACCGTTGTTGCAAAAGTAACGCCTTCCACGGTGACAAAAGAAAGCTCTGCGCCGCCTTGCGTGCAATCCTTTCCCTGTTCGGCGCAGCCGCGCACGAGGCAGCTTAAATACGGCGTGGGCGCATATTTGGCGCGCAACTCGGTGGAACGCTCGTAAAGAGCGGCCATTCGTTCGATTACATAGTTCAGCTGGGTTCGAAACGCGCAATAGAATTCTTCAAAGGATACAAACATACGAGGATCGCCGGTTTTGGGGGCGTCTGTTTCCGGCGGATATGGCTTGCCCCACAAAGCGTCCGTATAGACAATGAGATCCTGTCCATTCCCAAGAGCAAGTTCGACGGCTTTCACAAGATTGGGATTGCAGTCCACCGTTGCAGATCGGTCGTTTCCGCACATCGTGTTTTCGAGACAGCCGACGGAGGCATAATCGAATACGGTGTTTTCGTTGATCAGGTGCTCCACATGCGCGCGCTTTGCTTCCTCCAGCATCCCCGCCATGGAACGTTCGTCAAAATTGAGCAGAAACGGAGCGCCCTGGCTTGTGGAGATCATGTCGATCACTCGATCGAGCAGTTCTTCCGGCGAGTGCTCATGCAGGCGTACGTTGGGCTTCGGTTCGAGGATCGGGCTCATCTCGTCGATGACATCAAGAAAGACCCAGGTCAGATCGTTGGTCATATCCTGGCCGTTTTTCCCCATTCCGGAAAGATTGAAGAGTTGGCCGTATCCCGCGGTGATGCCCTGATTGCCCGTTTGAATCATGGCGTCATAGGCAAAATTACAGTGCATCCAGAAGCACTTCAGTATTTCCTTGCCGAACTCGCGACTCATTCCGTTCTTTACCGACCCCTGCCAGTAGGGGAGCAGATATTGGTCGATCCGTCCGAAAGATACGCCGGCGCCGGGGTAGTTTTCGTCCGTAAGCACAAGCATGTGCGTAAGCCAGAGCGATTGAACAGCCTCGTAGAAATCACGGGCGGGTTCTTTCGGCACACGAAGAAGATTTTCCCGCATGTCCAATAACTCTTGACGCCGGACCACATCCGTTTCATCGTCCGCGAGCGTTTGGCATAGCACGGCATATTTTGCGGCGAGTTCAACCGGCATATCGCAGCTTGCGATCATGGCGCGAAGCTGCCCGCCTTTTTCTCCCGAACGTTCGGAAGGAGGGAGCGCGTTCAGTTTGGATTCCAGATCGGCTTGGATCCCGCGGAAACCTTCCTTCAGAACACGAGGATAGTCGGGGATCAGATGCCCGCTGGTTGCGCCGCAGTTGCCATAGCCGCGATCCTGAAAGGCGAACGTAGCGTTTCGTACGCCTTCTTTCTGAAACATCGCTTTGTTTCTGGCGGCGGCTTCCGCTTTGCTCCAGCAGCGGGAAGCCATAACGTTGAAACGACCGCCGGCGATCAAATCGCCGGGTAAAATCTCCTGGGGCACGCGGTTAACGATTGCTTCTTTCATAAACCAGGCGCGTCGTTCCGCAATGGAAAGCGAATAAAATCCCTTTGGCGGATCGATTTTTCGTGCCGCAACGGCGAAGGACTTCCGAAATGTCGGGAAAAAAGTATATACTTCCGGCACGATAAGGAAACTGGTCTCGTCAAACACCTCGTCCCACTGCGTGCCGGTGGTAAAGGCGGAAAATTCGTTGTTCCAAGAGCGCTTGTCGCCCTGAAAATAGTAATTACGCAGCCATTCGATCCGTTTCGAAAGATTGAAAGGTTCTTTGATACCTGTTTGCTTTACGGCTTCCATTAGAAACGCTCCTTTCCTGAGAGGAAACAAATACAAAAGAAAAAATGATGTGTACGTCTGGGAAAGACATTGGTGACCGTACGTATCGATGAAATCGTGATATGCTAACAAATATTATACTACAACGCATTTTACCAGGCAATTGCCTGCGTCCGGCGTGTATGTTAAAATATGCCGTATGAAGATTCTCCAGATCAACTCGGTTTGTTCCGGCAGCACGGGGCGTATCGCCGCGGGCGTTTCGCGCATTCTGCAGGATAGCGGAAACGAAAGCCTGATTTTGTACGGCAGGGGCGAAAAAGACGTTGCCGTACCCTGCGAAAAAATAGAGAGCGCTGTTTCGTTCTATTCCCATACGTTGTATGCCCGGCTGACCGATCGCCAGGGCTTTGCTTCAACAATTGCAACGCGGCGGATGATCCAACGGATTGAGGCTTACAAACCGGATGTGATTCAACTGCACAATCTGCACGGATACTATCTCGACTGGCGCGTCCTGTTCGATTATCTGCGCTCGTGCGGTGTGCCGCTGGTCTGGACCCTGCATGACTGTAATGCGTTCACCGGCCATTGCGCGTTCTTTGACGCGGTGGAATGTGAAAAATGGCTCACAGGCTGCGGGAAATGCCCGCAGAAGAATGCGTACCCCAAAAGTCTGCTTATCGATCAGTCAGCCCGGAATTATGTGGAAAAGCGAGCGTTGACGCAGAACCTGAAAAATCTGACGCTCGTTACGCCTTCGGGATGGCTTTATGATCTCGTAAAGAGGTCTTACCTATCCGAGTATCCGGTTCAGGTGATTTACAATGGGGTGAACCGAAGTGTGTTTTCGCCGCGGGAAAGCGATATCCGCGCGCGATACGAAATCGGAAACAAGCGGCTTGTCCTCGGTGCGGCAAACATCTGGGAACCGAGGAAAGGGTTGGAAACCTGTTTTGAACTGGCAAGAAGATTGGAAGACGAGGCGGTTATCGCCTTGATCGGGCTTTCCAAACAGCAAGTGAATCACCTTCCCAAGGGCGTAATCGGGATGATGCGAACAGCCGACGCTAAGGAACTCGCGGCTTGGTATACCGCAGCGGACGTATTTATCAATCCAACAATCGAGGATAATTTTCCAACGACGCAGATCGAAGCGCTTGCCTGCGGCACCCCTGTCGTTTGCTACGATACGGGCGGATGCGCGGAGGCGCTGGACGACAGTTGCGGGGTAGCCGTACCGAAAAATGATTTTCCCGCCTTTGCGGAAGCGGTGCTGCGCGCGGATCGGCTGAAAAAGGAGCATTGTTTGCGGCGTGCTGCAAAGTTTGACCAGCGCGAGCGTTTTGCGGAGTATGTATCGCTCTATCGGAGGTTGTGCGGGGAGGCAGAAAAATGAAGCCTGTTCGTGTGCTGTTCGTCAGCGGAGGTTCACTGGATCGCGGCGGTATCGCCAGCTGGATGCTGAATTATGCCTTCCGGTTCGACCAAAGTAAAGTCGAGACGGATTTTTTGGTGCATGGGGTTGAGCCGGGCGCAAGGGAGAGCGAGGCGATAGCCTTGGGCGCCAAGGTTTGGCACGTGCCGTATCGAAGGGAGGATCCTTTCGGGAACCGGAAAGGGATACAAAAGGCGATTGCGGCAGGATACGACGTGGTTCATGCGCATATGGACGGCATGAACGCCTATCCGCTTAAAATAGCGAAACAACTTGGCGTAGCGATCCGCGTTTCCCATAGTCACAATACGGACTATCTAACCGCAAACCCGGTCAAGCGTTTCGTGCACGAGGCGGCGAGGCGACGGATTCCGGCATACGCAACTCATTTACTTGCCTGCTCGGAAGCGGCGGGCAGGTTCCTTTATGGCGACGCATTGTACGACGCGGGAAAAGTTATGATCGTTCGCAACGCGATCGAAGCGGAGCGATACCGCTTTCGCGAGGCGGACAGGGAGCGCTTGCGCGAGCAGTTCGGTTTCCAGGAGCGGTTTGTAATCGGACAGATCGGGCGGTTCGACCTGCGGCAGAAAAATCAGTTGTTCTTACTGCGTGCGTTTGCCGAAGCAAAGAAAACGCGCCCTGACCTTGCACTGATTCTTGTTGGCGACGGCTCGGACAGGAAAGCGATTGAAACTGGAATTCGTGAATATGGGTTGGAACACGACGTCCTTCTGACCGGATATCGGGACGATGTTTCTTCTTTGCTTTCGGCCTTTGATTTGTTCGCGCTGCCGTCCAATTTTGAAGGGCTTGGAATCGTATTGATCGAAGCGCAGGCGAGCGGGCTTTGCTGCCTGGCTTCCGACGCGATTCCGGCCGATACGAAGATTACAAACTGCAGCTATTTACCGGTAAGCGACCCTTGCGATTGGGCGGATGCGTTCTGCGCGGCTAAAATCGGCAAGGATCGCACGCTGCCAAAGGAAGAACTGTCGAAACATGGCTATGAAATTCAACGGGAAGCAAAAACGCTTGAGACGTTCTATCGGGAGGCGGTGAATGGAAAATGAGAAAAAAAGTCCTGTTTATCACCAATATTCCCGCGCCGTATCGCGTTGATTTTTTCAATGAACTGGGGAAGCTTGTCGACTTGACGGTGCTTTTTGAAGCGAAAACGACGACGGCCGCCTCTTTCAACTACAATCTGGAGAGTAAACTGAACTTTCACGCCGTTTTTCTCAACGGAGGCGATATTCGGGAACGCTGTGTGGACTGGAAGATACTGACGTTTCTGAAACGCGGTCGATATGACCATATTGTTGTGACAAATTATGGTTATGCAACGGAAGCGGCTGCGATTCTCGCGCTGAAAGCGCGGAAAATCCCATATGAAATGGAACTGGACGGCGGAACGCTTAAGCGTGAAAATCCAGTTGTGAGGGGACTAAAGCAAATTTTGATTCGCGGGGCGGAGCGATACTGGAGTACGGGCGAACAAACGGATCAATTTTTTATGCAGTACGGCATATCAAAAGAGCGGATCGTTCGATACCCGTTTTCATCGGTTTTTGAACGGGAGATTATAAATAGACCATTCTCGGCCGAGGAGAAGAAAACCGCAAAACAGAGATTAGGGATTCCTTTTCACAGAGTCGTACTCAGCGTCGGCAGGCCGTTGCATCTCAAGGGCTTTGATCTTGTGATTCGCGCCGCAACCCGCCTTCCTGCGGATACGGGCGTTGTTATTGTCGGTGGCGCGCCGAAGCGCGAATGGCTCGAGCTAGCAAAGGAAGTCGGCTTCGACCGCCTGCGCTTCGTGGAGTTTTCCTCAAGAGAAAACGTAAAGGAGTATTATCGTGCGGCGGACGTGTTCGTGCTGGCGACACGCGGGGATGTTTGGGGACTTGTCGTAAACGAGGCGATGGCAAACGGATTGCCCGTCGTGACGACGCTTGGCTGTGTTGGCGGCTGCGAAATGATCCAAGACGGCAAAAACGGATATCTGATTCCCTGCGATACATGGGAACCGCTTGCCGAGTGTGTAAACCGTCTGCTGATGAACGACGAACTGCGGGAATGCGTCGCGCGCGAAGGACTTAAAACCGTCCGGAATTACACTGTGGAAGCGATGGCGCGCGTACACGCGGCTGTGTTCAAATCGATTTCGTAACGAGCCTTCCGGCAACGTGATGGAATAGGATTTATCCGGCATAAATTGAAGCGATGCCCCGTGAAAACGGGGCTGATTTTATGTTGTTTCGCGCAGAAGGCGAATCTCAGCGCCGTGCTCCAGCGGTTCGTTCGGCGTTTCCAGAATCATTGGGAGATTTGCGAATTTCTCGTGGTGTGCGATCCGACGCAGAGCGTCCAGTCCAATGTACCCTTCGCCGATTCGTGCGTGACGGTCTTTTCTGCTGCCGAGAGGAAAGAGACTGTCGTTGAGGTGCAGCGCTTTCAGACGATCCAGGCCGATGATTCGATCAAACTCTTCCAGTACGTCGTCGAGACGATTTTTCACGTCATAACCCGAGGCAAAAACATGGCAGGTATCCAGACAGACGCCGATCCTATTTTGCAGCGAGACCTGTGAAAGAAGACATGCAATCTCTTCGAATGTGCCGCCGATTTCCGAGCCGGCGCCGGACATTGTTTCCAGAAGGACAATCGCCGTTTGATCTGTACGCAGCACTTCATTGAGTAGTTTTGCGGTTTGCGACAGACCGCTGGAAACACCTTGACCAACGTGGCTTCCGGGATGGAGATTATAAAATTGATTTGGGAAATACTCCATTCGCGTGAGATCCTCTTCCAGACAACGGTATGCAAAATCCCGAACTTTACGATCCACGGAAGACGGATTCAGCGTGTAAGGCGCGTGCGCAACAAGCGGACCGAAGCGGTGTTCGCGGCAGAGCGCGAGAAGTTCCTGCGTGTCGGCGGGATCGATTGGTTTTACGCTTCCGCCGCGGGGATTTCTCGTAAAGAACTGGAACGTATTTGCGTCGATGGAAAGCGCTACGCGGCCAGCCGCCGCATAACCTCTTGCACTGGAAAGATGACAGCCGAGATAAAGAGATTGTTTTTTCATAGACAGACTCCGAATGTTTTCTTTCCTTTTTTCTTTCTATGCCGCATTGCGTACGGTGCGCGTGTTTGCTAGAATGTGCGTATGAAACATACGGCTTTGATTACAGGTTCCTCACGTGGTATTGGCGCGGGAATTGCGCGTCGCTTTGCGCGGGAAGGATACCGGGTTGCGATTCACTATCGCGAGCGGGAGGACTGCGCGCGTTCGCTGCTGAACGAACTGGCAAAGGAAGGCTGCTCCGCAATGCTGATTCAAGGCGACCTGACAAGCGAGGCGGACGTTAAGAATATTGCCCGGAACGTGCAACAGAGACTTGGCTTTATCGACGTACTGGTGAATAACGCCGGGATCGCTCTGCCGACACAGCTGGTTACGGAAACCGCGCTTTCGGATTGGAATCGCGTATTTCAAACGAACTCGACAGGGATGTTTCTCATGACGAATGCGGTTCTTCCAGAGATGATAACGAACCGTCGCGGGTCGATCGTTAATATTTCCTCCATGTGGGGCGTCACGGGAGGTTCCTGCGAGGTCCCGTATTCCGCGTCGAAAGCGGCGGTAATCGGGTATACAAAAGCGTTGGCGAAGGAGGTCGCACCGAGCAACGTACGCGTGAACTGCATTGCTCCGGGATTTATTTTAACCGATATGACGCGCGAATTTTCTGCGGAAGTCGTTAAATCCATCTGTGAAGAGACGCCGCTGATGCGCGCCGGAACGCCGGAAGAGATTGCCGCATGCGCCTTGTTCCTTGCATCGGAGGAATCCTCGTTTATTACGGGGCAGATCCTCTGCGTGGACGGTGGACGGTGTATTTAGCACCGTTCCAGAGAGAAATAAGAAGGAACGATTCCTTATTTTAGCATAGAATTCAACCGGTAGGCAAAACGGGTCGACGGTGAAAAATATCGCGTTCGGATTCGGCTGAAAAGGGTTGACAATCGACTGCCATATAGCTAAAATGATAAAGCACGTTGAACGTGACTTGCGCTTGTAGCTCAGTGGATAGAGTGCCCGGCTACGAACCGGTAGGTCGCAGGTTCGAATCCTGCCAGGCGCGCCAGAAAAGACATAACTCTCCGTTGAGGAAAGTTATGTCTTTTTCTTTAGAATAGTATAGTATTAGGAACACACGCGTCCTATACGCTATAAGAGCAGGCCGAAACCCGTTCTGCAGACAGAAGCACAGGTTGTTTATAGAACGTACAAAAGGAGATGGCAGGATGAAATGTCCATATTGCGGCAGCGAGATGGAAGTTGGTAATCTGAAGACGGAAGCGGGACCCGGATTATTTTATATGCCTGGTGACAAAAGCTATGGTATATTTCCAACGCAGAAGAATGTTGAAAACAAGGGCGGAATTATTCTGGACGGTCCGAACTTAACCCGCTTTCATTACACGAGTGTAGAATGCTATGCGTGTAAATCCTGCCGAAAAATAGTGATCCCATTTTAAAACCATGCGTATACGGTAAAACGCTGAATTTCATTTAGCTGAATCGTCAAGCAATCCGGTTTTATACGATTAGAGGATACTGAAAAAGGTCGAATACAAGGCAACAGATTTTTCGTAAAGAAAAGATCCGTAAAGTCAATTTTTGGAAAGAGGAGCAATCCATGCCAGTTTCGTTTCGCACTGCTACAAGACAGGATACCGGATTACTGCTGGAGTTTATCCGTGAACTGGCGGATTATGAAAACATGCGCGAACAAGTCGTGGCAAGTGAAGAAATCCTTGGCGAATGGCTGTTTGAAAAAGGAATTGCCGAAGCTTTTTTTGTTATGGAAGGGAATAGAGAGGTCGGGTTCGCGCTCTACTTTTACAATTTTTCCACGTTTCTCGGCAGAGGCGGAAACTATCTGGAAGATTTGTACGTTCTCCCTGCGTATCGTGGACGCGGATATGGCAAAGCGATTCTGCAAAGACTGGCGAAAATTACGCTGGAAAAGGGCTGCGGACGTCTGGAATGGGCCTACCTGGATTGGAACAGGCCGAGTATCGATTTTTATCGTTCGCTCGGAGCAGTGGCGTTGGAGGACTGGACCGTTTATCGCGTAAGCGGCGAAACGCTGGAACGGTTAGCGGAAGAGTAAATTTCAGATTCGAAGAGAGGCGGAAGAAAGTATGAAAACGGTTGGACTGATCGGCGGTATGAGCTGGGAAAGCACGATCCCGTATTATCAGATTCTGAACGAAGCGGTAAAGAAGCAGCTTGGTGGCTTGCATTCTGCGAAAATTCTGCTTTACAGCGTTGATTTTTATGAGATTGAGGCGTGCATGTCGCGCGGCGACTGGGACGCGGCAGCACGGTTGCTTGGCGATGTGGCCGAGCGGCTGGAGCACGCGGGTGCGGATCTGATTTTGATCTGCACGAATACGCTGCACAAAGTAGCGCCGCAGGTTCAGCAGCGCATCCATGTTCCGCTGGTTCATATTGCGGAAGCGGCGGCGGATGCTTTGCTTGAGAAAAATATTCGAAAGGTTGCTCTTCTTGGAACAAAATACACAATGACGCAGGAATTTTACCGGGATGTTTTGCAAAAGCGCGGGATTGAAGTGCTGATTCCGGAAGGCGAGGATATCGACCTCGTAAATCGCGTGATTTTTGAAGAACTCTGCCTTGGTATTGTAAACGACTCGTCCAAACGGGAGTATCTCAGAATAATTCGAACGATGGAAAAACGCGGTGCAAGCGCGTTGCTTCTCGGGTGCACGGAATTGGGACTGATCCTTTCGCAAAACGACGTGACACTGCCGCTGTTCGACACAACCGTGATTCACGCGAAAAAGGCGTCCGATCTTTCGCTGGGTAAATGAATCGGACAGCGCTTGGATGAGGATTCGGCAGGTAAGCAGTATTCGTAAGCTCAACTCCCGGTATCGTGCGTAACGTTCAAAGAAGGTGCAGGTATATCGTGTGAACAGGTTCCATCCAATTTTTCTGCAGCGCGATCCATACTGCGTACGCAGTGATGATTTTCTTGCGGCGGTGCGAAGCAACCTGATTTTTCAGTCGCTAAATTGCCCGGAGTATGCAAAGATATTGGATTCCCACGGTATTTCGGCGGATGGGATTCACGGAGAAGAAGATTTGTGGCGAATACCCGTTCTTCCAACGTTATATTTCAAAAGAAACATCATACACTCCATGCCACAGAACAAGATCGCGCTGACTGCGGTATCTTCCGGCACAAGCGGACAATCCAGCCGTATTCAGCTCGATCGAAAGAGTTTGCTTACGGGGATTATCATGGCGTTGCGCCTTTTTTCCTATCATGGCGCCATTTCCCTGATTCCTTCCTATTCCATCCTGCTGGGATATGAACCCCAGAAGGGAAATCACCTTGGTGCAATTAAAAGCGCATACGGCTCAACGTTTTTAACTCCGTCTATCGGCAGAACATATGCGTTAAAAGCGACAAAGAACGGATACGTACCAAATCAGGAAGAGGTTCTTGCCGCGCTGCTGAATTGCGAGAAAAAGAAGCTACCGGTACGGCTCGTCGGGTTTCCCATGTATCTGGGAAAATTAATTGAAGAATTAAAGCGACAAGGGAAACGCTGCCAGTTGAATCCGCATTCGAAGGTACTGCTTGGCGGCGGCTGGAAACAGGCCGTTCATGCGGCGCCCGATCCGGGGGAGCTCTACGAGTCCGTTACGGAAATATTAGGAATACCAAGAGAAAACATATTGGAGTTTTTCAGCGCGGTGGAGCATCCCGTTGCATACTGTAAATGCAAAAACGGAAACTTTCATGTTCCGGCATATAGCCGCGTGATCATTCGCGATGTGCGCTCGCTTCAGCCGACTGCTTTGGGCGAAGCAGGGTTGTTAAGTTTTGTATGCCCGCTGGTTTACAGTATGCCTCTTTTGAGCGTAATGACGGACGATCTGGCGACAGCGCATGCGCCGGAAGAATGCGGCTGCGGAATTGCTACGCCGTACTTCACACTTCTTGGACGCGCGGGAGCAAGAGGCGTCCGGACTTGCGCGTCATCGGTGGGACAACAAAGCGGAGGCGAATAAACATGCACCTGATCCATGGAAAGAGCATATCGGATGACGAGCTGACGCGTGATGTTTTTGATCGAATCGATGATTTTCTCCTAGAAGCTCTCAATGAACCACTCTCACAGAAAGCAGTGATAAATGCCTGCGATGCGTTGTCTCAATCGATTCATGAGAGTGAACAACTACCGCTTCTCCTTGCTTTGGGGGAAAGCGAGATACGCGCACGTTTTATGTTGAAGGAGTGCAAACGGATTCTCTCGGCAGATTTTCTTGCCGAAAGAGTTCGGCGCGAGATCGATATACCGATCGAAAAAGAAGATGATTCAGAAAGCGGAATAAACTCGATTCGTCAAAGCGTCTGCCCGCTTGGCGTTTTACTCCACATAACTTCGGCAAACGTGGATGCGTTGCCGGCGTATAGCGCGGTGGAAGGGCTGCTGACCGGGAACGTAAACCTTGTGAAATTGCCGCGTGGGGAAAAGGAGCTGACAAATTTTCTTTTGCTGGAGCTCATGCGGCTCGAACCGGCGATCCGAGAAAAAGTATTTGTTTTCGATATTTCTTCCGAAGATCCGCGCTTAAAGAAGCTAATGGATGTTTCGGACGGAATCGTTGTGTGGGGTGGAGAGGGGACGGTAACGGCCGTTCGCAGAGCAGCCAAGCCGTCCGCTCGCATCATAGAGTGGGGAAACCGAATCAGCTTTGCCTATGTTTCCGGCAAGATAGAGAATACGAATCGGCTCGCGGACATTGCGGACAATATTTGCCAGACGGAACAGCTTTTCTGCAGTTCATGCCAGGGGATTTATCTGGATACCGATTCCTATGAAGAAGCCGTATTATTCGCGCAGAAATTTTCTGAAATTTTAGAATGTCAATCAAAACGTTATCCGACCAATGAGGATCTTTTTACCGCGGCAAAGCGAACGATTTCGCTCTATACGGGGGAATTGGAGGCAATCTGTGCAGAGAAACACGTATTTCGAGGGGAAACATCGGCAGTGATCGCCTGCAACGACAAACTGCTTGAACCCTGCGCGTTCAGCAGATGCCCATGGGTCAAGCCGCTGCCGCGAAGAGAAATTATAAAAAACCTCAGACATAACGGTGCAAGCCTGCAAACATGCGCTTTGATCTGCGATAAGGAGGACAGGAAGTCATTGGAAAATGCGCTGATTCTGGCGGGAGTTACGCGTGTGACGGACGGGAATACGATGTCGAACGTTTATAGCGGACAGCCGCATGACGGAGAGTTTTCCCTCCGGCGCTATCAAAAGATCGTTTCCTTTGAAAACAGTCGTAAATAATACGTGCGAAATTTACAATAGAAAAGATTGACAGAATCTGTCATACCGATTATTATATCGTATAACGATATAACGCAATGCGTTATAACGAGGTACGATATTTTTATACGGGAAAGGTGATAGGACAAAATGGAGATAACCGCATTGACGGAGGGGGTATTCTATATTTTGCTCTCGTTGATTGAACCGCTTCATGGATATGGAATTATGCAGAATGTGGAAGCGCTTTCCAACGGCAGGGTGCGCCTGGCGGCCGGGACACTGTATGGCGCAATCAACAATTTGCAGGAACGTGGATGGATTCGTTCTCTTTCGGGCGGCACGGAAGGCAGAAGAAAGGAATATCAGATAACAGAAACCGGCAGAGAAGCGCTTGAGACGGAGATGAAACGTCTGAAGGAACTATTGGAAAATGGAAAGAAAGTTTTAGGAGATTAACGCGATATGAGACGTACGATTTTCAAGTTATTCGCGATATGGAATTTCGACAAAGAGGAAAAATGGCTGAATGAAATGTCGCGGAACGGACTCGCGCTGGTTGCTGTTGGATATTGCAACTACACGTTTGAAGACAGCGATCCCGGCGAGTATACCGTTCGTTTGGAACTGCTCGAAAATATGCCGACTCATCCGGAGAGCGAACGATATATTCGTTTTGTTGAAGCGACGGGGGCGGAGTATCTTGGTTCTGTCTTTCGCTGGGTCTATTTTCGAAAAAAGTGCATACAGGGCGAATTTAACCTCTATTCGGATTATCCGTGCAGAATCCGCCATTTAAACCGGATTTTGTTCTTTATTGGCTGCCTTTCGCCGGTCATTGCCATAAACGCCGTACGCTTTTTATTCGATTTGTATGAAGGTTTGCCGGATTATTTCCATCTGACCATCGGGATTCTATTTTCCCTGTTCTTTGCATTGGCGGTCTATGGTTTTACGCGGGTAAGCCTGATGAAACGCAAGCTGAAACGGGAGCACCGTATCTTTGAATGACTTCCTTTTGCCCGGTTACCGGTTTGGTTCCGGGCTTTTTTGCAGATGGTTAATTTGGCGGCCAATGGATCGATATTTCGACCATATATTCCGCAGAATCGACCGGATAGAGAAATACGCTCGCTGTGATTTGAAAATTTGCTTATACTGCATTCGAAGCAGGGAGGTGGAATATTGAAAATTGAGATTCAACTGGATGCCGGCTGTCAGGAAACGAAAGTGGTTGTTTACACGGACAAGGTAACGGAGGATATCCGGGCATTGGTACGCCGACTCTCGCAGGACGACCCACGCGTGCTGGTCGGGTTTCGGGAAGACGAGGCGGCGCTCCTTACAGAAGAGCAGATCGATCGCGTTTATACCGAGGGTGGGAAAGTACTTGCGGAAACAACACAGGGTCAATATGCAATGCGCTTTCGGCTGTATGAACTGGAGGAACGGCTCGACAAGAGCCGATTTGTTCGGATTTCGAACTCGGAGATCGTTAATCTGAGCCGAATCGCCGGATTTGATCTGAGCTTTTCAGGGACAATCTGCGTTCGAATGAAAAATGGTTCTGTTACGTATGTTTCGCGAAGGTACTTAGCAAAAATCAAGCAAGTGCTAGGATTGTAGGAGGTATTTTATGAAAAAGGAACTGATCAAACGCTGCCTATTTGGCGCGCCTATTGGTCTTGCCATCAGCACGGTCATCACGATCGTAATTTCTCTTACCGTAGGAGATGGACGCTATTATGCGGTTGTCCCGGCATTGATAAACGATATGGGAAGCGAAATCAACGCGATGATCGTTCAGACGGTGTTATCCATGGTTTATGGCGCCGCATGGGCGGGCGCTTCCATCGTTTGGGATGCGGACCAGTGGAGCGTTTTGAAAATGACGCTCGTACATCTGATCGTCACGTCGTGTGCGACATTCCCAATTGCGTATCTTGCAAGGTGGATGCCGCATAATTGGGCGGGCATCCTGCTGTATTTCGGAATCTTTATTGGGATCTACCTGATCATCTGGGTTTCGCAGTATTCGGCTATGAAGAAGCGAATCCAGAAAATGAATGAAAAGATCAGCCGATAAAAAGAAGCGTCCGCCGAAAACGTTCGACGGGCGCTTTTGCATACTTACTTGAATGAGAAGGACGGGGATCATGTTATAATTACAGAAAAGTATTAGGAGGGTTTCTTATGCCTCCTCCGGCAGTTAAAACGATACGGGATTTACTGTTCTGGCAGTACGCGGCGATTATGGCGGACGCGGCAACCGGAGACAAGCACGAGTGGGCTCTGCGAATGAGTTTCCTGAAAAAGCTGAAAAGCGGGGAAATCGTATGGTCGACCGCGGTGAACGAGTGGCTGCTGGAAATGGAGAAGCCGCACGTATGCATCTATTGCGGCGCACAGGGGGCTCTGACGACGGAGCATACTCTGCCGCGCTCTCGCGGCGGTGAGGATGTTCCGGAGAATGTTGTGCGCGTTTGTCAGAAGTGTAACTCGGAAAAAGGAGCAAAGGGCCTGTACGAATGGAAAGGACTGGATCATAAAAACGAACACAGCCGAATTGCGGAAGGTAAATATTTGAAATATCTCTATTCGCTCTATGAAGAACGAGGACTGCTTGATGCAAAGCTGGATGATCTTTGCCCATGCTGTCTCCAAGGAAAGTGCGAACAGGAGGGGCATCCGAACAAATTTACACTTTATTGTATCGAAGGATATTTCGCTCCAAGAACAAAATGAATCTGTCTCGTTTGTAAAACGATTTTTAGCGGCGCGGCTGTAAGCTGGAACGGAAAAGCGGATTGAAAGGAGATCAATTTCTATGGATATGGCAACATCCATTCGGACGATACAGCCATTTTTTGCGACTTATGGAGTTTATATCGGTGGATTAGCCTTGCTCCCTATGATTGTATATGGAATCTTTACGGCGAAACTTGCGGCCAAGAAGGGCTATCGCGGTTACTTCTTTACGGGATTTTTCTTTCATTGGATCGGCATGCTCTATGTGGTGGGTCTTCCACTTGCACGGGACTGCGCGGTCCCTGCGAGGAGAAGAATCCAGGGTTAAGATAAAAATGACAAAGGCATCCGGCAGTGAGTGCAAGCCGAATGCTTTTTTTAATGATATTCGCGCCTTGCAATTCCAATGTTTCGTGCTAAACTGGACGAGTAAGGAATATGAATAACCAGCATCTCAATCCGATTTCTATCTAGGATCGTTTAGAAAGGAATTCTTAATCATGGACCCGGTTCGCTTAATCGTCCTTGGCGCCGGTGCGCGTGGAATGGACGCGTATGCTCCCTATGCGCTCATTGCGCCGGATCAGCTCCAGATTGTTGCTGTCGCGGAACCGCGCGATACTCGAAGGGAAGCGTTCGCCGTACGATATCATTTACCGGAATCAATGGCGTTCTCCGACTGGCGGGAAGCGCTGAACGCAGGGATCAAAGCGGATGCGGTCCTCGTAGCCACACAGGATAACGAACATGTGGACCCCGCCTGCGTCGCTATGGAGATGGGTTACGATGTGCTGCTCGAAAAACCGATCGCGAAAACGGAACAAGAGCTGCACCGGATTTACGATACTTCCGTTCAAACGAAAAAACGTGTGACAGTCTGTCATGTGCTTCGTTACACAAGGTTTTTCAACACGCTGAAAAAGATTATCGATAGTGGAGAGATCGGACAAGTCGTCAACATTTCACACAGCGAAAACATCGGTTACTGGCACATGGCGCATTCCTTCGTACGCGGCAACTGGCGCCGTGAAGAGGAAACCAGCCCGCTGATTCTTGCAAAAAGCTGTCACGATACGGATATCCTGCTTTATCTTGTTGGAAAGGATTGCAAACGGGTCGCGTCCTTTGGCAGTCTAAAGCATTTTACGCCGGAAAACGCGCCGGCGGGAAGCGCCGATCGGTGCCTGGATTGTTCGGTATCGTCCACGTGTCCCTACAGCGCGATGCGGCTCTATTTGATCCCGTTTTTAACTGGCTGGCCGGTATCGGTTATTACGGACGATATCAGTCCTGAGGGAAGAATGAAAGCACTGCGGGAAGGTCCGTACGGGCGCTGCGTGTACCACTGCGATAACGATGTAGTCGATCATCAGTCTACGGTGCTGGAATTCGAAGGCGGTGTTACGGCAACCATGACCGTTTCCGCTTTTACCGATTATCGGCATGGACGAACGATTCATATTATGGGTTCGCATGGGGAGATACGGGCAAAGATGTCCGACGAGACAATCGAAGTCACAAATTTCCGGGACGGTACCGTTCGTACTTCGGAAAATCCTCCTCCTGGCGGGATGAGCGACGGTCACGGCGGCGGAGATCTGGGGCTGATCGCTGCGTTTGTCCGAATGGAGAGAGGCGAGGAAGGCGCGGTGACCAGTACAATCCGGAATTCGATTCAGAGTCACTTAATCTGCATTGCTGCGGAAGAATCGCGAAAAAACCACACGGTTGTTGAGGTACATAACGTTGGCTGAACATGGTGCGATGAACCGAAAAGGAGATCGATAAAGGTTCGGAAAAGGAGAGCTAATCTATGGAGATTCGAAAAATATCACGCAAGGTTTCATTTCTGACGGCAGTCAGCTGGCTATACTTGGCGCTCTCACTCGCGATGATCGGCCTTGCGATCTATGCGCTTACGAGCGAATCCATACGGCTTACCTTCGGTGGCGTAACAGACGCGGTTTTTGCCGCGATATTGGGCGCAGTAGGCAGTTTCGCGGCAATTCTCGGACTGATTGGCCGGAATCTGCGACGCTGCCGGTTGCTGGGGCTCATACTCCTGCTGATCTCCGCCGTACCGCTGACGATCAATCTTCTTGCCGCACAGCCGTTTTCAATTTACTGGAAGAATGTTGCTTCCCTCATCGTTCCGTTTCTGTATCTCATTGCCGCTCTGTTTACACGCTCCCAGAAGCCGGACGCGGTTTCGCAGGAAGCGGAGGTTCTTCCGGAAAACCATACGGATGCGGTTCCGCAGGAGAACCTTGAAACGAAAAACGACAGTACAAAAACGAACTAAAAATGTGCCGAATTATTTGCCGAAAAGCTCTTGCATTTTGATAGTACCTGTTGTATCATAATCAAGCGGCTCGGGGCATTAGCACAGTTGGTAGCGCGCAACGTTCGCAATGTTGAGGTCGGGGGTTCGAATCCCCCATGCTCCACCAGATTGATCAGGCTAAAATGGATGTGATATACATCGTTTTAGCCTGATTTTTGTAAGGGGTTGTCGAGACGGCACGACGGGTGATGTTCAAAAGACCGACCATCGGTTATGTCGGAATGTGTGAGCAGTGGTTTCGTTTTGATCGTTACCGAAAATAACAGAGTTTTGAGGGCGGATATGGAGCGAATGGAATCGATAAAGAACTGGTTGACGACGGATAAAAAAGGGAAAGTCCTGTTGCAGTTTATTAAATTTGGTCTTGTCGGCGTAACGAATACGGCGGTTTCGTATTCGATCTATGCGCTTATTATCTGGCTTGGCGGGCATTATCTGGTTGCCAGCATCGTTTCGTTCATTGTCAGCGTTGCCTGGTCGTTTTTTCTGAATAACCGTTTTGTTTTTCGCAAGGAATCCGGCGAAAAGCGCATCTGGTGGAAAGTGCTGCTGAAAACCTATCTGTCCTATGCGATTACGGGGCTGGTTCTGGCGAATATTCTATTGTATCTATGGATCGACGTTCTTGGCGTGAATCAATACATCGCGTTCTTCCTGAACCTGATCTTGACGATTCCTACGAACTTTATTCTGAATAAAATGTGGGCGTTTCGAAAGCAGGAAACGGTTATTTCGGAGAATGAACAAGAATCGATGGATGCCGAGTAAGCTGGGCCTGCGAAAGGAACGGATGCTTTCTTTAGCATCCTCGTTGCGTATTTGCCGGAAAACAAGGAAACGAGTATCAAACCCGAATTTGGTTGTAAGATTCGCTTGATTCGTTCGGTTTGATTTCTGGGAAGTCACACAAATATCGTGCATGAAAAAACAATGTCGGCTATAATAAATCAAACAGTGGTTTTTTATACCACGACCTGCATTGTTGCACCGAACCGAAATCGAACAGAAGCAAACAGGAAAGATTTGGAATCGTAACGAAGAATGGAAAGAATACGCAAGGCCATCATAACCGGCCCGACAGGTGCGGTTGGAATTGCTCTGATCGAGGAGCTGACACGGCGAAATATCAAAGTGACCGCCGTATGCCGGCCGTGTTCTTTGCGGATAGACGGAATTCCGCACAACACGAACGTAGAGGTGGTCGAATGCGACCTTAGCGAGCTGGATCGTTTGCCAAACGTATGTGCACACGATTATGACGTTTTCTATCATCTCGGCTGGACGAATACGTTCGGTACTGACGCTCGCAATAATATGGATGCGCAGGTCGACAATATCCGATATACGCTGGCAGCGGCGAGGTCGGCGGCAAAGCTTGGCTGTCAGACGTTTGTTGGGGCGGGCAGCCAGGCGGAGTATGGCCGTTCGCGCGGACTCCTGAGGCCGGATACGCCTTGCTTTCCGGAAAATGGATATGGAATGGCTAAGCTCTGCGCAGGCGAAATGTCCCGGGTGGAATGCCAGAAACTTGGGATACGACATATCTGGGCGAGAATATTAAGCGTATACGGTCCTGGCGACGGATCCGGGACGCTGGTCTCCAGTATGATCAACACACTGCTTGACGGTAAGAAGCCGCTTTGTACGGCCGGGGAGCAGATGTGGGACTATCTTTACAGCGAGGATGCCGCGCGGGCTCTTATTGAAATGGCTGAAGCTGGTAAAAATGGCGCCGTATATCCGCTCGGCAGCGGAGAGGTACGCCCGCTGAAAGAATATATCGATGCGATTCGAAACGCCGTCGATCCAAACTTGCCGGTTGGGCTTGGGGAAGTACCATACGCCGCAAATCAGGTTATGTATCTCGGCGCCGATTTGACTGCTTTACAGCAGGATACGGGATTTCAGCCGCAGATAACGTTTGAAGAAGGAATTCAAAAAACGATCGCTTCTGTAAAAAAAGAAAGAAAAACAGAAAAAAAGCTAAATCCGATTGGTTGAAATAAAGAGAAGACAGAATGAATTGAGAAGACAGGAAAGTAGAATGAAAAAAATCAGCGTTTTGATTCCCTGCTACAATGAAGTGGAAAACGTCGTGCCCATGAGCGAGGCGGTTGTCGAAGTATTGACAAAACAACTGCCCAATTACGACTACGAACTTATTTTCATCGATAATTGCTCAAAGGATGGAACGAGAGAACGACTTCGTGATATTTGCCGTATCAATCCAAAGGTGAGAGCGATTCTGAATACCAAGAACTTCGGACAATTCAATTCCCCTTACTATGGCCTTTGCCAGACAAGCGGGGACTGTGCTATCAGCATGTGCGCCGACTTTCAGGATCCCGTGGAAATGATCCCTCAATTCATAAATGAGTGGGAAAATGGGTATAAGATCGTCTGCGGAATCAAGGCGACCAGCAAGGAAAACAAGTTTATTCGTTCTCTGAGAACCTTGTATTATAAGATGATTAAAAAATTCTCGGATGTGGAACAGATCGAGCATTTTACCGGCTTCGGTTTATATGATAAGAGCTTTATCGATACGCTTCGCGATTTGCATGATCCAACCCCGTTTTTACGCGGGATCGTTGCAGAGCTTGGACCGGAGCGCAAGGAGATCCCCTATGAACAGCAGAAGCGTCGCGCGGGAAAAACGCATAATAATTTCTATACCCTTTACGACGCCGCCATGCTCAGTTTTACCTCTTATACAAAAATTGGCCTGAGAATCGCATTGATCGGCGGGTTCATACTCGCAGCGCTCAGCATATGCGTTGCAATCGTATATCTGGTGCTGAAATTGGTCTGGTGGGATACGTTTTCTGCCGGAAGTGCGCCGATCCTTCTTGCAGTACTGGTTTTCGGCTCCGTACAGCTGTTCTTTATCGGTCTGGTGGGCGAGTATATCATGAGCATGAATCTGCGAATTATGAATCGGCCGTTGGTTATCGAAGAAGAACGGATTAACTTTGTCGGCGTATCCGATCAGAAAAACGGCTGATCATTCAAGCGATCAAGAGTGTACAGAATAGCTTAAGCGAGCAAACAGCCTGCTGACGGTAAAAATCCGATCTGTCAAAAAACAAGTCGGGTTTTTCTTTTGCTGCATTTCTGATATAATCGATCGTAACGTAATATCGATCGTATAAAGGTGAAAAAATGCATCCGTCCGTTTCTATTCGTAAACTTGGCTGCGAAGATTTTCCTTTATTTCGAAAATGGCTTTTAAAACCGCACGTTGCAGCATGGTACGCTGATCCGCTGGATTGGATCGACGAGGTGGAACATCGCACGGAGAAATACCCATGGTTGTTTCATTTTATAGCGGAGGCGGACGGTGTTCCGATTGGATTTTGCCAGTATTATTTGTATCAAAACAGCGGCGAGAACTGGCACGGGTCGATCGTATTGGACGGAACTTACAGTATAGACTACCTGATCGGTGAAACGGACTATTTAGCAAGAGGGTTTGGAAGGGAAATCATCCTCGCTTTAGTTCGGGAGGTTTCCAGACTGCCCAATGCAAAGAGGATAATCGTTCAGCCCGAAGAAGAGAATCTTGCGTCTTGCAGCGTGCTGCGTTCCGGTGGATTTCGGTATGACGCGTTCAACAGAACCTTCATTTTCGAAATCTCATAAAACGGAAGTCGGCGATGCTCGCGGTATAGACGGTAAGTCGTGTGTTAATGGAGGTATTTAAGATTGTTGATAAACCCAATCGAAGGATTTGGCGGAGTGATGTTTCGTGTGGTTCCGGTTCTTGTAGCGATCGTTTTCATTATCGTTCTGGGCATTCTAATCAGCCGCGCGATCCAAGCAGGAAAACAGTGGAAAAGAAATAACGAATCGCCTGTATTAACGGTAGATGCGGCAGTGAAATCCAAAAGATTGGATGTTCGTTACCACCAGAATGCAAATCTAAATCAGCCGGGGCAGATGGGATTTTCAAGGACGTTCTACTATGTCACTTTTGAGGTGGAAAGCGGAGATCGGATGGAATTCTCCGTGAACGGAACGGAATATGGAGTACTTGCGCAGGACGATACAGGCAAGCTGACCTTTCAGGGGACGCGGTATCTGGGGTTTGATCGGAAGAGAACATTGTAAAATATACCTGTTATCGGTTTGCCGAGCGATGAACCCATAGAAACAAACTATGTAAAGAAGGAAGCGGGGGAAGCGAATCATGATTGATTTTCAAAACGCTGTATTTCTGAAACTAAGGCCTGTTTCCAAGGATACGTTTGAATCGATGATTTCTACTATGTTTATCGATGGAGAAAGTATCCTTTGTGCGTTTCAAACCGTGCGAGATGGCGTTGTCTTTACGAACAAACGAATCTTTGCGATCAATATTCAGGGACTGGTCGGAAAGAAGAAGGATTTTACATCGCTTCCATACAGCAAAATTCAGGCGTTCTCCGTAGAAACCGCAGGAGTACTCGATCTGGACAGCGAATTGGAGCTTTGGTTTGCCGGCATGGGGAAGGTGCGTTTTGAATTTATCAGCCGTGCCGACGTTTCCGGAATATGCCGCATCATTTCCACGTTTGTGCTTGATTGAATCTTACGTATTATAACGAGTTCTGGGATAAACCGGTTGTTTTTGGGAGAATAGAAATTGGAACAAAAAACAAGTGTTCGCAGCACGGTGAAAGCGCTGATTCTTCACGACGGAAAGATACTTCTGAATCGTTGCTATGATCGGAAGAATGGAGAGTACTATTCGCTTCCCGGAGGCGGTCAGAACCAATACGAAACGTTACCGGAAGCGCTGATACGTGAATGCCGCGAAGAAACCGGGTATACGGTCGAGCTGGTTCGATTTGCCGCGCTGATGGAAGAAATCTGCCTGGATCCGGAAATTCGCGATTTGTATGCGGAGTACGCACATAAAATGCTGCATATCTTTGTTTGTTCGCTTACGAAGGAGAAAGCGGAGAAGCCGACGGAAACGGACGACCTTCAGGTTGCGTGCGAATGGATACCGGTTGAGTCGATTCCCGCGCTCAAACTATTACCCGTGCAGGTGAAGAAAAATTTTGAGAAGCTGATGCAGTCGGAATGCCCAATTTTTCTGGGCTCGGTTTATCTGGAGCATAATCATGGATAACGATTTTTCCGACAATTGTATTTTGATTAAGCCGGATGAATCCATGACGAAGACGATCATGGATTATCATGATGCGTTTTTAGTTTCCGGGGAAAGCATGGATGGCAGCGGCCCGCTGCGACGAATGAACGATCCGATGGCGTGGCTTGCGTTTAACCGAGCGATGGAGTGCCGGGAAACGGTGCCGGAAGGACTTGTCCCATCGGAACAGTTTATTTACCTGCGAGAGAAGGACCGAATGATGGTCGGCGCGATTCAATTTCGACACGAATTCAACGATTTTTTGAGGAATTTCGGCGGGAATATCGGCTATTCGGTGCATCCGAAAGAGAGAAGGAGGGGCTACGCAAAGCGAATGCTTGCGGATTGCCTAGACGTATGCAAAAACTTTGGATTGAGCCGCGTTCTGATTACCTGCCTTGTAGAAAACGAGGCGAGCAGGAGAACGATTCTTGCCAACGGAGGCGTATATGAAAGCACCGTGTTTTGCGAAAGAGACGGCGTAAATCTCCAGCGATATTGGATTGATCTGAGAGAAAGATTATAGAGAGGAAAGAAGATGGGTGAACTTTCGAATCTGCCGAATATCGGCAGTAAATTGGAAGCGCAGCTTAGCGAAGTTGGCATATCCACTGTGGAAATGTTAAAATCGGCTGGAAGCCGCGAATCTTGGCTTCGAATTGCGGCAATCGATCCTTCCGCATGCTATATGCGCCTTTGCGCGCTGGAAGGCGCCATTGAAGGCGTACGCTGGCATGGTTTGCCGGAGGAAACAAAAAAAGAACTAAAGGCGTTTTACCGCGAACACAAACCAGTGAGCCGATGATACCGGCGTTGACGAATGCCAAAAAAGCGGGGAGATTTTCTTCATCATTCAATTGATGAAACAATACAGAATCAGGAAAGAAGGAATGGGTCGTTATGCCTAGACCGAGAAAATGGAGACACGTCTGCTGCCTTCCGTACAGCGAACGTTTTGGTCCGCTGGGTGAGGAAACGGAAGAAACGGTCGTGATGTCGGTAGATGAGTATGAAACGATCCGACTGATCGATTTAATGGGTTTCACGCAGGAGGAATGCGCCGCGCAGATGAATGTTGCGCGCACGACCGTTCAGGGGATCTACGAGTGTGCGAGAAAAAAACTCGCGGATACACTCGTCAATGTAAAAACGCTCGTGATTCAAGGCGGCGATTACGTGCTTTGCGACGGGAAAGAACCTATGTGCCGTTGCGGGGGATGTTTAAAACATCGAAATGGGAATCCGGTTGAATAATTGTTTTCATACGAACGAATTGTCGGATTTTTGCGACATTCTGTAAGAAAAGAGCGGCAATCGCCGCTCTTGTTCTGTATTAAAAATATCAATCTGTTTCGGCGTCGTCGGTTTCGGTGGAATCCGGCTGCGCGGATTCGTTGGTGTCCAAAATAAGATTGGCGTTATACGTGTCGACCTGTTCAACGGAACGGAGCCTGCGCGTGATGGCGCGCGTACGCGTGCCGATTAATTGTTCCAGATCATCGTCTACCTGCTGCAAATGCTTTCGTGAATTGGAGAGTACTTTGGAAAAATTGTCGAATTCCGTCTTGACCGCGCCAAGCACGCGCCAGACTTCGCTGCTTCGTTGCTGGATGGCAAACGAACGATACGCCATCTGCACCGTGTTCAGCAGCGCCGCCATATTAGACGGGCCGGCAAGGATCACGTGGCAGCTGCGTTGTATCTCTTCCGATATACCACGGCTTGTGACCTCCGCGTAAAGTCCCTCAAACGGCAGAAACAGAAACGCGTAATCGGTTGTGTGCGGTGGATCGATATACTTATCCCGTATTTTTGCGGCTTCCTGGCGGATACGCTGAACAAGGGCGTTGGACGCCGTATGGACGGCTTCCTTGGATCCTGTGTCATACGCGTCCACAAGATTGGAGTACAGATCGGCGGGAAATTTGGAATCGATCGGCAAATAAACCGGAGTGTCGTCATTCGTTGGAATTTTTACAGCGAACTCCACATTCTCCTTGCTGCCGGGTTTCACGACGACATCCCTGTCGTATTGTTCCGGCGCTAGGATTTCCTCCAGAATTGCGCCTAGTTGAATTTCACCGAGAATGCCACGCGTTTTTACGTTGGAAAGAACCTTTTTCAGATCGCCAACGCCGTTGGCAAGCGTCTGCATTTCTCCGAGCCCTTTATAGACTTGCTCGAGCCGCTCGTTAACAAGTTTGAACGACTGCGCAACCTTCGTTTCCAGCGTTTGCTGAAGTTTTTCGTCGACAATCTTACGCATCTCGTCAAGCTTCAGTGCGTTTTCGGTTTGCAGAGCCGCTAGACGGCGCTCCATGGTCTGACGGATGGCTTCGAGCTTCTGTTCGTTTGTGACCTCGAAGGTCTTGAATCGGGTTTCGCTCTGCGCACCGGAGGTTCGCTGCTGCTCAAGAATCATGTGTCCGAGGTTTGTAACGGAGGATTGCATATTGTCGTTCAATTCCCTGCGCAGCTCCGAAAGCGTTCGTGAAAGCTCACTGGAAAGGATATCCTGCAGGGACTGCTGACGTTTGATAATGAAAAACAAAACGACGAGTACGGCGATGAACACGAAGAGGGATACGACGAATAGAACAGTTTCCATAACAATCTGCACAATCTCCTTCGATCGAAATACATTGGAATATCAAATTTTTTGGGGGACGAACCGGGCCGGATTCAAGCAAATGTAAAAGCGACGGTCAACAGCGTTTGCGCGGCGATATAAGTACCCATCACCGCAAGGTAACGGTAGGGGATGGGTTTAAGAAACGTATCGAACGAAAGCATAGAGTCGGAAGCGACGAACAGCAGACCACCGATCGGGGCAAGCCAACCGATCGGGGAAACGCCGGAAAACGCGAAAAAGAAGGTACTGCCAGCCATAAAAACAATATCAACCACATAGAAGAAGCCGGGAACACGCAGCGTGCGCGGCAAACCTTTCCGAAGCATATATAAATAGAACACACCGGCGGAAAAGCAGACGAGAATAAGAATGGCAAACAGATACCAATCGGGGAGAACAGGAAGCGATCGAAGCATAAAAACAATATAAAAGATATGCCCGATTGCAAAGGATGCTAGACCGGCACCGAATGACCACGTCCAATTGGGCGCAAGTAGAAAAGCGTCTCCTGCAAATCCAAACATCAGCGCGAAAAATATAAGGACGGAAAAATCGGTGGCGTAAAACCGGTAACTAAGAGCCAATAAAGGCATGAGCAGACACTTTGTAATTTTCCTTAGCACGTGCCGCTCCGGCGGAACGCAGGCGAACAGATGCAGCGCGACAACAAGAAAATATAAAGCGGCAATACAATATCGCAAAGACAGATCCCCCAATCATACGTCTGATAAAAGTATACCATAAGAAGATCCTTGCCTAAAGGAAAACAAAGGAATGAACCGGAAAAGAAAGGGAATATGGAATATCTGCTGAAAAAATGCATCCTGGCAGGAATATCAATATTCCGATTCGATAATAGCATGTAATCGCTCTTACATGATTGAAACGCAGGATTTCTGGTGCTATACTGTAAACTAAATGAATTTTGGCATTCTCAGTAATACAAGGAGGAATTCCACAAATGCAGTATTCCAGTGAAGTGGAAGAAATGACCTGCGTCCTAAAAGGCGCAAAGCATGATCCCGCTCCGATCCCTGAAGAGGGAAAGTGGGTCAAGGCGAAACAGATAACCGATATCAGCGGCCTAACGCACGGTGTAGGCTGGTGCGCGCCGCAGCAGGGCGCCTGCAAGTTAACGCTGAATGTAAAGCAGGGCGTTATTCAGGAAGCGCTCGTGGAAACGCTGGGTTGCAGCGGCATGACGCATTCCGCGGCGATGGCGGCGGAAATTCTGCCGGGCAAAACCATTCTCGAAGCGCTCAACAGCGACCTCGTCTGCGACGCAATCAACACCGCAATGCGCGAGTTATTCCTGCAGATCGCTTACGGCCGTACGCAGAGCGCGTTTTCGGATGACGGTCTTCCGATCGGCGCAGGCCTTGAGGACCTTGGTAAGGGGCTCCGTTCCCAGATTGGAACCATGTACGGAACGCTTTGCAAGGGCCCGCGTTATCTGGAAATGGCAGAGGGATATGTTCTCGGTATCGGCCTCGACGAAGGCGGAGAAATCATCGGGTATAAATTCGTCAACCTCGGAAAGATGATGGACGCGATTAAAAAAGGCGTTGAGCCGAAGGAAGCGTACGAGAAGAACATTGGTACCTACGGGCGTTTCGACCAGGCCGCCAAGGTTATCGATCCGCGCAAAGCGTAAGGAGGCAGCTATGGCTATTTTTGAAGGTTACGAAAGAAGAATCGACAAGATCAACGCAGAACTTGCCAAGTACGGTATCAAGGGAATCGACGAAGCCAAGGCGATCTGCGATGCAAAAGGCATCGACGTATTTTCCATCGTTCGCGGCATTCAGCCGATCGCGTTTGAAAATGCATGCTGGGCCTACACCGTAGGCGCTGCCATCGCGATTAAAACCGGTGTCAAAACGGCGGATAAGGCTGCGGAAGCGATTGGCGTAGGCTTGCAATCGTTCTGTATTCCGGGATCGGTTGCCGACCAGCGTGAAGTCGGTCTGGGACATGGCAATCTTGCGGCGATGCTGCTTCGTGAAGAAACGAACTGCTTCTGCTTCCTCGCGGGACACGAGAGCTTCGCTGCGGCGGAAGGCGCAATCGGTATTGCGAAAACTGCAAACAAGGTTCGTCAGAAACCGCTGCAGGTGATTCTGAACGGCCTTGGCAAGGATGCGGCGTATGTCATTTCCCGTATCAACGGGTTTACCTATCTTGAAACGGAGTATGACTATTATACCGGCAAACTGACGATCACGAAGACCAAGGCGTTTTCGGATGGCGACCGCGCAAAGGTTCGCTGCTACGGTGCGGACGATGTCAATGAAGGCGTCGCAATCATGCGCCATGAGAACGTGGATGTTTCCATCACCGGTAACTCCACGAACCCGACGCGTTTCCAGCATCCTGTGGCGGGAACTTATAAGAAATGGTGTGTCGAGCACGGTAAGAAGTATTTCTCCGTCGCGAGCGGCGGTGGTACGGGGCGCACGCTGCACCCGGATAACATGGCGGCGGGCCCGGCTTCTTACGGTATGACGGATACGATGGGGCGTATGCATTCCGACGCGCAGTTTGCGGGTTCCTCTTCGGTTCCGGCACATGTGGAAATGATGGGATTGATCGGCATGGGCAACAACCCCATGGTCGGTGCTACCGTTGCCGTGGCGGTTGCGGTTGCGCAAGCAAAATAAACCGGGTATTTATCAGAAGCAGCTTTCCTTGCGGGAAGCTGCTTTTTTATAATCTCGCATTAGGAATCCGCGTGCAGAAAAATCACGATACCGGTTGACATTATATAGGAAAAGGTCTATGTTTAGTCAAACGTCGCAACGTATGCGGCGGTTTTTTATAAGTATGATTTGAGGTGAACCTACTTGCCCGACCAGAAACAAACAAACGCCGTCTCCATCCTGTCCGTTTTAGGCGCGCTGATCATCTGGAGTTCGTCGTTCGTGGCGATCAAGATCGCATATGAAACGTATCCACCCATCACGCTCGGCGCGGTGCGGTTTCTAGTTGCCACGCTTGTGCTGGGCGTGCTTGTTCTTCTACCGGGGAACCGCGTCAAGCTGCAAAAGAAGGACGGATGGACGGTGGCGCTTGGCGGGCTTACGGGTATCACGCTGTATGCCGTGCTGCAAAACATTGCTATGCAGTGGACTTCCGCTTCCAATGCGACGCTGATTATCGCATCGTACCCTGTTATCACGCTGCTTCTGGAATCGCTGTTCTATAAGGTCAGACTGAATGCAACAAAAATTGTCGGTATCCTCATCGCCATCTTTGGCGTTGTGATCCTTTCCTATGTAAAGGCGGAAACAAGGCAGCAGGGCGAACTACTCGGCGTGATCCTGCTCATCGTAGCGGGTGTTGCATGGGCATTTTACAATTTCCTCACAAAAAAGGTCGTGAATCATTATCCTCCGGTTACTCTGCTGTTTTATCAGACACTGTTCGGCGCAATCTTTATGGCGCCGCTTTCCCTGTTCGAAAGAAGTCAGTGGGCAGCTCCTACGACGATGACGTTCTCCATGATGCTTTTTCTGGCACTGTTCTGTTCGGTCGTTGCTTTCCTGCTTTATAATCTTGGCTTGAAACATTTGTCCGCAAGCACCGTTACATCCATGCTGAACCTTGTGCCGTTTTTCGGCGTATTTTTCTCCTGGCTGTTACTTGGAGAAGCGATTACGGTTCGAAAGATTGTTGGTGGAGGAATCGTCGTTCTGGGAGTAATGCTCAGTATCCGACAGAAAAACGAAAGAGGAACATCGGTCGTTGTGCAATAAAGCCAGGTGGATTCGTAAGATTTGGAGGAAAGCAACGGGGGATTACCGCTGTGTTATGTTTGCTTTTTCAGGGAAAGTGCATATAATAAAATAGAATTTTAAGGAGTATGTCGGCCCAAACGTTTTTTCGTCGTAAGCTTTATGTATTGAGCGATTACAAGCGGCGTTCGCGTACGGTCAGATGTTTTTTGAAAGGGACACTTGTCATGCAAAGCAATACGACTCAATCCATCCGAAAGCTTACTACCGCAGGCGTGCTTGCGGCGGCAATTATCCTATTGACCACTCTGGTTTCTATACCAATGCCGGGGGGCTTGGGGTATATCAATCTGGGTGATGTCGGCGTGCTGCTTGCCGGAGTACTGCTTGGTGGCGGTTGGGGCGCTCTTTGCGCAGGCACAGCTTCTGCAATTTCGGATATCTTGCTTGGATGGGGCGTGTACGCACCGGCGACATTCGTGATCAAGGGTTTGGTTGCATTATTGGCCGGGCTGCTTTTCCATGTGACAAAACGAAATCTGCGTTACGTTTTCCTGTTCGTTTCAGCGCTCATTGTACCGCTTGGATATTTCATCTTCGAAACATTACTATATGGAACGGGGGCGGCGATGCCGAATGTCGTTTTTAATACGGTGCAGTGCCTCATTGGTGCGACGGTTGCGACCGCGCTGATCGCCGTTTTGCAAAAAACGCAGCTGTTTCAGCAAAAAAGCGAGTTGCAGACCGCTTGTGCGGAGATTCTGCGTGAACCGAAAAACGGTCCGGAAGTTGTATTGGTTGCGAAGCGGGAAAATTCGGACCTGATACGGCAGGCGGGAGACATGCTCTCCGTGCAGGGGATTACGGCGAGACTGGTCGCGGTGGATAATGCAGACGCGTTTAACGGTCTTAGTTCGGAGCAGTTACAACAGTTTATTCCGGAAGGGAAGCCTTTCGTACGCGTGGAAGACGGCGAAACATTACCAAAGGCAATTATGCAGGCGGCTGTGGAGGCGATTCATTCATGATTTATTCTTCTGCGGCAGAGTTGATCGGGAACACGCCGCTGATGCGTGCAAGTCGGTTTTCAAAGGCGTATGGGCTAGATTGTGATCTGGTTGTAAAACTGGAAAGCAGGAATCCCGGCGGCAGCGCGAAGGATCGGATCGCGCTGAATATGATTGAACAGGCGCAGGCACGCGGTGAAATTGAGCCGGGCGCTACATTAATTGAAGCGACGAGCGGAAACACGGGTATCGGGCTTGGCGTGGTCGCCGCCGCGCGAGGGTATCGGGTAATACTGACTATGCCGGATTCCATGAGCCTGGAGCGAAGGAAAATACTGGAAGCGCTCGGCGTTACGATCTATTTAACGGAAAGCCGGCTTGGTATGGCCGGTGCGAACGAAAAGGCGCAGGAACTGCTGACCGAAATTCCGGGCAGCAAGCGACTGCTTCAATTTGAAAACCCGGACAACCCTGCAGCGCATGAAATGACGACAGGGCCGGAGATCTGGAAAGATACGGAAGGAAAGGTAACCGCTCTTGTTGCGGGTGTCGGTACCGGCGGGACCGTTTGCGGAGCGGGCCGTTACCTGAAGAAGCAAAACAGCGCGGTCCAGGTCGTATCCGTTCAGCCGGCGGAGTCGCCGGTGCTTACGGGCGGCGCTGCGAGCGCACATGGAATTCAGGGAATCGGCGCAAACTTTGTTCCAAAGAACTATGATAAAAACGTAATCGACATGGTGTGTTCCGTTACGACGGAAGAGTCCATTCAAATAGCGAAGCTGTTCATGAAGACGGAAGGGATCCTCTGCGGAATATCCGGTGGAGCGGCGCTTGCCGGCGCGTGTCAATTTGCAAAATCACAAAGAAAGCAGAGCGGGTTGATCGTCGTGATTCTGCCGGATACCGGAGAAAGGTACCTTTCCACCGCGTTGTTCGACTAACGGTATCAATCCTGCGGAGTATTGCGTTCCTGCCTGGGCGGGAACGCTTTTTTTACTCACACTGCGTTCACAATACGATGCAAAATTCGAGTTGGTTGTTTTCCACGGATACCAGATCTAGTAGCATGTCCGGTAAATATTGAACAATGTATTACAATATTTAGTTTGCTATTGCAAAAGCCGTCAATTTTCCTTAGAATTTTTTCTTAGGAGACTATTATGAATTACTACAACGACAAGCGCTATCCAAAGAAAAAAACGCTGAAACAACGCTTCATCCTTTGGCTGAAACGCGTTTTGCGTTCGATATATTTTATGGGCAGGTCCATGCAGATTTTCATTGCGTCTGCCATCGTATTCGTTTTTGTTTGTATCATTCTGATATTTGCTGTTTCCGGGTCAAAACACAAAAAAGCAGAAGCAATGTCAATGGAATTGACGACGGCTACGACGCCTTCGCCAACCATTGCGTTGACCGTTACGCCGGAACCAACGCCTTCGCCAACACCGGAAGTTCGTATTGAAAAGGGCGCGGAAGGCGAGGATGTCATGGCACTGCAGAAACGCCTGATGGAGCTTGGATACCTTGCGATTGACGAACCGACCAGTTATTTCGGAAACGCAACGAAGTATGCGGTCAAGCTCTTTCAGCGGCAGCATGAGCTTCAGCAGGACGGCATTTGCGGCAACGATACCATTGCGCTGATTTATTCGGAAGAGGCAAAGCCGTATGTGATGACAGAGGGAGCCGAAGGCGACGATATTGAGTCGTTCCAGGAGCAGCTTAACGAATTGGGTTATCTTGGCGACGATCAGATTACCGGCTACTACGGAACGGATACCGTTGAAGCCGTAACAAAGTTCCAAAATCGGAATCATCTGACAAAGGATGGTAAAGCGGGAGAGAAAACGCTGGAAGCAATTAACTCGCCGGACGCGCGGGTTTCCTACACGAAAGAACAGGAGATTATCGCCGAAAAGAAGAAGCAGGCCGCCCTTGCGCGAGCTTCGTCTGCCGAAGGGCGTATCGATAAGATGATCTCTATTGCGAAGAAACAGCTTGGTGACCCGTATATCCTTGGTAAAAGCGGGCCGGACTCTTTTGACTGTTCAGGACTTGTTTACTACTGCCTCAGACAGGTCAATGTTTATACGCGGCGTCTGAACGCAGCCGGACTCAGCAAGACAACGAGCTGGGCAAAAATTACGGATATTGACAACGTCAAACGAGGGGATTTGTTGTTTTTTAAATCCGACGACAGCAGCACGATTGGCCACGTTGGCATTTACATTGGCGGCGGCGAAATGATCGATGCGTCGTCGGCCAACGGAAAGGTTGTTCGTCGAAGCGCAAAGAGCAACTACTGGCGAAGGAACTTTGTCGTCGCAAGAAGGCCGATCGAGTAGCATTCGATCCCGCGTGGCGGCGCCGTCTGGCGCCGCCGCTTTTTCGCGCAGTAACGGCAAACAATCGTTCTTGCAATCCGGCGGAGGATACAGTATGATGAAACCCGAAATATGGAGGGAACCACATGGCATACCCCAATGAATTGATTCGGAATTTTTCGATTATTGCGCATATCGACCACGGCAAGTCGACGCTTGCCGATCGAATGATGGAGTTGACGGATACCGTGGCTGCCAGGGACATGACAGAACAGATGCTCGACTCTATGGATATTGAGCGCGAACGAGGCATTACAATTAAATCCTCCGCAGTACGGATGTTCTATTCGCATGCCAATGGCAAACGGTACATGTTTAATCTGATCGACACGCCTGGTCATGTAGATTTCAATTACGAAGTAAGTCGCGCTCTTGCAGCCTGCGAAGGCGCGGTGCTGGTCGTTGACGCAACGCAGGGAATTGAAGCGCAAACACTGGCGAACGTTTACCTGGCCGTTGATAACGGGCTGGAAGTCGTACCCGTCATCAACAAGATCGATTTGCCGAGCGCCGAACCGGAACGCACCGCGCAGGAAATTGAGGACGTAATCGGCATAGAAGCACATTCGGCTCCTAAAATATCTGCGAAAAACGGAACGAATGTGGATGCGGTTCTTGCGGCAATCGTCGATTTGGTCCCGCCACCCAAGGGCGATCCGGACGCTCCTCTGACCGCGCTTGTTTTCGATTGCGTGTATGATAATTATAAAGGCGCGCTTTCCTATGTGCGCGTATTCGACGGTACAGTAAAGGAAGGCATGCGGATTCGTTCCATGGCGACTGGGCATGAGTTCGATGTAACCGAAGTTGGGGTGTTTTCGCCTGTGCCGCTAGCAGTGGACGAACTGACGGCCGGGGAAGTCGGCTATATCGCGGCGTCGATTAAAAGCGTTTCGGAGACGAAGGTTGGCGACACGATTACCAACGCGGAGCGACCTGCCGCGAAACCGCTGCCTGGCTACAAACACGCAAATCCTATGGTGTTTTGCGGTATTTACCCGGCGGACGGCGCGCATTATGACGATCTGAGGGATGCGCTTGACAAGCTGAAGCTGAATGACGCCTCGCTTTCCTACGAGCAGGAAACGTCCAGTGCGCTGGGATACGGCTTCCGCTGCGGTTTTTTGGGCCTGCTGCACATGGAGATTATACAGGAAAGACTCGAACGGGAGTTTGACCTTGACCTTGTGACGACCGCGCCCAGCGTTATTTATAAGGTAATCCTGACGACCGGAGAGGAACGAATGATCGATAATCCTTCGAACCTTCCTCCCGTGACCGAAATCGAGTCGCTGGAAGAGCCGGTGGTCAGCGCAACCATCATGACGCCTTCGGAATACGTTGGCTCGATTATGGAGATTTGCCAGGAGCGCCGCGGAATCTTTATTGATATGGGCTATCTGGAAGAATCCCGCGTCAGCATCCACTATACGCTCCCGCTCAACGAGATTATCTACGACTTTTTTGATCAACTCAAGAGTCGCAGCCGCGGGTACGCATCGTTTGATTACGAACTCAAAGGGTATCAGACAAGCGATCTGGTCAAATTGGATTTCCTTCTGAACGGCGATATGTGCGATGCGCTCAGCACAATCGTTCACCGGGACCGTGCGTATGCCAAGGGACGCGCCGTGGCGGAAAAACTATGCGAGGTTATTCCGCGCCAGCAGTTTGAGATTCCGATTCAGGCTGCGATCGGCGGAAAAATCATCGCGCGGGAAACGGTGCGCGCGGTCCGTAAGGACGTTCTTGCAAAATGTTACGGCGGTGACGTTACAAGGAAAAAGAAATTGCTTGAAAAGCAAAAGGAAGGCAAGAAACGGATGCGTCAGGTTGGCACCGTTTCGTTGCCGAGCGACGCATTCATGAGCGTGCTTCGCATTAATTAACGTACGATGGCAGGGATTTATCTTCACATACCGTTCTGCGTAAAAAAGTGCAATTATTGCGATTTCATATCGTTTCCCTGTACGGGCGGCGTGCCGGAGGAGTATGTTGACGCGTTGATTCGGGAAATCGACCTCGTTGCGCGAAATGGCGAGTATCCCGCTTCGTTCGAAACGGTTTTTTTCGGCGGCGGGACGCCTTCGCTGTTAAGCGGCAGCCAGATGCGCCGTATTATGGATGTGTTACGCAGGAATTTCTCGATAAAAAGCAACGCGGAATGCTCCATGGAATGTAACCCCGGCACGGCATCACGCGAAAATCTTGCCGAGTATTCCGATGCGGGGATCAATCGCCTTTCAATCGGTCTGCAAAGTTCCTGCGACGACTTGCTCAAATGCATCGGGCGGATTCATACCTATTCGCAGTTCGAAGAAACGCTTCGTTTTGCACGGGAGGCCGGCTTTTTCAATATCAATGTAGACGTGATGCACGGCTTGCCTAGGCAAACGCCGGAGCGGTATCTGCGTACGCTTGAAGCGGTCTGTGACCTTGCCGTGACGCATATTTCCAGCTATGCACTGATTCTGGAAGAGCATACACCGCTTTATTTCAGCGTGAAGGATAAAGAGATCGTACTGCCGGATGAGGATGCGGTTGCGGATATGCAGGACGCTGGTATTGATTATCTTGAGTCCCGTGGTTACCGGCGATATGAAATCAGCAATTTTGCTCGTGATGGGTACGAGTGCCGGCATAATTTGAACTACTGGCTGAACGGTGAATATCTCGGTTTTGGCGTAGCCGCGCATTCCGCGCTCAAACTGAAAAGCTGGACTCGCTTTGCAAATCTGGACACGGTGGAAAGCTATCTTGGCTCTTTGAAAAAAGGAAAACGTCCCACGGCGGAAACCATACGCCTTCAGAGCACGGATGAAATGTTTGAAACCGTTATGCTAGGCTTAAGGCTGATAAACGGACTCGACAGAGGGGCGTTTACCGCCCGATTCGGTGTCGATATAACGGAGGCCTACCCGGTCGCCATGGACGCGCTTCGAAAACGCAAATGGATCGTGGAAACAAAAGACCGAATCGCCCTGAACAGAAGGGGGTTGGATCTTCAGAATGAAGCGCTGCAGTTCTTTCTATAGCGATGATGCAAGAAAACGTGAAACAGAACCTCGATAGAACTCGATTTCTCGAAAAGGGTGAATTCACTGGAATGTCACATTTTTGATACAGCACTTACTTGACACAAAAGCTCGTAGGTGCTAAATTTTTCTCATGGGTTAGCACTCGACAAAATAGAGTGCTAACAGCGAAAATACCACGGGAGTTCGGTGTTCAAAGCAATATTACATTGGGCCGTTGTGGGAAGAGGACTGGGAAGGAGGCGGATTTTATGGAACTCGATGCGAGGAAACTTGGTATTCTCAAAGCGATCATCGACGAGTACATTATGTCCGCGTCGCCGGTTGGGTCCCGCGCGATCAGTAAGCTCGAAGGTTTTCATCTTTCCAGTGCGACAATTCGAAATGAAATGGCGGATCTGGAAGAGCTTGGATATCTGGAACAGCCTCACACGTCCGCAGGGCGTGTTCCTTCGGATAAAGCGTATCGGCTTTATGTTGACCAAATGATGCAGAAAGCCGCGCTTTCCGAAGACGAAATCAAGATCATTCGTGCGCATATGGGCGCTAAGCTGGATGAAGTTGAAGCAGTAATGAAGCAGACGGCACAGGCGCTTTCCACAGTAACGCATTATACGGCGATGGTGATGCCGCCAATGCTTTCGGCGAACCGTCTGCGTCATATTCAGATCGTTCCGCTAAGGGAAGGCCGCGCTCTTGTCGTAATTGTAACGACGGCGGGGTTTGCTCGGGATGTGGTAATTCGCGTCCCGGAGGATATGGACAGCTACGAGCTTGAGCGCATTTCAAGAATGCTGACGGAGCGTTTTTACGATTGCCGCATGGATCATATCGGAGAACGCGTCGTAGCGGAAATGAGCAGCGAAATCCGGGACCGCGGTGCTTTTTTAGGCAGTATTGTGGAAGCGATCGAGCATAAAATAGAACCGGAGACGTCAAACGTTCAGCTTTCCGGTGCGACAAATATGTTGCATTATCCGGAATATAGCGATGTGAACAAGGCAAAGACGTTCCTTGCTGCGGTTGAGGGACGAAGCATGCTTTACGATATGCTGAAGCGCGCCAGCAAACTTGAGTTCTCGATTACGATCGGAAATGAAAACGAGGATGAGAGTTTTAAGGATTGCAGCATCGTTACGGCGACATATCGGATTGGCGACGAACCAATGGGGTCGTTTGGTATAATCGGACCTACGCGAATGAATTACGGGAAGGTCCTTTCGGTTCTGGAATTCATGCGAAGAAGCCTTTCGGAGATTTTGTCCAACGATCTGGACGACGAATAATGCAGACCCGTTCGGATGAGAACAATCATCTTTGCGGGAAGGAAAAGGAGAGACCGACCATTGACTAAGAAAACAGAAAAATCAGAATCCGTCGAAACGGAAGTCAAGATGGATGAATCAGCGCCGGCCAAAGAAACGGAAAAAAATGCAGCGAAGCCGGAATCGGTTGTAACGGATACTCCCGCCGATGCTGCGGCGCAGGAAACGTATACATTGACGGCTGAGGAATTTTCCGCCGCGAAAACGCATATTGAAACGCTTCAACGTGAAAAGGACGAAACGGTAAATCTTTTACAGCGCGTTCAGGCCGACTTTGATAATTTCCGCAGAAGGAACGCCAGCGTTCGTCTGGATAGTTATGAAGAAGGCAAGCGGGACGTTGTAAAGGATCTTCTGCCTGCGTTGGATAGCCTTGAGCGCGCGCTGGACAGCATTCCTGCCGATCAAAAAACCTGGCGCGAGGGAATTGCCCTGGTGCAGCGGCAGATACTCGATGCGCTGAAAAAACTTGGCTTGGAAGAAATCGAAACGGACTGCAAGTTCGATCCTACGAAGCATGAAGCCGTTATGCAGGAGAAAACCGAAGGAAAAGACAGCGGCGAGATCGTTGTCGTTCTGCAAAAAGGCTATCGAATGGGGGATCGTGTTATCCGGCACTGCATGGTAAAAGTTGCAGAATAACTTTCTGGCCGGAGGACGAAATGAATCAGAGATACACTTTTCCAAAGTTTGGAAATGATTTTATAGAATAGTTGGAGGACATTATTTATGGGTAAAATTATTGGTATTGACCTTGGCACGACGAATTCCTGCGTCGCTTTCCTGGAAGGCGGCGAACCGGTCGTTATTCCCAATTCCGAGGGTTCGCGCACCACGCCTTCTGTGGTTGCGTTTAAAGACGGGGAGCGGATGGTCGGCAACATTGCAAAACGTCAGGCGATCACAAATCCGGACCGTACGATTTCTTCGATCAAGCGCGATATGGGCTCTTCCCGTAAAGTACATATCGAAGGCAAAGATTATACGCCGCAGGAAATATCCGCAATGATTCTGCAGAAGCTCAAAACGGATGCGGAAGCATACCTTGGCGAAACGGTAACGCAGGCGGTCATCACCGTACCGGCGTACTTTACGGACAGTCAGCGTCAGGCGACAAAGGACGCGGGCCGTATTGCGGGGCTTGAAGTGCTTCGCATTATCAACGAACCGACCGCGGCGGCGCTTGCTTACGGTATGGACAAGGAGAATAACCAGAAGATCCTTGTCTACGACCTTGGCGGCGGTACGTTCGATGTTTCCATTCTGGAAATCGGCGACGGCGTGTTTCAGGTTCTCGCAACTGCCGGTAATAACCGTCTCGGCGGCGACGACTTCGATCAACTGATTATGGACTACATTGCCGATGACTTTAAGAAGAACAACGGCATTGACCTCAGGCAGGACAAGATGGCGCTCCAGCGGCTGAAAGAAGCGGCTGAAAAAGCGAAGATCGACCTTTCCGGCGTGATGCAAACGACGATCAATCTGCCGTTTATCACAATGGACAAATCGGGACCGAAGCACCTGGATATCACGATCTCCCGCGCAAAGTTCAACGAGCTGATCAACAGCCTTGTAGAGCAGACGAAGACCCTGGTGCAGAAGTGCCTTGGGGATGCAAACCTCTCGGCTTCGCAAGTAGACAAGGTCATCCTCGTCGGCGGTTCTTCCCGTATCCCGATGGTCCAGGATATGGTGAAAAAAATCACCGGAAAAGAGCCGTTTAAAGGAATCAACCCGGATGAATGCGTAGCAATCGGCGCGGCAATTCAGGGCGGCGTGCTTGGCGGCGAAGTAAAGGATATTCTTCTTCTGGATGTTACTCCGCTTTCGCTGGGCATTGAAACCGTCGGCGGCGTGTTTACGAAGCTGATTGAGCGGAACACCACGATCCCGACCAAAAAGAGCCAGATTTTCTCCACTGCGGCGGATGGCCAGACGAGCGTCGAAGTGCACGTGCTTCAGGGTGAGCGCGGTATGGCGAGGGATAATAAAACGCTCGGTCGTTTCCAGCTGACCGGTATTGCGCCCGCACCGCGCGGCGTACCGCAGATCGAGGTCTCCTTTGATATCGATGCGAACGGAATCGTTCATGTTTCCGCAAAGGACCTTGGTACGGGAAATCAGCAGAACGTGACCATTACCGCTTCGACAAATCTCAATGAGGACGAGATCAAGCGTGCGGTCGCTGAAGCGGAGAAGTTTGCGGACGAAGACAAGAAACATCAGGAAGAAGTTGAAACGCGGAACCACGCGGATCAGCTGATCTACACGACGGAGCGCTCTCTACGTGAAATGGGAGACAAGATTGATGCATCCGGCAAAGAACAGGTTGAAAAAGCAATCGCCGACCTGAAGAAAGCGAACGAGAGCGGCGACAACGGCCTGATCAAGACCGCAAGCGATCATCTCACCGAAGTAAGCTACAGCGTGTTTGGCAAAGTATACGAGCAGGCACAACAGCAGGCGGGTGGCAACGCAGGTTCGCAGGGATACGAGGGTTCTTCGCAGCAGAGTTATGATCCGTCGCAGGGCTCCTCAAAGGACGACGTTGTTGATGCCGACTATGAAGTCGTAGACGATGATAAAAAATAACTGACGTCAGGCGTCAGTAAGTAAAGCGTATGGGAGGCGCAAAAACATTGCGCCTCTCAATCCGAAAAAAGCACACCCTGCCAAATTCGGGATGATGCTGATATAATGAAGGACAGTAGAAAAGCGCACGCAAAACAATGCGCTTTTTATTGAGAGGTAAGTGGCATTGGCAGACAAACGCGATTATTACGAAATATTGGGCGTGAGTAAAACCGCCACGACGGACGAGATCAAAAGCGCGTTCCGTAAAAAGGCGAAGGAATGCCACCCCGACCTGCATCCGGGCGATAAAGCGGCGGAGGCACAGTTTAAAGAACTCAACGAGGCGGCTGAGGTATTAGTAGACGCCGACAAGCGAGCGAAATACGATCAGTTTGGTCACGCTGCGTTCGATCCGTCTATGGGTGGGCAGGATCCGTTTGCAGGTGGTTTTGGAGACCTTGGCGATATCCTTGGGCAGATGTTCGGCGGCGGATTCGGCGGTTTTGGTGGATTCGGCGGCGGACAATCCCGCAACGGTCCGATTCCGGGCGACGATCTGCGGTATAATCTGACGATTACGTTTGAAGAAGCGGCTTTTGGCGTTGAAAAAGAAATTGTCGTTCCGCGTGAGGAAACTTGTGAAACCTGCCACGGGAGCGGTGCAAAACCCGGTACGCAGCCGGTAACCTGCAAAACATGCAATGGTACCGGGCAGGTGAGAACGCAGCAGAACACGATTCTCGGCTCGTTTTCGTCGACGCGCCCATGTTCCACGTGTCGTGGTACGGGCAAGGTTATTTCCGATCCATGCCCTGAATGCAGAGGGAGTGGCAGGGTTCGTCAGAACCTGAAGAAGAAGGTAAAGATACCTGCTGGAATTGACAATGGGCAAAGTCTCTGCCTTCGTGGCATGGGCAGCGCCGGGCATAGGGGAGGTCCGAACGGCGATCTCTATGTTACGATCAGCGTACGTCCGCACAAGCAGTTTACAAGAAAAGGATTCGATCTTTACCTTGAAATGCCGGTCACGTATACCGTAGCTGCGCTTGGAGGCGGGGTAACGGTGCCTACGCTGAAGGAAAGCGTAAAGTATCAGGTACCGGCAGGAACGCAGACCGGTTCCACATTTCGGCTTCGTGAACAGGGCATCCAGCGTCTGAACGGTAACGGAAAAGGCGATTTGTTTATTACGGTAAACGTTGAGGTACCAAGGCGCCTTTCGGAGGAACAGCGACAGATTCTGGAGCGCTTTGCAGCTACGCTCGGCGAAGGCGCGGAAATCCGGGGTTCGAAGCGAGCGAATGGTCGGGGTAAATAACATGAATCGCTTCCACCCGTAAAACGGGTGGTTCGCACTAGGGCTATAAGCCCAGGGTGCCGACGCGCGCCTAAAGACGCGGCTTTCACTTAGGTTCAAGCTACTATGTCTCATCTTACTTTACGCCCCTCAAGGGGCGTTTTT
>JAYFNY010000057.1:0-2062 GCA_034933205.1 Eubacteriales bacterium
TGCGGTAGACAGCTATATTCCGACACCGGAGCGCGCGGTAGACAAGCCGTTCCTGATGCCGGTAGAAGACGTCTTCACGATCACGGGCCGCGGCACGGTCGCGACGGGCCGTGTGGAGCGCGGAACGGTGAAGGTTGGCGACACGGTAGAGATCGTCGGACTGACGGACGACACGCGTTCGGTGGTTGTAACGGGCGTAGAAATGTTCCGTAAGCAGCTGGATCAGGCGATTGCGGGCGACAACATCGGCGCGCTTCTGCGCGGTGTGCAGCGTTCGGACATCGAGCGTGGTCAGGTTCTGGCCAAGCCGAATTCGATTCATCCGCATACGCATTTTCTCGGCCGCGTGTACGTTCTGACGAAAGAAGAAGGCGGCCGTCACACCCCGTTTTTCACGGGCTATCGTCCGCAGTTCTATTTTCGGACGACGGACGTGACGGGCACGGTCGAACTGCCGCAGGGCGTTGAAATGGTTATGCCTGGCGACCATATCGACATGACGATCACGCTGATCACGCCGATCGCGATCGAGACCGGACTCCGCTTCGCAATTCGCGAAGGCGGCCGCACGGTAGCTTCCGGCGTTGTCACGGAGATTCTGGACAAATAAGAAACGCAGCGTAAGAGAGGCTCGCACATGTGAGCCTCTCTTTTTGCGATCGATCCTGGAGTCGGATTTGTCAAGGGCTGACTCGTTCGACAAGAAATGCAAATGAGGATTCGCAAGAGGCCTTACTTTTAAAATTAACTCTTTTCCGGCATTATATGGGTAACCAAAATACTGGACAGTATGAACCAACGCATGGCAAGAAGACAGCTAGATTTTTGAATATCTTGAAGAAGCGGTCTGTAACTGGAATTCTCAAATCCGGAGAACGATTGGAATTGAGAACTCTTGTGCTTTCTTTTCTGCAACCAATGGCGTATAATCTTACACAATGTCTGAATGATTCAATCGATTGAAGCGGATTTGGAAAGGATACCTCCCGATGCTTGGAACCATAGTCAACGCGGCAGCAATCATTGTTGGCGGAGCGCTCGGTTTGCTCCTGAAAAAGGGAATACCGGAGCGTGTCTCCGCTGGAATTATGCAAGGAATCGGTTTGGTTGTTATTTACATTGGTATCAGCGGGATGCTAAAAGGCACCAATGTTCTGATTACAACGATTTCTATTGTTGTCGGTGGCGTAATTGGCATGCTGCTCGATTTTGACGGGCATTTCAATCGCTTTGTTGGGAATGTTGAGGCAAAATTTGCGAGAACAGACGCCGGGTCTTCCAAACTCGGCGAAGGGTTCATCACCGCTACGCTCCTTTTCTGCGTTGGAGCCATGGCTGTTGTCGGGTCCCTGAACAGCGGATTGACCGGGGATCATGAGGTGCTTTTTACGAAGAGTATACTCGACGGCGTCAGTGCGATTATCTTTGCCAGCACATTGGGCGCAGGCGTGCTGCTTTCGGCGATTCCGCTGTTTCTCTATCAGGGCGCGATTACATTATTAGCGCAGACGCTATCTCCCGTGCTCAGTGACGCGGCGGTAGCGGAAATGACCTGCGTCGGTTCGCTGCTGATCCTGGCAATCGGGCTGAATTTGCTCAAACTCACCAAGATCAAAGTTATGGATTTCATTTTGGCGATCTTTTTACCGATTGGCCTCGTACTATTTCTATAAGAAGCAATCAAAGCGCGAAAAAGCAAGGGATGACCTTGCTTTTTGAATTTATGGACTTCAGTCTGTGGCGCGAGCGAAGCGAGCGACATAAAAAACCACCCGCTATGCGGGTGGAGTAAAAAGTTATACAAAGGTAATCACCTTTCCGATAGGATAGAAGTGTTCAAGCTACTATGCCGGAAAGGAAAGGTGATTCCATGGCTAAACAGGAAAACAGTTTAGCACACACAAAATGGCTCTGTAAGTAACACATTGTGTTCACTCCAAAGTATAGACGAAAAATCATCTATAATCAATTAAGAGAGAGCATACGGGACATACTGAAGCAGCTATGCAGGTATAAAGGAGTAGAGATACTGGAAGGACATATGATGCCGGACCACATACAC
>JAYFNY010000058.1:0-20855 GCA_034933205.1 Eubacteriales bacterium
AAAGATAATTACTTTCGTAGAACCGTTTCCCGCAACAAGGGCAGCGATATCGTCGCTTTCGATATTGCAAAATCACGGCTCTCCCTTGAATTGGGCTATCTTTGACCCGTTGCATTCGGTAGTCATGCACCTGGTCACATGGCGTTCGACATGCTGGGCATTCCTGCGTCCGCCGCTTCATACGTACTCTTAGTACGATCTGTTTTTCGTTCTGTTCCAATCCTTCAAATTCATAGGCTTCCATATCCAGCAATTCTGCGATAAGATGTGTTTGAAGCATAACCTTCTCCTTTTCTCGTAGTGGCTTGAACAACCTTAATCTACAAGATTTGAAGCGGTTATGCTTCTTCTTTTTTTCCTTTACCCCAATCTATAGTGTAGAGCCAGAATCGTAAGTAAAAAGAATCCGTCCTTTGAAGAGTTGATCATTCAGGGCGGATTTTTACTTTGTAAAAAAGCTGCGAACGTGCTGGCCCAATAAGTTTGGGCTTGAATCCGGTTTGCCAGATATAGTAGAATAAAGAACGAACAGGAGGATTGGAACATGGCAAACGAAGTTTTAGATATTACGAAGGAACGCATGCAGAAGACCATTGCCGTGCTCAAGTCGGAGTTGGGGGGCCTGCGCGCAGGTCGCGCCAATCCGCAGTTGCTGGATCGGATTTCAGTGGATTACTATGGAACGCCGACACCGATTCAACAGCTTGGCAACATCTCCACACCAGAACCGAGAATGCTGATGATCTCTGTCTGGGATAATAAAGCGATTCCTGCCATTGAGAAAGCGATTCAGAAATCGGACCTTGGTATCAATCCTGCAAACGATGGCAAAGTGATTCGGCTGCTATTTCCGGAACTGAATGAGGAACGCAGAAAAGAACTTGTAAAAGTCGTAAAGAAAAAGGGCGAGGAGAGCAAGGTGGCGATCCGTGCGATCCGACGCGATGCAAACGAGCAGATCAAAAAGGACGAGAAGGACAAGTCAATAACCGAGGATGACCGTAAGTCGCTCGATGAGAAGGTCCAGAAATTGACGGACGATCTGATCAAAGAGATCGATACCATCCTTGCGGCAAAGGAAAAGGAGATCCTTTCTGTTTGACGAATGTGCTAGGTATGCCACTGGACGCCGCATATTTAACTCTTCAGCGGGAGGGTTTCGAACTCGTTTTGAAAGAGGTGCGTTCCAAGAAGGGAATTCCGGATGGCACAAGTAAGCGTGTAATACGGCAAACCGTCTTGGACGAAGAACGCGTGCTGCTTACCTATGCGCTTTTTCGAACGGAACCAAATGAAGCGAATGCTTGAGGTGCAGGGTACTTTCGCTCTGCACCTCGATTTGTAAAGAAGGGCTATGTCGAATTATAACAGGGATGAAATCATCGCTCTTGGGCTGAATCCGGAGCGGATTCCGAAGCACGTTGCGATTGTGATGGATGGCAACGGACGTTGGGCAAAGGAACAAAAGCTTTCGCGAAGCGCCGGCCATCGCGCTGGCGTTGACAGGCTTCGCGGAATTATTCGCCTGTCGTCCGATCTTGGGATCACGTCGTTGACGCTTTATGCCTTTTCGACAGAGAATTGGAAACGTCCGTCCGATGAAGTCAGTACGCTTCTGAGTCTGCTGATCGAGTATTTTACGAAGGAAATCGACGAACTCTTTGAAAACCGCGTTCGGATCCGGATTATCGGGGCGTATTGGGAATTTCCGGCGCCGGTACGTTCGGTCATTGAACGAGCGATCAAACGTACGGAATCGAACAGCGGCCTGAATTTGAATATCGCACTGAACTATGGAAGCCGTGCGGAGATTTTACGAGCGGCGAATCTTGCGTTTCAGGATGCACTCAGCGAAGGAAAGCATGAGATTACTTCCGAACAGCTGGAGGGACATCTTTATACCGCCGGTCAACCGGAAGTGGATCTTGTTATCCGTACCAGCGGAGAACAGCGGATTTCCAACTTCTTGCTTTATCAGATCTCCTATGCCGAGTTTCTTTTTCCCGCTGAATACTGGCCGGACTTTTCGGATGAGCGCTATATTGAAGCGCTGAAAGCGTACCAGAAACGTTCGAGGCGATTTGGCGGACTGGGGGATGATCAATGAAAACGCGAATCATCGTTGGAACACTTTTGGTACTTTTGCTGATTGCGGTACTTTTCTTCGGCGGATTTTTTCTTTTGAGCGTTCTGTCGCTGTTTTCCCTTGCGGCGATCTATGAAATGGGGCTGACATTCCGTAAAAAAAGTTATGATCCCATTTTAGTCCCCGCATACGTTTTTGCCATCGCATATCCTTTTATTTATTTCTATCTCGGAATGCTTTCGATGTTTATATTCTACTTAGCATCCGTTATGACGACCATGATATGGTCCCTGTTTACCAAAAGACACACAACGAACGATATTATTCCATCCTTATTTATCTTGAATTATCCGACGCTGTTTCTCATGTGTATGATGCTTGTGTATTTTAGCTTTGACAGGCCGATTGCCCTTGTTGCGGCGGGCATGGCATACGCTGCGCCGGAGTGCGCGGATACGTTCGCCTATTTTGGCGGCACCTTCCTTGGTAAACATAAGCTCTGCCCGACTATAAGCCCGAAAAAGACGGTAGAAGGCGCTTTTTTTGCGTTGCTGGGCGGAACGGCGTTTGGCTTTGCCATGATCTATCTGCAGCGGCTGTGGGGCGCAGCGATCAGTTCGGCGGTTCTGGTTCTTTTGGGGTTAGGCTGCGGCTTATTTTCCCAATTTGGAGATTTATTTGCGTCTCTTTTGAAACGCTGGGCCGGCGTCAAGGACTTCTCGAGCGTATTTCCCGGGCACGGGGGGATCATTGATCGAATTGACAGTATCATGTTCTGCACGCCGTTGGTGCTCTGCGTATTTCTGACGATGCAGAAACTTGGGATTTTTTAACTGAATTGTAAGGTTTTATATGAGTACAATCAAGAAAGTTACGGTGCTTGGCTGCACGGGGTCCATCGGAAGACAGGCCCTGGATGTTGTTGCGTCTCATCCACAGGATCTTGCGCTTTTGGGGATTGCCGCGAATAAGGACGTTGAAACGTTGATTTTGCAGGCAAAGACGTTTCATCCCCAAATCGTTGCGTGTGAAACGGTTTTTGAGGCGTCTCTTCTGCCTGCCGGAACACATGCGATCCTTGGTCCGGGTGCAACCCGGAAACTGGCTGCGGTTTCCGAAGCGGATGTCGTTGTAAACGGTGTGAGCGGATTTGCAGCGCTTGCGCCGCTTGCCGCATCGTTGAAAGCAGGGAAACGGGTTGCGCTTGCGAATAAAGAAAGCATTGTTTGCGGGCAAAGCCTTGTCGAAAGCCTGCTTGCCGAGTATCACGGAGAAATTCTTCCTGTGGACAGCGAGCAGTCCGCGATATTCCAATGCCTGCAAAACGGCAGGCGGGAAGAGGTACAAAAGCTTCTCCTCACTGCTTCCGGCGGACCATTCTGGCGTGAATCGCGCGAAGCGTTGAAAGACGTGACTCTTGAACAGGCGCTGGCGCACCCAACCTGGAATATGGGGAAAAAGATTACGATAGACTCGGCTACACTCTTTAACAAGGGGCTCGAAGTCATAGAAGCGGCATACCTTTTCCATTTCCCGGCTGAAAAGATTGAAGTGGTGATTCACCCGCAGTCCATCGTACACTCTATGGTTGCTTATCGCGACGGAACGGTAATGGCAAATATGAGCAAACCCGATATGCGCCTTCCGATTCAATATGCGATTCTATATCCGGAACGAGCGGTTTCTTCCTGCGAACCACTGCAGCTTTGGAACGAGGCTCCTCTTGCATTTTATAAACCGGATTTGGAACGGTTTCTTTCTCTGAAACTTGCCTACGAGGCCTTACGGGCCGGCCTATCTTTTCCGCTGGCATATAATGGCGCAAATGAGGCGGCTGTGGAAGCATTTTGTAGCGGCGATATCGGCTTTCTGGACATCGAACGCGTGGTGGATTATACTCTAGATCAACACAAGCCAGAAGCTCTTCGGAGCCTGGAAGAGATCATCGAGGCGGATCGATCGGTTCGTCTCATTGCAAAACGAATGATCGAACGACTCTCGCTGGAAAGGCGGTAAACAATTTGACAACGGCACTTTCGATCCTTGCCGCGCTCGTGCTGCTTTCAGTCCTTGTTGTCGTGCATGAACTTGGGCACTTTTTAGCAGGCCGCGCGCTGGGATTTTCCATATTAGAATTTGCAGTTGGTATGGGGCCGAAGCTGTTTTCTAAAAAAAAGAACGGTATCGAATATTCGTTACGCGCGCTGCCGATTGGCGGAATGTGCCGCTTTGAAGGCGAGGATCAGGAAGTTGCGAACGAACGTTCCTTTAACGCGCAGAAAGTTTGGAAGCGCATCGTTGTTGTCGTTGCCGGCCCGGTTATGAATCTGCTGTTCGCTATCTTGGTATCCATCGTTACGCTTTCGATTTTCGGGGATTTTATGCCCGGTGTCTATGAAGTATCGCCCGATATGCCGGCAGCGACAGCTGGCGTGCAAACGGGCGATATCCTTCTGCAGGTGGATGGCAAGCCAGTAAAATTCTATTTCCAGACGGTGGATATGATTCGTGCGGTTGAAACTAAGGACATGACGCTCACCGTTGAGCGAAATGGTGAAACGAAAGTTTTACAGCTGAACAATATCTATAACGAGGAACTCGGAAGGAATCAGATCGGTATAACGATAACGCAGGCGCGCGTCCAATTTGGCTTTGGCGCGTCTGTAGGGCGTTCCATAAATTACGTAACCGCAACGCTGGTGGAGACGTTCCGGTTTTTCGGAAGAGCATTCCAGGGGAATATTTCCAGTTCGGACGCAGCGGGTCCCGTTGCAATTGTATCGCTTATCAGCGAAGCAGTGCGTTCCAGCGCAGAAAATGTGCTTCGGTTACTGGTTCTCATCAGTGCGAGCCTTGGAATCATGAACTTGTTGCCTATCCCGGCTATGGATGGCGGTCGGCTCGTATTCATGGTTGTGGAACTTATCCGCGGAAAGCCGATTGCTCCCGAAAAGGAAGGAATGGTACATTTTGTCGGATTGATTCTTCTGTTTGGACTGATGATACTGTTGACTTATAACGATATTTCGAACCTGATTCGGGGGCAGCTTGGGTAATCATACGAAGAAAATTTTAATCGGCAACGTACCTGTTGGCGGAGGAACTCCTGTTTCCGTTCAGTCTATGACGAATACGGACACACGAAATGTGGAGGCAACGGTTCGCCAGATTGAGTCGCTTACCGACGCCGGATGCGATATTGTTCGATCGTCGGTTTACGATATGGACTGTGCGAAGGCTCTGAGGAAGATCAAGGATCGCATCCGTATTCCAATCGTCGCCGACATTCATTTTGATTACCGCCTTGCGATAGCGGCCATTGAAAACGGCGCGGATAAATTACGCTTTAATCCCGGTAATATTGGGGATGAAACGCGTGTTCGCACACTGGTTTCCTGCGCAAAAATGCACCATACGCCAATTCGAATCGGCGTCAATGCAGGGTCTATCGAACCTGCGCTTCGCGTGCGATACGGTGGCGCAACAACGGAAGCTATGGTGGACAGCGCACTAAGGCACGTGAAGATTCTGGAACAGGAAGGCTTTACCGATATTGTTTTATCCTTGAAGGCTTCCAACGTTCGTGAGACGGTAGACGCTTATCGCGCGATCAGCCGGAAGGTGGACTATCCGTTGCATGTTGGCGTTACCGAGACGGGAGACGTTGCCAACGGTATCGTAAAGTCTGCCGCAGGTATCGGCGCGCTGCTTTTGGATGGGATCGGGGATACCATTCGTGTTTCGCTTACGGATGACCCTGTGCGTGAGGTGGAGACCGGATTGCGGATTCTGCGTGCCGTTGGTCTTCGAAGGGACGATATCGAAATCGTCAGTTGCCCGACTTGCGGAAGAACGCGCGTGGATGTGATGCAGATGGTCGACCGGGTCAACAATCGGCTGCCGCATAAAAAAGGATACCTGAAAGTTGCGGTCATGGGATGCGCGGTTAATGGTCCCGGGGAAGCGCGTGACGCGGATATTGGGATTGCATTTGGAAACGGGAACGGAATCCTGTTTGAAAAAGGAGAGCAAACATTCCATGGATCGGCTGACGAAGTTGTGGAGCGATTGATTGAAAGAGCAAGCGAGCTCCTGATGCAGCAATCCAGATAGTCGAATAAAATTGGAGTAAACGAGCCTTGCGGGTCGGAGGATAAGGAAGAATTTGCAGGAAGAGTTGCTGGCGACGCTGAAACGCGTTGGCATTACAGAAGATTCCGTCCAACTCGATAAAGTTACATTAAACCGTGAGCAAAATATGCTGACGGCCTTTTTTCGCTGCGATCGCGAACCGGCGATCGGGCTCACACAGCAACTGATTACAATGTTGGAAACGCGTCTGGACGGGATGCGAATCCGCGTCGAATGGATTGCGGAACATGGCAACGATACGGAGAGCGCGCGGGATGCCGTTCAGGAAAGTGCACCCAAGCCTGCGCAGATTTCGGCGGGAGTTGCAGGAAAACACTCGATATTCGGCGGGTATGTCGCTTCAACTGCGCGATCGTCAATGCACAGTCTGAAAAGCGGGAAGGATAAAGTTGTCATCGAGGGGACGGTCGTCTCCATTAACGAACGAAATTCATTTAAAAACAAGCGGAGAAAAGGGGAAACGAGTTTTCCGCTGGACGTCGCGCTGACGGATGGAACGGACAGCATTTACTGTTCCTTGCTGCTGGATTCGGAGGAACAGAAGAATTCGGTCGCAGCCGAATTTGAAGGCGCGCAGAAGCGAGGGGATCATATCCTTGCGCAGGGTGTTTGCCGCGAGTCGCAGATCACAGGCGAATTGATGTTCTACGCAAACAGCGTATGCGTCGTGCCGTTCGAGGGCAGGCAGGACAACTGCGAGTTAAAAAGGGTTGAGTTGCATCTGCATACGCGTATGTCCACACAGGACGGTATTACGGATGTCAGTCAGGCGTTTGAAACGGCAAAGCGATTCGGCCATCCGGCGCTCGCAATTACGGACCACGGCGTCGTCCAGGCGTTTCCAGCCGCAGCAAAGGCTGCAAAGAAGAACGGGGTGAAACCGATCTTTGGAGTGGAAGGATATTTACTCCGCGAATCCGAATTGATCGATATGGAGCAAACTTTTGTTGTATTTGATTTGGAAACCACAGGCCTGAAACCGGAACAATGCGAGATTATTGAAGTCGGCGCGGTCAAACTGAAAAATGGCGCTATTGTGGATCGGTTCCAGACTTTTGTGAATACCGGCGGCGTGGTACCGCCGAATATCACGGAACTGACCGGAATCACGACGAATATGCTTTCCGGTGCACCGGATACGCGAGAGGTACTGACGAAATTTGCGGAATTCTGCGAAGGATGCTGCCTGGTTGCGCATAATGCGGAATTTGATATGGGGTTCATCCGATATCACGGTCAGCGGTTTAATCTGGAGTTTAAGCAAAAATATGCAGATACGCTTATGCTCGCAAGATATCTGATGCATGACTTGATCAATCACAAGTTGGATACGGTTTGCGACGCATTGGGCGTTGTTTTACTGGAGCATCACCGTGCGACGGACGATGCGGCGGCAACAGGCGAGATTTTTCTGAAACTGCTAGAGAAAATCCGCGGACTGGGTCTTGATAAATTACCGGTCCGTTCGGATGAAACAAAACAGGAGCGCGGCAAGAAGCGCGCGCCAACCAACCACATTATTATTCTGGCGAAGACACAGTCCGGCATGAAGAATCTTTACCGGATCGTTAGTTATGCGCATTTGGATCATTTCCATTACAACCCGATCATCCCGTTCAGCCTGCTTTCCCTTTATCGGGAAGGTTTGATCCTTGGGTCTGCATGCGAGGCCGGCGAACTCTACCGTGCGATTCTGAATGAAGCCGGCAGCGAGCGAATCGATTATCTTGCGAAGTCTTACGATTTCCTGGAGATTCAGCCGCGCTGCAATAATGCATTCCTAGTTCGGGAAGGAAAGGCCACGGAGGAACGTATTCTGGAAATCAATCGTGAGATCGTTGCTCTGGGAGACCGCCTCGGAATTCCTGTTGCGGCAACAGGAGACGTACATTTTTTGAATCCGGAAGACGCGATCTATCGGGAAGTCATATTAACGAAGAACGGCTTTGACGATGCCGCATTCCAAGCGCCGCTCTACTATAAAACGACGTCGGAAATGCTGGAAGAATTCGCTTACCTTGGCGAAGATGCGGCTCGAAGGGTTGTCGTTGACGTTCCAAACCAAATTGCGGAGCAGTGCGATTTGCTAAAACCCTTCCCGGACGGGACGCATGCGCCGACGATTGAAAACGCAAGCGATATCCTTCGGGATATGGCGGTTAACCGAGCGCATGAGATTTATGGCGATCCGCTGCCGGAAGTCGTGCAGGCACGGCTGGATCGCGAACTGAAATCCATCATCGGAAACGGTTTCGCATCGCTCTATCTCATGGCGCAGCGGCTTGTTCACAAGAGTAACTCGGACGGCTACCTTGTTGGATCGCGTGGTTCCGTCGGTTCGTCGTTTGTGGCGACAATGGCGGGCATTACCGAGGTAAACGCCTTGCAGCCTCACTATGTGTGCCCAAACTGCAAACACAGCGATTTTGATGTGGACAGGTCGAAATACGCTTGCGGAATCGACATGCCAAATAAGGATTGTCCTATTTGCGGAACCCGATACAACAAAATGGGATATGATATTCCGTTTGAAGTGTTTCTCGGATTTGACGGAGATAAGACGCCGGATATCGATCTGAATTTTTCCGGGGAATATCAACCGGTTGCGCATAAATATGTAGAAGAGATGTTCGGCCGCGGGCATGCGTTTCGGGCAGGAACGATTAGCGGCGTTGCCGAGCGTACCGCGTTTGAATACGTGCGCCTTTACGAAGAAAAAACGGGAAAGACACTCCGCCGCGCGGAGCGTGAGCGCATTGCGAAAGGCTGTCAGGATGTAAAAGTAACGACGGGACAGCATCCCGGCGGGATCGTTATCGTCCCAAAGGAGGACGATATTCTGGACTATACGCCGATTCAGTACCCAGCCGATAAGGCGGATAAAAATACGATCACGACGCACTTTGATTTCCACGCGATGGACGACCGCCTGGTAAAGCTGGATATTCTTGGACACGATGATCCTACCGCGCTTCGAATGCTGCAGGACCTTACCGGACTTGATCCGGTTAAAATTCCGCTGGACGACCCCGATACGATGCGGATTTATATATCGAGCGATTCACTAAAGGTAGATCTTTCCGAAATCGACTGCAAAGTCGGTACGCTAGGCACACCGGAATTCGGCACAGGCTTCGTTCGCGGCGTATTGGATGCAACGCAGCCGACAACGATGGAAGAACTGGTTCGCATCTCGGGCCTGACCCACGGAACGGACGTTTGGCTTGGCAACGCGGAGCCGCTCGTAATCAATAAAATCGCAAAACTGAACGAAGTAATCTGCACGCGCGACGATATCATGAATTATCTGATCATGCATGGCGTGGATGCTTCCAGTTCGTTCAAAATCATGGAATCCGTTCGCAAGGGGAAGGGACTCAAGCCGGAAATGGAGCAGAAACTGATCGATAATGAGATCCCGGCTTGGTATATGGATTCCTGCAAAAAAATCAAGTACATGTTCCCACGCGGTCATGCGGTAGCCTATACGATGATGAGTTTTCGGGTCGCCTACTATAAAGTTCATTATCCGTTGGAGTTTTACAGTGTATATTACACGGTGCGCGCCGACTTATTCGATGTCTCTCTTGCCGCGGGTGGCGCAGAACGGGTCCTGGAAACGATTCACGAGCTCGATCGCTCAACGGCTAAGATGAGCGATTCGGAAAAGGGCAGAACAAAGGATATGATTACGATTCTAGAGGTCGTATATGAAATGAATAAACGCGGGATAGAGCTGCTTCCCGTAGACCTTTACAAATCCGACGCGACGCGGTTCCTCGTTGAGGATGGTGCGATCCGTCCGCCCTTCAACGCGATTCCCGGTGTTGGCAGCAATGCGGCGATTGCTCTGGCGCAGAGCCGCTCGGGACAGGTTTTCCATACAATTGAGGAATTTCGGACGATCACGAAAGCGAACAGCGGCGTCATAACGGCAATGGAAAAATGCGGCTGCTTCTCCGGAATGGAAAAAACGGCGCAGATATCCTTGTTTTAGAACCGGTATCGGATTCGAAAATCCTGCTTATGTGATGGTAGGTTCGAATCTGTTTGGAATGCGGTAACCCTTTCGCCGTCAATTTTCCTTGACGCGCCATATTTGTTGATATATACTTTTTTGGAGTAATCCTGCACTCTTTATGGTGTGTTCATAATAGATCGTTTTGAGGCAATCGCTTATTGCAAGGCTCAAATGTACTTTACGTTATGAAGTGACCGTGCAGAGATGTGCGGTTACATTTTTTATAGATCGGAGAAATCATATGTGGTGGTTATACACAGTGATTGGCATCCTGGCGCTGCTCTCCGGTTTCCTCGTTGGATATGCGTACCGCAGAAACGTTGCGGAAGCGAAGGTAGCCAAGGCGGAGGACGCCGTAAAAAAGCTCTATGACGATGCCCAGCGCAAGGCCGAAGAGATTAAAAAGGAAAAGATTCTCGAGGCGAAAGAAGAAGTATTTAAAATTCGCTCCGAAGCGGAAAGAGAAAACCGCGAACGCCGCGGAGAGATTCAAAGAAACGAAAGGCGTATTTTTCAGAGGGAGGAACTTCTCGATAAGAAATCGGATTCGCTCGAAAAACGCGAGTCCGCCATTGCAAACCGCGAAGCGGAATTGGATGGGGTGGAAGCTTCCGTTAAAGCTCTTTACGAGCAGCAGTTACATGAACTTGAAAAAATCTCTGGGCTTTCTATGGAAGATGCACGCAATATGTTACTTGCTAACGTTGAGCGTGATGCGAGGCACGATGCCGCGATTCTACTTCGCGATATCGAGGCCAAGACGAAGGAAGAAGCGGATAAGCGCGCCCGGAACATCATTACTCTTGCGATTCAGCGCTGCGCGGCAGACCATGTGGCGGAAGCAACCGTTTCGGTTGTGCCACTGCCAAACGACGATATGAAAGGCCGCATCATCGGACGCGAAGGACGCAACATCCGTGCGCTCGAAACGGCTACCGGTGTAGATCTGATTATTGACGATACGCCGGAAGCGGTGATTCTGTCCGGATTCGATCCGGTGCGCAGAGAAGTTGCGCGAATTGCGCTGGAAAAGCTGATTCTGGATGGCCGAATTCACCCGACCCGGATAGAGGAAATGGTGGAGAAGGCGAAGAAGGAAGTCGATACCGCAATTCGAGAAGCCGGGGAAGCCGCTGTGCTTGAAGTGGGCGTTAACGGGCTACATCACGAGTTGGTTCGTTACCTTGGCCGAATGAAGTATCGCACGAGCTACGGCCAGAATGTATTGAAGCATTCGATCGAGGTTGCGCATCTTGCCGGGATTATGGCTGCAGAGCTTGGTGCAAACGTAGCGCTGGCAAAGCGCGCCGGGTTACTGCACGATATCGGAAAGTCGATCGATCACGAAGTCGAGGGACCGCATACGCAAATCGGTGCGGATCTTGCCAAGAAATACCGTGAGAACAACGCGATTATCCATGCGATTGCGGCACATCACGGCGACATCGAGCCACAAACGGTCGAAGCGATTCTGGTTCAGGCAGCGGACGCTATTTCTGCAGCCCGACCGGGTGCAAGACGCGAGACACTCGAGAGCTACATCAAACGGCTTGAGAAACTCGAAGAGATTGCGAATTCCTTCGAAGGCGTCGACACTTCCTATGCGATACAGGCTGGTCGCGAGATCCGCATCATTGTGAAGCCGGATCGTGTAAACGATAACGACGCGGTTATCCTGGCAAAGGATATTGCCAAGCGTATCGAAGCGGAACTGGAATATCCCGGCCAGATCAAGGTCAGCGTCATCCGGGAAACGCGAACAGTCGACTACGCGAAATAAAGACAATCGCCGACGGGGCATGGAGAGAAACCATGCCCCGTTTCATAAGAGCGAAATGTAAGTGGATAAGCCGCTTTTTAGAATGTTTGTGTAATTAGGAGGCAGCAATGTATCCCGTTGCAGACGGTCACTGCGATTTTCTATATGGCGCCGTACAGTCCGGCTACGATCTGAAACGGCCCAAGCGAGACCAGTCGATCCAAATGGACGGCCTTTTGAGAGGCGGTGTTGCCTTGCAGTTTTTTGCCTGCTGGACAGATACCGCTCTGCAGACGCCACCGCTGCACCAGTGCATTGCAATGATCGATGCTTATCAGCGCATGCTGGACCAGAACAATGAATTGATCCCATTTTCGCGCGATTATACCCCTGCATGCGGCAAAATCGCAACTTTACTTACGGTCGAGGGAGGCGAAGCGGTAGACGGCAGCCTTGCCGTGCTTCGCGTGCTATACCGCTTAGGGGTTCGTGCCATGACGCTGACATGGAACGAAAACAACGAGCTTGCCGGCGCGGCGATGGGACGGGGGAACAAAGGATTAACGGAGATCGGCAGAGAGATCATTGACGGGATGTGTGAGCTCGGCATGGCGATTGATGTTTCCCACTTAAGCGATCGAGGAATTGAGCAGGTGCTTTCACGCGCGACGCGTCCCGCATTTGCGTCGCATTCTAACGCGAGGGCTGTGCTCGATCATCCGCGCTCGCTCAGTGACAGTTTGATCCGAGAAATTGCGAGACAACGCGGCACGATCGGTATCAATTTTTATTATCAGCAGCTATCAAAGAACAACGAAGCTAAAATTGACGATATCGTTCGGCATATTTGCCATGTGGTTGAAATCGGAGGAATTGATTGCTGCGCGATTGGTTCGGATTTTGACGGCATGCAGCAATATCCGCGGGATCTGCGCACAAGCCGTGATTTTCCGGCGCTTTTTGAGGCGCTTGAGAAACAGGGCTTTACGCAGGAGGAGCTCTATCGTATCGCGTATCAAAACTTACGGGATTATATCGTTCAATTTGTTTGACAATCGGATTGCCGGTTTGATATAATACGCTTGCTGGCCAAATAGGGGCATGATGTAATGGTAACATAGCGGTCTCCAAAACTGCTGATTGTATTTTTTTTCAGAATTTTATACGAATTGAAAAAGTCCGTAATTACTGGAATGTTCAGAAGTTACGGGCTTTTTTCACAAGAAATATTCAATTTACTGTCAATTAGGTGATGCCTAACTTTGTATTATTAAGCCTAATTTCATTCGATTCGAAACGATAAGGTGTATATAAGGTGTAAATTTCATAGATATAAGGTGTAAATAATATAAAGCAAGGTATAACATGTTAAAGTTGACGGAGCAGGCGTTTGAAATGTTGAAAACACATCGAAAGTGGCAACGCGAACAGAGAATTGCGATGGGGGATCGGTGGGTCGGCAGCGATCGGATTTTCGCTCAGGATGATGGCACACCGGATCATCCGGACAGCATCACGGGGTGGTCCCACGACTTCACTTCGCGTACCGATCTACCGCAGATTTCGATTCACTCTTTGCGGAACACGAACATCACTTTGTTGCTTGCGGCAGGGATTCCATTGAAGACGGTGAGTTACAGAGCGGGACACGCACAAACCTCAACCACCGCAAATATCTACTCGCATGCGATTTAATCGGCGGATGAAAAGGCGGCGTAAGTGCTGGAAGGGATACTGGGTTGAAAGATCGGTTGGCTTATACTTGCATTTTTGGAGGCTGTTTCCAACTCGTTGATCGAGATCAGTTTTTTTCATATGATGTTCAGAAACACTAATTTTTCGCTCCAAAAAGCGTCAAAAAACGCAGTGATTTCAGCTATAATCTTCGCTAAATAGTAACGCCCAAAAATGTCTATGATATGCGGTTTTTCAGCCCTCCGCACACAGTTTTTTGGAATAAAGCGGTAATTGCTTTGCGTGTTTGAGGGTGCGCGGTTCAGAGCCGAAAGGTCGCAAATATTATAAGACCACTAGGGTATATGCAACAAAGCTTCTTCGTTTGATCGTACTGATGGTTATGTCAATTCAGTTCGATTAATCCGACACCCTCATCATCCGATACCCGATTCCGACATGCGTTTGGATAAGCTTTTGCCCCAACGGGGTTTCGACTTTTTTCCGCAGGGTCGCCATATAGACCCGGAGCGAAGGCGTGTCGTTTGGTAGGGTGTTTTGCCAGACTTCCTTGAGGATGAGGTTATGCGTGAGCACTTTGCCCACATTATGCGCAAGCAGGCAAAGGAGCTTGTATTCGATGGGAGAAAGGTGGATTTCCTCCTCGGCAACGAACACACACCCCGCCGCGAAGTCGATTTTGAGTTTGCCGTTTTCAAACACAGACTCGTTCGAAGACCCGTGCTCCTGCATAAACTGCACCCGACGGAGTGCGACGCGGATGCGCGCGAGCAGCTCGTCCACCGAAAACGGCTTGGTCAGGTAGTCGTCCGCGCCAGCGTCAAGCGCTTCAATTTTATCCGCGTCGTCGCTGCGCGAGCTGACCACGATGATGGGCATCTGCGACCAGGCGCGCGTCTTTTTGATGATTTCCACACCGTCAAGATCCGGCAGGCCGAGGTCGAGAATCATGATATCCGGCTTTTGCGAGAGCGAGGCAAGCACCGCCGCGCTGCCCGTTTCCACGGGGATTTGCCGATACTGCTGGGATTCCAGCGTCAGCGAAATCAGATTGCGGATGGGTTTATCGTCTTCCACAACGAGTATCAGCGGCTTATTCATCCTGCGTCACCTCCGCTTTCGGCAATGTAAAGGTAAATTCGGAACCGTGAGGCGCATTGTCGCGTACGACGATTTCTCCGCCGTGCGCCGTGACGATCGCCTTACAGAGAGCAAGACCGAGGCCGAGACCGCGCCGCGCATCCCCACGCACGCCCGCACTGGTAAAAAACATGTCGAACACGCGCGGCTTAATTTCGTCCGCAATCCCCGGGCCGTCGTCCAGCACGCTGACACGCACCATTTCGCCTTCTTTACGGGCACTGATCGTAATCTTCGAGCCGGCGGGCGTGTATTTGACCGCGTTTTCCAATAGATTTAGCAGTACCTGCAGAATCAGTGGCGCGTCCATGACGGCAAGCAGCAGGTCGTCCTCGATGTTTGTGCGGATTTCGTGCGTTTCCGCGCGCCGCCCGATGCGGTTCAGCGCGGCTTCCACAACGTCCGTCACCAGTTCCGGCTTGAGGTTGAGGCGAATCGAGCTGTCGTCCATGCGCGTAATCGAGAGCAGGTTCTCCACCAGATTGACCAGCCAGATGGAGTCGTCGTAGATCGTCCGGTAGAGCGGCGCGCGTTCCGGTTCCGGCACATCCCCGCGCAGCAGCATTTCCGCGTTACCGGAGATGCTGGTCAGCGGCGTGCGCAGGTCGTGCGAAATTGCCCTCAGCAGGTTGGAGCGGAGCTGCTCCTGCTGCGCTTTCAGCGCCAACTGCTGGCGCGCTTCGTCGGCCTGCTGCTTATCCAGCGCAAGACCGCACTCGCCCAAGATGGCGAGGCAGAGGCTCTGCTCAAACGAATCCAGTGGACGCACGAGCTCAACGCCCGCCACCGCGCGCACGCTGCCGTGACCGCGCACGGCGAGATACTGGCACCGCGCCTCCTGGAAAACACCGGCAAACGCGCCGGAGTGCTTGTTGTTTTTCAGCGTCCAAGCTGCGGCCTCGCGCTCGACATCAGTAAAAAACGTGTCGACGCCGCTTTCCGGCGGGTACAGCACAGGCTGCAAAAGCCTGTCGCGCTCCGCAGCATACAGCAGCGCCGCGCCGCCGATGAGCGCGTGCAGCTGCCGTGCGGTTTCGAGCAGAATTTCGTCCGAACTCTCCGCCTGCTGGAGGTTCCGGCTGGCGGTGAGAAGCACTTCGGTGCGATAGGCTTTTTCGGCGTTGACTTTGGCTTGCTGACGCGCCTTGGCAGTGAGCGAACTGGTCAGTATGGCGGCAACGAGCATGACAAGGAACGTCAGCGGGTAGCCAGGATCGTACGCAAGGAGTGTAAAGCGCGGATCGGTGAAGAAATAGTTGAACGTCAGCACGCTGAGCGCGGAGGCGATCAGGCCATAGACCACGCCGTCCGTCAGAAACGCTGTGAACAGAACCGCGAGGATATACAGCGTCATGATGCTCGCTTCCGTAAAGCCGAGCGCGCGCAGCAGAAGCCCCAGCAGCGTCGCGGCGGTCAAAACGGCAATGGTGATGCCCAGCGAGCGCAGGCTGAACGCGCGCATCCGAACGCGCGGTGCGATCTTGGGAACTGCGGTTTCTTCAGGCACGAGAAAAAGCTCCGTATTTGGCAAAAGGCGCGAAATCTTCCTTCCGGGATCGCGCCAAAATGGCAATTTTACGCCGGAAACGGCGGACCGACCAAGCACAATCTTGGTTACGCGCGCGGTCTTGGCAAACTCCGCAATTTGCAGCGCGACGTCCGCGCCATAGGAAACCGCCTGCTCCGCGCCCGCTTTTTCGGCGAGCTTGAGATTTGCTTCCAGTTGCCGCAGGGACTCCTCGCCTTGCCGTGCGCTTTGCGGCAGCTCCACATACAGCGCGGTCAGCTTTGCATGAAAGGCGCGCGCGAGCACGCCTGCCGCTTCGATCACCCGCGCGTTGTTGGGCGAGGGTGATATACATACGAGCACATGCTCTTCATTTTGGCTCCATCTTTCCGGCAAACGATGCGCCTCCGGTTTCCACACGGATTGAATTCTACGCATAGAATATCACTTTTCCAGAGTTTTTGTGAAGGATTTTTGGTTCTGCTCCTGAACCGGCCTGCGCCGTTTACACACTAAGAACAGCAGCGCGGCGGCAGGCAGCGGTAGAATGGAGGCCAGAACGATTACAAGCTTGTTTTGCGGCAGATTGACGAGCCCGCCAACGGCGATAACCGTCACCGTGTCGGCGTGGAGATCCAAGTCCCCGCCATGCTCGGCGCAGGCGCGGTGAAACACACCTTGCACGCGCACCGTATCTCCGCGCTTGCCGTAGCTGCCGACGAACGTAACCTGCTCCGCCTGCGCTTTTGTCACATAACAGCCGATGGTGTTTGCTCCGTCGCTGACCGCAAGCCAGGCGTAATCGCCGCGATAGAGGATATCGCCCACGACTTCGCCTTTGTAAACGACGGTCTGTCCGTCGTAGTCCTTTGCACGGTCAATCAGGCCGTTGCTGCCAATGTTCTCCGATTCGGCCAGCGATACCGCAGGCATGATCAGAACCAGAAGAGCGATTATAGCGAGTAACGATTTTTTTTGCATACCTGCGCCGCCTTTCGAGCAACATAGGAAATTAGGGCGAATACCGAGAGAAACTCCAGCCGTGCGAGCCACATGATCAGGATATACACGACCTTGAGAAACGCGGGCATGGCCGCAGTCGTTACTCCAATGGAGAGACCGACGTTGCCGGTGGCCGAGGCTGACTCAAACGCAGCCATGCTCAGCGGAAACCCGGCGAGAAGCCCCGCAAGCGTGCCGATGGAGAAGGTCGCAATATAGAGGATCACGATCAGCGCCGCGCTCTTGACTGTGGTGTCGGTCAGAACGATATCGCGGATATGATGATACTTCTGCTCGCGGACGCGCGATTCTGGCAGGACCATCTTGCGCACTTCGCCTTTCAACGCGGTGAAGAGAATCCCTGTGCGCATGCCCTTAAAGCCGCCCGCGGTTGAGCTTGCGCTGCCGCCGAACATCATGGCGATGGTGATGGCAAACAGCGCGATATCGCCCCACTCGTGGTAGAACTGCTTGGCGTAGATCGTCATGAACCCCGTCGTCGTATGCCCGGAGATCAACTGGTAAAAGCCCTTTCGAAACATCGCCATCGCGTCCGGGTAGACGCCGTCCTTCATCAGCCCCAGCGTACAGAGCAGAACGGTAACGGTCAGCGTGATGGTAAACGTTACGGTTTCAATGTTTTTGCGGAGCTCCTTTGCGTTGCCGGAAAGCACCGCGTGGTGCAGCGCAAAGTTGAACGAACCGATTACGAAGAACACGACCGTTACGAGTTCAAAGAGCGTGCTGTGGTAGTAGAGGATACTCTGACTCATCGGCGCGAATCCGCCCGTACTCCAGGCGGACATATACGTCCAAAGGCCGTGCAGAAACGCGCGGTTGAGCGGAAGGCCTGCCAGCAGTGCGGAGATCGTAAGCGCAAACGTACCCAGCGCAAGGTAGATCAAACTGATCTGCCAGATGCGCCGCGCGGTGGTCACCGCGTTGGGAAAGAGTTTTTCGTCCTTCGCCTCGCCGACATACATGCGGTAAGCGCCGCTTTGCCCTTTGGTGAGAAACGTCAGCGCGAGAACGACCATGCCCTGCCCACCGACATACGTTAGGATGAAGCGCCACATATTAATGCCATTGCTGATGTGATCCATATCCTGAATCAGCGTCAGCCCCGTCGTGGTCAGCCCGCTCATCACGTCGAAGCAGGTATCCAGATACGACAGGTAGTTGCCGGAAAAATAATACGGCAGCGCGGAGAGCAGCATGCAGAGAAACCACGAACCCGCCGCGACCACCATGCCCTCGCCAAAGCTGAGCCGTGCAAAACGCTCTTTTGTGCCCGTCAGCATCAGCCCCGCGGCGACGAGAACGGCAATGGATAGCGACGCAACAAACGCGAGCACAATCGGCCATTCGCCGTAGAGCACCGAGGTTAAGATTGGCAGTAACTGCAGCGCGTTGAGCACCAGCACCACTAGCCCCGTATAGTAGCAAATCGGACGGAGCCGGTTGATCGGTCGATCGATCATATCAGTTTCACCCCAAAAGCGCGGCTACGGCGTATCCCGCAAGGATCAGCGCACCGGAAAAGCCGATTTCAAACAGCACACCGCGAACGGTTCTTAATCTATCTTTCATAGAGATTCCCCTCGAATCTTCGCCAGCACACAGGCCAGCTCACTGTCGCCGCCAAGAATGACAACGTTGTCGTCCGTCAAGAGATACGTTTCTCCGTCCGGGATGGTCGCTTCGCCGTCGCGCACAATGCAAACGACAATCATTCCCTTTGGCAGCCCGATTTCGCCGAGCTTTTTGCCTTGATAGGGGGACGATGCGGAGACCAGCGCCTCGCGCACGCGTACATGCGTCGCCTGCCGGGACAGAAGCGAATTGACGTCCGCCCAGTCGAGTTCCTGATCGATGCTACCCGCGATGCGCGCGGTGCTGCTGATAACGCTGTCCACGCCGAGCCGTTCAAACACGCGGATGTTTTTCGGATTCTTGACACGAGCAATCGTGCGTTTGACACCGAAGTAATCCTTGGCTAACTGGCAGCTGACCAGGTTGTTCTGATCCTGCCCGGTGACCGCAATCAGTGCTTCGGCGTTGTAAATACCCGCGTCCCTGAGGCAGTCCGCACTGGTGCCGTCGCCATGCGTCACTTCAACGTATTGACCGCCGAATGCATTTTCAATGCGCTTGCAGCGCGCGCGGTTGTTATCGATCAGCATGATGTGGTGCTTCTCCGCCATCAGGGTCTTGACTAAGTAGTAGCCGACGTTTCCGCCGCCTACGATGATGATGCGCATGTCAGCTTTCCTCCGTTTCTCCGAGAAGCTCGCCAATCCGCGCGACCGTGAGCATTGTAGGGCAGACGGTGCAGAGGCCCATCTGGCGCAGTACTTCGTCCTTATCCGGGTCGTACACGCGCGTCACCACGAACGGAACATGATAGAGCTGCTTGGCAATCTGCGCGGTCATGATGTTGACGTTGTCGTCGCTGGTCACGGCGCAGAGCGCGTCCGCACGCTCGATGCCCGCGTTCTTGAGCACATCCTCGTCGATGGGCATCCCGGCGACGGTGAGGCAGTTTGTTCCGCTTTCAAGCTGGGCAAAATTCTCCTCGTTTGGATCGATCACGACCACGTCGTGACCGTCGCTGGAAAGCTTTTTTACGAGGTTCGCGCCGATCTTTCCGCAGCCGGCAATGATTATATACATGAGTTTTTCTCCTTTATATACGGTCGCGGAAGCCGCTCAAAATGGCAGTCGCCCGAAAAGAACGCTTCGTTTCTCGTGCGGTACGACTCGGCGAACCCGTCCAGATTCCAGCGCGAAGGCGCATATGCCGGGTCGAGCGCGTAAGCCGCGCGGAAGTGCTTCATCGCGTCCTCGTGCCGATGCTCTTTTTCGAGCATCAGTCCCATGAGGTTATGCGGCACCGCGCTGTGCGGGCTTTGAAACATGGCGGCGGAGAGCAGCGCTTCGCATTCGCCGAACGCGCCGGTTTCGATCATCGCCTTTGCCTGCACAACCAGGTCGGTCAGTTCTTCTTCCATCTGAAAGCCACCTTTCAATCGATGTACAGACGCAGTATACAAAGGCGCGTGAAAAAGCGCCGTTCGAGTTTGGGTGAACGGTGTTAAAACTGTGTTAATATGCTTTGGGCATGTAAAGCAATGAAAGGGCAGTCTTTAAAGCTTATCTGCTGCCACAATATCTTCTTTGGGGATACATCACACAAATGACAGGGAATCTTCTGGGAGCAGTATTATTCCATGCCGGAACCGAAAGCCCTGTTGTACTTGTGATATTTTCGATGCGGTGAAGATAAAAGTAATAAACAGATATTAAGTATCGCAAGTAGTTACTCTCACGTTATGCGGAAATTCTAGAGAAAATACTAGAGAGTGTTTCCAAAAGGATAAATGAGAGAAACGTCGAATATATATACAGAGGTGCAAGGAATGGGAACTGTAATTCGACGTTATGAACTCACGGATGCTGAATGGGAACGCCTGCAAGAGTACTTCCCGGATCG
>JAYFNY010000059.1:0-39044 GCA_034933205.1 Eubacteriales bacterium
TTGCAGGGATTCTCTGCGCACCTGTATTTGAATTCCGATTGTGGGGTGGAGCCGAGCGCGCCCTGTGGGTGAGGAAGCAAGCCGTAAGCCCAGTGAGTAAGGGAGCCTTCCAAGCCGCTTCAGCGGCAACGCGAAACGACGACTGCAAACCGGGCGAGCAGAGTAGGTAGCCGCCGGAATACAAAAGCAGGATGTGTACTCATGAGCGGACGTTCTGCTTTTTCGTATACTACGAATCCGCGTCTCGTTCTCTATATGAAAAAGGAACACAGACAAAGAATATGGGAAGATTTTAATGTAACAGAAAACTCACATTATATATCAAAATGGATCAAAACAGGAAATCAAGCCTTTCAATCACGAAAAGTAATTTTAGAAACATATTGTCTTGCAACATAAATGTAACAAAATCGGAATAAACTTAGATTATCCTAGAAAAAGGTAGAAAAATTATGAAAAAGACGGTGCGGTACATCCTGTTTCTCTTGTGTTTGATCGGAATTACGATGATTCTTCTTATGGTCGTGCCAAATCGGAATAACGATCGCATCCATTCTGTTGTTTTGTACAACAGTGATGTAACAAGCGATTCTTATGAATCGATCAAGGATGCGCCCGTACCGCTTGCTGCACCAAAATTTGGCCAGAATGCGACTGAAACAATAGAGATCGAGTCGTCTTTGCAGCCCGAGCCGAACGGTGGCGCCAGCAGAGATTCTCATACCGAATCTGCTTCGTATACGCCTGTAACGCAAAATTCTGTGCCGGAACTATCCATAGACACCACGTCGCCTGCAGAAGACCCGCAAGAGACGGAGGGACCTACCGAAAACCCGGAGACGCCGGCCAACCCCGCGAAAGCCGTGAAGCCATCGGATGTGAAAGACGTAACCGCAATGGCAAAGTATCTGTTTGATGCCGCTACCGAGTTCTGGGCGACAGAGAAAGATTTTTGCGGAACAAGCACACGTCCTGTTTCCACACGCGTTGCGTCGAGTATTGGAGCCGGGACGTCGGTGGACTGCCCTGGCGGCGATACGACGCGGATCGATAAAAATGGCGTCGAACACGACACATATGCGATTGCGGATCATTTTCGGGAATATGTGGATATGCCGGACCTGCAGAACTTCAAGATTTATCTTTCCGATAAAGACTATGACGTCAATCCTTACGGAGCGCGCGAGGATGTAACGGGAACTTACTATCAATACGGTTCGGACCGGGCAACTTATCTGCCGCCGGTGGAAGACACCGCCGAAACACCGGAGTCCACCGATGGTTCCGCAGAAGGTTGACTTCCCGAAATCCCCGGTTTTACAGAAAAGAATCCGCTGTTCGATTGGAAGTTTTCAATTTGTGCAAATTCCCGCAACATGGTGTTCAAGAGAATATTAAATATTCTTCATTTTGACATAAAAGTCTGTTCATATATATATTGTATGATAGCTTCAATAAAAGAACTAAATGTACGATTCATGAATCGGACTTAGGAAACGGATGAATGGCACGAAGGAACGAATTGCACGAAGGAGCGATGGATTATGTGGGATCGGCTGTACATTATCGCGTATCTGATTAAGGCGAAGTTTCGTCACACTGCGGCGAAAGTCGGCTGCTGATAAACATCCAAAGTAGAGTTTCGTCAAACCCGCTCTCTGCCGAAAGCACGGAGGGGCCGAGGCGGTTTCGGCGTTGAAATGAGAATAAGATAAGAAGAGAACCCACCATCGCGAGTGCATTTCGCGACAGAGGGTTCTCTTTTTGTATCAGGACATGTTTTCAATCAAAAGCGGGGTTAAAAGCGATCCTTTCTGACGATTATGGCAGTAGGCGATAGAGCGTATAACCCTCCACCGCATTCGTTACGGTAACCGGTGTGTAGAAATTGGATAAAGTGTTCTGCACATCCTCGTCCGGCACAGTGGTAACGAAGACCCACTTCGCCCGTCTGGAGGCGAATTGCTCACGTACGCGCCATGTCACATCGTCTGAAAACCGCATATGGATATCCAGGTTGAGCGAGAACTGGTAGCAGGGAAGGATATCCGCCGAAAGAAGGACATCCGGCAGGATATTATAGACTGCGACGCGGTCGCGCTCGTCTTGCGGAACCGTGTCCAGCATTGCGGCAACGGCTTGCGTCTGCGCAACCTGCGCACGATATGCCGCATTACCCGGCAGTACTTCGTAACGAATAGCTATATTTACGGAGAATCCCAGCATCGCGATTGTAAGCAGCGTTGCAAGGATCCGCTCGGCAGTTCCGATTCCGCTTGGCTTCGCTTCTTCACGCGGCGGGAAGCAAAGGATCAAACCGGCAACGGTAAGCGGCAGGTTAACCATCTGATAGTGTAAAAAAACCGCCCGGTTCCAAAGCACGTAGAACGCAAAGAGCGCGCCGGAAGCGATCATGGAGAGAGAGAGCATGCGGTATTCACGGCGGATTAGACGGTAGACGCCGCCCAGCATCGGCAGCCAGAGCGGAATGTATTTTGCGCTCAGGCGCAGGAAGGTAACCGCGTCCACCGCGTAAAACTCCATTTCCGAACGACCGGAGACGACCGACATGTTCAATCCGATCATTCCGAACCAGAAATCGTCCAGAGCATGGTTGAGAGCAAAGTACAATACGAACGGCGCGGCGATCAGGATCAATCCCGCGAGAAACGCACCCGCGTTGGCGAAGAGGTTTTTCCAGCGTTTTGTGAAGATCAGGTGAAGGACGATGGCGAGCACCCATACGCAAAGGCAAATCGCATTGGTCAGCCGCGTCAGCAGGCAAACGGCAAATGTAACTCCATAAAAGAACGCCCGGAGCGGCGGATGCGGACGTTCGGAATCAAGCCCGTAGCGAACGACAAAGTATAAACTCCAGGTCAGAAACGGCAGGCAGTATTCCTCCGTCATATTGCCGCCGTCGCCATACCATGTTACGAGGCAAAAAAGACAGTAGAGCGAGATACCGAGCGACATCGTCGGCCGGAAGCGGATTCGCGCGGTCTCATAGAACCCAAATACCGTGGCGGAGCCAAACAGGATTTGAATCAGGAAGATGCCCGTACGATCCGGCAGAAGAAGCTCGCCAAGCATGTCGATTAAAAAGATGATCGGCCCTTTATGGTCGAATAGGTCGCGGTAAATCACGTGACCGTCCTTCCAGGCGCGACCAAGCAACTGGAACACGGCAGAATCGTTGCCGTAGTATCCAGGCGTCAGCGGCGAGGTGGTTACGGAAAATACGAGCAGAAACGCGGTGACGGCTACCGTAAGCAGGGCATAGGAAAGCGTGCGTTCACGCGCACGCGATGGGTTGGACGATTTCAGCGGGAGTTTTTCCAAATGTGACATAAAGAACTCCTCTGTGGATTGCTTTGATTCCTTATATTATAATCCAATTGGAGGAAAAAGCCATTCGAAACATAGGTGTCGCCGGCTTTCCGCAGAATCGCCGTGCGGCAATCGGGATGATATCATCCAGCGGATCCGAAACGAGGAGGGGGCTAAATTGACGCTGAAAGAACGTGCGCAGAAGCTGAAAACGGATATTCCAGCCGTGTTTCTTGCGCTCAAGAGGAAAGAAACACCGGTTATGGCGAAGGCGTTCGCGGCGCTTACGGTCGCTTATGCGCTTTCGCCTATCGACCTGATTCCGGATTTTATCCCAGTGCTGGGATATCTCGACGACCTGATCATTCTGCCGGCGCTGGTTACGCTGACGATTCGGCTCATCCCGTCGGAGGTGATGGAGACCTGCCGCGCGGAGGCGGCAACACTCTGGCAGGATGGCAAACCAAAACGCTGGTACTACGCGATCCCGATCGTGCTGTTGTGGCTGCTGATTGTTTCTATTGTCATTCGTGCGGTGGTCATGGCGCACCGACCCTAATCCGGCATAAAACAAACCCTCATTGGGGGTTCCAACGAGGGTTTTGAGTGTTTCACTATTTTGTTTCGGGGTTCTGCGCTTTGCGAAACGCGGTAATGCGCTTGACGAGATCGAGCGGCAGGGGCTGATCCAGCGGGAACTGCACCGCGCCCTTGCTGAACTTATATGTGCCGAACTCGCCCGCAAACGCCGCGATGCCGTCCGCGCCGGGGTAGAAACCGATGTGGTGTTTGAACGCCGCAAAGTGGACGACGTTGCCGTTGAGATAAAACGTCGGCATACCCCAGGAGATCTTCTCCGTGGCTTCCGGCACGATCTCGAGGATTGCGTTTCGCATCTGATTCAGTTTTTCCTGCACACTCGGCGGAAACTGGAGGATGTAGTCGGTGATGGGGGTGGGTGGTGTATGGAGCATAAAATGATGACCATCCTTAGTCTTTTATTCGATCATAACATGTTGCGATAGGCGGATATGTGACTTATCTACGAAAGGTGGATAAGAATAGTGCTGATTTGGCGAGCAATTGTTTAATTCTGTGAGCGGACGGTTTTCTGTGTGGCAGGATAATTTCTAACAGAATAGAATGCAAAGATTGTCAGTTGAAAATTTTCGCCGTAATGGTAAACTTAATAGAATATTCAGCTATGTTTTTCTGGTGTTGTTGTTCAAATTATAAAACGACATTTCACAAAAATGGATGATGTTTTCGTAAACGAATGGTTTAAAGTTTTCCCGTAACAAAGTCACCGACTATCGATCCTGCAATATCGTATGCTTGTTCCAACAAGAGAGGTAGCACTTCGTATGGAACAGGACGTCAAAAAGGGCAATCAGAACAGGAAAAAATGGAAGCGGTATTTACCGACGATAATTCTCGCCGTAGTGGGCGCGATCGGCGGTTATTTGTATTATCGTTTCGTCGGTTGTGCCAGCGGCACGTGTCCGATTACGTCCAATCCTTATATCTCCACCATTTATGGCGGCGTGCTGGGTGCGCTGATCGGATCTATTGTTACACCGGGAAAGAAAAAGGAGGAACAGGGCGCATGAAGAAAGTTGTCATTATCGGCGGCGTAGCGGGTGGGGCCAGCTGCGCGGCAAGGCTTCGCAGGCTCGATGAGACTGCAAATATCGTATTGCTCGAGCGCGGGGAATATATCTCCTACGCGAACTGCGGGCTGCCCTATCATGTTGGCGACGTGATCAAAACACGTCAGGCACTGCTGCTGCAGACGCCGGAAGCGATGCGGAAGAAATTCGATGTGGATGTCCGCGTCCAAAATGAAGTTCTTTCCATTGACCGTGAAAAGAAAACGGTTCTTGTGAAAAAGACCGATACGGGCGAAACGTATACGGAGCCTTACGATACGCTGGTGATCTCCACCGGATCGTCGCCTCTCCGTCCGCCGATTCCCGGCATTGATTCCTCTCGCGTGCAAACGCTCTGGACGATTCCGGATACCGACCGTATCCGCGCTCTCGTGCGGGAGCAGGGCGTGAAGAGCGCGGCGATTATCGGCGGCGGTTTCATCGGCCTGGAAATGGCGGAGAATCTCCACCATGCAGGGCTGGAAGTCAGCATTATCGAAGCGCTCGATCAAGTCATGTCCCCCATCGACTTTGAGATGGCGCAGATGCTGCACGAAACCATCTCGCAGAACGGCGTGCGTCTGCACCTTGGCGACGCGGTCGAGTCGTTCAACGATGTGGTTGGCGGCGTGGAGATCCGGCTCAAGAGCGGGAAAACCGTCTCTGCGGAGCTTGTGATTCTTTCCATCGGCGTCCGTCCGAACGGGCAGCTTGCCAAGGACGCAGGACTCAAGATCAACGCGCGCGGTGGGGTGGTGGTCGACGACCATATGCGGACCTCCGATCCTTCGATCTACGCCGTGGGCGACGTGGTCGAGGTGGAAGATTTTGTCAGTAAAGAACAGGCGATGATTCCGCTTGCGGGTCCGGCAAACAAGCAGGGGCGCATCGCCGCGGATAATATCGCCGGCGGCGACCATGCCTACACCGGTACGCAGGGGTCCTCCATTGCGAAGGTGTTCGACCTTACGGTTGCCAGTACCGGAGAAAACGAGAAAACGTTGATCCGGCGCGGACTGGTAAAGGGCAAGGACTTCGAGAGCATCATCATTACCCAGAACAATCATGCCAGTTATTATCCGGGTGCGGTTCCGCTGACGCTGAAGCTCCTCTTCAGCGAGGACGGGAAAACGATCTTCGGCGCGCAGATCGTCGGCCGGGACGGCGTGGACAAGCGAATCGATACCATCGGGGTGGCGATGCGGCTTGGCGCGTCCGTAACCGATCTGAAGGACCTTGAATTTGCCTATGCTCCGCCGTACTCCTCGGCAAAGGATCCGGTGAATATGGCCGGATTCGTTGCGGAAAACGTGCTTGGCGGGCTGGTGAAGTTCTCTTCGTGGAATGTCGCAGAAACAAATCCGAATGCGGTCCTGCTCGACGTGCGTGAGGACGCGGAGTTACTGGCGTTTGCTCTGCCGAACGCCCTGCATATTCCGCTTGGTCAGCTCAGGAGCCGTCTGGACGAACTGGATAAAAACAAGGAATACGTCACTTTCTGCGCGATCGGCGTGCGGTCGTACAACGCGGCGCGCATTTTGAGCCAGCATGGCTTTGCCAACGTTTCGGTTTACCCTGCCGGGACACGCTTCTATCAATCGACGCATTACGAGGAGGTCAATCCTATGCCGTATACCAAGAACGAACCCGTCCATGACAGCGGACATGCGGAAACCGCGAATGTTCCCGTTGCGGCAATGCGCGTCGATTGCAGTGGCATGCAGTGCCCGGGTCCGATCATGAAGGTTTTCGAGACCATGAAACAGATGAAGGACGGCCAAGTCATGGAAGTGTCGGCGAGCGATCCCGGTTTTGCGCGGGATATTGTCGCCTGGGCGCGGCGCACGGGAAATACGTTGCTGAGCAACGAGCGCCACGGCAACGATTATGTCGCTCTGGTGAAAAAGGGCTCCGGGGAAGCGGTAACGCAGAAAATCCCCCAGTCCCCGGCGGGCGACGGCAAGACGATTATCGTCTTCTCCGGCGACCTGGACAGGGTGCTCGCGAGTTTCATCATCGCCAACGGTGCGGCGGCTATGGGCCGGCCGGTGACCATGTTCTTTACCTTCTGGGGACTCAACGTCCTGCGCAAGTCCAGCAAGGTCAAAGTGCAGAAGAGTTTTATCGAGAGCATGTTTGGCGGAATGATGCCGCGCGGCACCGGCAAGCTTAAGCTCAGCAAGCTGAACATGGGCGGTATGGGAACCGCGATGATGAAGATGGTGATGAAGCAGAAGAATGTGGATTCTCTTGAAACCCTGATTTCGAAGGCGATGAAAGCAGGCGTGAAGATCGTGGCCTGCACGATGAGCATGGACATTATGGGAATTCGCGAAGAAGAGCTCATCGACGGAGTGGAACTTGGCGGCGTTGGAGCCTATCTGGGCGATGCCGAGGAGAGCAACGTCAACCTCTTTATTTAATTTTCAACCGGCAAAACAGACGACAGGCGCATCGCGGAACCCGCGGTGTGCCTGTTCTTTTGTGGAAAAAAGGAATTGCGGGAATTGTGTTTCCCACAGAAAATTGTATAATGAAAAAGAAAGTAATGTTAGGAGGGGCATCGTATGAAACAGGAACTGATTCAGGAAATCGTGAATAACCTTTCGTCGATCGGCGTCCGCACGGAAGCTGGCGGGAAAACGGATTTGTCCATCAATGAAGAACTGCTTGACGCGGCTTCTCCACCGGAAAAAAGAAGATTCGCTATGAGGCGATGATCCTTTTCGACGAAGCGGATAAAACGGTAAAGATGTATGAAAAAACAACCGAGATCAGCGCCGGCGTTTCGTTTGGCATGAGCGGGGAATCCACGTTTCAAAGCGGCAGCACGCTGTTTCGGAAAGTGAAGAGCGTTCAATATGGACCCGAGGGGAAGGTCTTCGAGTATAATTTCGACATTGGCGCCATCGCGAAAACGGTCAAGACCGCCGCACTTGCGCAAGGCTGGAAGTTTAAAACCGTGATCCTGAAAAAGAACGCGATGCGTTCCTGAGCCTCTCTTTTTTCGGATGGTTGCCGGCATGGCAGGGGTCACGTATGCCGGGCGGTGGCCGGTATCAGCAGATTTTTCATTATGAAACGGAGGACACACTATGGCAGACGTCATTTGGAAGGATCGTAAACGCATTATCTTTGGTTTGCCCTGGACGTTTACGCGCTATTCCCTGACGCAGGAGAAACTGGTTATCGATACGGGATTTCTCAATCGCAAAGAGGACGAGATTCGTCTGTATCGAATCCTGGATATCACCCTTCAGCGGCCTCTCAGCCAGCGCATCTGGGGCCTTGGAACCATCCGCCTGAATACAGCGGATAAGTCTTCGCCCGAGGTGGAGATCAAACGCATCAGGAAAGCGCGTGATTTCAAGGAGATGCTGTCCGATATGGTCGAGCGTGAACGCGACGAAAAACGAATTGCCGCGCGTGAATTTATGGGTTATGGAGATATGGACGACGAAACGGATCACGTCAACTGAGCGGCCTTGGAGCAGAAGGAACGGGCAGACGCCAGATCGGCGTTTACCCGTTTTCTATATTTGGAAAAACCGGAAGAATAAAATCAACATTATGTTGTAATACAGACATTATTCTGTTTTCGTCATTGCTTCGAAGTGCATTTCTGATATAATAGCAAGAAATATACAATATACAATTGACGTCATGGGAAGAACGGAAGGGAGTATTCAAATGAAGTTTAGCGTAAACAGCAGCTTCATGTACGTGTTGGTCGCCATTGTAATTGCGTACGTGATCCTGCAGTCGGTGGTGTTCCTGGTCAAGGCTTGGAAACGCGGCATTCAACTGGGCATGGAGAAAAAGTTGCTGCAGAAAACGGTTGGTTCTGCGGCGGTGTTTACCATAGCTCCGGCGGTCGCCATTCTGCTCGGGGTGATCGCGCTGAGCAAAGCGCTGGGCTTTCCGCTTCCCTGGCTGCGGCTTTCGGTTATTGGCGCCTTAACCTACGAAACGACGGCTGCCGCGAGCGCCGCAAGCGCGGTAGGCGCAACGCTTTCTCAGCAAATTACCGACCCGAAGGTTTTTTCGGCCATCGCCTGGGTGATGACGCTCGGCATCGTGCCCGGATTGGTACTTGTGCCGACGATTGGAAAGAAAATCGAAAACGGCGTCGCCACGATCAAGACGAAGGACCAGAAGTGGGGCGAGATTTTTATCAGCGGTCTGTTTCTCGGCATGATTTCCGCGTTTCTCGGCGTTGTTTTTGCGCATGTGCGCGAAGGGCTGGAGGGGTGGATCCCTGTGTTTGTTATGCTTGCCAGCGCGCTGCTGATGATTCTTTGCGCGCTGATTCGAAAGCTGTTCAACGCGAAGTGGATCGAAGATTATGCGCTGCCGATCAGTCTGCTGGGGGGAATGGCGCTGTCCATCCCGATTACGACTCTTGTACAGAGCCTGGTTGGCTGACGGGGAGGAGAAGAGAATGAAGAAGGAACTTACCTATCGTGACAGCGTTCATTTTATGGGGCGCTTCTGGATGCTCGGCGCGCTGGCTCTGCTGATTGCGGTGCCGGTTGCGATTTGCATTTATTATCGTGCATGGCCGCCGATCGAAGGAATTCTGAAGGGATTCTTAAGCGTTGCGCCGATCTTCTGGACCGTTGGCGTGATCGAGGTGTTCACCTACGTGCCGATGCTTGGGACGGGCGGGTCATATTTAGGCTTTGTGACGGGCAATCTCTCAAATCTGAAGGTTCCCTGCGCGCTGAACGCGATGAGCCGCGCAAACGTGCAGGCGTGTACGGAGGAAGGCGAAGTGATCTCGACGATCGCGATTGCGACAAGCGCGCTTGTAAATACCGCGATCATCGCCGTTGGCGTGCTGCTGCTGGCGCAGATCGAGCCGTTTTTGGAAAGCCCGGTTCTGCAGCCTGCGTTCGCGAATATTCTACCGGCGCTGTTTGGCGCACTGGCAGTTGTGTATGTCTCCAAAAACTGGAAGATTGCGCTTGCTCCGCTTGTGTTTATGATCGTATTGTTTGTTCTGGTGCCGTCGCTTGCGAGTAGCGTTGGAATTCTTGTGCCGGTGGGCGCGTTGATCGCAATCGGCGTTGCGCGCGTGCTTTATAAAATGGGAAAACTATAAACAAACGGAATTCAAGTTCGCGTGCGCTGCGCTTAGCGTGTTTTTCTGGGAAACCTGCCTGTCCGCGCGTGGCGCCGCAACGGAACAAGACGATGAAATCGGGAAATTTTCCCGTTTGGCATTCTCCATAAAGTGGATTACAGTAGTATACTGTTAACAAAGAAAACCCCGTTTCCAAACTCTGGGAACGGAAGGCGGGAGGAAGAGGAAATGACGTATTTCTGGCTGGGACTTGCCGCGCTGGTCGTTGCATTTCTTGCGGTAATCCTGATTCGGGCGCTGCGGTTTACGCCGAAGACAAAATCGGCGGTTCAGCAGAGCGAGGCCCGTGTGGACGAACAGAAAGCCGTAAGCGATCTTCAGGAGATGATTCGCTGTAAAACGGTTTCCTATTATGACGATTCAAAAATTGATAAAGCGGAGTTTGAAAAATTCCGGGCTCTTCTGAGACGGCTTTTTCCAACGGTATTCCAAAAAGCTTCCTATGAAGAACTGGGAGTGAGCGGCGTATTATTCTCGCTCAAAGGGAAAAGCTCCGAAAAGCCTGCCGTTTTTATGGCGCATTACGATGTAGTGCCCGTAAACGAGGAAGGGTGGTCAAAGCCGGCGTTTGACGGCGTGATTGAGGATGGCGTACTCTGGGGACGCGGTACGCTGGATACGAAATGTACGCTGCTTGGCGTAATGGAAGCGGCGGAGCAGCTGCTTAAGGACGGATTTACGCCCGAAAACGACCTGTATTTCGCTTTTGCCGGCGATGAAGAAGTTGCCGGAAAAACGCAGCCGGTTATTGTGGAAACACTTCGCGCGCGCGGTGTTTCGCCCGCAATCGTTGTGGACGAAGGCGGCGCGGTCGTGGACGGGATTTTCCCAGGCGTGAAGGAGTCCTGCGCACTGATCGGTATTGCGGAAAAAGGGCTTATGGACGCGCAGTTTGTCATTGAAGGGGCGGGCGGGCATGCCTCCGCGCCGCCGCCGCATACGGGATTGGGCCGTCTGGCGCGTGCGGTCACGCGTATTGAGGGCAATCCATTCCCGCGGAAGCTTACAAAACCCGTTGCGGAAATGTTCGATACGCTTGGCAGGCGGTCCTCCTTCCTGTTCAAGGTGATTTTTGCAAATCTCTGGTGCTTTCTGCCTGTGCTGGACGGACTTTGCAAGAAGACCGGCGGCGAGCTCAACGCGATGATGCGTACGACCTGCGCGTTTACCATGGCGGAAGGCAGCAAGGCGAGCAACGTTCTCCCTCCGCGTGCGCGGATGGTGGCGAATCTTCGCGTGATCAACGGGACAACCTGCGAAGAAACGCTGGAGGCGCTGAAGTCCCGCCTGGACGACGACGGAATCCAAACAAGCATTGTGCAGGGCATGGATCCCAGCAAGGTATCCGAAACGAAGGGATATGGCTGGGAAAAGCTTACGAACGCAATCGCCGAAACCTGGCCGGAAGCGCTCATTTCGCCATACCTGATGGTCGCCTGCTCCGATTCGCGGCACTATTGCGCCATTTCGGACTATGTGTACCGTTTCTCTGCCATGGCGCTGACGAAGGAAGAACGCGGTTGTATCCATGGCCATAACGAACGGATCCCGCTGGATAAAATTGTAAAGACGGTGCAATTCTATCTAAGACTGATGCGCAGTCTGTAAGGGAGCGATTGATCTCAAGCAGCCATCCGATTCGGATGGCTGCTTTCCTTTTGTTCGCCGATTCTGAAATCCTGGCGACGAATTGTTCCATGATGCGCAACTTATGCGGCGCATTCCTGAATTTGGTCGATTTGGTGGACAGAAGGCAAGAGGAGAACTATAATGGAATTGCGATATTCTTTTGTCAGAATAATGATCGAGTTTTTCATAAAATTGGGACCGGAAACCGTACGGCAGATCGGATGAAGAAGCATTGGCGGCAATTCAGCAACAAGCGAAAATACCGGTGCGGCGCACCGGCTTGACAAAGCATCCCGTTCGCACCATCACGCTGCTTGCAGCTTTTTTGTTAGCCGCGTTTTTGCTTTCGTTTTCCATCGGCCGCTATGGCGTTCCCGTTTCCGAGGTCGTCCGTATCCTACTGAGCCGAGTGTTTCCCATCCAGCAGACATGGACGCAGGAAATGCAAACGGTCGTGATCCAAATCCGTTTGCCGCGCATTGTTATGGCGTGTCTTGTCGGCTGTTCCTTATCGGCTGCGGGCGCATCCTATCAGGGCGTATTTCAGAACCCGATGGCTTCGCCGGACATACTCGGGGCATCGAGCGGCGCGGCATTTGGAGCGGCGCTGGCAATTTTGCTTGGAGCGTCTTCGCGGATGATTACGCTTTCGGCATTCGCTTCCAGCCTGGTAACGGTGACGGCTGTGTTCTTTATTGCGCAGCGGGCGCCAGGCCTTCGGGTCGTCAATTTGATTCTAGCGGGAATTATGGTCGGTTCTCTGTTTACGGCGGGGACTTCGTATATCAAGTTGGTTGCCGACCCGACCAATCAGTTGCCGGAAATTACCTATTGGATGATGGGCAGTCTTTCGGGGTCGAAACTGAGGCAGGTTGCGTTTGTCGCCGTTCCAATGGCGATTGGACTCGTGCCACTGATCCTGCTGCGATGGCAGGTGAATATTCTGACGCTTGGGGATGAGGAAGCGCATACGCTTGGGGTCAACACAAATCGGCTGCGCCTGTTCGTAATCCTTTGCGCAACACTGATCACCGCTGCAAGCGTCTCCGTCAGCGGGATGATCGGATGGGTCGGGCTTGTGATTCCGCATTTGGGGCGAAAGCTCGTTGGCAGTAATTACCGCTATCTTTTGCCTGCCAGCATGATTGCGGGCGCGGCGTTTCTATTGATCGTAGATAATGTTTCAAGAAACCTGCTTGCGGTAGAAATCCCGATTGGTATTTTGACCGCGTTTGTCGGTGCGCCGTTCTTTATCTACCTGATCTCGAAAAGGGAGAAAACGCTGTGAGCATCGAAGTTCGTGAACTCAGTTTTGCCTATTGCACGCGTGAAGTGCTGCGGGATATCAGCTTCTCCGCGGAAAACGGGCGTTTGCTGGCGGTGCTGGGCCCGAACGGCGTGGGTAAAACGACTTTGTTTCGCTGCATCCTCGGACTGCAGCCGCACTATGGTGGAAGCATCCGAATCGACGGCGAAGACGCGCGGTTGCTTTCCGAGCGTGAGCTCGCTCACAGAATCGCTTATATTCCGCAAACGCACGGGACCGCGTTCAGTTATTCGGTGCTGGATATGGTGCTTATGGGCACGACGCACAGCATATCCACGATGAGCGTACCAAAACAGCGCGAAATTGACGCGGCGACGTTTGCACTGGAGCGCCTTGGGATTCGTTCTCTTGCGGAAAAGAACTTCTCCCATCTTTCCGGCGGGGAACAGCAGCTTGTGCTGATCGCGCGTGCTCTTGCGCAGAACGCAAAAACGCTGCTGATGGACGAGCCGACCGCAAGCCTGGATTACGGGAACCAGTCCCTGGTGCTCAAGCAGGTGCGGCAGCTGGCCAACGAGGGATTCACCGTGCTGCTTTCCACGCATAACCCACAGCATGCGATCTGGTATGCGGATTGCGCGCTCGCGCTGTGTCAGGGAAAAGTGGAGGCGTTCGGGCCTCCGAAAAGCGTCGTGGATGCGACGCTCGTTCGCAGGCTTTATGGCGTGGACGTTACGCTGATCGACACCGAACAGGGACCGCTCATCTCGCCGGCAATCGGCTCGGCCGAGTTCCGAAAATCGTAACGGAGAAAGGATCGCAATGTATCTTTGGACACCCGATTCCATCCGGTTTCGTATAGACGCGGCGGAATATACCGGCTACGACGCCGCGATTGCCGCGAGAATACTACCCAAATTGCCGCAGAACGCATTGGTTTGCGACGCGGGATGCGGGTTGGGGTATCTTAGCCTGGCGCTTTCCACCGGGTGCGCGCGCGTTGTGGCGGTGGACTCCAGCAAGGCGGCGCTCGACGTGCTGCGCGAAAATATCGCACGACGGCGTGCCGGAAATATCGACGTGTACCAGGAAGACTTCTTTTCGATGCGTCCGGAGCAGCGGTACGACGCGATGGTCTTCTGCTTCTTTGGGCGAATGGAGGAAACGCTCCGGGCGGTGAAAGCGCAATGCAAAGGGAACGCTTACCTGGTGAAAAAGAACTGGCGGAACCATCGCTTTACGATGACCGAAACGCCTCTGCGGGGTTATACGCTTTCCCATACGATTCAGGAATTATCCGCGTTGAACGTACCGTTTGCGGAAGAGACGTTTCCCATTGAAATGGGTCAGCCGTTTCGTTCTCTGGAGGACGCGGTACTGTTTTTTCAGACTTATCGTCAGCAGGACGAGCCGGATATTACTTCGGATCAGGTGCTTGCGTTGCTTCGGCCAAACGACTCCGAGAAGTTTCCGCTCTTTCTGCCATCCTATCAGCAGCTTGGCCTGATAACGGTAAATGTGGAGAGCATTCCGGATAGTATCTAATATATGATTCGGTAAGTGGAGGAATGCTAAAACAATTCGGCTTTTTTTCGTATAAATGTGGGCTTAGTACGCGTGATATCTGAAATACGATTGAGCGAATGGAGGAGTACGGGGGATATTTCACCTCGTTTCCATATAAAAAGGAGGATTCGACATGAAAAAGGTTTTTGTCCTGATTCTGACACTCATGATGGTCGTCTCCGTGTTTGGCTGTGCGCAGTCTTCGGCGCCGGCGGCGACGGAAGTACCCGCGGCAACGGAAGCGCCCGCGGCAACGCCCACCGAGGAACCTGCCGCAACGACGGTGCAGTTTACGGATTCCGTCGGGCGGACGGTTGAGGTTCCGGCAAACATTACAAAGGTTGCCGTATCCGGCCCTCTGGCGCAGATCGTGCTCTTTGCGCTCTGCCCGGATAAGCTGGTTGGCGTTGCTTCCAAATGGGATGCAACCGCCGAGCAGTACCTTGCGACCGAGTACTACAATCTGCCGGAGCTCGGACAGCTCTACGGTGGAAAGGGCGAGCTGAATCTCGAAACGCTGCTTGCCAGCGGGGCCGAAGTCGTGATTGACGTCGGCGAACCGAAAGATACCATCGTGGAGGACTTGAACGGGCTGCAGGAGCAGACGGGAATTCCGTTTGTCCATATTACCGCGACGACCGCGACTATGGCGGACGCTTATACCAAACTGGGCGAACTGCTCAACATGCCGGAGGAAGCAAAGGTTCTTGCGGATTATTGCACAAAGGTTTACGAGCGTACGACGGAAATTGCCAACAGCGTAGAAAAGGTCAACCTGCTTTACTGCCTTGGCGATGCGGGGCTCAATGTGATCGCGCAGGGCAGCTATCATGCGGAGGTGATCGATCTGCTCGCCAATAATCTTGCGGTGGTGGATACGCCCTCCAGCAAGGGAAGCGGCAACGAAGTGGACATGGAACAGATCCTGTTATGGAATCCGGATGTGATCCTCTTTGCGCCGGGCAGCATCTATTCGTCGGTCGGCAGCGATCCTGCCTGGCAGCAGGTAACCGCGATCAAGAACGGCGCATATTATGAGGTTCCGATGGGACCGTATAACTGGATGGGCTTTCCACCGAGCGTACAGCGCTATCTTGGTATGATGTGGATGGCACAGTTGCTGTATCCCGATACGGCGCAATATGATCTCTATACGGAAGTGAAGGATTACTTTAATCTCTTCTATCACTCGGATCTGAGCCAGGAACAGTATGACGCATTGGTGGCCAATTCCATCGGTGCGCAACAGGCGCTGACTCCTGCGGCGTAATACGGATATGGAGAAGCTCTTCCGTACGATACGGGATACGCTGATACGCGGCGAAGACCTTGTTCTCTGCACGATTATTGCCAGTTCAGGGTCGACGCCGCGCGGAAGCGGCGCAAAAATGGCGGTGTTTGCCGACGGTTCCACACTGGGAACCGTTGGCGGCGGCGCCGTGGAGTATGAAAGCGTAAAACTGGCGAAGCGTGCGCTGATTGAACGAACGGCATTTACACACGGATTTAACCTGACGCCGAATCAGACCGCCGATATCGGCATGATTTGCGGCGGTCAGGTAACGGTATACCTTCAGTTTTTTGCAGGCGGCGAATCGAGAGCCGTAGAATTGTTTACGGCGATTGCCGAATTGTTTTCCGAACGCAGAAACACATGGCTGATTACGCAGATCGTGGAAGGCGGCGCCGCGCAGACGGGCGTATACTCCCGCGAGGACGGGCTGCGATTTTTAGAGGGCGTCGATACAAAAGAGATTTTACCAATGGTTCGTCCGCGGGCAATTTTGGAAAAGGGTGATCCGGGGTATTATGTTGAGCCGCTGACGGTGGCCGGCTTTGCCTATGTATTTGGCGGAGGGCATGTGGCGCAGGAACTTGTGCCGGTGATTGCGCACGTGGGGTTTGCCCCCGTTGTTTTTGAAGACCGGCCGGAATTTGCGCGCAGGGAGCTGTTCCCGGGCGCGGTAAGTACGGTCGTCGGGTCGTTTACCGACCTGAAAGAGAGCGTTGCCATCACTCCGGACGATTACATCATTATCATGACGCGCGGCCATCAGGCGGATTTTGAAGTGCTGCGTCAAGTCCTGCTGACTCCGGCGACCTATATCGGGGTAATCGGCAGCCGCAGCAAGATTGCAACCACCAACCGAAAACTGGTAGAGACCGGGATTCCGCAGTCGGAACTTAGCCGCATCCATGCGCCGATCGGGCTTCCGATTCTGGGGGAAACGCCCGCTGAAATTGCGATCAGCATTGCGGCGGAACTCATTTGCCACCGGGCAAAACGCACGGGGGAATCGGCATGAGCGAGAGGAAGCATATTCTGATTTGCGGCGACGTCGGGGTGGGTAAAAGCACATTGATTTCGAGACTGCTGGAATGCAATACGCGCCCGGTTTATGGATTCATAACGAAAAGGCTGGAAGCGGAAGAAAACGGTTTTCACCCGATCTATATCCACCCGGCAGGGGCAAAAAAGCGCGTCTGGACGGAGGAGAATCAGATCGGAACCTGTGACCGGAAAACACATAACATCAATCTTGCGGTGTTCAATACGCTGGGTGTTCAGTATCTTGAAGCGGACCCGTCCGGGCTGATTATCATGGACGAGCTCGGCTTTATGGAAGCGGGCGCCGAATCGTTCGTTCACGCGGTGTTTCGCGCGCTGGATGACAGCATTCCCGTGATCGCGGCGGTCAAAGCAAGATTTGACGTCGATTTTCTGAACCGTGTTCGGGCGCACGAAAAATGCGATTTATACGGGATTACCAAGGAGAATCGGGAGGAACTTTTCGAACGGCTCCAGCCGACGATCACAGCCTGGAACACAGGCGGCTGACGAACTCTCGTGCCGGTCGCATGCGCGGCGGCAAGACCCGAAAACGTTTGACGGTATACCTGGCAAAGGGAAGAGTGCCGCGCATACCGGCAAAAGGTAGCTGCATTTTTTCTCCATTGAATGCGGTAACCTCCAAGATGAAACCTGGCGGTCTTTCTGTCGGGTTTTGTCTGCGTTCGGAGGATTATTGCCGGGCGCACGGTGAAGGGGAAAAGGGCGCTGAGCGGGCGAATATCACTTAACTGGCGCGGGGCGCATCCTCTGCGCATGGAAGGAACAAAAGATGCAGGAAAACAACCACAAAGTTCATGCCGTGGAAAAGGCGGTCGCGCTGCTGGACTGTTTCTGGCGTGAAAAAAAGTCGATCTCACTAACCGAGCTGTCGCGTATGACGGGCTGGCCAAAGAGCACCGTGCATAATCTGCTCGCGTCCATGATGGATTCCGCCGTTGTGGAGCAGAGCCCTTCGGACGGAAAGTACCGGTTGGGTATGCATCTGTTTGAATACGGCTGCGTGATTTCGGAGCACTGGGACGTGGTCAAACTCGCAAGGCCGCATCTCAACGCGCTTGCAGCGCGAACGGGTGAGTCCGCCTATCTTGCCACGCTGAATGCGGATAAGCTGCTGATTGTGGAAAGCGCGGAGCCAAACAATGTATTTCGCGTTGCTTCCACGGTCGGTACGCGCCTGCCCGTACATTGCTCTTCACAGGGAAAAGCGATTCTTGCGCATATGGATCCCGCCTCAGCGCGCCGCATCCTCAGGCGAGCCGGGATGAAGAGCTACACGGTGGAGACGATTCAATCCGAGGAGGAATACCTGCAGCAGTTAAAAACGGTTCGTCAGGCGGGATATGCCGCGGAGTATGAAGAGTACCGGAACGGGATGTGCTCATTTTCTGCACCGGTGCTGGATTATGAAGGGAACTGCAGTTGCGCGGTCGGCATCGTTTGCTTCCTGCACTCGGGTGAACGCAGAAACGCCGTTGCGGCGGACGTGCTGGAAATGCTGAAAAAGACGGCCGAAGCAATCTCCACGGAACTGGGCTGGCACGGTTCGACAGAGAATCAATAAGTTGGTATAAAAAAGCACCCCGAAAGAGGACCGTCTTCAAAGACGTGTTCCTTCGGGGTGTTTTGATTAGTTCCGGAAACTCGCTAACGATTGCTGGATGCGATTTCCGTCGTGTCGGATGACGCCGGATGCGCGGGGTTTGTCGTGCTGCGGATCATTCGAAGAACCGGAAGGATCGCCAGCAGCGTGACCAGCGCGGATGCGATGAAGATCAGATGCGTGGGCAGGAACCCGGATTTGCCGTCCACTACGATGGGCTGCCCGAAGAAACGGATCAAACGTTCCCCGATAAACGGACCGATCACCATGGGCAGGAGCACCCAAAAGACCATACGGACGCCCTGGAACTGTCCTGCCATGGAGGGCGGCGTCAGGTCCTTGATCCATGCGCCGCTGACGATGAGTTTCGATACGAGCCCAAACGCCATTACAAAGATAGCGACGCAGAGAAACCCCATACTGCGCGCGAAGGACACCAACAGAAAACCGATTGCGGAAAGAACCAGGGCAACCAGCATGAGCCGCTGTTTTCCCCAGCGATCCACGAGCCGACCGAAAAATACGCCTGCGACGCCGGCCAGAAGAACCATAAGCCCCAGATTGACCCCAATGACGTCGTAGCTGTATCCAAGCGTTTTGGTAAAATAAATGATCTCATAAGGCGTGCTGATCTGCTCGGCAATGGAAAACACCAGCACGCAGAAGTAGAGCGCAAAGAGCATACGGTTTTCCCGCACGGCACGGATGGAAAACCCGGAGAAAACCTGCTTCCAAAAGCCGATTCCTTCCGTTTTCTCGCGCTGGAAGACCGCTTCCTTCATCAGCAGGCCGCCAACGAGCCCGCACAGGACGACAAGCAGGCCCATGAAGACAAAGAACAGCGTGTAGCCAACGCGCTCGATCAACACGCCGGATACGATGGTGGTTACCACCATCGCCAGCAGCGGGAAGAGTTCCGTAACGCCGCTGACCGTGCCGCGATTGGTCTCGTCGGTCACGTTGGTCAGCCACGCGTTGAAGCTCGCGTCGTTGGCGGTGGAGCCGAAGAACGTCATCAGGCAGTCCAGCGCGATCACAGCGGCAATGGCGGCGGTTGCGGAGCGAATCGCTCCTGCGATGGGGAATATAATGGTCGATATGCCCCAGAGAATGTAGCTGATTAGAATAATGGCTTTTCGTTTTCCCAACCGGTCGCTGAGCGTTCCCATGACGAGTGTGGTCAGCGTTGCGGTAATGGCGCTGAAGGCGACCATCATGGAGATAACCTTCGGGTCGGGCGAGATCACGTCGTTGACGAAGGTGTTGAACCAGACGTTTTCGACGACCCAGGCGATCTGCCCCGAAAACGCGAGCAAGACGATCGCGATCCAGTTGCTTGCGCCAAGTTTGGTTTTTGTCGGCTGCATCATATTGGTTTCTCCTTACTGTATGCAATGGGGAACTGCGCGATGCGAAGGCGGGCACATCCATAGGGGACGAGCGTTTTTTCGATCAGCCGACCGGAATCGGTAAAAAAAGGCGGCGGGATTGGTCCGGCGCTGTGATTTACTGCCGCCCAGTGCGGAACAGGAACGGCTTTTACCGAAACGAGAACCGCCGGGTCCACCTCTCCGAATGGGAACTCGCCGGGGTCTCGGCTGACGATCGTCGCATGGTCAAACTCGGATACGGCGATTGCGTACCGCCACGGGGAACGCGGAAAGAGTTCAAAATCGGCAAATGGAGGCGTCCCGCGTACCACGCGATGCTCTTCCAGAATCGGTAACGCGAACAAAAGCGGTCCCCGATGAACCGTAACGCCGCCCGACTCTTCGTAGTGTAACCGCAGTGGCATGGCAAGCGTGAGCCGGACTCGGTCGCCCGCATGAAATACCTGCTCAAATTTAGCATAGCCGTCTTCCACAGAAAGATCCAGCGATTGATTGTTGTAATGAATTTCAAAGCTCTTTGACCACTCAGGAATTCGCAGTTTGAGGGAAAAGCGCAGGCATCCGGCTGCGTTTTCAATTTTCTCAAAAGTGAAAGAAACCGTTTCATCGAAAGGATATGCGGTTTCCTCAATAATATGGATGCGCGTATCCAGAACGGTTAAAGTTGCCGAACAGGGGGCGTAGACCGCTGCTGTTACGCCGCCGCAAGACGTCAGGAACAGGCTTCCGAGCAGCTTTGGCCAACCCTGATGCATGTTTGCCGCGCAGCAGCCAAAGTTCGGCTTCAGCCCGAAAAGATTGGCCTCCCGGTATGCGTCGTACCAGTTGCGCTTCTGGCGGGAGACTTCGATCTGGTTGACCTGCTGCACGTATTGGTGCGCACAGAGATCGGGGGTGAACATGGCGGGCCAGGCATTGAAAGCGATCTGTTCGAGCAGGTCGGCGTACTTCGCTTGGCCGGTGATGGCCAGAAGCGTTTCGAGCGAAAACATGTATTCGGCCGCAAGACAGAGTTCCGCGCCGACGGTTGGCGAACGGCCGTTGAGATGCTCGTCGCCGGAGAATAAACCGTTCGCGAGGCCGTGATACCGGTTCAACGCGGCAATCCCTTCCGGGGACGCTTCGGTTTTCGCCGGATCGCCGCTCCAGAGCGCGTCCAGCGCGGGCATCTTGAGCGCCATTGCGAGATTGACCGAATGCGTTTCGTGAAACACGCGAAGGAAACGGGACGTGTTAGACTTTTCGATGCTTTGCTTGCTTTGCGGTTTTACGCGGCGTAAAAAACGGGATTTGCGCTTTGCCCAATCGGAAACAAGAGAGAGCCGCTTGACGAACAGGAAAAGAGGGCGGTTCAGATAAGCATGCGTGCGGCGCCGATAAGGAAAGTCCGAGAAGATCGAATCCCAACGGTAACTCTGCGTGCGCAGAGAATTCGCAAGTTCGATTAAATAATCCGCATTTGTTTTTCGATAGAGGTACAGCATTGGCAAGAGCTGTTCCAGACCGCGCACGGCCGCCCACATGGCAAGCGGCTGATCCGAAAGATGGTTCAATTGATAACGGAAATAGCGGTCCATCAGAACCAGAACGCGCTCGTCGCCTGTAACTTCGTGGTATGAAACGAGCGCCTTGAGTGCTACGATTCGCGGCCACCAGTCAAGATTATCCGGTGGACCGAAAAAACCGTCTTCCCGTTGGCTTTGAAGAATCCATTCGATCCATTTTTGCGCTTTCTGCTGGAGCTCCGTATCGCCAAGACTCCAGGCGAGCGGAATCAGTCCGTCGAGATAATAGGGCCCCCGTTCCCAGTTTTCGCCAGGCCCACCAAGCCAGCCGGACGAAGCGCCAAGATCTTCCCAGAGCGCGTCAATATGACCCGTCAGGCCTTCCTTCTGAAGGAGAAATTCCCGAAGAAGCCAGCCGGTGGGTTCGACGCTGCCGAGCGGAGCGGGAAATAAAACGTAATCTCTCAATCGATCGTTCGCCATTTTTCTCCTGTATGGATCATTGATTTGAAAAGGAAGCAAGGCGCGTATTATTTTCTACTTTACTACTCGGACTTTTTCTTTTCAACCGTCCTGCGAAAATGATTGTTCCTAAGAATTTTATTTACAAAAACAGTCCATGCTGAAAAAATGATTATTGCTTAGGATTTTCTTTTTACAGAAACTGTTTATGTTGAAAAATGATAGATGTTTAGGATTTTCCTGTTACAGAACCTGCTTATGCTGAAAAAGAAGAAAAGAGCTTGCCTGCGCAAGCCCTTTCGGAAGAGTGATTGGAAATTTACGGCGTTGGGACTTTGCTTGTGCCGGTATTATAAATTGGATCGTCAACGTCCGGAACCTGATCTGAGTATCCCCAGACAAGCCCGTCCGGTACGCGGCGCTGATAGGAATCCTGATAGGTTCCAACGCGTTTGTTCCCGTGACGATTGAGCTGTTCGCCCATAAACACCATGCAGGCGGAAACGCCGCCGTCAAGGTTATACGCGACTTTGCATCCGTGATCCACGAAAAGCTGCGCGAATTCATCCAGAAGCATACCAACGCTGTAATCCGGCTGGCGACCATCCACGACGATTGCGATAAAGTGCCCGGGCTCGATCATGCCGATGCCGGTGCGTGGATTGTTTCGCCGGCTGAGGCGATGCTGCGCCGCTTCGGCGTTGACCGTTCCATCCGAAACGAGCACGGGGCCAAAGGAAAATACATTGCGTGCGCCGTCCATGAGCAACTCGTCCGCATCCATGGAATTTGCCGCGACGAGATGCATGGTCATATCGGGATACATCGCCATGGAACCGATCGCCTTTCGATCCTGAAAAACGATTCCGTCGCGGATGAGGATCCCTTTATACTGCTTATCGCTCTGGATCAGGTTGTCGCCTGTGATCAACAGCACACATTTCGACGCTCTTGCAAGAGCCCAGGGGTGGATCGAACCCATACCGTTTCGATTTTCGGCGGCCTGCACCGTACGAAACGAATCCTCGCCGCGCATGCGGATATCCGCGGTATAGACCCGGTTGAGTTTTGGTTCCGTTACGACGGTCCGGTCGATGATGATGGAAAGCGTGTCCGTTTTGTACTCCCAGTGGCCGTTCTCATTGTCGGAAACGATCACTTCTTCCGGATCGCCCGGCTGGCGGAAGTACTGGTCTTCATCGGAAATGGTGGAATCCTCCGGCGTTTGCGCTTCCGCTTGTGGATTTTCTTCGGCAGACTCCTGCGCCGCTTCGGCAGGTTCCGACGGTTCGGGGGTGAATTCGGAGGTCGGTTCGGGAGTGACCGGCATAGGTTCGGATCGCAGAAGAATCGGCCGCACAAAAAGCAGAAAAACGGCGGCAAGGATACCGGCGATGGCGAATGGTAGCAGGGACGAAAAAGCAGCGCGCCCGCGTCCGTAACGTGCGGCGATATACCGTCCGCGTCCGAAGGCGATCGCAAGGCTGATCGCTATGCCGAGCAAGACGACTGCCCCTGCGCCATAGAGCATATACCGCTCCGCAGAAGAATCGGCGGCCTGTTCCGGCTGCGTCTCCGCTTCGGACCAGAAGGATGTTTCCGCCGAAGGCGTGGCTGTAGGTGTGAGGGTCGGTTCGGGCGAAGGGGTCGGACTTGGCGTTGGATCGATGTAGTTCGCTAGCTGTGCGGTATCGATATGTTCCAGCAAGCTGCCCACGCCGGTGTCTTCTCCGACGGTCGAATATCCGAGCGCAAACGTTGCGGTGGGTTCGAGCGTTTTGTGGAACACGCGCATACCGGAATTTTCCGCATAGGCTGCGTTCGATACGGCAAGTGCCGTTTCGCCGCTGAACCGGATGAGGGAAGCGCTCCAGTCTAAAGTTGTGGTTCCGTACGGCGCGGCAAAATAGAGTTTTTGCAGGGAAGGATACGCTTCCGCACCGCCGTCGTCAACCGCCTTTTTCACGACCTCGGCGCAATACTGGGAGGCCGCGTCATAGGACTGATCGTCGGGTGCGTGGGTCAGGACGATTTTTGCGCCGTAGCGCGTAAGAACGGACTGGATGAACTTCGCTGTCGCTCCTGCGCCCCAGGAACCGCGAACGCGTTTGTATGCATCGTTATTCAGCGCGGCAAAACAGCCAAACTGCGGATAATCGTCGATTCCCATCTTCCAAAGACCGGCGAGCAGCCCTTCCTGCATCGTGCGGTTTTCCTTGGCCAGCACGACGAGAGCGGTCGAAATTTCGTGTTCTGCGGTATAGGAGGCGAACACACCGTAAAAATCCGTGACCGCAGCCTGCGGGGTAGCGGCAATGCAGAGCAGATCCGCCTGCTCCAGAACGGGCTGCCAAAGCTGGACGTCCTGCGGGAGCGCGCCTTCCCCATAGACGCGTACGGTCGAAAGCTGCGCATCCGAACGGAACACGAGCCGCAGGGCCGTGACCGCATCGTCGATCGGATAATACGTGTTGACAAAAGGCTGGTTCTCGTAACTCGAGATCAATTCGCCGGCCGTGTTATACTCTTCCAGAAAATACTGATCCGGCAACGTATACCACTCCAGATAAATACCCTGTGCGGTTTCGTCGTTCGGAAGAGCGATTTCAAGGGTGTGTTTTCCCGTGAATTCCTGATAGCTTTCAATCGCATCGTCCGTGATGCGGTAGGTTTTGTCTGCCAGCGCTTCCGGCATAAGAAACGTGCAGTCCGCGGTGATGTCCGCCGCCGAGTCCGCTTGCGTGCCGTCGTCGGCCAACGCAGTGCCGCAGAAATGAAAAGACAACAGCAACGCGGCCAACAGAGACAGAGTACGCAGAGTCCGATTCATTGAGTCAGTCCTTTCCCGAAACAGAAGCGGTTACTCGTCCAGCGCGGGCAGACCGAACTTCTCCTGAAACTCGCGATAAATATCCGTATCCCGCCAGCCGTTTGCGGTGGAGTGCGCGCCGCGGGAGGTAATGGTACATTCCGGTAACGCTTCGGTCAGCTTTGCAAGATCGCTGTCCGAAATCTTATTGTTCATCAGCCAAAGCATCTTGAGTTGCTTCATCCCCAACAGAGGCGTAACATCCACGATGCTTGTGCGCGCGATGTTCAGGTACGCCAGCTTTGAGAGGTTGGAAATCGGTGAAAAGTCCTCGACGTAATTCATGAAGATCTCCAGATACTCCAAATCCGGCAGACTGGACAGCGGCGCAATATCCTTGATTTTGTTGTTCGCGACGATCAGCACTTTCAGCTTGGGCAGATATTGAACAAACGAGAGGCTCGTAATCTTGTTATGCCCGAGATCAAGATATACAAGATTCGTACAGTACTGCAGCGCAGCCAGATCGTCGTCGACCAGGGAGGTATGTCCGTCACCGGTAAATTCTCCGGCGCCGTTCGGAAACGTCTTTCTGTTTCCGGTGGAAAACGCCTCAATATCCGTGCGGACTTGCCAGGCGCCGATCTTCACATACCAAACAAACGTTACGTTTGGGAATTCGGATTTCAGCGTAAGCATCTGCTCGTCGGTCAGCCCGCTGCCGCAGAGGTTGCAGGTCGAAAGATTCGGCAGGTGCTTGAGCCCTTCGCCGACTTCTTCGACCGTGGTAAACGTTTGTCCGCTGAGGTCGAGGTCCGTCGTTTCGGGCGTAAGCTGCTGACCGAAAAGCTCAAAGGAGAAGGAAAACTTGACAAGCGCATAGCGCTGTTCCAGTGCGGCCATGGTGTCGAAGGAGAGCGTTTGTCCGGTCAGATCGACGCTTTCGAGTTTCGTCAATGGAGCGAGTTTGTCGGAAAGCGCCGCTTCGTCGCCGATGCTTGCTTTTGTCAGATCAAGCGTCGTGGCGTCGGTATTGACTTTTACACCGAAGATGTCCAGCGTACGCAGGAACTTGATGTTCGGAAACCGCGCGATCAGCGCCTCGGCGTCGGATTCGGAAAGATCGGTATCGGTCATATCCACGCTGGTCAAGCCGGGGAGACGCGCCAGGACGGTCATAAAAGCTTCTCCGCCGCCGAGCGTTTTGCCGGAAACGTCCAGCGAGGAATCCGTGTTCAATACGGTCATGCCGGCGACGTCCAGCTGCCATACAAACGCGACCGGGCTTAACTCGATGCTCTTGCTGACCAGCGCGTCGTAACAGGAACAGGCGCGCGCGTCCACTCGCGAAAGGTTCGGGAAATACTTCAGCAGGTCGAGCGACTGCGCATCCGTTTCCGCGGGAAGCGCCAGTTCGGTCAGCTGATTATCGAACTTCATACCGGCAATCGGGACGCTCCAGAGAATCCCGCAATTGGGCAGGGCGGATTGAAGCTGCTGATACTGCTCCACCGTGATATCGGCTCCACGGAGGTCCAGCGTTGTCAGGTTTTCGTATTTTACAAGGTCCTTGACGTCAATTTCGGAAGCATCCGAAAGGACTAATTCGGTCGCTGAACGATCCTTGAGCAGATCGCAGCCGGAGAGCGCCAGCGCGATTGCGCAAAGAAGCAATACGGCCAGCGCCGCGCGAAGAACGGTTGTTTTTTTCGCGCGCCTAGTTGACGCGCTGGAACAGACGGTATTCATCATCGTATCCTTCACTCCAGAACACACGGGTATCCAGCAGTTGGTAGCCTTCCGGCGTCTCATCCCGGTTTCTCGTTACGATAAACTCCGCGCTCTTCTCTTCCACATATTGCGCCTGCGCTTGCCCGATTTCGGGGAGGCCGACGTTCGAGGTCGCAAAATAGCGGTAGGAGGGAATCACGTCAGCCGCGAGGTAGAACCCGCCGTCCGGAAACGCATAACAGAACAGAGAGATTTCCGGTTCCGTTTTCTCCTCGCGCATGGTCTGCGCAAAAACGGCCTGCGGTGTTTCTTCACGCGGATAAAACAGCAGATAGCGATTGTCCGTTGTGCCAAACGCCAGGGCAAGCATCAGGATGGAAAGCGCCGCGTAGAGAAACGGCTTTTGTTTGGTCACGGACGCCGGGACTCTTTTTGAATCGATCCAGCGCAGGATCGGGAGAAACCCGAGAACCATAAACGGCGCGAGAGCAAGGCCGTAATAACGGTAACCCTGCCCGCCCATATACACACCCGCCGCCAACAAGCCAAAAAGGAGGACGGCGTTGATTTTTTCCACGGGTTTGACCACGCTGCGCTTCTGAAACAGCAGCCAGACGAACCCCAGAACAAGGAACAGGGAGATCTGCGGGTTGCGATAAAAGAACGCGCCGACCCCTTTGACGATTGCCAGGATCATGTTCGGCAGGACGGGGCTTTCGAGATAGGAATAACCGAACATATTCTGATAAAAATAGTAGTGAAAGAATGTGCCGAGCGTGTCGTTCGCGCCAAAGTAAACGACCCACGGGAGCCCCATTGCAAGCATGATGCCAAGGAAGAGCAAGCTTGCGCCAACAGCGCGTTTCCACTTGTGAATGACCAGCTGCGAAACGGCGATGACGCCCATCCAGGCAATGTAAAACGCAAGCAGCGTGAACTTGCCAAAAAACATCGCTCCCGCAAGGATCGCGTTGCGGGCGATGGTGGAAAGGGCGATCGGCTTTGGGTATTCCGCTTTGAAATAGCGGATGGAATCAAACAGCGACCAGGCGAAAAGCGGCATCATGAGCTCTTCGAAACTCCCGCCATGGGAAAAACTCATGCTGCCGAGCACACAGGCGGCAATAACGGGCAGCGCCCAGATCGCACGGTTCGTAAACAAAGAAAGCGTCTTGAAGGAAGCATAGAGCATCCCCGCAAACGCCAGCGTTTCGAGCAGGTAAACGCCGAAAAACGACGTGCCCGAAACGAGCGAGGCCAAGCCGTAGAGAAGGAAGGCCACGGGTCCCTTTTGATCATAAAGATCCAGATACGGAACATACCCGTGCATCATGCCTTTGCCGATCGTGAAATAGATATTCGCATCCACCCAATCGTTGAGCGGATAGAACGGCGAACTTTTTGTGCAGATCAGAAGAAACGCTGCGGAAAGCAGGAGATAGAGGGAAACGAGCGGTGCGATGCATCGTACTTTCCGGTTAGAATCCATACAGGGTGCCTCCTGAGTCGTAGAATTCGCCAAGACATACTAACAATTATTATATCGAAAAACGGATCACCGCGCAACCGTGCGAAAGGACGGGAAGGCGGTCGGCAGCGCGCTCGACCGATCTTTCTTTCGGACGGAAAAAGAAATCTCGCGCAGAAAAAAGAAAAGCCTCCCCTGAACGACGACGCCGTATCAAGAGAGGTTATTTCTTTACCAAACTTCGCTTGTGAAAAGCTTAGTTGCTGCGCGTTACCTTGCCGGAACGGAGGCACCGCGTGCAAACATTCATTTTGGTCGGTTTCCCGTCGACAACGACATGCACGCTTTGGATGTTCGGCGCCCAGCCGCGCTTGGTCTTGCGGTTGGAGTGGCTGACCAGATTGCCGGACATGACACCCTTGTTGCAGACTTCACAGTACTTACCCATGCGAGTAGTCCACCTCCTTGCTAAAAATCGAACGTTACTATATTACCACGCGCTTCCCGACCGCGCAAGCCTTATTTTCCCGAAAATAAGGCTTTCTTACGCGTTCGCAAGGGCTAGTCGAAAGCGCAGGGTGCGACCGCTACATATCGATACCCGTGAAAAGCGGGAGGATTGTTTCCTGCTTTTTCTGTGAAAATTCTTACAGCGCCAACCCCGGGAATCCGGTTTGCCGGAGGGCTTCGTATAATACCAACGCGACCGAGTTGCTGAGATTGAGTGAACGCAGGCCCGGCCGCATGGGGATACGCACCGCGTCCTCGCTCCTTCGTGCCAGCAGCTTTGGACCGAGCCCGGCCGTTTCCTTGCCGAACACAAGAAAATCGCCATCTCGATATTTGGCGTCCGCATAACTTTTGGTAGCATGGGTCGAAAGAAGGAAGAAGCGCGCATCGGGAAACGCCTGCTCGACTTCGGAAAAATGATCGTAATAGGAAACGTTGAGTTCGTTCCAATAGTCGAGGCCGGCGCGCTTGAGCTGCTTATCATCCAGCGAAAAGCCGAGCGGACGCACAAGATGCAGCGCCGCGCCCGTTACGGCGCAGGTCCGGGCGATATTGCCGGTATTCTGGGGGATTTCCGGTTCAACGAGTACGATGTGAAACACAAATGGGTCCTCCGTAATTCATGGTATACGTTCCGCCGGTCGATTAGAAGCGGGCTGGAAAAGCGACCGGTTGCCTTAATCGGCAGACTTACGCGCGGCTTCCAACATCAGCAGCATGCGTTCGCGCACGTCGTCCGGTTCCAGGATGCGCACGCCGCCGCCAAATTGAAACACCCAGCCGAAAAAGGAATTGTTGATCGGTATCGGCGCATAAAGCACCCAGATTCGTTCGCTGAGTTGCGCCATGGGGATCTGGCAGCCAAATCGGTCGATCATCGCGTCGATAAGCGAACGGTCAAACGCCAGGCGCACCCAACGTAATTCTGCCGGAGACAGGGGGAACGTGCTTCCCCTGTCGGCAATTGCATCGAAGGAGGCGTCCCTCGGCGCGGCCGGATCTTTCAGGATATGCACATCCTTCATTCTGTCCAGCCGGTAATGGACGAGCCCTTCGCGCGTGGGATGGTCTGCAACGAGAAAATAATGATCCTCCGTATAAATGAGGAGATATGGACTGACAATATAGTGACTTGCGTCTTTCTTAGGAGTGAGAACTCTGGACGTCGCGTACTCGCAGTAGAGAAAGGAGAGCTTTCGCCGCAGTTCCAGAGCGCTCAGGATCCGCTCGACAAGAGAAAAGGCATCTTCACAGATGGAACGGCGCGGGTTTCGGCAGGTATGTGCCTTCAGGCTCGCCGTTTCCCATCGATTGGTCAACGCCGCGAGTTTTTGCACCAGTGCGTCTGCGCGTGTTTGCGTGAGAAATTGACTGGAAAGCACCATGTCCGTAAGAAGACGCAATTCTCCGCGTTCGAATATCCCTTCGCCGATGTAGTATTCCCGGTAACGTCCCCGCTTGGTGCGAATGTCCAGTCCGTTTTCCTTCAGCGCCACCAGATCGGCAAAAATACCGCGGGAATCCGCGGCGATTCCTTCACACTCGAGGTAGGCGACCAACTCCTTCAGGGTGGTGGCGTGTTGCTCGTTTGTATGTTCCAGCAGGTACGAGCGCACAAGCAGCAGCCGCTTCCGAGTATCCGACATGGCTCGTGCCTCCGGCAGTCGGCGGTACGCGTTAATGAATCACGCCTGTGATTGCGTCAATTTGCTGTAATTCGTCCGGTGTCAGCGGCGGCGCGGAGAGGATGCCGAGGTTGTCGATCACCTGCTCCGGTGACGAAGCGCCGATCAGGACACTCGTAATGGAATTGTTTCGCAGCACCCAACTCAACGCGAACTGGGAGAGCGTTTGCCCGCGCGACCGTGCCAGATCGTTGAGTGCACGGATCTGACGCAGCTTTTCCTCTGTGAGCTGTTCCCGCTTTAGAAAGGGGCCGCCTTTGCCGATGCGGCTGTTCTGGGGAATGCCGTCGAGGTATCGATCGGTGAGCAACCCCTGTGCAAGAGGACTGAAGGCAATCAGCCCGAATCCTTCGCTGTCGGCGGCTTTTTCCAGACCGTCCGGCTCGATATGACGATCGAAAATGGAGTAACGCACCTGATCGAGTACAAATGGGCAACGCAGTTCTTTCAGGATGGCCGCCGCTTTTCGCGCGGTGGCACGGTCGTAATTCGATATGCCGGCGTAGAGCGCCCTGCCGCTTTTTACCGCCGTATCGAGCGCAAGCATGCTCTCTTCCAACGGCGTTTCCGGATCCATTCGATGGTGGTAAAAGATGTCGACATACGGAAGGCTGAGACGGCTGAGGCTTTGGTCCAGACTCGCGAGCAAGTATTTACGGCTGCCCTTGTCCCCGTATGGGCCGGGCCACATGTAGTAACCGGCCTTGGTGCTGACGATCAGTTCGTCCCGGTAGTCCGAGAGTTCTTCCCGCAGGATACGGCCAAAGTTTCGCTCCGCACTGCCCGCGGGAGGGCCGTAATTATTGGCGATGTCGAAGTGGGTTACGCCCCGGTCGAAGGCGGCAAAGCACATGCGCTTCATGGTGCCGTAATCGTCGTCTCCGCCAAAGTTATGCCAAAGCCCCAGCGAAAGCAGCGGGAGTTTCAACCCGCTGGTTCCGCAGCGCCGGTAAGTCATTTGCTCATATCTTGTAACGTCTGCTGAATAGGCCATGATGAGCCTCCTCTTTTGGTTTCTTTTGCGACGGTTTACCGTTGAGTTCCTTTTATTGTAGCATAGAACGCGAAGCGAAGCGCTGGCTTGAAGGGAAATATCTGCGTTTGTTTTAGCCGTTACCGCCCTATGGCGCGGAAGTAATCGAGCGAAAAATTCGAGCTGCCTTATGGCGTTGAAGCAATCGAGAAAGAAATGCAAGTTGGTTGATGGGTCATATAAACGAAAAGCCTTTGGATTTTAACAAGCAAGGAAAGGCGTTTTTTCCCGTCGACGCAAAACGAAACCGCTTTGCAGGCGGCACGTCGGAAAACGTTCATATAAAAATAAGAAATCATTCATTGACTTTAGGCGCGGAATCCCCGAAAATAGGGAGCGTCGGCCGCTCTTTTCGCGTTAAGCCGGCAAATTCGTAAAAAACCCAACCGGAGGACATCCAATTGATTACCAAGGTACCAGTTGCTACCATCGAAATGCAGACCGGCAGTATCATCAAGCTGGAGCTGTATCAGGACATCGCGCCTAACACGGTGAAGAATTTCACCTGGCTTGCCAATAAAGGATATTATGATGGAACGGTGTTCCATCGCGTGATCAAGGGCTTTGTGATCCAGGGCGGCGACCCGGACGGTACGGGTCTCGGCGGCCCCGGTTACCGCATTAAGGGAGAGTTTGCCAACAATAAACATCCCAACCCGCTCTCTCATGAGCGCGGCGTTATCAGCATGGCCCGGCAGGGGAACCCATACAATCCGCCCGCGGCTTATGATACGGCGGGAAGTCAGTTTTTTATCCTGCACGGGGATGCGAAATACCTCGATAAGGATTATGCGGCGTTCGGCTTGGTCGTGGAGGGGATGGACACGGTGGACGCGATTGCGAGCTGCGTGACCGGTGTCCAAAACAAACCGGTGGTCGAGCAGAAGGTCAAGACCATTCGCGTGGAAACCTTTGGTCAGGACTTTGGCGAGCCGGAGCGCATCGAGGAATAGCGTTCCCCGATTCCGTTTTGGTTAAAAAGCGGCCGGATGACCGAAAATTTGTACTTACAATTCAAACATATATTGACAGGAATGCCCTTCGTCTGCTAGAATACATAAAAATATTTATGTATTTTGCGGTACGGAGGGTGTTTGTATGAAGGCGCATGGTCTTTGCGAGGCGGTTTCGGATTTGTATCGCAATCTGCGGCTTTCGCACTATCGAAACCTGTTCGGCCAGCTGCGCGAAAAAGCCGGCAGTCTGAGCGCGACCGAGGCATTTTCCGCGGAGGTTATCTATTTACTCGACTGTCCGACCATCGGCGAATTCGCCGATTTTATCGGTATATCGCAGCCGAATGCCTCCTACAAGGTCACTTCCCTTGTGGCGAAGGGATATCTGGAGCGTGTTTCAAGCGATGACGATCGCAGGGAGGCGCATCTGCAGGTAACGAAGAAATTCCTGGATTACTATGGTCGGCAGTTGCCGGATATGAAAAGCGCGGTTACGTCCGCACTGACTTCCTTCTCCGAAGTGGAGATCGAGTTGCTCAGCCGTCTCTTCGGAAAGCTGAACCAGCACCTTGCGGCGAAAGCCTGACAAAGGCGCTGCGGCGGGGGAAACGGCCGATGCGCGCCCGCCGGGTGCGCGGCAAAAACGGAAACCGAACTGTGGGGGTATTGACTGGATGGATCTATTTGAAAAGTGCGGCCGCATGACGGCGGTCAAGGAAACGCGTGAAGCGGGCATCTATCCGTATTTCCACGCGCTGGAATCTCGCCAGGACGTTGAAGTGACCATGGAGGGAAAGCGCCGGATCATGCTGGGCTCCAACAATTATCTCGGCCTGACGATTCACCCAGAGGTGATCGAGGCCGGTGTAAAAGCGCTGGAAACGTATGGCTCCGGTTGTTCCGGTTCCCGTTTTCTCAACGGTACGCTCCGGATGCATCTTGAACTGGAAGAGGAACTCGCACGCTTTTTGCATAAGGATTCCGTGGTGACGTTCTCCACCGGATTCCAGAGCAATCTTGGTATCATCAGCGCGTTGGTTGGCAAGGACGATTACGTGATCTGCGATAAGGAAAACCACGCGAGCATCTACGACGGGTGCCGGCTTTCCTACGGGACGATGGTTCGCTATCGCCACGGGGACATGGAACACCTGCGCCATACGCTGGAGAAGATACCGGAAACGTCGGGCAAGCTGATTGTTACGGACGGCGTGTTCAGCATGGGCGGGGATATCGCCAAATTGCCGGAGATAGTTGCGCTTGCCAGAGAATTTGGCGCGCGGGTCATGGTTGACGATGCGCACGGCCTAGGCGTGCTGGGCGAGGGAGGCCGCGGAACTGCGAGCTACTTCGGCCTTGAAAAAGAAGTGGACATCTTCATGGGCACGTTCAGCAAGTCACTGGCAAGTCTTGGCGGATACATGGCCGCAAGCTACGAGGTTGCCGAGTTTGTCCGGCATAGTTCGCGCCCGTTTATTTTTTCGGCGTCCATGCCGCCGGCAAACTGCGCCTGCGCTCTTGCGGCGCTGCGGATCCTGGAGCGTTCGCCGCAGCGTGTGGAGCGGCTTCAGGAACTTTGCCGCTATGCGCAAAAGGGGCTGAACGAGCGCGGAATTCCGCATAAGTATACTGCGGATATCCCCATTATCCCGATCTACACCTACGATACTATCCGGACGCTGACCATTGCTAAAATGCTCTATGACGCCGGCGTTTACGTTAATCCTGTGCTGCCGCCCGCGACGCCCGCGACGGAGTGCCTGTTAAGGACGAGTTACATGGCTACGCTGGCGGAACCGCTGCTGGACGAAGCGATGGATATTATGGGCGGCGTACTGGCGGAGGAAGCGAAATGAAACGGATTTGTCTGCTGACCGGCGGGAGCAGTGGCATTGGAAAAGCGGCGGCCGAAATGCTGGTTCGGAATGGATTTACCGTATACGAGCTCAGCCGCCATGGCGCGGACGCGGAGGGCATACGCCATATCGCGGCGGATGTGACCGATCCCGGCCAGGTGCGTGAGGCGGTCAGGCGCGTGCTGGACGCCGAAGGCCGGATCGATCTGCTTGTGAACAATGCCGGATTCGGGATCTCCGGTGCGGTGGAGTTTACCGACCCAAAGGATGCGGTTGCACAACTGGACGTAAACTTCTTTGGTGCGTTGCACTGCGTCCAGGCGGTACTTCCCGCCATGCGCGCGCAGAAGTCTGGGCATATCGTATTTGTCAGTTCCGTCGCCGCGCCGATTGCGATTCCGTTTCAGGCGTTCTACAGCGCCACGAAAGCCGCGATCAATTCTCTTGTGCTCGCATTGCGCAACGAAGTTAAGCCATTTGGGATACAGGTTTGCGCCGTGATGCCGGGCGATGTGAAAACGGGATTTACCGCGGCGCGAAAAAAGAGCCTTGCCGGCGAGGACGTCTACGGAAAAGCTCTGGCGCATGCCGTGGCGGTTATGGAGCACGACGAGCAGAACGGAATGCCGCCCGCGTGCGTAGCGAAGGCGATTGTTTGCGCGGCAAACGAAAAACGGCCGCGTGCGCTCCGAACCGTGGGCGCGCAGTACCGCATTTTTGTTTTTATCGCAAAGATTTTACCTGCAACCTGGACAAACGCGCTTGTTGGGATGATCTATCGATGAAGGCGCGCGTTTGAAAGGTAAAAGTTGTTCTGTTGTGGCCGTTTTCTTCGGAAGCGGCCCTTTTTCTGCCTCCCGTGCCAAAAACTGTCCGAAAATGCCGTATCTCTTCCATTGTCAAAAACTGCCGGAAAGATGCCGTATTCCTTCCATGGAGATTGCGAGATTTTGCGCTATGCTTTCAATATAAAAAGGGGGTTGCACCATGGGAACGCAAAATAACGGCTGGTTGACCGCAAAGCAGAAGCGCATCCTAAAGTTGATCTTCGATTCCGTTATGCTTCTTTTACTCGTATTGATGTACAAGAAACAGGTCATCAGTATGGCGTTTCATGAAATTGGCGGGCTTGCGCTGATCGGCTTGTTCGTGGTCCATCATCTTGTAAACGCAAGATGGATTGGCGCGTCTTCCAGGCGCTTGTTTACAAGAGGAATGCCGGGGCTCGTTCGCGCGCGGTATCTTGTGGACGTACTTTTGCTGATAGCATTTCTTACCGTTTGCGTGTCAGGGATACTGATCAGCAAGGTTGTGTTTTCGATCCATGTTGCGGGTAATTTTCAAGCGCTGCATTCCTTCGCCGCGACGCTTGCGGTGCTCCTGATGGGCGTGCACCTTGGCCTTCACACGGACTATATCTTTGGAAAACTGCTTCGAAGAGGCTCCGGTAAAGCCGCAAAAGTTGCATTAGCCGTTGTGATTGCGGCGATGATTGCGTTTGGCGGTTACAGCCTGTTCACCACGTCGTTTCTCCGGTATCTTGCTGCGCCGGTCCAGACAGCACGGTTTGCGCACGGGGAAATCCGCCCGAGCGGCGACATTGCGCTGGACGGTTCAACCGGCGAAAGGCCGACCGATTTGAGCGAATTGTCGGGCGCTGCTTCCGGCAAGAATGACTCCGGCAACGGATTTGGCGGCAATGAAGGCTCTGGCGAGCGCGGGAAAGGTGATTCGACAAATGCGGCGTTGCTGATTGCGCAATATGCGAGTATTATGGCGCTCTTTGGAGCGTCGACATATGGGATTGTACGGCTGACAGGCAGAAAAGCGAAGAAGAAACTTTCTGGTAATGTGCCTGCATAATTAGGAAATCGACATAGAAAAGAAGAAGCGATCGTTCGGTCGCTTCCTCCTTTTTCCTCAAAAACACATGGAATCAGATTTCTTTTTGTATCTTGATGCGGTAATAAATTCCCCAGCCGACCACAAAGAGATACGCAAACACAAGAAGCAGAACTGCGACCAGGTCGACGCCCATCAGCGCGAACGATAACATCAGCGCCCCGAACACGGGAACCATCATGTCGTACGCTTTGGCTTTCGCCCGGTTTGCAATCTCCTGATTTCGCTCGTCGTGTTCTTCAATCTCCTTTTGTTTCTTCGCCGCGGGATTTTTTTTCAGACTTCGATTCCCGATCAGCCCGCCTGTTCCCTGACCGAAGAGCCCACAGCCGAGGCCGATGCAGACATAGGGCAGCGCGCGCTGAAAAGCGCTGTCGGCAGAGCCGGTTCTGACGAGGATCAGCCCGGTTGCGAGCAGGGCGAGGCCAATGATCAATACTGCGACCTGAGAGATGTTTCGTTTCATTTTGTATTCTCCTCATCGATAAAAATATCTTCCACCGTTAATTGGAAGTACCGGGCAATTTTGAAAGCCAGCAAGATGGAAGGATTATACCTTCCGTTTTCGAGCGATCCGATCGTTTGTCGCGATACTTCCAATGCGGCGGCGAGTTCCTCCTGCCGGATTCCGCGCTGCTTTCGAAGCAGTTCAAGACGATTTTTCATATAACGCCTCCTTGCAAGAAAAAGGAAAGGAAACTTTCCATCAACAGAATACTGCAAATTTTTGGAATGTCAAGCACACTTTCCATTTTTCATGTAAATTATGATCCGATTTTTCGGTATATGAAAACGAGAATTTCCGCGTATTTGCCAATTGTCAATGTATTTTCATTGACAAATAGCGCGTGGCTCTTGCAACTTTTTCTATTATTTGAAAAGATATTACTGTCTACAATGTTTTTATGAAACAAAAGTCAAGTTATGAACGGTCGAGAAAGGGAGGAACCATAATGAAACGAATTTTGATTTGCCTGTTATCTATCTTGATGGTATGCAGTCTCTTCGCCTGCGCCTCGTCCAGTGGGAAGTCGGCTGTAAAGGAGACCGCCGCGCCTGCGGCGGAACCGACTGCCGAACCGGTAATCGAATTCAACGATCCCGTACTGGAGCAAATGATTCGTGACGTTATGGGGATTCCCGAGGGCGATATCACGATCGCCCAGGCGGAAGGCATCACGGAACTGGATTTGCAACTGGAGGGCGGCGCTTCGATTCCCCGGGTAAGCGATCTGAGCGCGCTTCGGTACTTTACCAATCTTACCAGCCTGAATCTGTCCTGGACGATGTATAACAATGGCAACAATGTTGACATCAGTCCGTTAAGCAGCCTTACAAAGCTGGAAAATCTGAGTATCTGCTGCGACGATGTGGCGGATATTGGCGCGCTTGCGGAAATGACCAATATGAAGAGCCTCTGGATCTGGGGAAACGGCAGGATAACGGATATCAGCGCGCTTGCCGGCATGACGCAGATGGAAAGTCTATGGATGAACGGGAACTCTATTTCGGATATCGGAGCGCTTTCCGGCATGACGAACCTGAATACGCTCTATATGGATGAGAACTCGATCACCGATATTACGCCGCTCTCCAAACTGACGAAGCTGATCAAGCTGCGGCTTGCCGGGAACCCCATTCTGGATTACGGCCCGGTGCAGAGTATTTACCCGGGTTTGCAGGAGCAGGATTTTGACCTCGATCCGGATAACGACGTAATCGCGTTTAGCGATTCCGTACTGGAGGCAAGGGTGCGCGAGGCGATTGGAAAGCCGGAAGGTGAGATCACGTTTGCGGACGTGCGGGATCTCGACGGCCTCGGAATTGACAATGACTGGCAGGAAAACCCGGCCGAAGGGACGCAAATTACAGATATTACGCCGCTGAAATACTTTGTGAATCTGAACTATCTGGGTATTCAGTTCCATGCGATATCCGATATTCGCCCGCTTACGAACCTGACAAAGCTGAACTCGCTGAATCTCGGCGGGAACCCCGTCGGCAATATCGACGCGTTATCCAAACTGACCAACCTTACAAACCTGACGCTGTTCAACTGTGAGGCGAGTGACTATTCGCCTTTAAAGAATCTGACCCATATGAAGTCGATGATGCTTTCTTACTCCACGTTCAGCGACTTAAGCCTGCTTTCCGGAATGAAAGATTTAGTGGATCTGGATCTTACGCGGTCAAAGGTGAGCGATTTTTCGGCGCTGTCCGGCATGACGCAGCTGAAAAAACTGATGGTGCGGGATTGCCCGATTACCGACTATGCGCCGCTGATCGCAATTTTTCCGAACCTTGAGGCAACGGACTTTGATCCGAATACCGTAAACATTGCGGCACAGACACGGTTTCCGGACGACGAGGTGATCGTTTTCAGCGACTCCGTGCTGGAACGGATGGTGCGCGCGGCAATGAACATGCCGGAAGGCGACATCACGTTTGCGGATGCCAAACAGGTTACGAAACTGGAACTTGGAATCGAGTGGCAGAACGGCGAGTATCCGCCGGACACGCAGATTACAGATATCGACGCGCTGAAATACTTCGTCAATCTTAAGGATCTGGGGCTGCATTTTCACGCGATCACCGATATCTCCGCGCTCACTGAACTGACGAATCTGAGCAGCCTTGGCCTCGGCGGCAATCCGGTTCAGGATATTACGCCGCTTTCCGGTCTGACCAACCTGGGATTCCTGACGCTGTTCAACTGCCAGGCAGGCGACTATAGCGCGCTGAAAAACCTGGTCAATCTAGGCACGCTGTATCTGGAGAATTCCACTATCCGCGACCTGAGCTGTCTTTCCGGGCTGACAAATTTACAGACGCTTGGACTGAAAAACACGCAGGTCACCGACGTTTCGCCGCTTTCCGGGCTGACCAATCTGAAGGAGTTATTGCTCGAAGGAGATGCGATTACGGATTATTCACCGCTCAAAAAAATCTACCCGAATCTGACGAATAAGGATTTTGAAATGCCCTGATCGGTCTTTGTATCCGGAGAAACGGAAAAAGCATGCGATTTCAAACACCGCGCCGTTTTTTAACGGCGCGGTGAGACCGTCAAAAAACTCGTTTTTTGACGGGACAACCGCTCTTTTCCTTTCGGCCTTCTGCCTTACGGGCGGAAAAGAGCACAAGGAAACCGCCCTAACGGGCGATCCGTTGCGCCGGATGAACCGGCACAGCCGGA
>JAYFNY010000060.1:0-24168 GCA_034933205.1 Eubacteriales bacterium
TTTTCGGCGAAAAACTCTTGCTCGTTGGCAGTAAAGGTGAATTCTTGTCCGCAATCTTTGCAGACGATGGTCTTGTCGCTGTACATCAAATACCTCAAATAAAATATTGTATGGTGCGAAAATACACCACACAAGTGCCACTGTACTGCTTTTTTCTAGGTATGTCAATCAAATGTTCCATGGAGGAAACGCATGAATCCACTTCGAGCGATATTTCACTCCCGCGACAAACCGAAAGATTCTCTTAACGGCAGTCGCTATAGCTTCTTCTTTGGCGGCACATCGAGCGGGAAGCCTGTGAACGAAACGACCGCTATGCAGATGACGGCAGTGTACTCCTGTGTGAGAATTCTGTCGGAAACCGTTGCGGGGCTGCCACTGAACGTCTACAAGTACAACGATAGCGGTGGGAAAGAGAAGGCGTTTAAACACCCGCTTTACCGGTTGCTGCACGATGAGCCTAACCCCGAGATGACTAGTTTCGCGTTTCGGGAGACGCTCATGAGCCACCTGCTGTTGTGGGGTAACGCCTACGCGCAGATCATCCGAAACGCCAGAGGCGAAGTAGTCGCGCTCTACCCGCTCATGCCGAACAAAATGACAGTCGACCGTGATCAGAACGGCCGGCTTTTTTATTTGTATCAGCGCGGGTTGGAGGATCCGAGCACACTCGGCAAATCGACACAAGTGCCCCTTTCGCCATCTGACGTGTTGCACATTCCCGGACTCGGCTTCGACGGCTTGATCGGTTACTCGCCGATCGCCATGGCGAAGAACGCGATTGGATTGGCGATCGCCACCGAGGAGTACGGCGCGAAGTTCTTCGCCAACGGCGCGGCCCCTTCCGGCGTGCTGGAACACCCCGGAACGATAAAAGACCCGTTGCGGGTGAAGGAAAGCTGGAACTCAGCGTATCAGGGCAGCGCGAATTCCCACAAGATCGCGGTGCTCGAAGAGGGCATGAAGTATACAGCGATCGGAATCGCGCCGGAGCAGGCGCAGTTTCTGGAGACACGCAAGTTCCAGATCAACGAGATCGCGCGGATCTTTCGCGTGCCGCCGCACATGCTGGCCGACTTGGAGAAATCGTCGTTCAGCAACATTGAGCAGCAGTCGCTCGAATATGTAAAGTACACCCTCGATCCCTGGGTCGTGCGCTGGGAACAGAGCATGTGCCGGGCGTTATTCAGCGAGAGCGAAAAACCGACGTACTTCATTCGGTTCAATGTCGACGGTCTTCTCCGCGGCGACTATGCCTCGCGCATGAGCGGGTATGCCACCGCGCGTCAAAACGGATGGATGAGCACAAACGATATCCGCGAGCTGGAAAACCTCGATCGCATCGCGCCGGAGCTCGGCGGTGATTTGTATCTCATCAACGGAGCCATGACAAAGCTGGAGGACGCAGGGTTGTTCGGGGAAGCACAGCAGAAAAAGGAGGATTCTTCTTGAAACGACAATTTTGGAATTGGGTGCGTAATGAAGACGGCATCCGCACATTGACCATCGACGGCGTGATTGCCGAAGAGAGCTGGTTTGACGACGACGTCACGCCGAAACTGTTTCGGGAGCAGCTAAACGCTGGCACGGGCGACATCGTGATTTGGGTCAATAGCCCAGGTGGCGATTGCGTCGCAGCAAGTCAGATCTACACCATGCTCATGGAGTACAAGGGCCGGGTGACCGTCAAGATCGACGGTATCGCGGCAAGCGCCGCGTCGGTGATCGCCATGGCCGGCACCGAAGTGCTCATGGCCCCGACCAGCTTGCTCATGATCCATAACCCGCTGACGGTAGCCATCGGCGATAGCGAAGAGATGCAAAAAGCGATCGCCATGCTGGACGAGGTGAAGGAAAGCATCATCAACGCATATGAGCTGAAGACGGGCATGTCCCGCGCGAAGATTGCGCACCTCATGGACGCAGACACGTGGATGAACGCAAACAAAGCGATCGAGCTCAGGTTCGCTGACGGTATCTTGACACGCGACACGGGTGCGCCGGACGGTATCCCGATCAACAGCTACCAGTTCAGCCGCCGTGCCGTGACGAATTCGCTCCTGAGCAAAATCCCGAATACAGCACACAAGCAACCTTCTGAGCCGCTGTATCAGCGGCTCAATCTTTTGAAGAAATAAAGGAGAGAAATACATGAACCAGATTCAGGAACTTCGCGAAAAGCGTGCAAAAGCGTGGGACGCAGCGAAAGCATTTCTCGACACCAAACGTGGTTCGGACGGACTACTCGCCGCCGAGGACGTCACAACCTACGAAAAGATGGAAGCCGACGTCGTCAACCTCGGCAAGGAGATCGATCGGTTGGAACGGCAGGCTGCGCTTGACGCTGAGCTAAACAAACCCACCGCCGACCCGCTGACGAGTAAACCGGCGCTTGCAGCCGTTGACCAGAAAACGGGTCGCGCATCGGACGCATACAAAAAGGCATTCTGGAACGCGATCCGCTCCAAGAACCCGAGACCTGAGATTCTGAACTCTCTGGTCGAAGGCACTGACAGCGAGGGTGGTTACCTAGTTCCCGACGAGTTCGAGCGTACGCTCGTGCAAAAGCTAACAGCTGCAAATGTGCTGCGTCCGCTCTGCCATGTGATCCAGACCAGCTTCGGCGATCGAAAGATCCCTGTGGTTGCGTCGAAGGGTACCGCTGACTGGGTCGACGAAGAGGGTACCTACCCGCTCTCGGACGACACCTTCTCGCAGGTTGTTCTCGGCGCGTATAAGCTTGCGACCATGATCAAGGTCTCCGAAGAGCTTCTCTCCGACAGCATCTTCGATATCGAAGGGTATGTTTCCGAGCAGTTCGGCAAGCGCATCGGTGACAAGGAAGAGGATGCGTTCCTCACCGGCAACGGTGTGAGCAAACCCATCGGCATTCTGCACACGACCGGTGGCGCGGAAGTCGGTGTGACCACGGCGGGTGCGGCTGCAATCACGGGCGATGAGCTGATCGACCTTGTGTACTCGCTCCGTGCACCGTACCGCAAGAGCGCGGTGTTCGTGCTCAACGATACGACCGTGAAGCTGCTGCGCAAACTCAAAGACGGTGACGGTCAGTATCTCTGGCGTCCGGGCATTACGGAAAATGCGCCGGACACGATTCTGGGTCACCGGATCGTCACCAGCGAGTTCATGCCGGGCGTTAGCGCGGGCAATAAATCCATCGCGTTCGGCGACTTCTCCTACTACTGGATCGCCGACCGTCAGGGCCGCACCTTCAAACGTCTGAACGAGCTGTACGCAACCACCGGTCAGATCGGTTTCCTCGCATCGCAGCGGCTCGACGGTAAGCTGATTCTGCCCGAAGCGATCAAGGTCCTGCAGCAGAAAGCGTAATGGAGGGTATATGGAGATCATTGAGACTCCGGCGGGAGATATGACCCGCAACTGTAAAAACTACCTAACCGACGGCGGAGATCGGTTGGTGATTGGCGGTACTCTGGAGGTGCTGGATACCGCCACCGTCACCGGCTTGCAATCGGGATATGCAACTGAGCAAACCGCTGGCAGCGTATATCAGGCGATGAATCAAGCTGCGAGCGCCGCAACAACAATCTCCGACCTCACGAGCGATTTCAACGCTCTGATGCAGAAGCTCAAGGATGCCGGGATCATGGCGGCAGACCAGCCGGGTTCGATGTGAGATGACGACGCTGCTAACTAAGGTCAAGGCGAACGTGATCCTAGAACATGATGCCGACGATGAACTGCTTCAACGGTTAATCGATGCTGCTGTTGCATATGCCGAGAGCTATCAGCACCTGACCGCCGGAACCTATGAAGCAGCGGCTATGCCGCCAACAACCGAGGCGGCGGTGATCATGTTGGCATCTCATTTATATGAAAGCCGGGACGGCAGCACGGGCGGCTTCTTTGCGGACAATGTGCAGGCGGGGCAACAGACATGGGACACGGTAAACACGCTACTTCGCCTAGATCGTTTTTGGGTATTTGGCGTATGAGTTTCGGAAAAATGAACACGCATATTTCCATCGCCGTGGAAACGGTAACGAAGGATGCGGAGGGGTTTGCGATTAAGACGGACAACGTCCTCAAATCCATCCGCGCATATCGCGAGGTGCGGCACGGTTCTCAGAAATGGGTCAACCGTGCCTCCTTTTCGGAGGCAACGGATTCGTTCCAATTTCGTGTTATACCGGGGCTATCCGTAACCACGGCGCACGTGATCCTTTGCGGTGATGATCGTTATGAAATCACATCCGTCGAGGATGTGAAGGGCAGAGGTATGTATTTTGAAGTTCTGGCAAAGAAGGTGACACCAGGTGGCTAAAGTGAAAATCGAGATGCCAAGTGGCTTCATGGATCAAGTCGCCGGTATGGGTAACGCGCTCGATACGGCGATTCCCAAAGCGCTCGCGGCAGGCGGTAAGGTCGTCATGGCAAAGATGAAATCGAATCTGCAAGCGGCGATCGGGCGTGGCACGAAGATCAAATCGCGCTCGACCGGCAAGCTTGCCGCATCGCTCGGCGTATCACCGGCGAAGCTGGATCGCGACGAAAATTTGGATGTGAAGGTCGGGTTTTCAGAAGGGCGCGGCGACGTCAGTAATGCTATGCTCGCGAACCTTCTGGAATACGGCAAGCATGGTCAGCCGCCGAAGCCGTTTCTGAAGCAGACAAAGTCCTCGAGCAGAAAGCCGTGTATCAATGAGATGCAGCGCGTTTTGAAAGAGGAGCTGAACCTGCCATGAGCATGCTGGAAGAGCTGAATATGATCGTTACAAGCGCCGGACTTCCTCTGGAGACCGGCGTTTTCTCTACCACAGCGCCGGACGAGTACGTTGTGATTACGCCGATCTCGGAGCATTTCGAGCTGTTTTCGGACAACGCGCCGAGCATGAACATTGAAGAAGCGCGGTTATCGCTCTTTTCGAAGGGGAATTATGGCGCGAGAAAACGACTGCTCGTTCGACTGCTGCTCTCGGCGGGATTTCTGGTATCGGAACGCAGATATATTGGGCTGGAAGAAGACACGGGTTATCACCACTTCGCTATCGACGTGGCGAAGGAGTACATGGAGGAAGAATAGATGGCAACCATCGGATTGGATAAACTATATTACGCGAAGATCACCGAAGGCGCGAACGGCGACGAGACTTACGCCGCACCCGTTTCGCTCGCCAAGGCGATGTCTGCGGAACTGAAGATCGATATCAATGAAGCGACGCTCTACGCCGACGATGGCGCGGCCGAGGTGGTCAAGGAGTTCAAGAGCGGTACGCTCACGCTGGGAATCGACAACATCGGCGCGGCGGTCGCGAGCGATCTGACCGGGTCACAGATCGACGATAACAAGGTGCTGGTTTCCCAGAGCGAGAATGGCGGACAGCCTGTCGCGATCGGATTCCGCGCGAAGAAGAGTAACGGCAAGTACCGCTACTTCTGGCTCTATCGTGTCGTGTTCGGTATTCCCGCGACGAACCTGCAGACGAAGGGCGACAATATCACGTTCTCGACCCCGTCGATCGAGGGAACGATCATCCGGCGCAATAGGCTGGACGGGCAGGGCAAGCATCCGTGGAAAGCGGAGGTAAACGAGGATGATACGAGCGTGCCGGCGGCGACGATCTCGGGCTGGTACACGCAGGTCTACGAGCCGACATTTGCGGCGGAGGGTTAACACATGGAAAACGACAGAGGCGCAATGATCCAGATCGGCAATCGGGAGTATGAAATGCTCCTAACCACGCGTGCGACCAAAGAAATCGCGAAGCGATACGGTGGGTTGGAGCACCTTGGCGACAAGCTCATGAAAGCGGAGAACTTTGAGCTCGCGTTGGACGAGGTAGTGTGGCTGATCACGCTGCTCGCCAATCAGAGCACGCTCGTGCACAACCTTCTTGAGCCGGATAATAAGCGTGAGCTTTTAACCGAGGAAGCAGTCGAGCTGCTCACCACACCATTGGATCTCTCCGGTTACAAGACTGCGATCATGGAAGCGATGGTCAAGGGCACCAAACGCTATGTCGAGAGCGAGGAGGATCCCTCAAAAAACGTGTTGGTCGGGCAAGCGACGAAGAGCTGTTTGCCCGACTGATCTTTTACGGAGCGACTCTACTGGGGCGACCGGAGCGCGAGGTTTGGCTCATGCCGCTAGGCGCTCTCTTAGATCAGTGGGAGGTGTACCGGCAGTTTCATGGGATTGTTCGTGTAAAAACGGAGTGCTTTATCGAAGATATTGCACCATCGTTCCTCTAGATTTCTCATATTAATATAATACCTACAGTAGTTATGTTATAATGACGAAAAAGGGGGTATATACATGAAGAAGACGATTCAAGCTTTGGCTGCAGTAACCTTTATCCTCATGGTTGTTGTGAATGCACTTGCAAACATTCTGCCAATCAACGGTATCGGTACGGGAGCTGTGTCAGACTCATACCCTAATCTGTTTGCGCCCGCCGGCATTACCTTCGCGATCTGGGGAGTCATCTATTTGTTGCTTGCCGCATATACGGTCTTTCAGCTCGGGTTGTTCAAAAAGAACAGAACCATGAGCAATGCGCTCATGAATAAAGTCGGAGTGGTTTTTTCCATATCGTCGATCGCGAATACGGTTTGGATTTTCTCATGGCATTACCGGATCATCGCCCTTTCGATGGTACTCATGCTCTTGATCCTCGTGTGTCTCGCCATCATTGTCAGCGCGATTCGCAAAGAAACGCTGAGTACGAAAGAAAAGGTATTCGTCAAGTTGCCCTTCAGTGTTTATTTCGGTTGGATCACCGTTGCGACCATCGCGAACTTGACGACGCTTTTGGTGAGTGTGGGTTGGAACGGATTTGGACTGTCGCAAACCGTTTGGGCGATTGCTATCATTGCAATCGGCGCAGTCATCGGTATTATCACGATCCTGCGCAATAAGGACTATGCTTACGGTCTTGTAATCCTATGGGCCTATGCCGGAATCGTAATTAAGCATAATTCCGCATCAGGATTTAACGGCATGTATCCCGCTGTTCTGATCACCACAATTGCGGCAATGGTTTTGGTTGTCGTCGCGGAAGTGATTGCGATCACGAAAAAGGCCTATTGATAACGAGCAAATTAGTACCCCGATTCAACTCTTGCAATCAACAAATAAAACAGTTCAAAAACGACCTTCGGGTCGTTTTTTTATGCCATTTTTAAATGAGATGTGCTTCTGCTTAGCAATGTTCGACTCACCATCAGCCTTGAGCACGTATCAATCCTCCAAAGCCGCTTCCTGCGATCCATTGAGCATGAAAAAGGAGCAATCTTTCGATTGCTCCTAGAGAGACTTGACCAGGATTTCCCTTCAGATTACAGGACGCGGGAATCTTGATATTACTTCTTATACCCGCACTTGGGGCATGCGCCATTCTCATTTAGTGCAATACCGCACAATGGGCAACGGTCGATGTTGTTGTGTGTATCAAATTCTTCAGAAGCCGCGTTAACGCCGCTGGTAAAAGTCAGCTTTGCAATGTTCAGTTTGTCCTTCAGCAGATCATAAACAATTTTGATCATGCCTTCGACGGTCATGGTCTCTTTGGTCACAACCAAACGGCAATCCGGATAAGCGGTGGCAAGCTCGGTTTTGAAAGCGGGACCTTTCATTTTGTTGGTTGGGGCGCCATCTTTGATCCCCTGTTTCTCATATACATCGAGAATTGCAGGTAACAGGGGGTCGTCTTCCCGGAGGATCAGAGCATGATCGAAGTTTCTCAGCAAATCCCAAGCGGTCTTCTGGATTTCGTTGCAGGGGAAAACCATATTTACGCCGGTATTAATAGAGTCTTCCACCTCGATCGTCAGTATGCCGGTGTGTCCATGTAAGTACTGAGCTTCGCCTTTGAATCCGTAGAATCTGTGTGCGTACTGCAGGTCCAGTGTTGTGATACTTCTCATAGTTTTTCTCCTTATATAGATTATTTACGGGGTATTTCAATGCTCCCGTATGCGCACTAGATCGAATTTATCCGAAGTATTCCATTATATTTTCGGGTTACGTTCACATTCCGAGCAGATACCTTTAAACACAATATCATGTCCGGTGAATAAGAAACCTTGTGTATCCTTGATCGATTTTTCCAAATCTGTTTTATACTCCATGTCCACATCAAAAACACGGCCACACTTCACACACTTGGCATGGTAATGATTGCTGCAGATATGGTCAAATCGATCAGCGCCACCAGGGAACTCCCGTTTTCGTATTTCGCCCATATCGGATAATCTCTGGAGGTTTCGATACACCGTTCCTCTGCTGATATGGGGGTGTTCCTTAACGATGGCATGGTATATTTCATCTGCTGTTGCGTGAGAAGCAAGCATATTGACTGCATCAAGCACCAGAGCGCATTGGATGGTATGTCGTCTTTTCATAGTCAATCCTAATATTCTTCACATTCTTATTAGTATTATATACCAATAAGGAATGAAATTCAATATTAAATGTGAATTTGAAAATTCGCACATTGAATTTCCGCAAATATCTTCAAACGATGTTACTGCAAATATTAGGCAAAACCATGTGCCGATATATCACTAGCGGCTTCTGAAACAGACGTGAGCAAAAGGGCCGTCGGGTCGTTCTTTTTTATGCCGATTTTCTCATATGGAGGTGATGAAATGTCGTCCGACTTCGGACTCAAGATTGGGATAGAGGGCGAGAAAGAGTTCAAGAAAGCTCTCTCCGAGATCAACCACTCGTTTAAGGTGCTCGGGAGCGAAATGAACCTCGTCACCTCCCAGTTCGACAAACAGGACAAATCGGTCGGCGCGCTGACCTCCCGAAACCAAGTCCTGCGAAAAGAGATTGACGCTCAAAAAGATAAGGTCGAAACCCTCGAAGCCGCGTTGCAGAACGCGGCTTCTTCTTTTGGGGAGAACGATAAGCGCACGCAGGCATGGCAGGTTCAGCTCAACAACGCCAAAGCAGCTCTCAACGGTATGGAGCGTGAGCTTGGCGCGAACGAAACCGCGCTGGAGAGCACGGCGAGCGGGCTAAATTCTGCCGGTAAGCAGGCGGACGAATTCGGCGACGAGATCAAGCAATCAGCCGATCAAGCGGATGACGCTGGCGGTCGATTCGACAAGCTCGGTTCGGTTGTGAAGGGCATCGGCGTCGCGCTCGGCGCGGCTATCTTGGCAATCGGTACTGCGGCAGTGGCCGCTGGCAAAGCGCTGATCGATATGACCGTTAACACGGCGGCGTATGCGGATGAAATGCTGACGCAGAGTTCGATCACTGGCATGAGCGTGGAACGGCTACAGGCGTATTCCTATGCCGCCGACCTCGTGGATGTGTCACTGGAGACCATGACCGGTTCCATGGCGAAGAACGTGAAATCCATGTCTAGCGCCGCCGGTGGGAGCGAGCAGTTCGCCAAGGCTTACGATCGTCTAGGCGTATCTGTGACCAATGCAGACGGATCGCTTCGCGATAGCGAAGATGTTTACTGGGACGCCATCGACGCGCTCGGACGGGTGTCGAACGAAACGGAGCGCGACGCGCTGGCCATGCAGCTCTTTGGCAAGAGCGCGCAGGATCTCAATCCGTTGATCGCACAGGGCAGCGAGGGCATCGCGGCGCTGACCGATGAAGCCAAGCGCATGGGCGCGGTGCTGAGCGAGGACACAATCGCAAAATTCGGCGCGTTCGATGATTCCGTACAGCGCCTAAAACAAGGCTCGGAGGCGGCTCAGAGGGTCATGGGCACGGTACTGCTCCCGCAGCTGCAGACGCTCGCGGACGACGGCGTATCACTACTTGGCAATTTCACCTCGGGGCTTGCCGAGGCGGGTGGTGATTTCGACAAGATCACCGTCGTGCTCGGAGAGACGGTCGGCGGAATCGCCAACCTGATTCTTGGCAGCCTACCGCAATTTGTGCAGGTTGGTATGAGCATTGTGAGCGCGATCGGCGGTGCTTTGTCGGCGAATCTACCCACGCTGATCACCGCCGCTTCCGGCATCGTAATGACGTTGCTGCAGGGTATAATCACGGCACTTCCGCAGTTTACGGACGGTGCGGTGCAGCTGATCACCACCCTCGCACAGGGGATTGTCGACATGCTGCCAGCATTGGTGGAGGCGGCGATTCAGATGGTCGCATCGCTCGAACAAGGTATAGGCGATGCGCTTCCGACGCTGATTCCCGCGATCATCGAGGCGGTGCTCCTGATTTGCGAAACACTGTTCGACAACATGGACAAGATACTGGATGCGGCGTTTTCGATCGTGAAAGGCTTAGCCGAGGGCATCATCCGCGCGCTGCCCAAGCTGATCGAAGCGCTGCCGAAGCTGATCACGGGGATCATCAACTTCTTCATGAACAATCTCCCGACCCTCATGGCTATGGGCATCGAATTTACGGTTCAGCTTTCGATTGGCCTGATCAAAGCTCTCCCGCAACTGATCGCGGCATTACCACAAATCGTTTCCGCAATTCTAAATGGTTTCGGGGCGTCGGTATCCTCCGTAGTAGAGATCGGCAAGAACATCGTCAGCGGTCTTTGGGAAGGCATCAAGAGCATGGCTTCTTGGCTGGCTTCGAAAGTGCGTGATTTCTTCTCCAACATCGTGAAAAGCGCGAAGAAAGCGCTCGGTATCGCGTCGCCCTCCAAGGTGTTCGCCGGAATCGGCGAGAACATGGGCCAAGGCGTAGGCGTTGGATTCACGGATGCCATGGAGGACGTGAACAAGCAGATTCAGAGTGCGATTCCAACCAGCGTGAACGTAGGCGCGATCGATGTTCTGACGAACCTACCGAATAGCGTTGGTATCAGTGGCACGAGCGACTTACTGTCTCAGAAGCTGGATGTGCTGATCAGTGAAGTGCGGCGGTATCTGCCGCAACTTGCCGGGATGCAGCTGGTCGCAGACACCGGGGCAACGATCGGCTGGCTTGCGCCGGCTATGGACGACGCACTCGGCGCGATTCGCAGGCGAAAGGAGCGGCTGGTGTGAGCGATATTCGATTCGGAACGAAATGGGCGCACGCGGACTACGGCCTGATCGTCGCGCCCTACGCCATCCCCATGCCGGAGCCGCAGACGAGCTTCGTGGAGATCCCAGGGCGCGACGGTGCGCTCGACCTTTCGGAGGCGTTTGGTACGGTACGTTACACTGACAGGATCATTCCGTTGACACTATATACCCGCGCGCCGTTTGACACGCTGATCTCCACATTCGCGGCGGATGCACACGGGCGTCGCATGAACGTGATCTTTGATCGCGACCCGACCTACTACTATGATGCCCGGGTTACACTTGAGGATGTCGAACGGCACGCAGGATATTGCGAACTATCGCTGAAATGCCGCGCGAAACCATACAAGCTGGAGCACTTCGAGACTGCGATCACGGTTCTTCCAACGGGCAGCGCAACTGTGACGCTGACGAACACGCGCATGCCGGTCGTGCCGACAATTGCCGTATCCGCTGAGATGACGCTTGTGTTCGCGATCGCAGGAGTGTCATATTCGATCAGCCTCGCTGCTGGATCTCATGTCATGCCTTCGCTTGTTCTCATGGAGGGCGATACGGAAGTTGAGATCACAGGATCTGGCTCGATCACGTTCACCTACCGGAAAGGAGCGCTCTGATGTACCGTATCCTCTGCGATTCCTACGTAATACATGACCCGCGCTTTCCAGACCTGTTCGTTATGGAACCAACGCTGACGCAGAAAAAGAACGAGCCGGGTGAGCTGACGTTCACGATTCCCAAGGAGCACCCGCACTATGGCGTGCTGGAAAAGCTCAAAAGCCGTATCAAGGTCTATCGGGACGATACCCTGATCTGGATTGGTCGTGCGATCGAAGACGAACGGGATCTGTACGAAAACCGCAAGGTGATGGCAGAAGGGATATTGGCATTTTTACTGGACAGTATTCTTCGACCGTTTGTCATGGATGGTACAGCGGCGGATGCTTGGGAATATCTCCTGACCCAGCACAACTCGCAGGTGAACGTGAATCAGCGGCTTGGTTTAGGGAACTGCGATCTTACTGGTTCGGTCAGCATTGCGACGAAGGATTACCTTTCGGCGTGGCAGGTCCTGAAAACCAGTCTGCTTGATACACTCGGCGGTTACCTGATCGTCAGATTTGACGAAAACGAAAATCCGATCTTGGACTATCTCGCCGATGTGCCGGACACATCGACCCAGCGGATCGAGTTTGGTGAAAACCTGATCGACCTCGTTTTGAGTAAGAACGCTTCTGAAACCTATACTGCTTGCATTCCGCTTGGCGCGGCGCTGCGGGATATCGATCCGGAATCGGAAAGCGACGCGCGGCTGACGATCACGAGCGTGAACGAAGGGCGGGATTACCAGATCGATTCTGTACTTTCGGCTGATTACGGCGTTATCTTTGCGCCATCTGGACTGACCACATGGGACGATGTTTCCGACGCGACGATCCTCATGAACCGAGGTCGCGACTGGCTGAGCGGATCCGGCGCGCGGTTCAAACAGACAATCAAGCTCTCGGCGGTCGACCTGCACAATGCCGATGCGAACGTCGAATCTTTCCAATTCTTGGATAAAGTGATCTTCTCCTGCGGCACGCTCTGCCCGGAAGAGATGTATGTACTGTCCGAGTTGACGATTCCGCTGAACAATCCAGCGAGCACCGGCATAGTGCTTGGGGACTCACGCCCGTCTTTGATCGGGGAGGAGATCCGACAGAATGCTTCGGTGAAGAACCGTATCGAAACGATCGAGGCGGACTACACGACGCACGGAGAGATCAAGGAAATCGTGCAGGAGCAGATGTCCCAGAACACCTCGATCCTGCAATCCGCGCAGCAGATTATCATGACCGCTCTGGAAGACTATGTCCGGACGCAGGATTTCAACGCGCTGCAGAATACGGTTCAGACCTCATTCTCCAGTATGGCGGGGACGATCGAAGCGAACTTTACTGAGACGGCAAGCCGCATTTCAACACTGAACGGTGAAACGTCGCAGCAGTTCGAGTCGGTGCGCAGTTTCATTCGGTTGATTTCATCCGGCATTGTGATCGGAAAGAGCACGTCCGCAATCAAGCTGAAGCTGGAAAACGATGTGCTTTATTTCTTCTCCGGCAGCGAGGATAGCGTTACCACCGATAGCGCGATCGCCTATTTCTCTTCCGGCAAGCTGTACGTCAACGACGTGCAGGTGCTTTCTTCGCTGCGAATCGGCGGATATGCATGGGTGCCCGAGAGCGGCAATTTGAACTTTAAAAAGATCGCGGGGTGAGACAATGGCAAATTGGCCTTATGAGTCGATTCATGACGGATACACGATCGTCAACGGTTCTCTTTCTGGAACCGCGGCAAGCAAGGTTTCCTGTTGGCTGGAATACAAGATCGTTTCGCAGTCTGTTGCTAACAACACGTCTACCATCCGATTCTATGTGTTTCTGGCGACCTCGGGCAACACCTCGCAGTTCGATGTCTATTGCAATAACATCGATTCAAATGCGCGCGGCGCGATGAGCGTATCGGTCGATGGAAGCTCCGTGTACAACCGTATCGGGAGAGGCTTCGCGATCTCGCGGATTCCTTACCGCAACGAGTATATTACGCAGTATCAGGAGCCATATGATACGGCGCTGGGCTACCAATACCTCATGATCCTAACCGATAACGCGAGCACAGAGAGCGAAGCATATGGAGAATGCACGGTCCCCCACAACTCGGATGGAACAAAGCAGATCACCTTGGCTTTTACAGCGAATTGCACCTACTCCGCATCGATTGGAACGGCAAACGGCAGCGTTGTCCTATCGTTGCCGGCGATCCCGCGCATTACGACGCCCATCAACTCAGCCGTGACGCTCGGCAGCGCGTCGACGATTTCGCTGACACCCGCATCGAGCGCGTTCTTACACACGCTGCGTGCGAAGTTTGGCTCGCGCGCGGAGACAACGATCGCGGCGCTAACCGCCGCAACAAACATTTCGTGGACACCTTCATTGGACGAAGCCAACACTGCGCCGAATGCGACGAGCGTAGCGGGAACGTTGTATTGCGATACCTACTCCGACGGTGTTCTTCTTGGCACGACACAGGTCAGCATTACCGCAGCGATTCCCACTTCCGTTGCGCCAGCGGGGTCGATCTGGTTCTCCGAGGCGGAGGGAGAATTGGCGACGCTATTCGGGTGCTTTGTTCAGCGAAAGAGCAAATTAAGCGTCAGTATTTCTGCTTCCGGTGTCTACGGTTCGTCCATCTCGTCGATTTCGACCACGGTAAACGGAGCAACGTACTCGGGTAGCTCTTTCACAACGAACGAACTAGCAACAGTCGGATCGAACACGATACGCACGATGATCACGGATAGCCGGGGACGAACGACGGTGCTGACTGGAACTTTTGAGGTTGTGGCATATGACTCGCCCTCGGTGCAGACCGTTTCAGTCTTTCGGTGCGACGCTGTGGGAAACGCCAGCAACACGGGAACATACGCCATGGTCGCGGTCGCAGGTGCGATCTCCTCTGTGAACAACAAAAATACGCGTGTACTCAAAATTAGGTATAAGCGCAAAAGCGAAACGTACTACACGGATACGACGTTCACGCTGCCCACGTATGCTGTCAATGGCAGTTATCGCATCGGCGGAAGCCTCTCGAATCAGTATACCTACGACATTCGCGTAACGCTCGGCGACTATTTCAGTGAAGCATACGGATATATTGACCTGAGTACGGCGGAAGTCATCCTTTCCGTGCGCAGCACCGGTATGGGATTGGCGGTCGGTAAGGTCGCCGAGGAGGACAGCTTCGATGTTGGCTGGCCGGCGCGGTTTCGCGAGAACGTGCAGTTTGACGATGCAGTAACGTTTTCAAGCGTCATGTGGCTGGCGAACCTGATCTTCCCGGTAGGAAGCATTCGCATGACGGTATCGGCCGCGGATGAAAGCACGTTTCTGGGCGGCACTTGGGTACGCTGGGGAACGGGCCGCGTGCCGGTGGGCGTGAACACGTCCGACACGAACTTCAACTCGGTGGAGAAGACAGGTGGTACGAACACGCATACACTTGCGACAGCGGAGTTGCCGTCACATAATCACTCGTTCAGCGGCTCCGTGACGGTGAACACCAATGGCGCGCATACCCACCAAGCGTCGGCGGGATCGTATAAGGTCGGAAGCGGTTCCGGCTCTACCTATTACTATATGACCAACGGCGGAAGCACCAGCGGACAGACGACTGGTTCCGGCGGGTCGCATGACCATACGGGTTCCGTTTCTGGCTCGGTTGGCAGTAACGGCAGCGGCGCAGCGCACAACAACCTGCAGCCCTACATCACTTGTTATTTCTGGAAAAGGACAGCATAAAGCCCGGCATATAGCCGGGCTTCATGGATGAATGCGTATTACATGAATCCGAGTTTTTTCGCTTGTTCGAGGTACTTGGGAAGGTCTTCAAGTGAAATTGCGACATCATGCTTTTTTGCAAACGACAGGAATTCCATCATGGATACCTTGCCGTCCGCAACAATAGCTGCTACTTCGGCTTGCAGGGCTTTGTCGGTCTCATACTGTTTTACCAATTGTTCGACTGTTGCCATCTTTTTCACCTCCACGTTTGATGCTTTCATTATAACAGATTCAAAATGTAATTGCATTTTTAGACATAAAAAGCCTTTAGATTGTTGCAAAAATCACTCGATCAAATGTATGGCTAGGGCGCTTCTCACGAAGCGCCCTTAGTATTGCAGGGCCAAAGTGCTGAATGAAGGGAGGAAAGAAAAGTTCAACGCGTTAAGGCCATGCAAGTCACACATGTTTACCATAACAGACATTTATGAATAGAGCAACCCAAAACCATTACAGATAAGGAAATTAATAATAGGAGTAACCGAATGGAATTTACGCGCAATTTGAAAAAAGGTACGTCCGGCGAGGACGTGCTTTTTTGTAAACAAAAGCTCCTAGAGCTTGGGTTCTATGGCGATCATATTACAACGGTGTCGAGGAAGACGTTCGGCGCAGACACGTTGGAAGCCGTGAGACGGTTTCAGGCACAAGCTGCGCTGACTGTCGATGGAGTGATTGGGAAAGAAACGTGGGCGGCTCTGATTGACGGCACGATTACGGAGACGGAGCCGATCACGAAACCGGCAGTAGCAGATAAGGCGAAAGCGATCTGTGCGCTAGCGCTTACGCGGATCGGCGACCTTTATGTCTGGGGCGCATCCGCTTTAACTGATCTCTCCGATGCAAAGATCAAGGCGATGGACGACGAGTTCGCACGCGCGATCACATTCCGTGAAAGCCAATATAAGGCAGGCTTTGCCGACCTCATGGCACATGACTGCTCGGGCTTTCTCTCTTGGCTCATGCGTGAGACTGGCATTTGGGATGATCGAAAGAATTGTGATGGGCTTTGGGCGCTGTGCGACGTGGTTGCGCGCAGCGAACTGATCGCCGGTGATTTCCTGTTCCGAAACAGCACGACGAATGTCAACGATGAAACGCATGTGGGGCTTTATTTGGGCCGTGGCATGGTCATCCACGCGAAAGGGCGCGACGTAGGTGTCGTTGTGGAGGGAATCAATCAAGGCGGAAGCGGGTATTGGCATAAGTGCGGCCGCTGCAAGCTTTTATATAAATAAAACGGAGAGGAACGGATATGGAATACATCGGTGAAATCATATCGGGAGCGTTCGCCCTACTAGTCGTATGGCTGCAGGTGCGTATGACGCGCGACCGAAAACAGACGGAAAAACGCGCCGCTATTCGCGCAAAGGAATCAAAGCTCGCCATGAAGATGCAGGATGCAAGTCTATCGCTTTCGTTGGCGACTTGTATCGCCGTGGAGCGTGGCGAAACAAACGGCGAAATGAAGACCGCGCGGGACAAAGCGAAGACCGCGCAAGAGGAATATGAAGATTTTGTTCACGAGCTTGCTTCGGAGCAGGCTACATCTATCTAAAAAAGGAGAAAACAAAATGAAAAAGAAACTGATTCTGGTACTACTCGCGTTCCTGTTGCTCACGCTGCCCGTCGTCGCGCTGGCGGACACCGGCGGAACCACAGACGCTACCGTCGCCCAAATCCTGATAGAGAATGCCGTGAACATTGCAGCGGCATTTTTTATTGCCCTGATCGGCGTGTTCGGCGCTTGGCTGACCGCGAAGCTTGGCAAGGCAACGCAACTGGACACCGTGAACCATGCGCAGCAGGAGCTGATTAAGCTCGCACAAATCACAGTCGGTGAGCTCAAACAAACTGTAGTTGATGGCATGAAGGCCGCGAGCAAGGACGGTAAACTGACTACGGATGAGATCGCAAAGCTTGGACAACTGCTCTTCGAGAAGACCACCGCGAAGCTGTCCGCATCCGCGATGGATGTTTTGACCGCCGCGCAGGTGGATATCTCCGCGCTCATTACAGGTACGGCGGAGCATCTGATTGGTCAAATGAAGGAGGATTAGTCCATGGAGGAACATGGAGCGGTTCTCCGTTTACCGCGGATGAGAACCTTGACGGAAGCGTATGCCTGCATCAAGGAAGCGGATCCAAAAACAGCGATCTCTGCCAACTATGTGCGATGCTTGATCGTTTCGGGCGCAGTACCGCGCATGAAGTGCGGCAAGAAATATCTGGTCGATGTTGATTTACTCATTGAGCACCTGAGAAAAGTTGCTCAGGGCAACGCCTGATATTTCTTCGTAAACATCAAAAATAAGACTTGATAGTCGGTTCGACCTGAGCGAATATACAGACTACGAAACGAAGGGAGGATGCAAAATGGCAACCATACTGGAACGAAACGGTGGCTACATGATCATGGTCAGCGAGGGGTACGGCCTTGATGGACGGCAAAAGCGCAAAACCATGACATGGAGACCCGATCCCGGCATGACCAAGCGGCAGATTAAGGAAGCGCTGAACACACAAGCGGTGCTGTTCGAACGCAGGGTGCGCACGGGTCAGGTGCTGGATGGGCATGTGACGTTTGCAGAATTCGTCGAGCGTTGGAAACGCGATTACGCTGAGCCGAATCTTGCGCCCAAGACGCTCGTTCGATATGAGGAACTGCTCAGACGCATCCTCCCGGCGATCGGGTATATCCGGCTGGACAAGCTGCAACCACATCATCTGATGGCGTTCTACGCTAGTCTACAGAATACGAAAAATCAAAGCGGGGTGTCGTTTAAGGCGACGCCCCGCTTGCTTTCTATGTTTCAAAAATCCGGCATGACGCGACAGGCACTGGCGGATGAAGCGGAGTGCCATGTGAATACGATGTACCGCCTGATTCGGGGACAGGGTGTTGACGTTCGCATTGCGCAGGCTGCCTGCGACATACTTGGAATTTCCTTCGAGGAAGGCATTGAATCGACAAAACCGGTGCATCAGCTGGCGGGGAAGACGATCAACCACCATCACCGGCTAATCTCGTCAATTCTCAATCAAGCGGTGTTCTGGCAGGTGATTCCTGACAATCCTTCACGACGTGTGAAACCGCCCAAGTTCGAGCGCAAAGAAGCGAAGTATCTTGATGAAGAGCAGACCGCGACGCTTCTGCGATTGCTGGACAATGAACCATACCAGAATCAGGTGATGATTCGATTCTTCCTGCTCAGCGGTGTACGGCGCGGAGAATTATGTGGACTTGAATGGAAGGACATCGACTTCAAGAACAACATGATCACGGTTTGCCGGACATCGCAGTATCTACCGGATATGGGCATCTTCACGAAAGGCACGAAAACCGATTCTTCTGTGCGCACAATTAAGTTGCCAGAACAGGCGTTCGAACTATTGAAAGAGCATCGAAAATGGCAGCGGAAGAAGCGCATTGCGATGGGGGACCGGTGGGTCGACAGCGACCGAATTTTTACTCAGGATGACGGTACACCGGTTCACCCGGACAGCATTACCGGTTGGTTTCACGATTTCATCTCGCGTACGGATTTGCCGCAGATTTCGATTCACTCCTTGAGGCATACGAACATCACGCTCTTGCTTGCATCAGGGATTCCGCTGAAGACGGTGAGTTATCGAGCAGGGCATGCACAAACTTCGACAACAGCGAACATCTACTCGCATGCGATCAGGACGGCGGATGAGAAGGCGGCGGAGGTGTTGGAGAATATCGTCAAACAAAGCGAATACACTCGTTGACTTCCTTAACCTTAGAATCTAGAATTATATTATGTGAATCCCACATAACCAGAATATTCGTAAAAACTTGTGCAAAGAAGTACGAGAAGAATCAAATTGTGTCGGCAGTTGACACGGGAGTCCAGATATAAGTCGTAGTGTTTTCGCTTGCGAGGCTCTTCTTGGAAAATATGGAGGGTTAACATGATGGACAAGTTAGTCAAAAGCGAAGTATACCGGTTCCTTTTTGAAAACAGCAATGATGCTCTTTTGTTAACCAACCCGGATGGACATGTATACCGCGCGAATCCGGCTGCGTGCGAAATGTTTCAACGATCGGAAGAAGAGATATGCACTTTGGGACGATCCGGTTTGGTTGATTTGTCAGATCCCAGATTGGCACCTGCGCTAGAGGAGCGTGCAACGAAAGGCAGAGTTCGGGTAGAACTGAATTTCATCAGGAAAGATAGCAGCGTTTTTCCAACGGAATGTGCCTCCGCTATCTTCCAAGATGAGATCGGAGATATTTGGACCGTAATTATTCTTCGTGATATGACATCAATCAAAGCTGCCGAGGATGCTTCCCGCAGAGCACAGGAAGAATCGAACTATTTTGCAATGTATGACTACCTGACGGGAACACTGAATCGCCGCGCCTTTATGAGCAAACTTCATGAAGAGCTATCTCGTTCCAGACGTGAAGCCGATCCTTTCAGCATTTTATTGTTAGACATCGACCATTTTAAAAGGATCAACGACACTATGAGCCATGCTTGCGGTGACGAAGTATTAAAAACTGTGGCATCGCTGCTAGGTGAAAAACTAAGACCATACGACACTTTGGGAAGATATGGCGGAGATGAATTTATCATTCTGTTACCCAAGACAACGAAGCAGATAGCGCAGGAAATCGGAGAACGTCTTCGGTTTCATATTGTTAGCAGCCGAATGAAGTGCGATCATATCCCGATTTCGGTATCGATCAGCGTTGGATTGGCTTGCTGCGACAATGCTCCCGATGAAGAAGTCGATGCGCTGATCAAGCGAGCGGATAAGAATCTCTATTTAGCGAAACAAAAGCGCAACACAGTTTTTGGGCTGTGATTTCATTGATTGTTAGGAATAATACGAAAATAAAAAACAATAATAAAGGAGAGTAAGAGCAATGGTTGAAGAGGCGTTCCAGCTATCAAGAGGCGATGAGAAAGCAATCGAACGAGTGGTTCAAGATGAAAACATACATTACCTGCACATGGTGTTCCGACAGAACGAAGGACTTCCGGAGCACTATTCCAACTCAAATGTATATATGACTATCCTCCGGGGACAATTATCAATTCAACTCAACGATCAGGATGTTCACATGTACGGCGCCGGGAGTCTCCTCAAAATTCCGTATCAGACGAAAATGAATGTGAAAAATCTGCACACAGATACTTTAGAACTGATCATCGTGAAAGCACCCGCCCCAAAGAACTAAGGATGTCGGATGATATCATTAAAATTAAATTGGAGGTAACGGTATGGGCAAAGCGACTCAAGATCTCCGGAATGAGCATGACGCAATTCTATTTGTTCTGCAAATTCTTGACAAAATGATGCAATCGAAAGAACAAAGCAAAGAAACCATGCTGCAATATTATGGAGAGTTCGTTTACTTTCTCCAAATTTTCGCGGATAAATGTCATCATGGGAAAGAGGAACTCTATCTGTTTCAAGAAATGGTTCGACAGGGTATCGCGAACGAAGGAGGTCCTATTGGCGTTATGCTGGAAGAACATGTGCGCGGCAGGGGATATATTGCGCATATGAGCCATGCTCTTGAAGGAAACGATTTGATAGCGTTCCATGATGCTGCGGTGAAATATCGGGACCTATTACGTCAACATATCGAAAAAGAAAACAGCATTCTTTTCCGCATGGCTGATCAAATCATTAAAGAAAAGGATCAGGATGCTCTTTTTGAGCAATTTGAGCATCACGAAGAATCCGTGATCGGGCACGGTGTCCATGAGAAACTGCACTCCATGATTGATGTTTGGGCGGAAGCATTCGGCGTCGAATAAATTGAAGGGAAATAAAAAATGAGAAAATTAGTGAAGAACAACGTGTATTGGGTAGGTGTTGTAGATTGGGAACTTCAGAAATTCCATGGCGACGAGTATTCAACGCATCATGGATCGACCTATAATTCTTACTTGATTCAGGAAGAGAAAACTGTTCTAATCGACACTGTTTGGATGCCATTTGCCGAAGAGTTTGTTGAAAACCTTGCAAGAGAAATCGATCTGGATCAAATTGATATTATCATTGCGAATCATGGTGAAGTTGACCATAGCGGAGCGCTACCCGCGCTCATGAAACGCATTCCAAATACGCCAATTTATTGTACGGCAAACGCTGTAAAGTCGCTGAAAGGGCAGTACCATCAAGACTGGGATTTTCATGTTGTTAAGACAGGGGATGCCATCGATATCGGAAATGGGAAGCAGCTCATATTTGTCGAAATGCCGATGCTGCATTGGCCGGATAGCATGGCGACCTATTTAACCATGGATAGTATCCTGTTTAGCAACGATGCTTTCGGACAGCATTTGGCTACGGATAAGCCGTTTAATGATCAAGTCGATCAATGCATTCTACTCAGTGAGTCGATCAAATATTATGCGAATATTTTAACGCCGTTTAGCGCTATCTTGAGGAAGAAACTAGGCGAAGTGCTCGCTTTGAATCTGCCGATCGACATGATTGCGACAAGCCATGGCGTAATTTGGAGAGAAAATCCAACGCAAATTGTCGAAAAATACGCACTGTGGGCAAATGATTATCAAGAGAATCAGATCACAATCCTATATGACACCATGTGGAATGGGACAAAAGCCCTGGCGGAAGCGATAGCCGAAGGGATTTCGATGGAAGATTCTGATGTGATAGTGAAAGTCCATAATATTGCGAAAAGCGATGAAAACGACTTGATTACGGAGGTTTTCAGATCCAAGACGGTATTAATCGGATCGCCCACCGTGTCAAATAACATTCTGCACTCAGTGGCAGGTTTCCTGCATCTAGTTAAAGAGTTGAAATTCAAAGGCAAGAAAGCAGCCGCGTTTGGCTGTTATGGCTGGAGTGGCGAGTCTGTTAAGACACTGAACGATATGTTGGTATCTGCTGGTTTCGAAGTTCTAAATGACGGTTTTAGAGTCCAGTGGAATGCGGATACCAATTCAAGAGCTGAGGCAGTTACATTTGGCAGAGCGATAGCAAAAAGGTAACATAAGAGATTAAGCAGCTCTATCCGCTAGGGTAGAGCTGCTTGTTTGACCAGACTAGACAATACAAGGCACAATAACTTACTAAACACGTCTCTTCGGGTCTTGACCGCTTTTCTCCCAAAATGGAATCAAAAGATTCGCTTTCTTCATCTTTCTTAATGTACGAAAGAACGTACATGGCAGTTTATGATGAAAAGCAGAGCACAGTAGACAGCTTCACAATTTCGAGAAGCGGGCATGCCACAGTATAAATACTTAAATGCCGTCTTTTCCATTATTGAGCGCGCGATAAAAGGAATAATATAAGAGCGCAATTCATTTTCTATAGCGAATGGCATGCGTTGGACAAACTTGTTGACAGTTCGTGCATTGATGACATAGCGCAGTAGTTATAAACGCTTTTTTATCCTCATGATTCACGATGATCGCGCTAGAGGGGCAGATTTTTTCGCATTTTTTGCATCCAATACAAGCATCTCTGTCTACTTTCTCGGATATCTTGGCGAATCGGCCAAATATCTTCTGCATCGCACCAAATGGACAGATAAGGTCATGGAACACTTCTGGCTTATATCTCAGAGTAACAAGAACGGATACGACCACCCAGAAAGGAAGGACCGGCAAGTCGCGATGCAAGACTTTCTTTGATACCATCATAACAACAATACTGACACCGAGTGAGATCCACGTAAAGTATCCATTTTTCAGCCACTTAGGCGCGTTCGCGGTTTGAAATTTTAGTTTTTTTGATAGCCACTCCACAGGTATCATCACAGTATTCATTGGGCAAGCATATCCACAATAAACTCTGCCGAAAATGAGTGCGGCAATCAGGCTAACCCCAAATAGAATCAACCATATGACAACCTTTCCGTTTGCCAGAAGGAACAGGAACAAAACAAGAAATAGAACTCTTACACTTGTAATTAAATATTTCATGATAGCAAAACCTCCTATTGATCTCATTTCATTATAGAGATAGAATGAGAAATATAGTGTTACTAATGTAACACTATTGGAGGTTGCTATGAAAAACATTCTAGATCTATTAAAGCAGATTGATCTTGTAAAATCCTTCGACGCGAATCAACTCGAGTCATTATTGCAGGCAAAGGGCAACAAAGTGAATTCGTACGAAAGAAATAACATCGTCCACTTTGTGGGTGATATTTGCGAGAATCTTGAAATTATCCTCTCAGGAGAAGTGGCGGTCGAGCGCATAGATGAGTCTGGTAAACTCATGACAATTGCGGAATTCTTTGATGGCGATATTCTTGGTGGCAATTTGTTATTCTCAAAAAATCCATGCTATCCAATGACTGTAACCGCAAAGAAACCAACAATCATACTCGAGATAAGCAAGAGACAGCTATTTTATCTATTTGCTAGTAGCCTCGATTTTTTGAAAAGTTATCTTGCGTATATATCGGATCATTCGGTTATTCTTGGGGATAGAATCAAGCACTATGTGAACCGAACAATACGTGAATGTATCATTAGTTACCTGGATTATGAAAGCAAGAAGCAGGAATCGAGTACGATAAAATTAACAATATCGAAAAAAGCACTGGCGGAGAGAATTGGAGTGCAAAGAACTTCTCTCTCCAGAGAATTAGCGAAAATGAGAAATGAAGGATTAATAGAATTCGATAAGAACAACAGAAAGCTTGTGTCGCTATTATATCACTAATTAATCAAAACGTCGGAACCATTGATAATCTCAAGCAATCCTCATCCATCTAACATCCAGACAAACAACAAATAAACATCAGATAGTAGGTTTT
>JAYFNY010000061.1:0-13926 GCA_034933205.1 Eubacteriales bacterium
AATCTCAAAAAACTCGCAGTTCACAAGTGGAAGGAATCGCATCCTTCCTTACGATATCTTTTCGTTTGTTTGTTTCACGTTCAATTCTATACAAAGAACCCCATTCCGGCTTAACGAAACGGGGTTCTTTGACAGACTGAAGCGATCCATTATATGGATCGCTTGTTCTTTCGCAGCGCACCGCGACTTTTTCCATTTCATTCTTCCACGTTTTACTCAGGAATCATTCCTGCATCTGCATTGGATTCCGTTTTTGGAGTAAAGAGCACCCATTCTTGTGTGTCGCACTGACCCATATCGCTTAAACCGCGGGAATACACGCGTCCATCCGACGTTACACCTGCAATGTGCGTTGCGCTTGCCGAGATCGCAATGATACTCTTCCAATCCGAAACATCCGGCAAATGTGCGTAGGAGAAGTTTCTTGCGTGGACATACCCTAGATCGTCCAGCGCAAAAACTCCGTTCGGAGTGCAATCGATCGCCACAATGTCGTTCAGGCCGGTCACATCCAGTCCGTTGCTGACAACCGTTCCGTCGGCTTTAAGCCCCGCGCTGTTGGCAGTTGCCGCGTCCAAAGCGACGAGATCATAATATTCATCCGTCGTCATTTCCGCGTGCGATGAAAGCGGCTGTCCGTTTTGCATAACTCCGCAAAGAGCATAGTCTCCAACCGATAATTGAGACGTCTCCCGCCACGTCAGCGTATCCCATTTTTGATACCCGGTATTCAGTATTCTTCCTTCGCTTGTGATTGCGACAGTATTATATGCTCCGGCAAAGATGGCGACGACATTTTGCCACTTGGTCACGTCACATTGCCCGTATTCGTTCATTCCGGCGGCAACGACCGTTCCATCCGCGTGCAAGCCCACGGTGTGATACGCGCCCGCTGCGACCTGTACGATATCCGCCCACTCGGACACATTGCATTGTCCCAAAAGATTCGAACCGGTTGCCAGCACTGTTCCTGCTTCCGTACGCGCCACCGTATGCTGATATCCCGTTGCGATGATTCCAACAGGTAAACTCTCTCGTTCTGTTTTCAGCTGTGCGCGCTTTTCAAGTTGTTCGTCCGTAAGCCCGACGAGCAGCGAAACAAGATCGCCTGCGCCTTCGTTTTCTGAAAGCGCAGCCGCCGACTTTTTCGCGTATGCTTCCGCATCTTCGTAACTCCCGAGCGCATAAAACAACCGCATCGACTCTTCGTAATCCCCGTTATCGAAACATTCCCGCGCATAGGCGTACCGGCAGACGTCTCCTCTTTCCACAGCGTCAAGATAATCGCCAAGCTCGGCATATGTCTCCCCTGCCTCTCGATTGTCCCCATCCGCTTCATAAATTTTTGCGAGCTCATACCCTGCATGTAAAAACGCTTCGTCCGCGCCCGGATAGTTGTTCGCGGCACGATAGAGTTCTACCGCTTCGCTCAGCCTGCCCCGCTTTTCGTAATCTTGCGCGCACATAAAGTTGTTTTTATCAAGGAGTCTTTCTTGTTCTTCCGGACTGTCGATTGAAAGAATAAGCTTTTTAGCCGTTTGGTATTGTCCCTGGATCATTAGAAAGTTGGAATATGCTATCTTTAGCGTTCCTGCATTCCGGTACGCAATATAACCGACCAATACAAGCAAAGCCAATGCGATGGCCGATCCGGCCAGCGCATGCCGAAGAAAGCGCCGGTCTCCCGTACTGCCGGAAGGAGCGATCGGTTCGCCCTGTTTCCGCCAAATGAGGGTTGCGTTGCCTGCACGTTCTTCGTTTTGATGAATGACTTCGTATTTTTCGTGTTCCGAATGTTCCATATGCACCTTTAGTCAATATTCGCCGGCATAATACGATTGATATAGCTGGAACCGATTCCATTCGTTTCTGAAAGAACAATATAGATATCGTTGATCCCACAGCGTTGGATATATTCCTTTACGCCCGCTTCCGCATCCTTGCGTGAATAGTACGCATCCCGAAAATCTACCATGTACACATCGTCATAGTAAGGCATAAAAAATGGAGCAATTGAATTTCCAAACGAGTCGCAGATAAGCAGCATGTTCCTTCCGGTATGGTATCCTCCAACCAGTACGCGGTACGGCCCATGCGTGCCGCCAAGGAAAACGAGATAGTTGTTTTTTGTTTCGTCGATTACCGGAAGCTCGTTCTTCATATAAGCGTTCGTTACGCTATATCCTGTCGCAGGCAAAATCGGATGAAATACTTCGATAGTATCCGCTAGTTCCTTCAGTTTGGCATTCCGCTCGCTCAGATATATAGAGCCAAGATAACCTTCAATCTGCGTCTTTGTATAATCGGACAGCGGAACCGTCTGAATTCCTTCGCTCTTTAACATTGCGTCGGCAGCAAAATATGCTCCGCGGGCCGTCCAATGGTGGTCGGTGCGGAAATACACATATTCCTTCTGCAAAAGCTGGTTTCTAAGAATATCGTAGAGCGAATGTACCGATACATTTTTTGAAACGAAAGATTGCAGCATCCTTTCCACGTCACTGGAGAGTCCGCTTTCCGTATCAAGGTGCAAGGCAAGTTTATTGACGGTCTGCGCGCGGGGCGTTAACAATACATGAAGCGTTCCGCCTTCAGGCAATAAAGCGGCATAAAGATTAAAAACATCCGCTGCTTTCTGTATTTGTTCCTTCGAGTACGTCAGCAACTCGGTACGCGTTCCGTTTTTTTGTTCAAGCCAAACGCTTGCCATATTCTCGCTTTGGGCGGAAATCCCCGGTTGTTCCGTCGTAGCGTTCTCCCCGTCATTCTGCACAGAAGCAGTCCCCGATGTTGCCTCAGTGTTCACTGCTTCCGACGTATCTTCATCTGCTTCGTTTGTATCCGTTTGGAATGCCTCTTCATCGTTCGCATCCAACAGTTCGTCTACCGTAAGTGATGAGAAAAGATGCTTGATCGCCTTTGCGCGATCGACAATTTCCGAACGGAGGAAAAACTGATCGCAAAGGAACCGTTCGAACGCTTCGTCTATTTCACCATCTTTCAGCAGTTGCCATGTTACAGATGGAATTCCGGCTAGCGTACGGTTTTCTGTTTCCGAAACGGAAGGCTCTTTGTTGGCAAACAGCAACATGCAGGCTCCCATAACGCCAAGCAGGATCAACCACCACATTGTAACAAGAAACGTTGCTTTCCTTCGCATGAGATCTTCCTCCTTTCCTTGAAACTAAAAACGGAAATATAGAAACGGATTATAGCTGTCCGAAACAAGATTCATAATGCAAAGGATGATTCCAACCGTAAGCGCAATCGTGGACAACAAATGCGCCGTGCGTTGAAGACGAAGGCGATGGCTCATCCGCTGTTCCAGCCACGGGAGAATCGGCAGGCACAGCACAGCGGCTATCAGCGGGAAGAACGTATAAGTTCTCAGGGCAAGTATGGTTTCCCCGTCAATCCAGCCGACAAAGCGAAGTGAGCCGCTTGCATTCGAAAGGCCAATCATAGCGAGCACCTGATTTAGGCACAGGCTCAGATCCGTTTGGTAAAACAATGCCCAGCCAAACAGCACGGCGATAAGCGTCAAACAGGTCGCCAGTATTCTTGGCGTTTTTTGAACCGTATGCCGAAGCGCCCCATGCTCCAGCGCAATCAAGATGCCATAGTAAAAGCCCCACAGCACGAAATTCCAGCTTGCGCCATGCCACAAGCCCGTTAGCGTCCACACCAGCAACAGGTTAAATGTTGTACGGGTGCGTCCTTTGCGGCTCCCCCCTAGAGGAAAATACACATATTCACGAAAGAATCTGCCCAATGAAATATGCCATCTGCGCCAGAATTCTGAAACAGAGCGTGAGATATAGGGATAATTAAAGTTCTCCTGGTAGCGAAACCCGAGGACGTGTCCGAGTCCAATCGCCATATCGGAATATGCTGAAAAGTCAAAGTAAATCTGCATTGCAAAAACCAAGCTGGTCAGCCACGCTGCTGCGACGGATGAGCCGGCAGCAGGCAGATCTTTCAGCATTTCACCAAGAATATTCGCTACCAGTACTTTTTTACACAGCCCAAGCGCAAACCGCCGCATACCGTTGGAAAATTCATCCAACGTCGTCTGTCTTGCGGTTAATTCATATTCGATGTCTGCGTATTCCACAATCGGGCCTGCAATCAATTGTGGGAAGCAAGCCACGTAAAGAAGTAATCGGGCATAATTTCTTTGAACACGAATTTTACCGCGATAAGCGTCTACAAGATAGGAAATCGCTTGAAATGTGTAGAAAGAAATCCCAATGGGTAACCTTTGCATGGCGAGTTCAACATTAACGCCAAGGAATGGCAGAATCTGATTTGCAAAAAAAGCGGCATATTTAAAATAGAACAGCGAACCAAGCGCAAGGGCCAGCCCAAACGATAATACGACTTTTTTCGCCGTTCTTGAGCGCAACGACTGGATCAGTATCGCTCCGAAATAAACAAACATCGTTACAAGGATCATAACGAGAAGATAAATCGGTTCGCCCCAGGCATAAAACACCAAAGACGTAATCAATAGAACGAGGTTTCGATAGTGAATGTTGCGGCAAACAAAATAAACTGCCAGAGTTGCGGGCAGAAAAATCAACAGAAATGTCAAGCTGGAGAATACCATGTCGCTATTATAGCACACGCCGCCATTTTGAAAAGTCAATTCATAAATCATTAAATCCGTTTCTCGGGTAGACAGATGAGTGTAGTCACAGGAATCTTTCTTGCGATTCCACGATCCCAGCTAATCAGGTAACATGTTATACTGGAAACGTTATGAAGGATCTGCCTGATCTGAAATTAAGGCTCGTTCATCTTTGATTCCGAGCCGGCTAAAAGCACAAGCACCAAACGCACTGACCTTACTTCGTATGGCGTGCGCGGTTTCGCTGCTTTTTATCAAGCCTTTCTCGCTCTTGTTTTGGACATTCTACTTGTCTGCAGGGATCAGCGATATCCTCGACGGTTATCTTGCCCGAAGATGGCAGGCTCAATCTCGATTTGGCGCGGGGTTGGACAGTGCCGCGGATTTCATTCTTGTTCTGATCGTTCTGTCTATTTTGATCCCACGCTACCATTGGCCAGCTTGGGTCATACTTTGGATTTCTATCATTTCGCTGATTCGTTTCGGCTCGCTTCTGATCTGTTTGATAAGGTTTCATCAGCTTGCATTTCTCCATACATATTCCAACAAAGCGACGGGATTTCTCCTTTTCTGCTTCCCTTTGCTGCTGTTCCTTTTCCATCTATCGTTCGTTGCTGCGCTTCTTTGTATTTTTGCAACCGTTTCTGCAATTGAAGAACTCATCATAAATATAGAATCGCCGCTTCTAAACCGGGATGTCAAATCGATTTGAATAAAATAACACCTTCGATCTATTCCGGTCGAAGGTGTTTGTTTTCGGGCAGGCTTGTCAGTTGAGATCGATCAGTTTCGCTTTTACGCCTTCCAGTCGGTTGAGTTCCTGAACCAGGTTCTCGATCTCTTCCTTTTTCCCATATGGCTGTAGGATAATCAATCCATCGGTGGCGCATAAATTGTCGCTCACCTCATGTAACCCAAGCCTGGCTTTGATTTTGCAGCCATTGTCGGTTAGAACTTGCTGAAACGAAGCGGCGTTGCTGACTCGATTGTCCATACGAACGCCAATTACATAATAGTATGACACTTATTTCACCTCCTTCTTTGGAATCTGATTCTGCTTTTTATTCCCACTCGATCGTTCCCGGTGGTTTACTCGTAATATCATAAACTACACGATTGACATGCGGAACTTCCCCGATGATCCGTTCACTGATGCGCCGCAGAACCGGATACGGAATCTCCGCCCATTCAACGGTCATAGCATCGGTTGACGTAACGGCGCGCACACCGATTACATAGTCATATGTGCGCAGATCACCCATTACGCCAACGCTCCGCATTCCGGTAAACACAGTGAAGTATTGCCAGATTGCTTCGGCAAGCCCAGCCGTCTTAATTTCTTCCCGGAAAATTGCATCGCTTCGGCGCAGGATCGCAAGCTTTTCAGGCGTTACGTCTCCCAGCACTCGAATTGCAAGACCTGGTCCTGGGAATGGCTGCCGCCAGACAAGTTCGCGAGGTATTCCAAGCGACTCGCCCAGCGCACGAACTTCGTCTTTAAACAGCATGCGCAACGGCTCAACTAACCCGATAAACCCGATATCCTTTGGTAATCCTCCGACGTTATGGTGGCTTTTGATTGTGCTTGCGCTGCTCGTTCCGCTCTCAATAACATCCGGATAGATCGTGCCCTGCAGTAAAAAATCCGCACCGCCAAGCTTTTTCGATTCCTCCTCAAAAACACGGATAAATTCTTCGCCTATGATCTTGCGTTTCCGCTCCGGTTCAGTTATCCCTATAAGCTTTGTCAGGAACCGTTCGGTTGCGTCAACCTTTACGATGTTCAACGAAAGCGTATCATGATAAACACGCATCACTTCATCGGCTTCGTTTTCCCGCAGAAGCCCGTGGTCAACAAAGATACAAGTCAGCTGTTCTCCAATCGCTTCGTGAACAAGCACGCTTGCAACGGAGGAATCCACGCCTCCCGAGAGCGCGCCGATGACACGTCTGTTTCCAACCTGCGCGCGTATATGCGCAATCAGTTCGTCCTTCAGATTCGCCGCACTATAATCGCAACTAAGAGAACAAATATCTTTCAGAAAATTTTCGAATAGTTTCTGACCGTTTTCCGTATGCGTTACTTCCGCATGGAACTGGATCCCGTATATTTTTCGTTCTTCGTTTGCAAATGCCGCAACAGGACAGGCTTTTGTGGAAGCGATCGAATCAAAACCTTCCGGCGCTCGCGTTACGGAATCATTATGATTCATCCAAACCACATTTCCAAGTCCGGCAAACAACGGATGACCGGAAAAGCTTATCTGCGTATGCCCGTATTCACGGACCGGAGCGGAAGTAATCTCTCCGCCAAATACTTTCGCGATATATTGCATTCCATAACAAATGCCCAGCACGGGAACGCCTAGCGAAAAAATCGCGTTATCGCAAGCCTTCGCGCCTTCGGCATATGCGCTGTCCGGCCCGCCGGTCAGGATGATTGCGCTAAGCGCATCCCCTTTGATTTTGGAAATAGGCGCGTCATGCGAAATCAACTCGCTGTAAACGCCAGCCTCACGCACTCTTCGCGCGATTAATTGGTTATACTGTCCTCCAAAGTCCAGAACGACAACCCGCTCACGCATGCCTTACTCCTCTCGAAAGATGATTCCGGTTTCGTTCGCGCTTTCAATAATTGCGAGCGATTCCAGATGGTATCCGGCATCACGCAGCCGCTTTCCACCAGGCTGGAACCCCTTCTCGATCGCAACGCCAATCCCCAGCAACTCAGCGCCGGATTCCTGCACGATTTCAACAAGCCCGCGCAACGCCTCGCCATTTGCTAAAAAATCGTCGATAACAAGCACCTTATCGTTTGCGCCAAGCCACTGACTGGAAACTATCAACGTGACTTTCTTTTTATATGTATAGGAGTAGATGTCGCTTTTGTAAAGCCCGCCTTCAATATTATCCGATTTTGCTTTTTTTGCAAACACAAGCGGAACGCCGAATTCTTCCGCACAAATTGTTGCAAGCGCAATACCGGAAGCTTCCACCGTGAGCACCGCCGTAAGGCCCGTTAAATCAAAACGGCTCTTGAATTCCTTCGCCATACTGCGCATCAGCGCCGTATCCACACGATGATTCAAAAAGCCGTCTACTTTGATGATATTACCGGGAAGCACCCGCCCTTCTTTGCGAATGCGATCCTGCAACTGCTTCATGCCGCACCAACTCCCATCTCTGCCAAATAATGCGTCTATTATGTCTCAAAACGGATCAAGAATCAAGGGATTCGATTAATTTTGCATGGAATAACAAGAAAAACGTTACTCTACTGCAAAAATCTGCCTTTTCCCTTTCCGATTGGGTCAAGAACAACAAAAACGCCGCAGGAATCCTTGCGGCGTAATGTAAGCTACCTAGCTTAGTTGAGCGAATCCTTGAGCGCTTTGCCGGCTTTGAAGGTGGGCAGCTTGGAGGCGGGAATATCGATCTCCTTGCGCGTCTGCGGATTGTGGCCTTTGCGGGCAGGACGAACCTTCGCTTCAAAAGTGCCAAATCCGACGATGGAAACCTTCTCGCCAGCCTTGAGAGACTCTTCAATCGAGCTCAGAAACGCGGTGACCGCCTTTTCGGCATCCTTTTTCGAGAGTTCGCTCTTCTCCGCGACGGCCGCGATCAAATCGGTTTTATTCATTGTGAAATAACCTCCATGATTTTTTGATTGCTGGAATATTGTATCAATCTTCACGTGGTTTAGCAAGCGCTAAATTGTGAAATTATCCCTTTCTACGGACTTTTTTGCCTCATTCCACAAGGCGTCCTGCTCCTGAAAGCTCAGGTCTTTCAGCGCATGTCCGCGCTCGGAGGCGAACGTTTCCATCTTCTCAAATCGATTGATAAACTTGTCCGTCGCCTGCATCAAAAGAAATTCCGGTTCCCGTTTCAGGAGCCTCGCCACATTCACAACAGCAAACAGCAGATCGCCGACTTCTTCATCAACGTTGCTTTTTTCAAGTATCGCAGTTCGTAGCTCTTCCGTCTCTTCTTTTATTTTGGGGAAAGCCTCCTCGGCACTGCTCCAGTCAAAACCCACATCCGCCGCTTTCTTTTGTACTTTACGACTTCTCAGCAATGCCGGAAAACTCTTTGGAACGCTTTTCAGCACTTCTGTCTGCGTGTGCTGATTCCGTTGCGCCATTTTTAAAGCATCCCAGTTTTGCAGTACTTCGTCTGATCCGCTGACGCGTATATTCCCGAAAACATGCGGGTGACGATAAATCAGCTTTTCTACCAGATCGGTGCAAGCATCCCGATCGGTAAACGCACCCTGTTCCTCCGCAATAACGGCGTGTAATGCAAACTGCAGAAGAACGTCGCCCATCTCCTCGCAGATATGAGCGTCATCATTTTCATCTATCGCGTCAATCAATTCATAGCATTCTTCAAGGAGCGCATTTTTCAGCGATAGATGGGTCTGTTCCCGATCCCAAGGACAACCGTTCGGCGAGCGCAACCTTCTGACGATGCGCATTACATCATCCAGTCCGTGTCTCGTTCTCTCCTCATAACTTGTGCGGGGAATATAGACCGCCGTTGTGGCGTCGTAAGAATTCTGTCGATCCAGTTCGTAGAGTTTGATGGATTGTGTTGCGTATTCCCCATTCTCCTGGATTGACGCGAGTATCACCGGATTCTCCTCCGGGCAATATTCGCTCAGCAGTAGTTTTGCTTCACCAGCAGCCGCCTGGGAATCGATTTCCTCAATCACGAGATTCTGCTCCGGGTCGATTTGCTGCGGAAGATCATGAGCGGAATAGGAAGCGGCACTTTCCTGCTCGCAGAACGCAATATTCGCAACCGAAAGCGAAGGGAGCAAGCAAACAGAAACCCCTTGCTGATGCGCCATCTCGCGTATCGCAGGAAGCTGGCTGCGCTCAATTTTTCCAGTTGCAATGTATACGCATGGGTGCGCTTTCAAAAGCCTTTCCGCTATAGCAGTATTCAGTTCGTCAAAGTCGGCCGCCGACTCGTACAGATCGTCCATGGTACCATACAAAAAACCGCCTTCCGCGAACGCCTTTGCGGAGGGATGATTCGATGTTTGCAGAAAAATCCGGTCCGCATTTTTCATGGCGTTCTGTTGCGTAAAAGTCAGCGCGTACGGTGCCGGCAGATAGAAAATCGTGATACCTTCCATAAGGTTCCTTTCCGAATTCAAAACGTCAACGACGGAATTGCAGCTTGGCAAGGATCGATCCCCCGGGAATAAACGCGAGATCTTCCTCAGAGAACATCCGCATCCAGAGCGTACAGATTAAGTATAAAACAACGCCTACGAGAATCGCACCCGCTGTTGCTATCGTATTGGAGTGAATTTGCATATGGATCAGAGTATAGCAATAATATGCCGCGCCACCCATGATAAGTGCAGCTACCAACGGTTTGATAAATGTATCCATTACGTTCAGTCGAAGCTTCGTATAGCGAATCAAGTAAATCGCATCAAGAAGGCCTGCTACCGTATAACATGCGGTTGTCGATATCGCCGCTCCCTGGATCTCGATATTTGGGTTTCGCATCAGCGTCAGCATCAGGACGACCTTAACCACACCGCCAATAAAAAGATTGATGACCGGGATCTGCTGTTTTCCTGCGCCTTGCAGAATACCGGTAAGGGTCTGCACAAGGGAAAGGAAAATCACGCCGATCGCGGACGTTCGCATCAGCGCGCTCGCAATGGCAAGTCTTTCTGCGTCGATGCTGTAGAGAAGATCGATTACGGGGGCCGACAGCGCAAAAAGTCCAACCGCACAGGGAATCCCTATGAACATTGCGAGTTTAATTCCCATTGCGGAAACGGTATGGATCGTTTTCTGGTCCTTTGCAGTCCGCGCGGCAGATACTGCGGGAACCAGGCTCATAGCCAGCGCAATGGTCAGAACGGCCGGCATATTAATGATATTCGTTACGTTGCTTCTCAGCGCAACATAGCGCATGGAAGCCGCCGCCTCTGAAAAACCGATATCGATAAGGGTTCGCTTAATCAGCGAAGCGTCCGCTATCCCGGTAATCGGCATGATGGATGCGCCAATGGTAACCGGAATCGCAATTGCAAGAAGTCCGCGGATAATTCCCTCACCATTGGAGGCTGCCGTTGGAACCGCCGTATTATCCAACTCCAGATCGCGTTTCCGAAAGAAGTAGAAAGCCCCTACGACAATCAATGCCAGAAGTTCGGAAATCGTTACACCGGCTACCGCGCCCATGGCTCCGTATTCCAATCCGCGGGGCATCCATTTTGCGGCAAGAAACAGACCTATGGCAAGTTTTCCCGCCTGCTCCGCCAGTTGAGACATCGCCGTTCCGGTCATTTGCTGCAGCCCCTGCAAATAACCGCGGTAAGAGCACATCAACGATACGATCAACAATGCGGGAGACATCATTCGAAACGACGGCGCAGCCGCGGGGCCAACTGTTGTTCGGGCAAGGAAATTTGCGCCAAAGAACATCATCGCGGTCGTTACAATACCAATCCCCAAAAGCAGCACCTGAGACTTACGAAACACGCGCTTCGCCCCCCGCACATCGCCAACGGCTATTCGCTCCGCAACCATTCGGGAAATCGCGGTTGGAAGGCCGGCGGAACTGATCACCAGCAATGTGGAATAATAGGGATACACCGCCTCGTAATACTGCATGCCGTCGCCCAGCATGTTGTAAAGAGGAATGCGAAAAAACGCGCCGATCACCTTGCAGATCAGCCCTGCAACGCCTAGAATAACCGCGCCTTTAACAAATGTCTTTTTATCATTTTTTGCCATGTAGTATCCTGTTCGCTGACGAAAATTCTTCCGCCGCAGACGTTCTTTCCGTTTAAAAATTACTTTATAGGAACCGCACTGCGGTATTATACCATCTTTTTGAAATTAGCACCATTCTTTCACAATGCATTGCGTTCTGCGCCGTTTTGTATTTCTCGACAAATAAAATGAGCGTTGATATAATGAATCCATCAAATCATGGAGGTTCGTGCGATGGGTTTGTTATCCGCAGCCACCGGCGCCATCAGCGGCGTGTTGGCCGATCAATGGAGAGAGTATTTTTACTGTGAGGCAATGACAACCGACGTTCTCGTCAGCAAGGGCCTGAAACGCGTCAACGAAAAACGCAGTTCGAATACAAAAGCGTCCGACAACATCATTACAAACGGTTCGATCATTGCTGTTAACGACGGACAGTTTATGATGATCGTTGAGCAGGGTAAAGTGGTAGACTTTTCCGCCGAACCAGGCGAATTCGTCTATGATACTTCCACGGAACCTTCCCTTTTCTACGGTGGATTTGGAAAGGGTCTTCTGGAATCGCTTAAGATTATCGGCCGCCGTTTTACATTTGGCGGAGACACGGCCAAAGATCAGCGCGTCTATTTCTTCAACACAAAGGAAATTATCGGTAATAAGTATGGAACGTCCAATCCCGTGCCTTTCCGTGTCGTTGACAAAAACATCGGTCTTGACATCGATATCGCCATACGCTGCTATGGCGAGTACTCCTATCACTTTGTTGACCCGGTATTGTTCTATAAGAATATCTGCGGCAATGTGGAAAGCGAATACCGTCGGGATGAAATCGACAGCCAGCTCAAGAGTGAGCTGATGACCGCACTTCAGCCTGCATTTGCCAAGATCAGCGATCTGGGAGTCCGTTACAGCGCGTTGCCTGGGCATACGCAGGAAATCGCGAATGCGCTCAACCAGGTCCTCTCCGCTCAATGGAAAGATCTGCGCGGTATTGCAATTGCGTCTTTCGGCGTCAGTTCCGTAACCGCTTCGGAAGAGGATGAAAACCGCATCAAGCAGCTTCAGCAGGCGGCAGTTCTCAAAGACCCGACAATGGCCGCAGCGGTGCTTGCCAGCGCGCAGGCACAAGCGATGCAGGATGCGGCAAAGAACGAAAACGGCGCGTTTATGGCGTTTGCCGGTATGAACGCGGCCGCAAACTCCGGCGGCATGAATGCCGCGCAACTTTATGGGATGGGTCAGCAGACACCCGTGGCGGATACTTGGGTTTGCCCAAAGTGTAACCATCCCGGCAACACCGGAAAATTCTGCAGTAATTGCGGTACGCCGAAACCGGGCGCGGATGGCTGGACCTGCCCTAAGTGCGGCCAAACCGGCAATACCGGCAAGTTCTGCTCCAACTGCGGCGCAGCAAAGCCGGAATAACGATTAACAGAGATCTATCAAAAAAGGCTACTCGAAAGAGTAGTCTTCTTTGATGAACTGATTGGCAGGGGCACTAGGACTCGAACCCAGAAGAACGGTTTTGGAGACCGCTATGTTACCATTACATCATGCCCCTAGACGCCCAAACTTAGGGCTTTTTTGACACCGTTTATTCTATTTACACCTTATTATTTTAAAAATACACCTTATTTTCTGTAAAATACACCTTATTTTCTTTGCTGTTCCAGAAAACTCACGATGTAATGTTTGGGTATCCTCCATGTATTTCCAATTATTTTGCCAAAATCTTCCGTGTTTTCAAAAGCTCGCAAGCAGTAGTGTAATGTATTTTGAGATAAATTGCAAGCTCTTTTGTCGTTAAATAATCACTCTAATTTTCGTATAGGTCTCTATACTCTTCTTGATTCATTTCGATACCCCCTTTATTTTGCACATTTTCGTGCTATGAATGTCACTTATAGTCTGTAGACTTAATTAAGACACTAAAATTATAATTTCATATAGACGAGGTGTCAAGACATGTCAACGGGTTTGCTGGTTTCATTTGGAAAAGCAGTGCGTCAAATGCGGCAGGAAAAGTGCATATCGCAAGAAGATTTTGCTGACATGTGTGGTTTACATCGCACGTATATAAGTGATGTCGAATTGGGGAAAAGAAATATTTCGTTAGAAAATATCGGAAAGATTGCTTCTGCCTTAAATATAGAAATTGCGCATTTATTTCAACTGGCTGACACAAATTTCAATTCGGGCTCATAACCCGGAGGTCGTAGGTTCAAGTCCTTCCCCCGCAACCAATTAAAAACCGCCCAACTTGGGCGGTTTTTGCGTATCTTGAGAGTCATTCATAGGCTTAGAATTGTCTCAAAACCTACTAGCAGATGTTTATTTGATGTTTATCAAGGTTGAGTAGCTTGAAATTGTTTGAGACTATCAAAAGTATTCAACTTTCGCTATCGCACTTTATTAGAATGTGTTTCTAAATTCATATTTCCGAGTATCATGCAAGAAGTATACGGATACAGGCTAAATGCACAAAGCCCAAATACCTACAAGCGTGCTTATCGTAACGGGTAGCAACGCGTCGAAACTCCTTGAGCTTGA
>JAYFNY010000062.1:0-13011 GCA_034933205.1 Eubacteriales bacterium
TTCCGGCTGTGCCGGTTCATCCGGCGCAACGGATCGCCCGTTAGGGCGGTTTCCTTGTGCTCTTTTCCGCCCGTAAGGCAGAAGGCCGAAAGGAAAAGAGCGGTTGTCCCGTCAAAAAACGAGTTTTTTGACGGTCTCAGAAGCAGGCACGATGCCTGCTTCTTTTTGTCAATCGCATTCTGAATTAAAACAATTTACCCGATTCGACCGGGGGCAATGGCTTGATTTGCCAGATGTCTTTCGCATACTCGGAAATCGTTCGGTCGGAGCTGAACTTTGCGCTGGATGCGACGTTCATAAGGCATTTTCTGCCAAACGCAATTCGATCCGTATAATCGCAGTTGACGTCCATACGACGGTCGCAATACCGCAAAAGTTCATAAAGCACAAAATAGTAATCCGGCTTTTGCCAGTCCGAGCCAAAAAGAAGCGAACGATGCAGATCTGCAAACGCTCCGCTGTTGTCGTCACTGAGCGTACCGTCAATCAGCGAATCCACAACGCGCCGGACGCGGGGTTCATAATCGTAAATCGATTTGGGATTGTACTTCGTCTTCAGCGAATTCAGTTCCTCTACCGTCGCACCAAAAATATAGTTGTTTTCCGCGCCGGCCTGTTCCACGATTTCCACATTCGCGCCGTCGTCGGTACCGAGCGTGACTGCGCCGTTCAGCATGAGTTTCATATTACCCGTGCCGCTGGCTTCCGTACCCGCTGGCGAAATCTGCTCGGAAACATCCGCCGCCGGAATAATCTGCTCGGCGTAGGAACAATTATAGTTTTGAACAAATACCACACGCATCTTATCCTGAACTGCGTCATCGGAGTTGATCAGCTTCGCGAGCTCATTGATATACTTGATGATCGCCTTTGCGCGGATATAACCCGGCGCGGCTTTCGCTCCAAAGATGTAAGCCGTCGGATTAAAATTCGAAATGCGGCCGTCCTTGATGCCAAAATACGTGTCCAGGATTCCGAAAGCATTCAGCAACTGCCGTTTGTACTCATGCATCCGCTTGACCTGAACGTCAAAAATGAAGTCCGGCGGCAGATAAACCCCCTCATGCTCCCGTATCGAATGGCTGAGCTTCTCTTTTTTCTGACGCTTGACTTCATTGAACGCCAGAACATCCGAATCCGAAACATGTTTTTTCAGTTCGCCGATCCGATCCAGATTGTTGAGATAGCCGACGCCAATCCGCTGGTCTAGAAAATCACAGAGTTCCGGATTGCATAACCCAAGCCAGCGACGCTGCGTGATGCCGTTCGTCTTGTTCTGGAAACGTTCCGGATATATGGCGTACCAATCCTTCAGCACATCCTTCTTCAGGATTTCCGTATGCAGCGCGGCGACGCCGTTGATAAACCGGGAGCAGTAAACCGCAAGGTTTGCCATGTGGATCGTCTTTCCCTGAATGATGGACATTTTCCCGCAATCCTGTTTCCGCGCCATCAGCTCGCCGCACAGTTTCGCGTTGATCTGATAGATAATGTCAAAGACCTCCGGCAGAACAGACTTAAAGAGATTGACATCCCATTTTTCAAGCGCTTCCGCCATAACGGTATGATTCGTATAGGAAAATGTCTTGCCGGCAATCTCAAACGCACGTTCAAAAGGAATCCCTTCCTTCATCAGCAAACGAATCAGTTCCGGAATGCTGACGGTTGGATGGGTATCGTTCAGCTGAATCGCCACATAATCGGCAAATCGATCGATCGGCCGATTTTCGCGTTTAAAGCGGTAGATAATATCCTGTAAGCTGGCGCTGGAGAGAAAATATTGCTGTTTAAGCCGTAGCTTTTTACCGGCTTCCGTCGAATCGTTGGGGTAAAGCACGCGCGTGATATCCTCCACAGCGTTCTTTTCGAGAACCGCGAGCGCATACTCCTGATCGTTAAAAAGCTTGAAATCGAAATCCTGCAGCGCTTCGCTTTGCCAGAGCCGCAGGGTGCCGATATTGTTCGTTTCATAACCAATGACCGGCATATCGTACGCAACGGCGCGTACGGTCATATCCGCAAATTGAACGAGCATTTCATGCGTATCCCGCCTTCTGCTCCAAGGATCGCCGAAACGCTGCCAGTCGTCCGCGGATTCCACCTGAAACCCATCGGAAAAAGACTGTTTGAACAGACCATATTTATAGCGAATGCCGTAACCGTCCAACGGCAAGTTGAGTGTCGCCGCGGAATCAAGAAAGCATGCCGCGAGCCTTCCAAGGCCGCCGTTACCAAGCGCGGCATCCTCGATGTCCTCGAACATTGCGATATCCATACCGCGTTCCGAAAACGCACGCTTGACATCGTTTAGTAAATCCAGTACAAACAGATTGTTATATATCGTCCTGCCAACGAGGTATTCCGCACTGAAATAATATGCTTCCCTTGTGCGCTCGTGCGCATGTCGGCTCTCATACCAACGGTCGGCAATTTCGGCCATGACTACGCCGGATAACGCATCATGCAGCTGTGCGGTCGTCGCATCCTTCAGGGAAACCTGATGGTTTTGCTTGAGCGCAAGCTCTATATTCTCCATGATGTTATCGATTTTCACACCAAAAGTCCTTTCGTTTTTTGAATCGCGTCCTAGTATAACATACTTTTTTTCGAATGAAAAGTACGCGGTCGTCAGCAGAATCGCCTGAAAACCGGGGTTTTTTGTAGACTTCGCAGAATTACGACTGTTTTTTGGAAACGTTTCCAATTTTTACGCGAATTGTGCACTATTCGTACGATATCGAGCAGCAATATACTCGTAATTTTAGTAATGCGAAAGTATTTATTCTGGCTTCACAGAAAGAATCCGATCAAAATGCACCCCAATATGATATCGAAAATAATCTAAACGCACACAAAAAAAGCGAGCCGTATGAGACGGTCGCTTGTTTTTCTCGAATCATTCCGTATTCGTGGAACGCTAAAACGAGCTACCGTTTATGTGCTCTGATCGACAATTGCGGCAATGCGTTGAATCGTAGCATCCTCATTCGTGAAACGCTAAACCAATCTGCCGGTTATGTGCTCTGATCGACAATTGCGGCAATACGTTGAATCGTAGCATCCTCAAAAACGGAGGAAAGTCCGTTTTCTTCGAGTACTTCCAGAAACGAAGCGTAATTATCCCGCATGAGAATACTGAAATAAGCCTCTTTCGCAGCTTCTTCATCCTTCTGTGCCAGTTCGAACAGTTCCAGCGAAGGAACGATGCTCACCGCGTAACTGATGTAGTAGAGCGGTGTTTGAAACGTATGGGAAATCAGTACCCATTCCGTACCGGTGAACCCGTAAACATCGTCGAGACCGTATTCGACGGCCAGCTTCTTATAAAGCGAATTGATTTGACTTAACGACATATCCGGATGCAGATAGATTTCCTGTTGAAACTCGTCCTCCATGCAGCCCGAAAGAAGCGAATACATGGCATCCAGAAGAACATCGGTTTTCGCATCCTGCGCATATACCCCGTAAAACGAATCGAAGTATTTCGTCATGAGCAGAACCAGCGCCTGCGAGTCAATTTCCGCCAAGTCCAAGTTATCCGTAGCAGAGTACCCTACGGCGGCGTTATGGTAGTAATTCGTAAAGTGTCCCAGCTCATGCAGCACGGTCGAAATATCCGTGGACTCCCCCGTCCATTGAGAAAAAATAAACGGCGCACGATAATCCGAAAGATACGTCGTAAAGCTGTTGTCCATTTTATTGGAACTGTATGAAAAATCATACAGATCGTTTCGCATCAGATATTGGACCGGCTCGTCCAGAATCGGCGAAAAATCACGCGCGGCTGTTTGCAGTTTATTCAGGAAGCTTTGTTCGTCGAACGTTGTATCCGCAAGCGCGGACGTATCGTTGCGATCGTTTACATAGATATAAACCGGCGCAATATACTTTTTGACGGCTGCATGCAGAGAGCGAACTTCATCCGGCGTATAATCCCGACCATAGCTGTCGTAGCAGTAATCTGAATAATTCTTGTAGCCCAAACGAGTGGCGATCTGCTCACGAATCTTCAGCTGTTCCAGGAAGATTTGCCCGGCCTCCTGATTCAGTGCGGCACAGTACGCATCGTAAAGACGCGTATATTCGTCGTAATCCAGTGAATAATCGTTGGTAATATCGGTCATTGTCCAACGTTTCCCGTTGTCCAGTATCGTAAATGTCGCGCAAAGATTATCATACTCCAGCGTAAGCTGTTCTTCCTGATCGGACAGATCCTGCACCGTCGTATCGGTCATGTCCTCGGCGTTTAGAATGTCTTTTACATAATCGCTGCCAAACGTTTCGTTCGCAAGCTGTTTCGCCTCGTCCGAAGATTCGAACAAAGCCGCCGATACGCCTTCCATTTCGCCGTCGAGAACACTCAGCGAAGACTGTAAATAGGCGTATTCGTCCCGATAGAACGATTCTGTTACATCAAACGCATAGAGTAAATACGCAAGCGACATCATGGAATCCGCGTGCGCATACAGATCTTGCAGCGTTTGATAGGCAGAAATCAGATCAGGAGCCGGCTTTCCGGCAACGATTCCCGTTTTCAGATCGTCCAGCCGCGCTTCCATCGCTTCGATATCCGGGCGCTCATAAACCATATCTGAAAACGAAACGTCTTCTCGCTGGCCAATCGAAACGCCCGGCGTTGGAACCGCAATTTCCGTCGTTGCTGCCGCGCTAACGGCCGAACCTGCCGCGGCATTCGCCGTTATCCCGCCGGAACCCGTCCCCCCGTAGGCCGAAGAAACGATTTTACCCGAACCAAAAGAGCACCCGCATTGCAGAAGCAGGCAGATAGCCGCAGCGAACGCTACTCGTCTCTTTGTTACAATATTTATCATGTTTTGAGTATACTACCGCAACAAACGCTTGCACAGCTTTTTTTATGTTCGTTTCAACATGCAAAGCAACGCATGTTCCGCGCGATTAATTTACGATCGATTATCTGTTTTATTATTTTAGACGCTTCTTGGATGGAAATGCTGGGTTCTGTACGGCTTGCGGCCGATCGATCAACTGTTCTATTGAATTCCGAAGTGTTTCGTGATATAAACGTTAGGAACGCGCATATCCATTGTATTGTAACGTTCGTTTTATTGTATTGTAACGTTCGATTTTTGGATTATACGCGCGGGCGAATCGATCATTCTGAAAGGAAATCGAAAATGAACATTGTAGTACTGGCCGGCGGGCTCTCGCCCGAGCGCGACGTTTCCCTTTCTACCGGAACCATGGTAACAAATGCGCTCCGGCAAAAGGGACATAACGCTATTTTAGTAGATTTATTTCTGGGCGTCGACGCTCTGCCGGTCCCGGTTGAATCCGCGTTTCGCATCAGCGGAATGATGCCGACGTTTTTTGTTCCGGAAGCTGCGCCGGATCTGGACAAAGTCCGCGCTTCACGAAACGGCGGTTTTTCCGATATGATTGGCAATGGAGTTCTGGAACTCTGCCGCGCGGCGGACCTCAGCTTTCTTGCGCTGCACGGTGGAATCGGAGAAAATGGAAGCCTGCAGGCATTTTTTGATCTTTGCGGAATTCGCTACACCGGCAGTCCCTCTATTGGCTGCGCGCTTGCGATGGATAAAGGCGTCAGTAAATCGCTCTTTCACAGCGAGGGAATCTTAACAGCCGACTGGGCGATCGCGCGGCGTGGCGTTCCCTTTGATACGGAACACTTTCCGATTCCCTGCGTCGTAAAGCCAAACAGCGGCGGATCCAGCATAGGTGTTACGATCGTTCGCGAGCGTTCCGCGCTTGCATCCGCGATTGAAGAAGGATTTGCTTATGAGTCCGAACTGATCGTAGAGGAGTACGTCTCCGGATTAGAGCTTTCCGCAGGCGTTCTTGGCTGCGGCGAAAAAGCGATTGCTCTGCCCTTGATCGAGATCGTTCCCAAACATGGATTTTACGACTATCAGCATAAATATCAAAAGGGTTGGACGGACGAAATCGTCCCCGCGCGGATTTCTCCGGAGTTGACCGAGAAAGTACAGATTCTTGCGAAAAAAGCGTTCTCTGCTCTGAAGCTGGATGTTTATGCGCGAATCGATTTTTTGCTGACACCGGATGGCCGCGCTTTCTGTCTGGAGGCTAATACTCTTCCCGGCATGACACCGACAAGCCTTCTGCCGCAGGAAGCGGATTATATTGGGCTTGATTATGCGTCGCTTTGCGAAACCATTGTGTCCGATTCGCTCAAGCGGTACGAAAACGCATGAAAACATATCTGTTTCGTGAAATACTGGAAGCCTGCCACGGAGAGTACCATGGCGATCCGGCCATACTCGATCTGCCGGCAGCGGACATTGTTATCGACAGCAGAAACGCGACGCCCGGCTCTTTATATGTGCCCATCATCGGCGAAAATCACGATGGACATGCCTTTCTCGATGCGGCGCGGCAAAACGGCGCGGTACTGGTTCTCAGCGACCGGCCTCTTGCCTCCGGGCCGTATATTCTGGTGAGTGACACGAGAAACGCGCTGCAAGCTATCGCAAGCTGTTATCGCGATAAATTCACCATTCCCTTCATCGGATTAACCGGAAGTGCGGGTAAAACCTCCACAAAAGAGATGATCGCTTCCGTGCTCTCCTCCCGCTATTCCGTCTGCAAAACGCCGGTCAATTGGAATAATGAAACCGGCGTGCCGTTGACGCTTTTCCTGTTGGAAGAGCACCACGAGGTCGCTGTAATCGAGATGGGTACCAACCATTTCGGTGAAATCGACCGCCTTTCCGCCATGGTTAAACCCGATATCTGCCTGCTGATTAATATCGGCCTTGCGCACATTGAAAGTTTCGGTTCCCGCGAAGGCATTCTGCGTGGAAAAACGGAGATGCTCTCGCATATGCAGCCCAACGGACACGTAGTGGTCAACGGCGACGACGATCTCCTTCGTACGATCCCGGGAGCGCTTCGTTACGGATTAGACGAACAAAACGACGTCCGCGCAACCGAAATCGATCCGCACGGATTGCTTGGCACGTCGTTCTGCATTTCCTATCAGGGGAATAGTTGCAAAACCAATGTGCCGACTCCCGGCATCCATTCGGTCAGCAACGCGCTTGCTGCGGTTTCGGTCGGCCTGTTGCTTGGCATGGAGCTTTCGGAACTCGCCGCCAGCGTCAGCGAGGTTTCAACCCTCGCGGGTCGCATGCATCAGGTCAGCACGCCCGATTACACGATTATCGACGATTCTTACAACGCAAACCCAACTTCGATGCAGGCCGCTATCGACGTGATCGCCGCGCTCCCCGGCCGGCGTGTCTGTATCCTCGGCGACATGCGGGAGCTTGGGCCTGCATCTCCCCGTTTACACGAGGAAGTCGGCCGGTACGCTGCGCAAAGCGGAGTGGAACAGATTCTCTGCGTCGGCGCCGACAGCGAAAGCATGTTTCGCGCAGCGCAGGAAGTCGCCCCGGACAAAGCTCGGTTTTTTTCGTCCCAGGAAAGCCTGCTCGCGGTGCTTCCGAGCTTCCTTCACAAGGGTGATACTATCCTCGTAAAGGCTTCCAGAGGAATGCACTTGGAGAAAACGGTTCAGTTTCTTACCGAATACAGATAATAGATATTTGCAAATACTTCTAAAAAACCCGCCGCTTACCGCGACGGGTTTTTTACTATGCAAACTATCAGCTGTTTTTCAGTACAACCATTTCAACGCTTTCCATTACGTCCTCGCATGCGTCGCAGCAGGCCTCCATCCAGTCGAACATCTTCGTCCACGTGATCCGTTCGAGTGGTTCCGCGTTTTCGCTGTAGAGCCTGCGTACCGCCAGGCAATACAGTCTGTCGCCTTCCTCTTCAAACTCGTTGACTTTTACGATCGCTTCCAAAAGACGTGTGCTCGACTTCTGGAACCCAGGCAATTCTTTGAGCGCTTCGCACGACTCGTAACAGCATTGTTTGATGATGGAAGCAAATTTAACCGCCTCCATTCGCATCGACGCAACGTTGTACATATACATTTTTCTTACGACGTCCTCGATGAAATCCGTAACGTTATCAATCTGCTGCAAAAGCAGGATGATGTCTTCGCGTTCGATCGGAGTAATAAATTCTTTTGCCAGCTTCTGCATGAGCGCATGCTTATTGTTATCCGCCTCGTGCTCGATCCGATGGATCTCCTCCACCTGGTCCTCCAGCATATCGGGATCAAAATGCTCGATCAGATCGACAAGATATTCCGCCGCTTTACAGGCGCTCTCCATTCCAACTACGAACCCTTCGAAGTAATCGTTGGTGTGTTGTTTTTTCACTATGTGTTCCCTCCGCTTTTTCGTTCCTTACCAGGCGATTTGTGAATTCAACCGACGCTGCGCAGCGTCTAGAATATTGCTAGAAAGAGTTTTACCATCAGGTACCCGACCAGCCCGCAGCACGGAAACGTGAGCACCCACGCATACACCATCTCTTTCACAACGCCCCAGTTCACGCAACTGAGACGTTTGCTTGCGCCAACGCCCATAATCGCGGTGGTTTTCGTATGTGTCGTGCTGACCGGAATCCCTGTTAGTGACGAAAGCAGCAGGCAACCGGCCGCCGCGATATCCGCGGAAAATCCCTGGTACTTCTCCAGCTTGACCATATCCATTCCAACGGCCTTGATAATGCGCAGGCCTCCGATCGAGGTGCCGAGCGACATGACAAGCGAACAGAGGATCATCAGCCATACGGGAATCACAAATGTTGTTACGTCTGTCTGTCCGCCGGCCAGGAACGTACCCAGTAAAAATACGCCAATGAATTTCTGCCCGTCCTGCGCGCCGTGCATAAACGCCATTGCGGCGCTTCCCGCAATCTGCGCTCCTCTAAAGAAGCGATCCGCGCGCCGTCTTTCGACCCGGCGAAAAATCAACTGAACAAGCTTGGTCGTACCATAGCCCAATGCAAAACCCAGTACGGAAGAAAGAATCAATCCGTACACAACCTTCATCCACGCAGACGCGTTGATGCCGGAAAACCCATTCTGAATCGCAACCGCCGCGCCCGAGATACCGGCGATCAGAGCATGGCTCTCGCTGGTTGGTATCCCGAAATACCAGGCAATTGTAGCCCAGAGAACAATCGCGAACATACCAGCGCAGAGCGCAATGGTCGCTTCACCTGCATTATTGCCAAAATCGACCATGTTGTAGATCGTTTCCGCGACGGTTGCATTCAGCATCGTCATAACAAAAACGCCTAAAAAGTTGAATCCGGCAGCCATAAAAATGGCTGTACGCGGCGCCATGGAGCGAGTGGAAATACAAGTTGCAATCGCATTTGGCGCGTCCGTCCAGCCGTTAACCAGGATTACACCAAGCGTAAGAAGCACCGTTATCAGCAAGGCCGGGCTTGATGTAATCCTTGATAAAAAATCATTTAATGTAATCGTCATTCTTCCCCATTCTCCCAAGACAGAAATTTTTCATGATAACATCCATTTTCTGCCGTCCGAAAGCTGGATCCCTCTTTTCTTCGACTATTTCGTCGCTAACTGTCGCTTGAATTCATCGTCCGTTTCAAAGTATATCATGAATCGCCGCTTACTTTACACCAATTTTACAGAAACCGCAGTTGATCCGGACGATTTCGCACTTTCTATCTGTCGAATAGAATCGGCTCTCACATGTCAGCCTGACCGTCTTCAAATCGCCGTCTTTTTTCGAAAGGGAGCGTTCCGATTCCACTCCTTTCGGTTCAAAAAAACAGACGGGAACCCCCCGTCCGTTTTAACTCGCAGCGGCTTTCTATTCGAGATGAAACGTCGTTTTCAATTCGCTGATTTCGTCTTGATTCAGGTAAACAACCGGTCCCACATCCTTAGCAACAAGGATTGCGCTTGCCGTCGCTTCGGAAACCTCCATGCGGTCAAACGCCGTAAATAGCGTATCACCCGTCGTTACAAGACATAGATTCTCATACAAAACGACCGGCGTTGCGGAACGAAATACGCGTGCCGCCTCCTCCGGATTCTGAATCGGTTCTTCATACGGACGCTTCGGTATGGATCGCAACATAAAGTAGCTTTCCGGCACGGTGCTTGTTAAAAATTCCGTTCGGCTTGCCGCATATGCCATAACATGCGCCGGCTGAGAAGCAAAAGCGGAACCAATTCCCGGATTTTTGGAATAAATCTCATAAAAGAACGCCGCCATCAGGGAAGGCTCTTTCCCTTTCTCAGCATCGCCCTCGTAAATAGCGACGAGGTCCTCTTCCCCGATCTCTGCGTTGTCCATCCCTTCCGGTGAAATCAGGAATGACGACGCATCCAATCTCACGCTGCAAACACCCTGCGTGCCGGTAAAGAGTCCGTGCTCGCATGCGCGGCGTATCATTTTAACCATGCTTTTACGCAAGTCTTTCTCTTGTTCCGAAAGGATATGCTTCCCGATTAATCCCCAGTTTGGTTGATGCCACTCCTGTGCAAGAGCGATTTTCTTTTGAGAAAGCGAGGTTGGCTCACCGAGCTTTTTCGTGAGAATCTCCAGTTTGGCAGAATATTCGGCGGATTCGAACCGGTGATACGCTTCCAGAAGATCGCTCCCGCCCACGCAAACGCCGTGGTTTTCTAAATAAACGACGTCCGCGCCACGCGCAAACTCTTCGGAGATGTGGTCGCCAAGAAGAACACTTCCCATCATGGCATATCGCGACATTCTCTGGTTTTGTCCCCATCGGTAGGTTGAAGGGAGCAAATCGGTGCGCGGCATTTTTCGCGCGAGCGAATAGGCAATGCAATAAACGGGATGCGCGTGAACCACCGCGTAAAAATCCGGCCGCACGCGGTAAGCCGCACTATGAAACGGCAGTTCGCTGGACGGGGCATGAATCCCATCGTAACTGCCGTCAGGATGTACGCATACGATATCGGCCGCCGTCAGACTTCCCTTGTCAACCGCCTTTGGTGTGATCCAGATATCGCCGTTTTTCTCCCGAATGGAGATGTTCCCTCCGGTTGCCGTTGTCAGACCGCGGTCGTAAACGCGCTGCATGATCGAAGCGACTTGTTCCGCCGGGCTTTTGCTGAAAAAATTCATAGAACCTGTTCTCTTTTCGTTACTCATTTTTCTTTATGGATTATAACACGTCGCATCACCTTCCATGCAGGAAATTCTCCACCGATCCTGTTTCGTTTTGCTGAAATCAGGTCTCCGGCTTATTGACATTTCACCGGTCAAATGCTATCATAAACAACGCCGTCTGGGTGTAGCGCAGTTTGGTAGCGTGCTTGAATGGGGTTCAAGAGGCCGGAGGTTCAAATCCTCTCACCCAGACCAAAATAAAGAAAGGTTCCGTTTGGAATCTTTCTTTATTTCTACCTGAGCAAGGCGATTCTAGCGCTTTGGATTTTGAACCCATGGGGTTCAATGGGTGAACGGCAAAGAAGCAAACAGACCTTTGGCTGTTTGCCAGCCGCGAACGGGCGCGCGGGTACCGCGAGTTCATGCGAAGCGGTCGTGCGCCCTGAGTACTGCTACTTGTCGCCACAGGCGTGTGTGGTTCAGTTTCTATCACACAAACTAAAATTGATAGAACCCACCTTATCAGCAATCAAATGTCACGACAGCCTTTCAGGAAGCGTCACGATGGAAAACCAAAATTCGCCAAATACCTTGATTACATCGAAAAAACTGTCCAGATTGACGGGCTTGTTGATGTAGCAGTTCGCGTGCAGCTTATAGCTTTTCACGATGTCCTGTTCCAGCTTCGAGGTCGTAAGGATCGCGACCGGAATGTCTTTCAGCTCATCCTCATTCTTGATTCTTTGCAAAACTTCGATTCCAGACACTTCGGGGAGATTCAGATCCAGCAGGATGATGTCCGGCTTTGCGGCATCCGCAAACGGCGGCTCCCGTAAAAGGAACTTCAGCGCGTCCGCACCGGTTTTCACGATGCTGAGCGTATTGGCCAGCTTGTTCTCCTGAAAGGCCTCTCGTGTCAGGATGATATCGTCCTCATTGTCTTCAACCAGAAGAATTTCGATCGGATGCATATTACTGTTCATTGTTCGTCTCCTTTATTGTCCGGAATGGAAAAAAAGAACGTCGAACCTTCACCGAGCTGGGATTTCACCCAGATTTCCCCGCCGTGGCGGTCGATCACTTTCTTACAGACGGCAAGTCCGATTCCGGTGCCGGGATACTTGTCGCGGGCGTTCAGTCGCTGAAAAATATCGAAAATTCGAGTCTGCGACGTAGATCTAATGCCGATGCCGTTGTCGGAGACGGAAAACACCCAGGCGTTGTCCCTGTGTTCCGCGCCGATGTGGATCACGGGAGTCGTTTCCTCGCTTCGGAATTTCAACCCGTTCCCGATGATATTCTGGAATACGCGCAACAGCTGACCCTGATTTCCGCGAATGACCGGCATCTCGCCGTACTGAACCGATGCTTCGCTTTCTTTGATCAGAACACGCAGGTTGCTGATGGCTTCCCCGATGATCTCGTTACAGTCGCACGGGCTGAACTCGTCCTTATTGGAAACAACGCGAGAATATTCCAGCAGGTCGTTGATCATGTCCTGCATCCTTTTCGCGCCCCGAATGACCCGGTTGAAATAATCCTTGCCTTTTTCATCGAACGACTCGAAATAGCTCTTGCGTTCGATCAGTTGTAAATAACTGCTGATTGCGCGGAGCGGTTCCTGAAGGTCGTGCGACGCGATGTAGGCGAAGTGCTCCAACTCGGCGTTGGAGCGTTCCAGCTCCGCCGCCTTAAGCACAAGCTGCTCCTCGGCCGATTTCCGTTCCGAGATGTCGATCATGCAACTGACGATTTCGATCGGCAGTTCGTTGTCGTCTTCGTTGATGAGCTTAAAGACATCCTGCATCCATATATACGTCCCGTTCTTGTGCCTGAATCGGAATTCGCAGGAGAACTGCCCCTTCTCGAACTGATCTAGCCCCACGGAACCGGGCCAGCTACAATGTTAGAAAAAGAGAAAAAAGACTAACAAAGGAGCTGAAAGAGAATGGCAAGAAAGAACTACACAGTCGAGCAGATCATTGTCAAATTACGGGAAGTAGAACTGGAC
>JAYFNY010000063.1:0-43814 GCA_034933205.1 Eubacteriales bacterium
TGCGGTAGACAGCTATATTCCGACACCGGAGCGCGCGGTAGACAAGCCGTTCCTGATGCCGGTAGAAGACGTCTTCACGATCACGGGCCGCGGCACGGTCGCGACGGGCCGTGTGGAGCGCGGAACGGTGAAGGTTGGCGATACGGTAGAGATCGTCGGACTGACGGACGACACGCGTTCGGTGGTTGTAACGGGCGTAGAAATGTTCCGTAAGCAGCTGGATCAGGCGATTGCGGGCGACAACATCGGCGCGCTTCTGCGCGGCGTGCAGCGTTCGGACATCGAGCGTGGTCAGGTTCTGGCCAAGCCGAATTCGATTCATCCGCATACGCACTTTCTCGGCCGCGTGTACGTTCTGACGAAAGAAGAAGGCGGCCGTCACACCCCGTTTTTCACGGGCTATCGTCCGCAGTTCTATTTTCGGACGACGGACGTGACGGGAACGGTCGAACTGCCGCAGGGCGTTGAAATGGTTATGCCTGGCGACCATATCGACATGACGATCAAGCTGATCACGCCGATCGCAATTGAAGTAGGTCTGCGCTTCGCAATTCGTGAAGGCGGACGTACGGTTGCATCCGGCGTCGTCACGGAAGTTCTGGATAAATAAGAAACGCAGCGTAAGAGGGGCTCGCACATGCGAGCCTCTCTTTTTGCGACCGATCCGGAGGCGGATCCTTCAGGGACTGGCTCGTTCGACAGAAGAAGGGAGGGTGGATATCCACCCTCCTTTTGGCTATCGGTAATTTACTGGCGCTCCACGCCAAGCGTGACGGGTTCTTTGTTTACATCCCACTCCTTCGTATAGCCCTGCGCGCCTTTCACGAGTTTGTTGCCCAGGGTTTCAGCGAGGATCTCACTGCCGAATCGGGAGAAGATATCCTCGATTCTCGCGCTGCCTTCGTAAGAAAGCGAAATATGATCGCTCACTTCGAAGCCGGCTTCCTTACGCATGGTTTGTACCTTGCTGATCAGTTCTCGCACAAAGCCCTCGTCAATCAGCTCCGGAGTCAGTTTCGTATCCAGTACGACAATGGTTTCATCATCCGTCGCGGCAACGAAACCGTCCGTTTTTCCGGTGGAAACCAGAACGTCTTCCGGCCCGAGAACAACGAAGACCCCGTCAATGGTTACTTCATAATTACCACCTGCCGCGTGCGCGCGAACGACTGTATTGCCCACGCCGAATTCGGCCAGATGCGCTCCGATTTTCGGCAAGATTTTACCATAGCGCGGTCCGAGCGTTTTCAGCTGTGGTTTGACGGTGTAACTCAGAAAACCGGAAGCGTCGTTTACATATTCGGCTTTCTTCACGTTGAGCTCTTCCGTGATAATGTTCGTATACCGATCGGAGAGCGGTTCGCCCTGGATATACATCAGCGCGAGCGGCTGGCGGGTTTTCACGTTGCCGTCGTTGCGCGCTGCGCGGCCGAGCGTGACGATATCCAGCACGCGCGCCATGCTCGCTTCCAACTCCGTATCGATGCGGGATTCGTCCGCGGCCGGATAGTCACAGAAGTGTACGCTTTCGGGAGCCGCAGGATCTACGCTTCGTACGATGTTCTGATAGATCTCTTCCGTCATAAATGGCAGGAACGGTGCGGTCAGCAGGGTGAGCGTATGAAGCGCGGTATAGAGCGTCATATAAGCGGCTTTCTTATCCTCGGTCATTTCACTGCCCCAGTAACGGTCGCGGCAGCGGCGGACGTACCAATTGCTTAGCTCGTCCGAAAACGCCTGCAGCGCGCGTCCGCCTTCGGTGATGCGCAGTTTATCCAGATGCGTGTCCACCGTTTTTACCAGCGTATTGAGCCGCGAAAGCACCCAGCGGTCCATCTCGGAAAGCCGACAGTCCTCAAGACGATACTTTGTTGGGTCGAATTGATCGATCTCCGCGTAAAGCACATAGAAACAATAGGTGTTCCAAAATGTGCCGATGAACTTTCGCTGCGCCTCGCTGACCGCTTCCGCCGAGAAACGGCTGGGAAGCCACGGCATGGAACCAATGTAGAAGTACCAGCGCACCGCATCCGCACCCTGCGCGTCGAGCACCGTCCATGGATCGACGACGTTGCCGAGATGCTTGGACATCTTTCGGCCTTCCATATCCTGAACGTGGCCCATAACAATGCAGTTCTGGAACGCGGCAACGTCAAACAGACAGGTCGAAATGGCGAGCAGCGAGTAAAACCATCCGCGCGTCTGATCGATGGCTTCGCTGATGAACTGCGCGGGATAGCGCTTTTCGAACTCTTCCTTATGTTCAAATGGATAATGCCACTGCGCAAACGGCATGCTTCCGCTGTCGAACCAGCAGTCGATAACGACCGGCTCGCGCTTCATTGTTTTTCCGCACTTGGGGCAGGGGAAGGTAACCTCGTCGATATAAGGCTTATGCAGCTCGATATCGGGCAAAACGGCGGGGTTGAGTTCCATGAGCTCCTTGCGGGAACCCACTACGTGCACATGCCCGCACTCGCACATCCAGACCGGAAGCGGCGTACCCCAGTAGCGTTCGCGGGAAACGCTCCAGTCGATCACGTTCTCAAGGAAATTGCCCATTCGGCCTTCCTTGATCGTCTCTGGAATCCAGTTGACGCTGCGGTTGAAGGCAATCAGTTTTTCTTTGACCGCCGTCATTTTAATAAACCAGCTCTCTCTGGCATAGTAGATCAGCGGTGTGTCGCAGCGCCAGCAGAAGGGGTAGCTGTGTTCAAATGGCAGAGCGGCGAAGAGCTTGTTGCTGTCCTTCAGCGCTTTCAGAATAGGCTTGTCCGCGTCTTTGACGAACAGGCCGTCCCATGGCGTACCGCCGATCATATGGCCGCTGGCATTGACCAGCTGCAGGAACGGAAGCTCCCATTTCTTGCCGACGCGCGCATCGTCCTCGCCAAAAGCGGGCGCGATGTGAACGACGCCAGTGCCGTCTTCCAGGGAAACGTAATCGTCCGCAACGACGCGATAGCCTTTTTTACCGGCGAAATTTACGGGCAGCTCGAACAGAGGCACATACTCCACGCCGACAAGGTCCTGACCTTTACAGGTGGAAACGATCTCGGCGTTTTCGCCGAGCACATTTTTTACCAGCGCTTCCGCAAGAATATAGGTTTCGCCGTCTTTCTTCGCGGTGGCGTAGGTCTCTTTGGCGTTGACGCAGAGGGCGACGTTGCTCGGCAGCGTCCAGGGTGTTGTCGTCCAGGCAAGGATGGCAGTGGAAGGGTCGTCCTTCCGGAAAAACTTCGCGATGGCGGAAGTCTCCTTTACGTCCTTGTAACCCTGCGCAACTTCGTGGCTCGACAGCGCGGTTCCGCAACGTGGGCAGTAGGGCACGATCTTGTATCCTTTATACAAAAGGCCTTTTTCATGGATGGTCTTCAGCGCCCACCAGATGCTCTCGATATAGTTATTGTCGTAGGTGATATAGGGATCCTCCATGTCCGCCCAGAAGCCCACCCGGTCGGACATCTGCTCCCATTCGGTCTTGTATTTCCAGACCGATTTCTTGCATTCCTTGATGAAGGGCTCGATGCCGTACGCTTCGATCTGCTCCTTGCCGTCGAGGCCGAGCTGCTTCTCCACTTCGATCTCCACCGGCAGGCCATGGGTATCCCAGCCCGCTTTGCGCAGAACGTCGTACCCTTTCATTGTCTTGTAACGCGGCACGATATCCTTGATCGAGCGCGTGAGCACGTGCCCGATATGCGGCTTACCGTTGGCTGTAGGCGGGCCGTCGAAGAAGGTATACGGTTTTGCGCCCTGGCGCAGGCGCACGCTTTTCTGGAAGATCTGATGTTCTTTCCAGAACGCCAGGATCTCCTTTTCGCGCGGCACAAAATTCAGGTCGCTCGAGACTTTTTTATACATGTTTTGCTCTCCTTGTTTTCGGTAAAAAAATAGCCTTTCGTTCCCAACGAATAAGGGACGAAAAGCTCGATTGCACTTGCTTTGCGCGGTACCACCCTGCTTGACGGCATCCACTGCCGCCCGCTTAAAACCCTTAACGCGGGACCACGTCGCGCGTTACTCGGCAAACCGCCTTTGACGCGCGCGCTCCCGGGTGATACCGTCGATTCCCTGTCCACGCCGCCTTGCACCAACTGCGGCTCGCTCATGCGGACCTATGAAACCCGGACTGTCCCGGTCATCGCTTTTGCACGCTCATTATAATTGGTTTTGCCCGGTTTGTAAAGAGCACGGGCATCCTTAGCGGCGCGAAAAACGCAGGCGAAACGCCGTTTTGATGCTGCGCTGCATTGTTTTAAAAACGCGCATCTTGCTTTCTCCGCCCTTTTGATCGTAGCGAAGCGTAAAGGGTACTTCGGAAAACCGCGCGTCTGCTCGCGAAAGCTTATAGAGCAGCTCCATCATGCAGGCAAAGCTGCGTTCGGTCACGAGCGAATCGCCGTATGTTTCATAGCCGCGCGCAACGATCGCATGCGTGTAGAGACGGTACCCACAGGTATAGTCTTTAACGCCCTTGACGCCGAGCAGCAATGTGTAAAACAGACGCGCGCCGTCGCTCAGGAAGAGGCGGATTTTCGGTACGCCGACCACAGAACTCGTCCCGACATAACGCGAGGCGATTACAACGTCCGCTTTTTGGGAGTTGAGCGCGTCCAGCATGGAAAAGACGTATTTGGGATCATGCGTATTATCCGCATCCATGAGGACGGCCAAGTCGCCTTCGGAGCCTGAATTTAGGAAGTAAGTCAGCCCGGTGTTCAACCCTGCGCCAAGCCCCATATTCTGAGGATGGATCAGCGCATGCACGCGGGGATCCGCCTGCGCCAAGCGCTCGATGATGGCTCTTGTGTTATCGCGGCTGCCGTCGTCGATGGGGCAGACAGTCAGGCTATACCCGCGCGCCGCGAGATCGCTCTCCAGTGAAAGCCATGCAGAGATAAGGGATTCGATGTTTTCCTGCTCGTTGTAGCTGGGCAATATGGCGAACAAACGATGGCGGACGGCGAATTGTTCCATGAAGCGCTCCCAATCAACTGATCTTGATGTCTCCAGGTACTCAATCGTGCGGGACAGGGGGAAAGATCCGAAAAATCCCACGTGTTTCATCATACCATCGATCGACCCGACTGACAAGCGAAACGAGCTGTGCGTTTCGTGCGGAAAGAAAATGGATTCGGATTCGCGGTATCCCTTAACAGACGGTCGTTTTTTTGATATAATACCAACTTACGAAACGTCATTTGGGGGATAAGGAAGACACCACATGGACTTTAAACAAGCAATCGCCTCCTCGCTTGCCGAAAGCACCGCGCTGGATGCGAAGGAACTGATCACTTGGCTTGAAACGCCGCCCTCGCCGGAGATGGGCGACTATGCGTTTCCCTGCTTTAAGCTGGCGAAGACGCTTCGAAAAGCGCCTCCTGTCATTGCGCAGGAGCTTTCCCGTTCGCTCGCGCTGCCGGAAGGCGTTCAAAGAGCGGAAGCGGCCGGCGGATACGTCAATTTTTTCCTCGACAAAACCGCGCAGGCGAAGGCGGTTCTGGAGCGCGTTTTTACACAGGGCGAGCGCTACGGCGGATCGGATCTGGGCAAAGGCCGCAATGTTTGCATCGATTATTCCTCCGTCAACATCGCAAAGCCGTTTCATATCGGACATTTGCCGACCACGGTGATTGGCAACGCGCTGTACCGAATTTATAATCATCTCGGATTCCATTCGGTGGGGATCAACCACCTCGGCGACTGGGGCACGCAGTTTGGCAAGATGATCGTAGCGTACAAGCTCTGGGGCGATCACGAAACCATCGAGCAGGGCGGCGTGGACGAGCTTGTGAAACTCTATGTACGGTTTCATCGGGAAGCGGAGAGCGATCCCTCGCTGGACGACGCGGCGCGCGCATGGTTCAAGCGGATCGAGGACGGGGATCCCGAAGCGCTGTCGCTCTTTGAGTGGTTCAAGGCGCTGACGCTAAAGGAAGTCGAGCAGGTTTACGAGATCCTCGGCATTCGTTTCGACAGCTATGCGGGCGAGAGTTTTTATAACGATAAAATGGGGCGCGTGGTGGACGAACTGCGCGGGAAAGGGCTGTTGAAGCTCGATCAGGGAGCGCAGATTGTCGATTTGAGCGAATATAAAATGCCGCCGTGCATTATCTTGCGCTCCGACGGCGCGACGCTCTATGCCACCCGCGACATCGCGGCCGCGCTCTATCGCAAGGACACCTACGATTTTGCCAAGTGCCTGTATGTGGTCGCCTATCAGCAGGACCTGCATTTTCGGCAATGGTTCAAGGTGGTCGAACTCATGGGGTATTCCTGGGCGAAGGATCTGGTTCACGTTTCCTTCGGAATGGTAAGCGGGACCGAGGGTGCTTTCTCCACGCGCAAGGGCAATATGGTGAAACTGCGGGACGTACTTTCCGCCGCGTGTGAGAAAACCTACGAGATCATCTGCGAAAAAAGCCCCGATCTGGAAGAGAAGAAGACCGTTGCACGACAGGTTGGCGTTGGCGCGCTGGTTTGGAACAGCCTATATAACGGGCGCATCAAGGACGTTGTGTTCGACTGGGACGCCGTGCTGAATTTTGACGGCGAAACCGGCCCCTATGCGCAGTATACGCATGCGCGGGCTTGTTCCGTACTTAGAAAAGCGAATTATGCACCCGCGCCGGTCGATTATTCCGTGCTGACGGATACGGAAGCTGCGGCGGTTGTCGCCGCCATCGGCGCGTTTCCGGACGCGGTCGTCGAGGCGATGGAGAAGAACGAACCCTATCTCGTGACACGCGCGGTGATCGGAATCTGCGCCGCATTCAACAAGTTTTACTATGAGCAGCGCATCATGGCGGATGACGAAATCGTTCGTCAGGCGCGCCTGACGCTGACCGACGCGACACGGAAGGTCATTGCTATCGGGCTGAATCTTCTCGGGATTGCCGCGCCCGAACGGATGTAAGATTTCAACAGGATTAGGTTTGATACAGGGGGATTGTATGCTGGATATTAAACTGCTACGCACGCAGCCGGAACTCGTGAAGGAAAACATCAGAAAGAAATTCCAGATGGAAAAGCTGCAGCTTGTGGACGAAGTGGTCGCGCTCGATTCGGAGTATCGCGAGGCGCATACCCGCGCGGATTATCTGCGCTCGCAGCGCAATTCGATCAGCAAGTCGATCGGGAATCTGATGGCGAAGGGACAGCGCGAAGAGGCCGACGCTGCTAAGGCGCAGGTGAATGAAATGGCGGACGAGATGGCGCGCCTGGCCGTTCGTGAGGACGAGCTGACTGCGGAAATCCGCAAGCGCATGCTCGTGATTCCGAATATCATTGATCCTTCCGTCCCCATTGGAAAGGACGATTCCGAGAACGTCGAGGTGGAGCGTTTCGGCGAGCCTGTCGTACCGGATTTCGAGATTCCCTATCATGTGGATATCATGGAACGGCTGCATGGCATCGATCTTGATTCCGCTCGCAAGACCAGCGGAAACGGCTTCTATTATCTTTGCGGCGATATTGCGCTGCTGCAGTCCGCTATTCTTGCCTATGCGCGGGATTTCATGGTGGATCGCGGGTTTACCTACTATATTCCGCCGTTCATGATCCGCTCCGGCGTGGTGGACGGGGTCATGAGCTTTTCCGAGATGGAAGGCATGATGTATAAGATCGAGGGCGAGGACCTTTATCTGATCGGAACCAGCGAGCATTCCATGATCGGGAAATTCATTGATACGTTCCTGGAGGAGAGCGAACTGCCGCAAACACTGACGAGCTATTCGCCTTGCTTCCGCAAGGAAGTCGGTGCGCATGGAATCGAAGAACGCGGCGTGTATCGCATTCATCAGTTTGAAAAGCAGGAGATGATTGTGGTCTGTAAGCCGGAAGAAAGCATGGAGTGGTTCGACAAGCTTTTGCATAACACCGTCGATTTCTTCCGTACGCTGGATATCCCCGTGCGTTCGCTGGAATGCTGCAGCGGCGACCTTGCCGATTTGAAGGTGAAAAGCATGGACGTGGAAGCCTGGTCTCCGCGCCAGCAGAAGTACTTCGAGGTGGGCAGCTGTTCGAATCTTGGAGACGCGCAGGCGCGCAGGCTTGGAATCCGTGTCAAGAACAAAGAAAAAGGGAATTATTTTCCGCATACGCTCAATAATACGGTCGTTGCGCCCCCGCGTATGCTGATTGCGTTTCTGGAGAATAATCTGCGCGCGGATGGCAGCGTTGCGATTCCGGCCGCGCTGCGTCCGTATTTTCGGAACAAAGCGGAGATACGGTAGCGCTCCTTTAGCGTATACGTTGCAAAGCAAAGATGCACATATAAAAAGGAACCGCGACTGCGGTTCCTTTTAACGTGCTTAAGGTTAGGCTGCGGGCTGCTCTGCAGCCGTATCGGTTGTATCGGTTGTGTCGGTCGTATCGGTCGTGTCGGCAGCAGGATCGGCTGCCGTTTCCGCTGCCTTAGCCTCCGCGCCGCCCGCGCAGAAATCGCAGGGATCATACCGATGCGCTTCAAACGCCTCGTCGAGTGTGCCGCTGAAGAGATTCTCCGGGCTGGTACGCGAAAGCGCCTGACAATTGGGATCGAAGTGATAGCTCTTGCCGTAGCGTGTCCAGTAAACAGTTCCCGTAAAATCGGACTCCGCGGCCGCCTCCTGCTGGAGCTGAGCGACTTCTTCATCGCTTGGCTGATGGAAATCGGCGGATGCGGTTCCCGCGCCGACGAGAAGTAAAGCCAGAAGCGCGATGAGGATCGTCTTGGTTTTCTTATTCAGCTTATCGCTCTTGGCAAGAAGGAAAATGCCAATGGGCAGGAAGCATACGAGCACCATGATGACGCCAAGCTGATGCCAGAGCGTGCGAACGAACTTGCTGTTCGAAAGGCTGGGACGAATACGATTTGCTTTTTTCCAGAGCTGCGCGGCGACGATGCAGAAGATTGCGTCGAGGACAAGCGCGCCGATCATGAAAAGGAATTCCGGATCCGTCCAGTTTTGCGCGTTATTGCGCAGCGCGTAGCTGAACGCGAAGAACGCGGCGACTTCGGCCGCGATGGCGAGGACCCAAAGGAGAATTGCGCCGATGCGCAGCCCCTTTACGGAGCCTTTGCCGCCGGATGTCGCGACTGCGGTATCCCGTTCCACAACTTCTTCCGGTTCCTCCTGTTGTACGTCCGGTTGCTTCTTCGCCGCTTTTTTCGGTGTTATCGTCTTTTCGACAGACTTTGCGGCGGGTTTCGAGCCTGATTTTTTCGCTTCGGCAGCTTTTTTCGCGGCGGCAGCTTTCTTCGCGGCTTCCGCTTTCGCTGCGTCGGATACGGTCGATTTCTTTTCCATGCGCACCCCCACATTTTGTATTCATATCATTTTATCACAGTATATCAACAACAAAAATCGTTTGCAAGAAATGCGGAAGCGGTACGCAGGATTTCTCTTTCCGATCCACGGTTCAACTGTTATAATAATAGCGTGGAATGCCGCCCGGGCAGGCCGTACAGAAGAGCGATTGCCGGCGTGTTTCTACTTGAGAGTCAAATCTTTGGAGGAATCAGAATATCCCATGCAAAATTTTGAATTTTACAGTCCGACGCGCCTGATCTTTGGAAAAGGCACAGCGGATCAAATCGGCAGCCACATTGCGCCTCTTGCGAAAAAGGTGCTTGTTCATTACGGCAGTGACCGGATCGAAAAAAGCGGCCTTCTCAGGCGAATCACGGATTCCTTGACCGGAGCCGGCGTAGGCTATATTACGCTTGGCGGCGTGATCGCAAATCCGGATATCGAACTGGTGCTGCAAGGCGTTGAACTGGCAAGGAAAGAGAATGTCGATCTGATTCTCTGCGTTGGCGGCGGATCGGTGATTGACTCCGGAAAGGCCATTGCGCTGGGGCTGGCAAACCCGGAACTGGATCTGTGGGACGTATACGAAAAGAATCTGGAAACGCGCGGCGCGTACCCCGTCGCATGTGTTTTGACCTTCCCGGCCGCCGGAAGCGAAGGAAGCAACAGTACGGTAATCAGCAACTATTCGCGCGGGAAAAAGTGCGGCTACAACCGTGAATGGAATCGTCCGGTGCTTTCGGTTATCGATCCCGAGCTTTTTTCAACGATACCGAAATTCCAGATCGCCGCCGGAGTTGCGGATATGATGAGCCATATCTTCGAACGGTATTTCTCCAATACGGAACATACCGAGCTTTCCGACGCGCTGAGTGAGGCGACGTTGCGTACGCTGATTCAATTTGGACCAAAAGTCGTGGCAAATTCGGCCGATTACGACGCGTGGTGTCAGGTTGCGCTCTGCGGGACGATTGCACACAATAACCTTCTTGGCGTGGGCAGGGAGCAGGACTGGGCCTGTCACAAGCTCGATCATGAACTGACCGCAAACTTTGGCGTAACGCACGGCGCAGGCCTTGCGGTGCTGGCGCCGGTCTGGATGCGGTATGTCTGGCGTGTGAACCCGAAACGTTTTCTGGACTTCTCCGTGCGGGTCATGGGGGAGGAGGATCAGCCACAATCCGCTGCCGCGACCATTGAGGCGGGCATCTCGTCGCTGGAAACGTTCTATTCCAGAATCGGTCTTCCGCATAGACTGGCAAAACTCGGCGTGGATTCCGCTGCGATTCCTGCGATGGCCTATGCTGCGACGCACGCGCCGGACGGCAGCGAGCGTCCGGTCGGAGGACTGAAGAAAATTTATGAAGCGGACGCCATCGCAATCTACGAAAAAGCGCTTTGATTGAAACCAAATTGGATGAATACAAACAAGCGGGAAGCAGAAATGCTTCCCGCTTCAGTTTGCGAAATAAGTCTCCTAGCTTGTTAAGGGCCGTAGCCCTTAACCCTTTTTTCCGGCTGTGCCGGTTCATCCGGCGCAACGGATCGCCCATGGGGACGGTTTCCTTGTGCTCTTTTCCGCCCGTGAGGCCGAAAGCCGAAAGGAAAAGAGCGGTTGCCCCGTCAAAAAACGAGTTTTTGACGGATTCAAGCGGGAGGCAGAAATGCTTCCCGCTTTCCTGTTATATGAACGAGTATTACGAAATGACGGGACATCCCCGCTTGACGACCGCTTTGACCTGGTTCGTACCCATACGATAGCAAAGCATTTCCATGCCGTTCGTATTCCATAGGGTGAAGTCGGCCTGCTTGCCAACCTCGATGGAACCGAGCCGTCCGCCCAGGCCGAGCGCGCAGGCGGCGTTTAGCGTCAGTGCCGTGAGGATCTCCTCCGGCGTCATGCGGTATTTTAAATACGCAAGATTTGCGGAAAGCTGCAGATTCAGCGAAGGACAGGAACCGGGATTGAAATCTGAGGCGATGGCGACGGGTACTCCGGCGGAGATCATGTCCCGTGCACGTGCAAACGGTTTGCCAAGATAGAGAGACGTTTGCGGCAGCAGGCAGGCGGCTACGCCGCCGAGGGCAAGCGCACGGATTCCCGCGTCGTCGGTGGCGATCAGGTGCTCCGCCGACACCGCGCCGAGTTCGCCGGCAAGCTGTGTCCCGCCGAGCGATTCCAGTTCGTCCGCATGAATTTTCAGCCCCAGTCCAAGGGAACGTGCCGTTTCGAGGACGCGGCGGCTCTGCGTAACGGAAAATGCGCCTGTTTCGCAGAACACGTCGCAGTAACGGGCCAATCCTTCCGCGGCTATGCGTGGCAGAATTTCAACGCAGATAAAACGGACATAGTCGTCCGCACGCCCTGCATATTCCGGCGGAACGGCGTGCGCCGCCATACAGGTGGCTACGACGTCCATACAGGATTCCTGCTCAAGCCGCCGGATCACGCGCAGCTGCTTGCGCTCGGTTTCCAGATCGAGCCCGTAGCCGCTCTTGATTTCCGTTGTGGTCACTCCCAAACGCAACTGCTCGTCGAGAAACCCTTTTGCACGAAGGGTTAAGGCGTCCTCGCCCATCTCCCGTGTGTGACGAACGGTATCGAGAATGCCTCCACCCGATTGCAGAATCTCGAGATAACTTGCGCCCTTGAGTTTCAGCGGGATCTCATGTTGCCTCCAGCCGCCGAATACCAGGTGCGTATGTGCGTCTACCCAGCCGGGGGTCACGAACGCACCGCCGGCGTCCCATTCCCTCGTATTGGAAGGGCAAGCGGGAACCGAACCGCGTTCGCCGATCCCAGCGATGGCTTTGCCGTCGATAAGAACGGATGCGTTCCGATATTTCCGGTTTTCGCCCTGCGCTGCGCCCTTGCGGCTCGTATCGCCAACAGGAGTTTGCAGCAGGCCGATGTTGCGGATGAGCAGCATTTGTTCTCCTTGTTCAAGAATTCAAGCGATATTCCAAAACCTGTGTTTCCGGGTCGAAGTTTTCAATCCCCAGATAATACTCTGCGCTGTCGATCAACGCGCGCATGGGAACGAGCCCGATGATTTCCGTGCCGACAATGGTCACGCCGTACCGCGCGGCTTCGAAACGCACGAATTCCACGACGCGGTAGAGCGGAGTTGCGCAGTAATTCGTCATGTTAATCGATACCTGCGCCGTATCGCGTTCCTTCAGGTAAACGCCGATCGCTTTCACGCAGGTCAGGCCGCCGCTGGATTGCCTGACGACGCGGGCGATCTTTTCGGCGATTGCCACGTCGTTTGTGGACAGGTTGATGTTAAACGCAATGAGCGGTGCGCGTGCGCCGACGGCAACCACACCCGCGGTGGGATGAACGGTCCGCCCGCCGAAATCCGGCTCCCATTCCGGCTGCTGCACTTTTTCAAACATTCCTTCGAACTGTCCTTTTCGAATGTTCGCAAGGTTTTCCCTCAGCGGGGTGCTTGCCGAAGCTTCATAGAGGAACACGGGGATACCGGCTTCCTCCCAGATACGCCGGCCAACGCGCTTCGAGAGTGCGATACAATCGTCCATTGTCGTTTCGCGAATCGGAATAAAGGGAATCACGTCCACGGCGCCCATGCGGGGATGCTCGCCTTTGTGCTGCGTCAGATCGATACAGCGGGCCGCGATCTGGGAAAGCCGTACGGCCGCCTCCTCCACGCCTTCCGGATTGCCGACGAACGTGATGACCGAGCGGTTATGGCTCTTATCGCTGGAGGTATTCAGCAAGGTAACGCCGGGGGTGGAGCGAACCACACCCGCAATTTCCTCAACGACCGCCTGGTCTGAACTCGAGAGATTCGGTACGCATTCAATGATTTTTGCCATGGATCCAACTATCCTTTCCGATAATAGAACGGTGTTACGTAATCTTGTAAGCCGATTCGGCAAGCACCTGCGATATTAGGCTTGTTCCGTTCGGACAACCCGGTCCAGCAACGCGTCGTCGGCCAGATACGGCAGCGTGATATGCGCGTTTTCGCCTTCCCGTATATTATACCGCGCGGCGGTATCAAGCGCACCTGCGTTTCCCGCCCAGCTTCTTCTGGCGACCCCACCGATCACGTCCCACATGATGGCGCTTTCAATGACGGCGTCCGTTTTGGCGCTGCCGTCGAGCAGCAGGCCGAATCCGCCGTTGATCGCTTTTCCAATGCCGACGCCGCCTCCGTTGTGGAGCGCGCAGAGCGTCATGCCGCGCGCGGCGTTGCCTGCGAAGCACTGCACCGCCATATCGGCCATGACGTTGCTGCCGTCCCGGATGTTTGCCGTTTCGCGAAAAGGCGAATCCGTGCCGGAGACATCGTGATGGTCCCGGCCGAGCATCACCGGGCCGATTTCGCCTCGGCGCACCAGTTCGTTAAACCGCAGCGCGATCCTTCGCCGCCCTTGTTCATCCTGGTAAAGAATCCTTGCCTGCGTTCCCACGACAAGCCGGTTTGCTTCCGCGTCCCGAATCCAGATCGAATTGTCCCGGTCCTGCCAGCTGTGGTCTGGATCGATACACTCCAGCGCCGCACGGTCGGTCTTCACCAGATCTTCGTGTTTTCCGGAAAGGCAAACCCAGCGGAACGGGCCGTACCCGTAATCGAAGAACAGCGGGCCCATCACGTCTTCCACATAGGAAGGGAAGAGGAAACCGTCCTTCGTGTCCGTACCGTTTCTGGAAATCTCCGTAACGCCAGCGTCGAACACGGCTTTGAGAAAGGAGTTGCCATAATCAAAGAATCGTGTGCCGCGGGCGACGAGAGCTTGAATCGCAATTAAGTGCCTTCGCAGCGATGCGTTTACGTTTTTCCGGAACGCTTCACGGTCGTGGTGCAGAAGCGCGGTTCGTTCTTCGAACGTCATCCCGACAGGGCAGTAGCCGCCGTTATACGCGTTATGGCAGGAGGTCTGGTCGCTGAGCATGTCGACGGTAAAATTCTGCGCAACAGCCGCTTCCAGCAGATCCACGATATTGCCGTGATAGGCGATGGATATGCTCTCCCGTTTCGCGCGATAACGGTTTGCGAGCGAAAAAACTTCGTTCCGGTCGTCTGAAACGACGTTGACCCAGCCCTGATCGAGACGGGTTTGTATACGGGAAGCGTCCACTTCCGCAAATACGCCTACCGCATGCGCGATGTTGGCTGCCTTCGGCTGCGCTCCGCTCATGCCGCCGAGCCCGGAGGAGACAAACACGCGGCCGCTCAGGTCGCCTTCCGGCGGGACGCCAAGATACTTGCGCCCTACGCCGAGGATCGTATTGAACGTTCCGTGGACGATCCCCTGCGGGCCGATGTACATCCAGCCGCCGGCGGTCATTTGCCCGTAGTTCGCGACTCCCATTTGCTCGGCGATCTCCCAGTCGTCCGGGTTATCGAACAGGCCGACCATCAGCGCGTTGGTCAGAATCACGCGCGGCGCGTCCGGTTTGCTGGGAAAGAGACCGACCGGATGACCGGACTCCAGCACCAGTGTTTGTTCGTCCGTCAACGCTTCGAGGTACTTTTTAATGAGCCGGTATTGCAGCCAGTTTTGGCAGACCTGTCCTGTTTCGCCATAGGTGACGAGTTCGTAGGGGTAGAGCGCCACGTCGAAATCCAGATTATTGTCGATCATAACCTGAAACGCTTTGCCCGCGAGGCATTTGCCGTTGTACGAATCGATCGGTTTTCCATAGATGCGCCCGGCGGGGCGATAGCGATAAGCGTAGATTCGCCCAAGCGATTTCAATTCCGCCAGAAATTCCGGCGCAAGCGTTTCGTGAAATTCCCGTGGAACGTAACGCAAAGCGTTTTTCAGCGCCTGCTTCGTCTGCGCGGGCGTCAAACGAAAACCGCGGTCCGGTGCACGGCGGATATCCGGGTCGAATTCTGCTGGCTCCGGCAGCGGACCGTCCAACGAAATCCGCGTTGCGTTCCTCTGTTCTTCGGTTTCCATAGAGCCCTCTCTCTTTGCCTTTCAGCAGGCGGAGTTCCTTTTGCTGCGGTGGTTCGTCGGCGGATCAGTTCAGTTCACCTGTAATTGCTTCCACGGCGGGAATCAGGCGGCCTTCCCGAACGATTCGTTCGCATTTTTCCATCCGTTCGTACATGACGACGTCGCGCTCGACAGGCGGGACCTCCCGACGGAGTAAATCATATGCGGCGCGCGTTGCGGGAGCCAGATTATCGCTTCCCAGCATTCCGGCGGCCTGACCCGCGGCGAAGAGTTCAATGGCCAGCACGCGCTGCGTATTCTGCAGAATTTCGGCCGCCTTTCTTGCCGCAATGGTGCCCATGCTCACATGATCCTCCTGATTTGCGGAGGAGGGAATGGAATCGACGCTTGCGGGGTGCGCCAGTATTTTATTCTCGGAAACCAGCGCCGCCGCGGCGTACTGAGCGATCATGAAACCGCTGTTGAGTCCTCCGTTCGGGGCAAGAAACGCGGGTAATCCATTATTGAGAAAGGGATTCACGAGCCGCTCGGTGCGCCGTTCGGAGACATTGGCGAATTCGGCCAGGGCGATGCCGAGAAAGTCGAACGCCAGCGCCATGGGTTGCCCGTGAAAGTTTCCGCCGGAAACCACGTCTCCTTCATCCGGAAAAATGAGCGGATTATCCGTGACGGCGTTGCTTTCCCGAAGAACCGCGTCGGATACGTAGCGAATTGCATCCCGGCTTGCGCCGTGAATCTGCGGGATACAGCGAATGGAATAAGCATCCTGTACCTTTGTGGGCAGGCATTCTTGACAGAGCCGGCTGTTTTGCAGCAGGTTTCGCATGTTCTCCGCGCAGGCAATCTGCCCCGCATGCCCGCGCAGCAGATGCACGCGCTCGTCAAAAGCACTTGTAACGCAGTTTTGCGCTTCGCAGGTTAGTGCGGCTATGATGTCCGCCGTCTTGGCCAGAAGGGTTGCGTCGTGGACGCAGAGCGCGCCGATTGCGGTCATCACCTGCGTACCGTTGATCAGCGCGAGTCCCTCTTTGGCGGCGAGCGTGACGAGCGGAAGGTTCGCGCGGCGCATTGCTTCCGCACCGGGGAGGATCTCGCCCCGGTACTCCGCCATGCCTTCGCCGATCATGGGAAGCACCATATGCGAAAGCGGCACAAGATCGCCGCTTGCGCCAAGGCTCCCTTTATCGGGAATCACAGGGTGAACGCCCTCGTTCAGCATGGAAAGCAAGGTTTTCATGGTGGAAAGACGAATACCGGAATAACCGCTGCTCAGTGCATTGAGCCGCAGCAGCATGACCGCCCGTACGACCTCTGTTGGCAGTGGATCGCCGGTACCGCAGGCATGGCTGACAATGAGGTTTCGCTGTAATTCTTCCGTATCCGCATCGCCGATGCGCTGATCGGAAAACTTACCGAAGCCGGTGTTCAGCCCGTAGACCGCCGCCTGACTGGAAAGAAGCGTATCCACGACGGCGCGGGAACGCGCAATGCCGCTTTGCGCTTGCGGCGAAATGGAAACGGGTTCAAAATCCCTGGCGACGCGAACGATCCCGCGAAGGGTCAGACTTTTTCCGTCGAGTTCCATCCTGCGGCGTGCCTCCCCAAAATAAAGAATAAGGCCGTATAGCCTGAGTCTATCCTGCATAACCTTCCGCGTCAATACAAAAGAATGTTGACAACAAAGTCAAAATCAACAGGAATTCAGGACTTTTTATGTACACAGCGGCGCTGCGCTAAAGTGCATAAATGGACTGGCGGATCATGTAACATAGTCACGGTATCTTCAGTCAGCCTGCGATAAAATCATATCATCAACAGCAAAGGAGTAATCACAATGTCGGTTAAAGCCATAACGAAGGAGAACTTCGATCAGGAAGTTGTAAAAGAGAGCAAAACGGTTCTTCTCGACTTTTGGGCCGGCTGGTGTGGTCCCTGCCGGATGGTTTCGCCCATCATTGACGAAATCGCAAACGAGCGCGCGGACCTCAAGGTCGGCAAAGTCAATGTAGACGAACAACCCGAACTCGCTGCAAAATTTGGCGTTATGAGCATCCCCACGCTCATCGTCATGAAGGACGGAAAGGTCGTTAATCAGACGGCTGGAGCGCGTCCGAAGCCCCAGATTCTCTCCTTGATCCCGTAAGCGGCAAGCAACGTGAAAATGCCGTCCGGTTCCACCCGGACGGCATTTCCATATCCCTATACGAATTTTTTGAGGACTCTGTTTTAGCGAATGGCGGATGCCGGTTTCTCCGCCGGAGCGGCGATACTGCGAATTCTTCAGCCCGCCATTTCGGTCAACTTTGCGCGGTCCAGAAGCGTTACCCCTCCGCGGGCAAGCGACACCATGTTTTCTTCCTGAAAATACTTGAGCATCCGGGTGACGACTTCGCGCGCGGTCCCCATATGATTCGCAATTTTCTCGTGTGTGATTTCGAGCGAGTCGCTGTCCTCAATCGCGCTTTCCTCGATTAGGAACGTTGCAAGCCGCGCGTCGAAACGCTTAAAGAGAATCTGGTCCATCAGCCACATGACTTCCGAAAACCGAGAAGCAAGGATCTGACAGGTATAATTGGCAAGAGGCGCGCTGCGTTCCATAACGGTATGGTACGCTTCCGTTTGGATCAGCCAGATTTCCGAATCCTTCTCCGCTTCGATCGTAACTTCGAAGCGGATGCTGGACATCATGCATGCCGCGGAAAACAGACAGATATCCCGGTCGAGCAGTCGATACAGGGTAACTTCCTTTCCTTCGTCTGAAACAATGTAGGACCGAAGTTGACCGCTTTTGATAACCAGTACGCCGATACAGTCCGCCGAGCCGTTGTGCAAGGTCGTTCCCTTGGGAACGCTTCGAAAGATAGCGGCATCCTCTAGCGCCCGCTGGTCTTCGCGGGTCATCTGTTTCCAAATTGGCAGATATCCATCCAGTTCCATGACACGCCTCCCGATCACTCTTTAGAAAGATTATAGCGTGTTTTCAAATAATTCGCTTCCTTTTCTGGAGATTTTCAAAAAAACTTGTATAATAAAAGGAGCAGGATGTCTATATGACGCTAACAATAATTATTATTAGATAGTGACAAACTGCTGAATGTATAGTATGATGGGAACGAAGGATCGAGAAGGCGGAAGACAGTCTGCATTCAGCGAACCGGTTTGAAATAGCAGGGTGGTTCCGTCGGGAAAAGAAATCATTGTCAAGAAATTATGAAAGCAGGAGGGACTTATAATGTTGTGTGAAATTCGTTTTTTCCGTTGTGAAATCTGCGGCAATCTCGTTGGATTGATTCACGCTTCCGGCGCGCCTATGAGCTGCTGCGGCCAGCATATGACCGAGTTGGTTCCCGGCAGCGTGGATGCGAGCCATGAAAAGCATGTACCTGTGATCAAGGTCGAAGGGGATAAGGCGATTGTCCATGTGGGCAGCGTCGATCATCCCATGCTGGCGGAACATTATATTGAGTGGATTTATCTGCAAACCGAGGACGGCGGCCAGCGTAAGTGCCTGAAGGTTGGCGGCGCGCCCGAAGCGACGTTTGCGCTTGGCGGGGCGAAAGTCGTTGCGGCATATGCCTATTGCAACCTCCACGGCCTCTGGAAGGCGACCGTTTGATTCCTGTTACAGGCAGGTTACAGCGCATCCCCGTTTCCGGCGGGGATGCTTTTTCATCCCGTGGCGCCGGTGAATGGATCGGCGGATAGAACCCGCTTCCGGCAGACTTGGCGGGAGTATGGGATAAGGGAAAGCGGATTCGTTTCCGTACGAAGAAAATGTGTTCCGGGGGCGGTATGGCGGTCGACTTGGTGGTGTGGGAAGCTGCATACAAAAGCGCGATCCTTGCGTCATTTGGCGGAAGGATCGTTTGCGCGGGTCTGCAGGGCAGCCGCGCGCGTGCAGAGGCGAGCGAAACAAGCGATATTGATGCGGTGCTGGTGCTGGACAGACTCGATTGGGACGATCTTGCCTGTTACCGCGGATTGATTGCGAATCTTCCGTATGCCGAGCGAATGTGCGGATTCGTTTCGGGAAAAGCGGAAATCCTTGCCTGGGATGCGTCGGAACTTGTAGGTTTCTATTATGATACGGCTTGTTTTCTGGGTGATCTGACGTTTTTGAAGGATCGCGTGACGGTAGACGCAGCAAGACGAAGCGTTCAGCTGTCTGCCTGCGGGCTATACCATTCGCTTTGCCATGCGGCGGTCTTTGAAGAAAAGCCGCTTTCGCCCTATGCAGTTGCTAAAGTGGTCTTTTTTCTGATGAGGACACAAAGATATATCGAGACAGGAGCCTATCCGCTTCGGCTTTCCCAGCTTTTACCTGGGCTGGATTCGGAAGAACGCGCTTTGCTGCTCCCGCTGCAAAATGAGGAAGCGTTCGAGAATAAGCGGACGGGCGACTCTTCGTTTTACCGCATTGCACTCAGCTGGTGTGCACGGATCCTAACGCATAACGACGGCTTATAAAAAACGAAAAAGGTACGGCTCAATATAGAAATACTAACAGGAACGCTCTGTTTTTATGCACGGCGAACCGAATAGTATACAATCGAAAAGCACGCTCTTGCACCTTGTCCAATGCATTCCATCGCGAAAAAAGAGCGAACATGTTCAAATTCCTGGCGAAAATGACGGATTCTATTGTATCGACTCCGATACACTGTTATAATTTGTTACAGGAACACGGTTCCATTCCGCTTTTATACATCTTTTCTAGAGCGGATAACGGGGGGATTCTATGCTGCCGCTGATTGCTTTGGCCGTTGCTGGGTGTGCTACGGAAGCGGTGTTTATCGTGCTCGAGTACCGAAAGCTTTGGCTTCCCGCGCTGCTGACGAAGGGAGCGGCTTCGCTGCTGTTTTTGCTTGTTGGATTGTTTTCCCTTCATCTGGCGGTGGACTCGGACTATGCACATCTGGTGCTCGCGGGGCTTCTGATGGGGGTAATCGGCGACGTTTGTCTAAACCTGCGGAACCTTTGCAGCGGTCGGGCGAAACTCATCTTTATGATGGGGATCGCAGCCTTTCTGATGGGACATTTTTTCTATATCTGGGTCCTGACTGCGCGGGAACCGGGCGCTTTATTTTATGCGACACCTGTTTGCGCGATCGTTGCCACAGCGGTTATCGGATCCATACTCAAGCATATCAACGTCAGTGGTTCGCTGAAAACATTCGGGATTTTTTATCTGGCCGTCGTCCTGTTTATGGCGTGTCTTTCCGTTACGCTGTTCATTATGGAACCTGCGTCGCGGGCGTATCGCCTTTTCGCGTTCGGTGGGCTGCTGTTTGCCGCCAGCGACGTGCTGCTTGTTCTCAACCAGTTTGGAAAGAGCGCTCACGCTGCGTTTCGTGCGCTGAATCTTTCATTGTATTATATAGGACAACTCTGCATTGCGTTTACCATTGTACTGCTGCAATAAAACTTGCGTGAGGACTCGGAACGATATATTTTGCGCGGGAATGAGCAGGGAAGGGAACCGGAATCCGGTTGTTATACACAATGAAACAAAATGGACTCAAGAAATCGTTCGTTCATACCATTCAGCAAAAGATTTTTTCCGGAGAATACCGGATTGGGCAGCAGCTCCCGCCGGAACGGGAGCTTGCCGTGGAATTGGGTGTGAGCCGAAGTTTGGTCAACACGGGAATTCTCGAGCTGGCGAATCAGGGGTTTGTCCGTATCATCCCAAGGCAGGGCAGCGTTGTTGCCGATTACAAGAAAAATGGCAATCTACAGGTGCTCAGTGCGCTGATGGGCAGTGAGAACTTCCGCTTTGATCCGCAGTTGTTTTCAAATTTGGTCGATCTGCGGATCCTCATCGAGTGCGAAAGCGCGCGCCTAGCGAGCGCGAACGCGACGAGTGACGAGTTCGATACCCTCATGACGCTTGTAAAATGTATTAAGAACAGCAGTCCGCCGGAAAACGCGGCGGAGCCGATGCTCCGGTTCCACAGCCTTTTGACGCAATATTCGGGAAACGCGGTCTATGCCATGACGTTTCGGAGTTTTGAAAGCACCATCTATCAACTGATGCGCCAATTTCTTCTGGTTGCGCCGGATTTGCCCAAATCGGTCAAGCTGCATGAATCGCTCGTTCGAGCGTTGGAAGCGCGGGATCCGGATGCAAGCGCGCAATGCGTGCGCCTCTGCATTTTGCATGGAACCAGTGCGCTGAAACGGGCTATTTATTGACCGTCGGTACTGAAAAAACGGAAATCGGGGGCCGTCTGTCGCATTATCGGGCGGTCCTTTTCCATGTCGCGGTGCTTTACTTTCATTTTGGAAACGTGTATCGTAATAAAAAAGGCGTTTTCTCGCCGCGGCGCAAAGCGTGATTCATGGCCGTCTGATATTCAAAAAAAGTGTGAAGATTGGTATTACAGTTCAATATGAATCTGAACGTCCTGGTCGTTTCCGACCATGAAAGCGAATACATCTGGGATTATTTTGACGCAAAAGCGTTTACGGGCGTAGACGTGATAGTCTCCTGCGGCGATCTCAAGGCGGAATATCTTTCGTTTCTCGTTACCATGATTTCCGCTCCGCTCCTGTTTGTACGGGGCAACCACGATGCGCGTTACAAAGAAAATCCGCCGGAAGGGTGCATCGACCTCGAGGAAAAGCCCGTCACGATCAAAGGCGTTCGCTTCGTTGGGTTTGGTGGCTGCAAGAGCGACAGTCCGGCAGAGAATCATTATTCCGAGCGGGAAATGTCCCGGCGCGTGCTGCGGGCGTCACTTGCCCTGCGCAAAGGATTCGACGTATTGGTGACGCATGCGCCTGCTGCCGGCCTGGGGGATGGCGACGACCGTTTCCACGAAGGGTTTGAAACGTTTCGGACGCTGATCGATCGTTACAAGCCCCGCTACCACCTGCACGGGCACCAGCATCTAACGTATTCGATCGGATCCAAGCGAATTCTGGAATATGAAAACACGACGATTGTCAACGGCTATAATTACTATATCTTGAAAATGGAATTGCCGGAGACGGGGACATAAGTACCGGCGGCGGGAATCGCCGCCTGGACAGCAAATAACCGGAGGCGGATCTATGGGCGCGAACGGGAAAGGATATGAAGAATATGAGCGCGCGCGAAAGCGCGGCATCCGTGAAGCCGCTCTTCGCCGTCAGCGCGGGGAGAGCGGGTTTCTACCGGTGCTCGACGCAAAGCGCGAGGAAAACGGCGTACTGGCTGTGATTGCGCAGCCGATGCGCGCCGTATCGCTCAACCGGATCGTCGGCACCTATCAGGTGAGCCGGGCTAATTCGTTCGCCGCAAACTTTATGCCGCTGCTTCCGTCGGATACCGAGTTTGCCGCCAAATGGATCAATGTTTGCGACTGGCATCTGGAAAGCGGAATCCATGGGCCGATTCGTGTTTACGAGTATCTTTGGAAGTATTATGTTGCCGAAGGAAACAAGCGCGTCAGCGTGCTGAAGTATTTTGAGGCGAGTGCGATCGAGGCGGAAATTATCCGTCTCGTTCCGCAGTACGATGAAAACGATCCGGATATCGAGCGGTATTATACGTTCCTTGCATATTCGAAAAAAGGCGTGTTTTCCGATATTGAGCTTTCGGAATCCCGGAAATACGAAAGGCTTTACAATATCGAGCGGCGCCTGATTGCCGAACGTGATCCATCCCTCGATCCGCTGGATTATAATTCGCTTTATACGCGCTTTGAAATTGCCTATCTTCCGAGTAACTGCACGCTCTCGCTGGGAGACGCGTTTTTGGAGTACCTGCATATCTACGGATTTCCCGTCTCCATTTTACCGGATGAGTTGACCGGCCGTATCCTGACGCTGAAGCCGCAGCTCGAACTGCTGGAACATTCGCTCAAACCGCGCGTGATCCTGGAGGACGAAGCGCAGGCGGCCGAGACCCCGCTGTTTGAACGGATCCTGCCGGTACGCCGCAATCCCAAAGTGGTGTTTGCATTTTCCGGCGAACGCGGGCAGAACAACTGGCTGGGCGCGCACGAGCAGGCGCGGCTGTCCATGCAGGCGGAGCTTGGGGATAAAGTCGAATCGTTTGTGCTGGATCTGCCGGACCGGGACGAGGCGTATGACCTTCTCTGCGAACACGCCGGCGACGCGGGGCTGCTGTTCGTAACCACGCCGTCGCTCATGAACCCTGTGCTGCGCTTTGCGCTGGAGCATCCAAATTGTCTGACGCTGGTTTACTCCCGCATGCAGCACCACTACCGCCTGCACACATACTTCGGCCGGTATTACGAGGCTGTTTTTCTCTGCGGCGTTGCGGCGGGGCAATATACGAAAACCGGTGTGACCGCGTACGTGACGCCAAAACTCAACTATGCGCGTTTCACTTCGGATATCAACGCGTTCGCCGTCGGCGTGCATTCCGTCCGGCCGGACGCGCGTGTTCTGGTCGTTACGAAGGATGTGGATCCGCGTGAACCGGCCACGTCCGAATTCGGTGTGAAAATGGCTGCGTCGCTTGGCGCGGATACGGTTCTTACGCCGCATTATCCCGGACTTTCGCTTGCGGAGCTGCCATACGGTGCGTTCTCCGCATTGGTCGCCGTGGACGCAGACGGAACCCCCGTCCGCTTCCTCGCCGCGCCGGACTGGAACTGGGAGCGGTTTTACACGACGATCGTAAGAAGCTACCTCAACGGAAGCCTTGGTGCGTTGCTCAGCTTTGATCGTGACGAATCTCCCGTTACGAGTTTCTGGTGGGGGCTTGGCGGAGGAGTGGTCAACGTTCGCTTCGGCAGTTGGTCGGAAGGTACGCCGAATAATCTTTTACGCTATCTTCGCGGAAGCATTGCTAAGAATCTCTACAGTCCCTTCCATGGGCCTGTGACGGATAACGAAGGCGTTCTCCGCGTGCCTGCGCATAGCGACGCGGCGCCGGCGGATATCATCAAGATGCGGTATCTCGTCGAAGGTGTCGAGGTTGTGGAGTAACTTCTGCCGAAAACGCGGGACTGGCAGGAAAACCCAGACCGGGGCAGTTGCGTTTCGGAAAGAAAGTTGCTATGCTGTTAGGTATCGTTTTTCCGTGTATGTTCAGGATAAGCCCGCTTTTGCCGGTGGGCTGGGGAGAATTGGATGCTAAAAAAAGATCCTCCGATACTGGTGACGCGTCCGTCGCTGCCGCCGGTGGAAGAATATGAAGCGCTGGTACGCGAAATTTTCGAATCCCGCTATCTGACCAACGGCGGCGCGCAGCACCGGAAACTGGAAGCCGCTCTGGCCGAGAAGCTGGAAACGCCTTATCTGCGCCTTTTTACCAACGGACATCTTGCGCTGGAAGGCGCTCTTTCCGCGTTTGGATTTTCCGGCGGTGAGGTTCTGACCACGCCGTTCACCTTTATCTCCACCGCCCATGCGATTTCGCGCGTGGGTTTAACCCCCGTGTTCTGCGATGTGGAACCCGATTATTTCACGATGGATCCCGCTTTGCTGGAAGCGCGGATTACGCAGAAAACGCGGCTGATCCTGCCGGTGCATGTGTATGGAAATCCCTGCGATGTGGATGCGATCGAAGAAATCGCAAGACGGCATAACCTTCCCGTGCTATACGATGCCGCGCATGCCTTCGGAGTATTGCGCAACGGCCGGAGCATTGCGCAATTTGGCGATGTTGCCATGTTCAGCTTTCATGCTACGAAGTGCTTCCATACCATCGAAGGGGGAGCGGTTGCTTGCCGTGATGCGGCGTTCGCCGAGCGGCTGAACAGCTGTAAAAACTTTGGGTACCATCCGGACGAAGAAATCCGCGAAATCGGTGGAAATGCCAAAATGACCGAATTTCAGGCCGCGATGGGATTGCTGAATCTTAAGTATTTCGAACAGGAGATCGGAAAGCGCGCGTTGGTATCCGCCCGGTACCGGAAAAACCTTGCCGGAATCGAAGGGCTTGCGTTTCGCCCGATCCCGGAAGGAGTCAGGCCGAATTACGCGTATCTGCCGGTTACGTTCGATCCGGAGCGCTTCGGGCGTACGCGGGACGAGGTATTCGACGCGCTTAAACAATACGGAATCTACGCGCGGAGATATTTCTATCCCATTGCGAGCGCGGCGGCGTGTTATCGCGACCGGTTCCGCCCGGAGGACACGCCCGTTGCGCTGAAGGCCAGCGAACGCGTTCTGACGTTGCCCATGTATGCGGATCTTGCGCTTTCGGATGTTGACGATATCTGCCAGATCGTGGCTTCCTGTAAAAGGTGACGCGATTCCACTTTGGTGCGGAATTTTGCGATGTTGCGTTTTCCTGATGCGAACGACACTTAGAAAATTCCGAATTTGCGGATACGTCGAATCAATTTTCTGCCGGAGTTTTCACTTTACGTTCTTTTGAGAAAGCGAACCGGCGCGTGATCAAATGTTGATCTTTACGGGCCTTTTTTGACAGAAGACGGATAACAAGCATAGAAATTTACCGTTTCTTTACCATGGTTCTATCGCCGCCGGCGGGCGGCTTTTTTCGTGGGAAGAAACTGGGAAAACGCGCTTCTTGTGCGCGATTTTGAAATATGATATGCTACGATACAGAAGAAAAAGAAGAAGAAAGAAAGAGTAAGAGAGGAAAAAAATGGATATCCTGAGAAGCAAAAAAGGCTTCATTTGCGATATGGACGGCGTGATCTACCACGGCGAACGGTTGCTGCCGGGCGTGAAGGAGTTTGTCGACTGGCTATACCGGGAAAATAAGAAATTCTTATTTCTGACGAACGCCAGCGGAAGGACGCCCAAAGAACTGCAGAGCAAACTTGCGCGTATGGGGCTGGAAGTGGACGAGAGTCATTTCTATACCAGCGCGCTTGCCACGGCGAATTTCATCCGTTCACAGGCCCCCGGCAGCACAGCCTACGTTATTGGAGCGCCGGGACTGTTTAACGCTCTGTACGACGCGGGCATCATGACCAACGGCGTCGATCCGGAATACGTAATCGTTGGTGAAACGAATAACTATAATTACGAAAGCATCCTAAAAGCCGTGCATCTGGTGCAAAACGGAGCGAAGCTGATTGGTACCAATACGGACCTGACCGGTCCTTCGGAGAGCGGGATCATACCGGCCTGCCGCGCGCTGATCGCGCCAATTGAACTTGCAACGGGGAAATCCGCCTACTTTGTCGGGAAGCCGAATCCGCTTATGATGCGTACCGGACTTCGTATGCTGGGCGTTCACTCGGACGAAGCGGCGATGATTGGCGACCGGATGGATACGGATATCGTAGCGGGCGTGGAAACGGGTCTCGACACGGTTCTTGTGCTTTCCGGTGTAACGGATGAAACGGAGATGAGGCGTTTCCCGTATCGTCCTCGCCTTGTGCTCAACGGTGTTGGTGATATTCCCAGCTAAACGACGCAAATTCACCGGTGGGCGCGGCTTCGGCTGCGCCTGTTTTTGACTTTTCCAGCAGGAGAAATACTTAATGTTGCTTTTTTCGTTGGATTCTGGTACAGTGCAATGATCTTTTGGAATGGATCGCCGAAGATCGAAGGGAATACATTTAACCTTTCTGGCGAGAAACGAATCCGAAGGAGGAGCTTTTTATGGACGACGAGGCACTGATGCTGTTGGCGGTTGAGGAAGCGAAGGCGAGTTTGCGCGAAGGAAACAACGGATTTGGCGCGGTCCTTGCCAGGGACGGTCAAGTAATCGCCGCCGCGCATGACTGCGAGGATACGCAAGGCGATCCGACCTCACATGCGGAGTTGAACGTGATTCGGGCGGCGAGTCGGGTCCTTGGCAGAAAACTGACGGGATGCAGAATAATTTCCACGCACGAACCGTGCCCGATGTGCGCGGCGGCGATCGTTTGGGCGGATATTCCTGCGGTGGTTTACGGGTATTCCATAGAGGATGCCTTGTCGCAGGGAAGAAAGCGAATGAACATAGGCTGTGCGGAGATATTTGCGCGGGCGGGCAATTGCGTCGAGATTCGAAAAGGCGTGCTCAAGGATGACTGCGCAATACTGTACCATGAAGAGGTGCGCCGGGAGATCAAACGGCTTCGTGCGGCGGACGACGCGGCGCTTTGTGCGCTGAACGAAGACTCCACGGCCCGGCGGACCGCATGGTTTTTGGAACAGGGCGACCGGATCCGCCGACGGGGCGCTGACGATCCGCTGGAGGCGGGATACCGTCTGCTGCTGGAACGGTTTCATATATCGCAAGAGGAAGCGCCTGTCGTTTTCCGAACGGAACGGCAAATCGGGTTTCATTCCATGAACTTCTGTCCGACGCTGGAGGCATGCAAAATCCTCGGTTTGGACACACGGTATATCTGCAAGCGGATCAATGAAGATTCGACGAACCGGCTGCTGCGTCTTCTCGACCCAAGGCTGCGGTTCTCGCGAAATTATGAAAAGCTGCGGCCGTATTCGGAGTATTGCGAGGAAATGATTACGCTGATTCCGGAATAGAATTGGGTGAAAAGAGAAAGAAAAGCGCTTCCGACCGATGTTGCCGAAAGCGTTTTCCTTTTGGGGGAAAGTCGATTTCAATTATATTATATGTTTTTCAGTCCGCTCGTCTCCAGCTTATCGTAGGCGGAAAGGAACGCGTAAAGCTTCGTTGCGATCACATGCACGCCGCCGGAGCTGTTGCTTTCGATGTTGAGCGGCATGAGCGGGTCGTGCAGCGACATGCGCAGCAGGAACCATCCGTCGCCTTCGCTCGCGCCAAACGAAACACGGATACCCTCGTAATTCTCTTTTGCAACATTCCAGCCTTGCTTTGCGGCGTAGTCGCCGAGGTCTTTGAGAATGGCGCCGCCGTAGGTCTGGAAGTCCGGTGTGGTCAGATTCATACGTACTTCGGTGCTTTCGGCGGGCTCGGCGAGTGAGTCGATCAGCGAAAAGAGCGTGCGGTTCTCACGCTTGAGCTGCGCCATTTTAATGAGAAGTTTCGTGATGAGGTACGCGCCGTCGTCAAGAAAATAATTCTCCTTAAGCGCGCCGTGACCGGAGGTTTCAATGGCGAGCTGGCTGTCTTTGCCGCTTTGATTGATGCGGATCGACTCGTTGATTACGTTCTTATATCCGCGTTTGAACCGATGGTGCACGCCACCTTTCTGCGCGATAAACGCGGCAAGTCCGCTCGACGTGATGGAATCCGTTACGATGACCGTGCCCGGATGCTCCTCAAGCAGCACGGCGGAGATGAGCGCGATCAGGCGGTTGCGGTTGATTTCCTTTCCATCGTTTGCCACCGCGCCCGCACGGTCCACGTCGGTATCGAAAATGATGCCCATATCCGCTTTGTTTGCCAGAACGCATTCTGCGATCGAGTCCATGGCCGCTTTATCTTCGGGGTTCGGCTGATGATTCGGGAAATGTCCGTCCGGTTCGAGAAACTGGCTTCCGCTGGTATCCGCGCCGAGCGGAGTCAGAACTTTGTCCACGTAGAAGCCGCCCGCGCCGTTGCCTGCGTCCACCACGATATGAAAACCGCCGAGCGGGTGGTCGTAGTCGTATGCATGGACCCCTTTGCGGATTTTTTCCACGAGTCCGCCGGCGTAAACGGAGAGAAAATCCACCTGCGTAAGTGTTCCGCGCTCGGCGGCGGGGATGAACGCGTCTGCCTCCGCATTTGCGAGTATGCTGGTGATGTCGTTCTTTTCCAATCCGCCGTCACGAGTGAAAAACTTAATTCCGTTGCGGTTCCAGGGAAGGTGGCTCGCGGTGAGCATCATTGCGCCGTCATATTCGTATCCCTTGGTGACGGTGCTCATAAACATACTCGGTGTGCTTGCCAGTCCAAAGTCCGCAAGGTCCGCTCCCATGGAAAGGATCCCTTCCGCGGCGGCCTTGGAAAGCTGGCTGCCCGACAAACGCGAATCCCGGCCGATAGAAAGGCGCAGTTCGCTTTTATGGAGCCTGTCCTGAAGATACAGAACGAATGCTTTTGCAATATTCGTTACGGCTTCGCTCGTCAGAGTGACAGGCTGCCCCTCGATGCCTTCCATGGCGACGCCTCGAATGTCGCTGCCGTTTTGCAATTTGCGATAATCAATACCCATACGCTATCCCCGCTTTCCGAGTCGCCCGTCCGCTTGTATGCCGAGTGGCCGGGAGCTTCCTCGTTTCCATACAAATTCACCGTTATTGTCGCATTCGTGCCAGGGTTTGTCAATCGGCCGGCTGCTGCGGAAAAGACGAAACCCGCTCTTTCTCCTTCTGACAAAACATGGTATTCTTAGGAAGAAGGCCTGAAGGTAACTCGTGGAAAGAAACAGGCAGTATACGCAAGCAAAGGAAACCGGCACATGCGCATCGGCATTCTTGGCGGGACGTTTAATCCCATTCACAACGCGCACATTCAGATGGCGCGCATTGCGCGGGACGAAGCCGCCCTCGATCTCGTTTTATTTACGGTGGCCGCAGATCCGCCGCATAAGCACGTGGATGGAGAAGTACCCGCGCGGGAGCGCCTGCGACTTGTAGAACTCGCTCTGGCCGGCGAAGACCGGATGGAAGCGAGCGATGTGGAAATCCGGCGCGGCGGGAAAAGCTATACGCTTCTTACGTTACAGGAGCTTAAGTCACGCTGGCCGGAAGCTTCGCTTTCCATAATCGTCGGCAGCGATATGCTTGGCGATCTGCCGAACTGGTATCGTCCCGACGAGGTGCTCGCACTGGCGCCGGTCTTATGTGTGCCGCGTATCGGACGAAACGGGAACGATGCGGAAGCGGCCGCGCTGCTCACAGAGCGATATGGCGCGCGCGTTACGATGCTTTCCGCAAGGGCGGATATGATTTCCTCCACGGAGATCCGAAAACGCCTGTCCGGCGGACTGCCGGTAAACGGATGGATGCCCGAGCCGGTGGAACAGGCTGTTTATGAAGGCGGCGAGTATTTTTCGGAGGAACTGCGCGGACTCCAGCAAAGATGCAGAGCTGCGCTCGACAGAAAACGGTACCGACACGTTTGCGGGACCATGCGCGCGGCCGCGCAGCTTGCAGAACTCTGGAAGCAGGACGCGCAAAAAGCGAGTGTTGCGGCGCTGCTGCACGACTGTGCAAAGTGCCTTGATCCGGTTCGGCAGGAGGTGCTCTCCGGCGACGAAACCGGGATTTCCGCCGTCCATCATGCGTTTGCAGGGGCGGTTCTGGCTAAGACGGAGTACGGTATTTCGGACGAAACGATCCTGCGTGCCATACGGCTCCATACGACGGGCGAGCGTGGAATGACGGATTTTGAAGCGCTGATTTATACGGCGGACCTGATCGAACCGATGCGGACTTATCCCGGCGTAGAAGAGTATCGTGCGCGTCTGACGGCGGATGCGGATGCTTTCATGCAATATGTGCTGTCGGACCAGAATTGCTTGCTCAATCGCAAGGGAAAGAGAATACACCCTGCAACTGCCCGGGCAATCGATTATTATGAAGAAAAAATCCGGAACAGGCAGAGCCGGAATTCAACGAATAAAGAAGAAATTTCGATGGAGGTAAGTCATTGAGCGAGAACAGGAATCTGCAGGAAACAATTCGGCAGCAGGTCATGGACGTCTGCGAGACACTCTACAACAAGAAGGCTGCGGATATCGTCGCAATTCACGTTGCGGACAAAACGATCGTCGCAGATTGGTTCGTCATTTGCAGCGGGCGCGCTGTGCAGCAGGTAAAAGCGCTGGCTGACGAACTGGACGAGAAATCCACATCTCTTGGCCTGACGCTTCGGCGCAGTGAAGGATATGGGGAAGGAAAATGGATCGTACTCGATTACGGCGATATTCTCGTACATGTTTTTTACCCGGACGAGCGAAAATACTACAACATGGAGCGTCTTTGGGACGAGGACGACAGCGCCATCCGATACTCGATGATCAAGGAAGAAGAGGAGCGGGCAAAACGCAGCGAGCAAAAGCAATAGCGTTTTGTGCTCCGGCGTATGGAATCGACAGAGTTCCCTTTGGAAACAGGAGGTGAAATACGATGGAAGAGCACGAACTTCGGAGTATCCTCAGACGCTTTGCGGACTCCGGGTGGGATTTGATTTCCGTTCCGGCGGACGCGTACCTATCCGGTGAAAACTGTAAGGAAGAATTGATCGCGGCAGTTCAACAGGCAAACGAAGAATGCGGCGGGTGCGGCTGCGAGTACGACGCGCTTTACGAACGCTTTCTCGCACTGAGCAACTGGCTTTCGTAAATACGAAACGTGCAATAGTTCAGGCCGCCGGAGTTCGATCCGGCGGTTTTTTATGACGAAGAAAAGAAAAAAATGAAAACGATCTGCAACGAATCGTCTTTTTGCGCAGTGTTCTATTCAGAAGGGGGATCGAGCGTTTGCAATCGAAATCCGGTTGTGGCATACTGAGGCTGCGAATCCAAAGATTCGTCCATGAAAACTCCCGTTCAGCGCGTCGCCTATCCGAAAAGCGACGTATGTTTCTTTTCCCGGATCAGCCTCCCGTAACCCCTCCGTACCTGCGATCGTCGCGGGTGGAAACCATTTTTCCGCCGCGTCAGAAAAAGGAGAGTTTATGAAAAGAATGAATAAAATAATTCTTCGCGCAGCTGCCTGCGTCTGTATCGTCTCGCTGTTTTTGGCCGGGCCAAGGATCGCGCGGGCGGACGACACGACAAAGCCCGTCGCGACGCTCTACTCGCCGGCGGCGAGTGCGGCGGCTGCCGTATCGGCAAATCAAAGGATTATCCTCTCGCTGAGCGAACCCGTTACGCTTGCGAGCGATAAAATCGTTACCGTAACCTCGACCGGCGGAACGTATACCGCATATGCCTCGGACGGCGTAAAGATTGGCAGCGATACCTATGGACCGTGGTATGTGGCATATGATCTTTCAAAATTTCTGAACGGCGGAACCGCGCTCACCCTGGCCAATGATACGTCCTATACCGTCGCGGCCGAAGCCGCGGCGTTTTCGGACGCTTCCGCCAATACGAGCGACGCCATGAGTGGCACGTTCACCACCGTTGCGGACGGAGCAGTCACGAATCCGGTCGCCGTCGTGTACACCACGACCAACGCCAATCAGACCGTCAAAGCGGGGGAAACGAGCATTGCCAGCGGTCAGGCGGTTGCCAACGGTACCGTTCTTACGTTTACCATTCCTGCGGACGGCAGCTATACGCTTGATAAAACCGTGAAGGTCGACGGTTCCACCGTAACGGGCGCGGACCTTTCGAGCTATACGCTTACAGGGAACCTTGAAGTTTATATTACGCGTACCGGTGTTTCCGGCTTTTCCGGCACGGCTACGATCACGGGCAATGCGTATTATGGCGGGATACTCAGCGGAAACGTGACGGACGCGAATCAAACCGATTCGAGCCAGTGGACGCTGACCTGGGTCCGCGTGGATGGCGCGACGGAAACCGAACTGGTGAGCGGCAACATTACTACAGTCGGCACCTACACGCTTACGGAAGCGGATATTGGCAAGGTGATTCGCCTCGATGTGAAGGACGCCACCCTGTCGGGAACACTTACCGCATCGACGACAGCGATTGGCAAAGCGCCCTATTCCGGCACTGCGGCAACCGCACCGGCCGCGGACGCGATTACGAGCACGAGCGTTACGCTCAAAGAAGTCTCCGGTTATGAGTATTCCAGCGACAACACAACCTTCTCCAGCACGAGGACGTTCAGCGTCGCTTCCGCGGGTACGGCGATAACGCTCTATCAGCGCGTTGCGGCAACGGCGACCATGCAGGCCTCCGCTTCCGCGAGCGCGTCGTTTACGAGCGCCGCAACGCTGAGCGGCACGGTTTCGTTCAGCACCACCGCGCAGAGCGGCGTTGCGCTGACGGCAACTTTTACCAATTCCGGCTCCGGAACGGGTCCCTATTCCTATCGCTGGACCAGGGAGGGGACGGAGGTTGCCATAACGGCTTCCTATACGCCAACCAGCACGGACGTAGGTAAGGTGCTTACCGTTTCCGTTACGAGCAGTACGCAAAGCGGTTCGGTTTCCGGCAGCACAAGTGCCGTTTTGAAGGCGGTTTACAGCGCGGGCAAACCCGCTGCGCCGACAATGACAAGCGCGACGGCAACGAGCATTACCCTGAATGCAATCGGCGGGTATCAGTATTCGCTTGGCGGCGTTTACTGGCAGGATACGACCACTTTCCATAATCTGGTTGCGGGGTCGGCGTATACCTTCTATCAGCGGGTTGCGGAAACGGCAACCGTGCTTGCGTCGCAATCGAGCGACGGAGTGAATTTCAGCACGTTGCCGGCTCTGACCGGGACCATCATGTCCAGCGGAGAAGCACGTTATGGATTCACGTTAACAGCCAGCCTATCCGGAACCAATAACACCGGCACGCTCAGCTATACCTGGCTGCGCGGGGCAACCGTGGCCGGAACAGGGGCGAGCTACACCGTTCAGGCGGTCGATATCGGCAATTCGCTTTCCCTTCAGGTGACCAGCAGCGCGCAGGGGGGCAGCATTACCCGCGCCTTCGGCACCGTCTCCAAAGCGTATTATTATGGGGACACACCGTCCGCGCCGACGCGCAGCAGCAGAACAACCAGCAAGATCGTGCTTACGAGTGTAAGCGGATGCGAGTATTCCCGCGACGGTTCCACATGGCAGGACAGCACAACCTTCTCCGGTCTCTCGGCGGGAAAGAGCTATACGTTCTATCAGCGGTATAAAGCGACCACGACGATGGAAGCTTCACCGACGAGCGCCGCGCTGAAAACCTATACCTCTTCGGCTTCAACGGATACGGACGATTCCTCGACGACGTCAACGCCGAAACCGACCTCCGGCTCGACGACAAGCGACGACAGCAGCGGCGCGACGACGCTTTATAGTTATACGCTGACAAGCGATAACACACGCATCCTCTATTCGACCATGAAGAGTCTCGCGGCAGGCAACAAGACGCAGGACGTCGTGATCAAACAGAGTGACGTGGAAATCACCTTCCCAAAGGGGACGATGACGGACAGCTACACGCAGCTCTGGTACGACTTTGGCACAACGATCAACAACTCGATTGCCGAACAAACGGCGAAGACGCTTGCGGGGGACTCCTATGTCGCCACGATCCATTTCAACTACAGTGGCGAATTGCCCGGCAAGGCGAATATCCGGTTCTGGCTTGGCGCGGCGCAGGCGGGCAAGACGCTCTACTACTACCGCCTGGAAGACGATAAAACGCTGACCTTCCTGCAGACTTCTACGGTGGACAGCACTGGATGGGCAAGCGTTTCGCAGACGAGCTGCTCGGACTACGTGTTCCTCAGCAGCGAGTACGGGACGGCGGCCGGAACGGTTTCTCCGCTGCCAACCGCCAGCGCGGGACTTACGCCTACGCCGGTGCCGACTGCGGCTGTTGATCAGCCGATTGCCGGGATGTCGGCGGACGGGTGGTTTGTGATTGCGATCATCATCATTGCCGTGGCGTTGATCGTCGGTGGGATCTGGCTCTACACGAAGAGCCGGGATAACCGGATCGACGATGACGACGATAATGAATTCTAATCCCTGCGCCCGAGCATAGAGCGGTACAAAACGGCTCTCCGGTTTTATGCCGGGGAGCCGTTTTCGAAAAAGACCTGAATGCAGGATCTTCGGTATTTTTCTGTGCGGAAAACTGCGGGTGGATTTATAATGAAGAAAACTGTATACCGTCAGAAAGGGAGGGCGTTTGAAAATGGATTCCGAAATCAGCACCGGCCTGAAAAATCGGCTGATCAAAATGCAACGGGACGAATTAACCGGCAGCCTGCTGTATGAAAAGATTGCGGCCCGGCAGAAGGACGCGAAAAACCGGCAGGCTTTTCAGGATATTGCCCGCGCGGAACGTGGTCACTACGCAACATGGAAGGGATATACGAAACAGGATGTTGCGCCCGCACGCGTGAGGATTGCCTGGTTTCTGTTGATGAGCCGGCTGCTCGGCGTAATGTTCACCATTAAGTTTTTTGAAAAAAACGAGGATACGGGAATCTCCGGTCTGCGTTCCATAGAAAAGGAACTGCCCGAGGCGAGTGCGATCATAGCCGAGGAAGAGGAACACGAAAACCGTTTGATGGAAATGATCGACGAGGAGCGGCTGCATTACGTAGGCTCCATTGTTCTGGGACTCAACGACGCGCTGGTGGAGCTGACCGGCACCATTGCAGGGTTGACCTTTGCGCTTGCGAACAACCGTCTCGTTGCGCTTTCCGGTATCATAACCGGCGTATCCGCAACGCTCTCCATGGCAGCGTCGAACTACCTTGCGCAGCGTGCCGACGGAAATCCCAAAGCGCTGAAGTCCAGCGTGTATACGGGAGTGGCGTATCTGATTACGGTCGTGCTCATTGTGCTGCCCTATCTGCTTCTGCCGAACAGCTGGTATGTCGCGGCATTCGTTATCATGATTGCCACCGTTGTGCTTGTGATCCTCGGGTTTAACTACTATGTTTCCGTTGCGCAGGGGCTTCCGTTCTTCAAGCGCTTTGGCGAGATGGTTCTGATCAGCCTTGGCGTTGCGGCGCTGTCGTTTGCCATCGGCCTTGCGGCGAAGCATCTGCTCGGCGTAAACGTCGGGTAACGGCCTATGGAAGGAAGGAAACGGGGAACAGGGACCGTGTTGATTACGGGTGCTTCATCCGGAATCGGAAAAAGTACGGCGCGTTTGTTTGCGGCGCGAGGGTGGAACGTTGCGGCGACGATGCGGCATCCGGAGCGGGAAGCCGAACTCTCCCGCCTGCCGAACGTTTCGCTTTTTTCGTGCGACGTTACAGATTATACTTCGATTACGCGCGCGGTAGCAGAGGCGATCGAAAGATTTGGACGGATCGACGTTTTGGTCAACAATGCGGGGTATGACGCCGCAGGGCCTTTGGAGGGAGCGACGGAAGAACAGGTACGCCGTCAGATCGAGACAAACCTGACGGGGACAATTCTTATGACGAAGGCGCTTGTGTCTTGTTTTCGGAGAGCGGGAGGGGGAACGATCGTCAACATTTCCTCCGTTGCGGGCAGGCTGGCCATGCCGCTGCAGTCGCTCTATCATGCAACGAAATGGGGCGTGGAGGGTTTTTCCGAATCGCTGCAGTACGAACTCGCGCCTTTTGGGATTCACGTTCGCATGATCGAGCCGGGGTTGATCGATACCGATTTTTACGAGCGTTCCATGACGAGAACGGATGCCGCCGCCCCGGAAGAATACCGCGCGTCTGCCGGAAGGGCTTTGGATTCGCTTCGGAATATGGGCGTACGTGGTTCAAACCCGGACTGCGTGGCAGAAGCAGTCTTTCATGCGGCAAACAGCCGAGGAGCACGACTGCGATACCGTGTCGGCAAAGGGAGCGGCGTGCTCGTTTTGCAAAAGTTCATTCCAAACCGGTTGTTTCGCGCGCTCATTGCGCGGTTTTCCGCTCGATAGCGAATACAAGAACGGACGCGCCGCAGAATCCTGCGGCGCGTCCGTTTGGTTTCGATTTACAGGCTGTCCCCGAAATCCTTGCGGAATTTCTCGACCAGGCGTATCTGCCAGTCTCCGATCGGCTCCAAACGCCCAAAGAAGAAGCGGAGCGTTGCCGGTTCTTCCACAAAGTTCAGGCCGCCGACAAGACGCCGGTTCTCGTAGAGCCAGCTGATACGGTCTACGGCATAGAGTACCTGGCTCATGGTAAACACGCGCCGCGGCAGCGCAAGCCGCAGGAGTTCCATGGAAGCGATCGGTTCCGTTCCATCCGGTTCGCGTTGTTCGGAAAGAGTTCCGCGCTCCATGCCGCGCACACCGCCCGCAATATAGACCGCCGCCGCAAGCGACGCCGCGGGGTATACGTGCGCGTCCAGATGGGAAAGGAACTCCCGCGCGTTGACGTGGCACCCAAGCCCTCCAGCGGGGGTTACGACGGGTACGCCGCGCTTTTGAAGTTCGGACGCCATAAACGCGATGAACTGCGGTCCCTGCGAGATAACGGTTTCGTCCATGGTTTCGTCAAGGCCGACCGTCATAGCTTCCATTTCGCGAACGCTCATACCGCCGTAGGTGAGGAACCCTTCAAACATCGGGATAAAGTCCTTCATACGCTCGTAGTAGGCGCTGTTTGTCATGGCGATACCGCCGCCGCGCGCAAAACCGAGCTTTCTGGCGGAGAAATAGATGATGTCCGCATTTTTGCTGACGGCCATCGTGATATCACGGATACTCATATCCCGGCAGGCGGCTTCGCGCGTCTTGATGAAGTAGAGATTATCTTGGAGGAGGCTGGCGTCCAAAACCACCGGAATGCCATGTTCCCTTGCGATTGCGGCGGTGGCGTTCAGGTTTTCCAGAGAGAAGGGCTGTCCGCCGATCAGATTCGTGCCGGCCTCGAGCCGGATAAACGGAATATGTTCCGCGCCGTTTCGGGCAATGCATTCTCTGAGCTTATCCAGATCGATGTTCCCTTTAAACGGGAAATCGCTCACCGGGTTGAGCCCTTCGTCGATCACCAGTTCCTCTACCCGGCCGCCGACGCGCGTAATATGCGCTTTGACGGTGGTAAAATGAAAATTCATGGGTACGACGTCGCCTGGCTTAACGAAAGCAACCGCAAGGATATTTTCGCAGGCGCGGCCCTGGTGGGCGGGGAGAAAATACTTTGTGCCGAAAAGCTCGTGAACCTTCGCTTCCAGACGATAGAAGGTTGCGCTTCCGGCATAGCTGTCGTCCGCAACCATCATGGAAGCAACCTGCCGGTCGCTCATGGCGTTGACGCCGCTGTCCGTCAGCATGTCCAGATATACGTCGTCGTTGCGCAGAAGGAACGTATTGTTACCTGCCGCCGCCATCGCTCTCTGGCGATCTTCAACGGGCAGCAGATTCAGTTTTTGTACCACGCGCACCTTGTGCATTTCGAGCGGGATCTGCTCGCCCGAGAAAAACTTGATTTCACCCATGATTCGATATCCTCCGTTATTCTTCTCTTTTCTATATCCAAATCGTTACGATATTTGGTATTGATGCGAAAATGGACCGCGATTTTCCATACGCCCGGCTTGCGTTCCCCCTGCCGAAAACAAGAAAAGCTCCCTTGCGGGAGCTTTCCGGTCGTTATGGACGACTGCTGGATAAGAAAAAACCTCCGCCTGTTCGGCCGGAGGACGATTCTGCTCGTGGTACCACCTCGGTTTGCCGCACCCTTGCGGGAGTCGGCCTCTGCGGGTACGGATGCGGTCTGAACCGGTTCGCCGATTCAGCGTCGATACCCTGCCTTTGATAACGGGTGGATTCCCGGCCAACCCTACTGAAAACAGAAGTGTTTTGTTCAGGAGGCGGCTGGTTGCGCGTATTCACGGGGCGTTCCCACCTGCCTTGCACCATCCGGCAGCTCTCTTGACGGAACCGGCGCGATCTTCTTTCGCGCATGCCCGCTACTTCTTCGCAGTCATAGCTTTTTTTATTCCATTACCACGCAGTATAGACCAGAGGATTATATATTGTCAAGCGAAAAGAAGTGCTGTTTTGTCCGTGAAAATGAAAAACACGAACAAGTTAAGAACTTTCTGTGGCGAAAAGTTCACGAAATGTTCTTTGCACTCAAGGAATACGGGTTGTATAATGGTTGCGATATATTGGATGTTTTATGCGAACAAGAATCATTCTCGCTTCAGAATGGAGGAAGTGGATAGATGGTATGCAAAGAATGCGGCTCGTATAACGCCGAGAACCTGAGCGTTTGCAAGGTTTGCGGCGCGAAGCTTCGGGAAGACGATACGGGCGACGCAACAGTAAAATCCAGGGACGCACAGGAGGACGGAAGGCCTTCGCGCGATTTTGTGAAAGCGCCGAGCTGGCCTACTCGCGCGTATTCCGGCGCACCGGAAAAATCCCCGATCAGCTCTTCGGATGCACCCGCGCCTTCCGGTTCGTTCCGGCCCACGATTCCGGCGCGCGCCGCTGGCGGCGCTGCCGCGTCGACTTGCCCGCATTGCGGGAAACCCAGTCTGCCGGACGCACCCTTCTGTCCCTACTGCGGTCAGAAACTTGGCGCTGAGGCGGCGGTTGCTTCCGCCGCGCGTCCTGCTGCGAAAGCGCCTGTCCCGCAGCCGAGTCGTCGCCCCGCCCCGGTGGACGACGATTTTGACGAGGACGATTACGACGAAGACGAGGAAGATTACAAGCCGAGCAAACAGCCTGCAAAGCGCGGCGGCAAGATGGCCCGTCGTGAGCCGGAGGGGGAAGAACTCGACGAATACGACGACGAGTACGACGAGGAATACGACGATGAGATGCCGCCCAAACGCGGCAAGGGTACCGTCGTGCTCTTCTGGGGGCTTATTGTTCTGCTTCTGGCACTGATTGTGGTCTTTGGCTTATATATCGCCAAAAAGAATTTTGACGGGGACGTTGGAAAAATGTTCGCGTCGATCGGCAGCGTTTTCAATAAAGACGCCAACACGGACGTCAACGCCGATCCTTCGGCAACGGACGACGCCACCGTAAGCCAGATGTATACCGCTTCCATCAGCGAGTATACGGATCCGACGACGAGCGAAGTTTCTTACGACATCGATATCGCCGCGCCGACAGGCAGCACGATTCGCATCATCACCAACGCGTCGCTGACCAGCGATACGGCAACGGTTGCCGCGAACGATCGCATCATCCTGCGGATCGCGCGGGACGTATTCATGCCGAACGAGCCGGTTGACAATGAAGTTGTTACGATTACGCCGAATATCCAGGCAATCTCTCCGGACGGGCAGACGATGCAGATTTCCGTGCCGGATGTGACGGTCACGGTTCCGGTGCTTTCCATGACGATTTCCGAACCGGCGGCCGACACGGTGAACGCTACGGTAGACAACAGCCCGATTCCGATCATGGGTCAGGTCAATAACTACGACGACGGGATTGCCGTATTCATTAACGACGAACAGGTCTATGTGGACAGCACCGGCATGTTCACATCCTCGTATACGCCGAAGCAGGCGGTTTCCACGCAGCCGACCTCCACGCCGGTGACCGACGCGACCGCAGCAACGAGCACGGATCCTTCCTCGACGCCGAACCCCTCCGCATCGCCAAGCGCGAGCGTGAGCGTTTCGCCGAGTGCAAGCGTTTCGCCAGATGCCACGACGGAGGACACCACGGCAACCGGAGACGAAACCTCTGCGGACAGCACCGCCGCTTATACGACGGGCGGAACGGAAACCATTACCATCGAAGCGCGCAAGAACAACTGTGTCACCGCGCGTAAGGTCATCACCGTGGAACCGTATGTCATGCAGACGATGGCGATGGTGGTCACTAACGATCTTGCAGGACTTTCCTCCGACACCGGCAGCGTGACCGTAACCGGAACGATTACTCCGGGCGCCAAGATCACCGCGACGAGTTCTTCGACGGATGTTACGTTTGGCGAGCCGACGGTCACCGACACGGGCACGTTCTCCATGGCGGTTTCCATCGCCAAGGTTGGCGCATTCGATATCGCCATGACCGGTAAGCTGGACGGCTATTACGACGGCACCGCTACGGTGACGGTCGAGCGTCCGCCGTCGGTTTCCAGCAGCGCGTTCAAGAAAGCCGCGGCCGATCTTTCGAAGAATTATGAGAAGATCTCGGGCGGAACGACCACGAGCGGGGATTTTGTCTTCACCGGCAAGATCACGGAGATCATAGCCGCCGATCCGTACACTATCTTCCGCGTACAGCTGTCGGATGGGAACGAAGTGATCGTTGCAAACCGCAGCGCGAAATCCACGATCAACTCCTCCGATCTGAAGGAAAAGAAGCAGATCGCCGGAACGTTGAAGGGACTTTATACGGATGGTAAGACTCCCTATATCTGGGGATGGTTCATCTGGAACAAATAGCGCGTGAAAATCTGGGCGAAGGTATTAAAGAACCATAAGATCATCAACGAGGCCGTGCGGGAGTTTTCTCTCGCGCGGCCTTCGGATGCAGAGGGGTGGCACGCCGTTCTGGTGGACTTGGTCAAGCCGCTGGATCTTGCCTGCCCTGTGCTGCTGAAAAAGCATGTGCAGGAGCTTGCACGGTTCTCAAGAACGGTATTTTCACAGGCGGACTTTATCGAGAGTATTTCCTTTGACAAGCTGGAGATTGAAATATTTCCGGAAAAGAAAAAGGATGCGCGCGTGGAATATGTGTTTGACGACAGGGACTAGAAGAAAAGACGGTTGAAGAGAGGAGAGCGAAGCATCTTGAAAGCGGGCAACGATATCTTTCCACTCGTACCGCAGGCGATTGAACAGCTGCAGAGCGGCGCGTTTTTGACCGCAGGCGGGCCGGTATGGAATCCGATGACGATTGGTTGGGCGCAGTTTGGCTTTGTTTGGGGGAAACCCGTGGTCACCGTTATGGTGCGCAAGAGCCGATTTACGTACGGCTTGATGGAGAAGACGGATGTGTTTACCGTCAGCGTTCCGCGAACGGGAGAACTGAAACAGGCGTTAAGCTTTTGCGGGTCGCACTCCGGCCGAGATACCGATAAGGAGAAAACCTCCGGCTTAACTCGAGTTTCGACGCGAGCGGGCGCGGCGGACGGCGTTTCGGAATGCGGCTCATTCTTCGAATGCAGAGTCATTCAAAAGCAGATGCTCGATCTCAATACGCTGGAGTCGGCACTTCGTGCAAGAATGTATGGTTCAAATCAGGCGTTGCCGGACGGAGATCCGCATATGCTCTACGTGGGCGAAATACTGGCGGCTTATGAACGGTGATTTTGATCAAACTATGCCTGAAAAAAGCTGAGGAATGAACAGAGGCGGTTCGCCATTTGCGAACCGCCGCTGTGGATTATCCCGCCGGCGATAACCGAAACTGTCGGCGGACGAAGCGGGTACTTTTGTTTCCCCCGCACGCGGAATCGCCCGGGGGGGGGATGGGCGGTTCCGCGCGAATCAGGCCGAATGGGGGAATTCGGAACGGTTACGTCCCGAATGTCTATGTCATCGTCCTATCGTCGGACGCGATGACCCGCTGTCAGGATTGCTCCGGCGTATATTCGCCGAACGTTACGGAGATCGTCTGCTCTTTGCCGTCCCGCTGAATGGTCAGCGTGGCTGTGTCGCCGGCGTTGTAGCCTGCAATGGCGGAAGCGAGCGCGGAGTTGGAAGAAATCTCGGTATCATCCACCTTGAGGATCAGATCGCCAACCTTGATCCCGGCTTTTTCCGCCGCGCTGCCGGAAACGATCTGCGCGACCTGAACGCAACTTGCGCCGCTGCCGAAGAAGTTACCGAACAGGCTGCTGCTTCCCCAGTCGTTCACGCCCGAAGAAAGCGTAACGTCCTGCGTGTAAACGCCGAGATACGCCCGGCCGAGTACATACCCGTGATCGATGAGGTTCGTGATAATCGTTTTTACGCTGCTCACCGGAATCGCGAAGCCAAGTCCTTCGGCATCGGCGCTGCTGGCTTTGGCGTTGACAATGCCGATCAGCGAACCGCTGGAATTGAACAGACCACCGCCCGAATTGCCCGGGCTGATCGCGGCATCCGTCTGGATGAGCGACATTTTCGTGTTTTCAACGGTTACTTCGCGGCTCAGTGCGCTGACGATTCCGCTGGTAGCGGTCCCGCGCAGCTCGCCGAGCGGGTTGCCGATGGCGATGACGTCCTCACCCACGGTGAGCATATCGGAATCGCCCAGGGTTGCGGGCGAAAGATCCGTCGCGTCGATTTTGAGGACGGCGAGGTCGCTGCGCGAATCCGTGCCGACCAAGGTTGCGTCGTGCTCGGTATCGTCGTTGAGAATGACCTTAATGGTCTCCGCACCGTCGACGACATGCTTGCAGGTGACGATATAACCGTCGCTCGTGAGGATGATGCCGCTGCCGCTGCCCGCCTGAACCTGCTGGCTGTTGCCGTCCGCGCCGTTGGTGTTGTTCCCGTTACCGAAGAAATAGCCGTAGCTGTTGCTGGCAGTGTAGTAGGTGTCTATCCCGACGACGGATGGCGCAGTCAACTCAATAATTTGCGCCTTGGAAAATGTGCTGGAAAACCCGCTGGTCGAGGTCGTGGTCAGCGCGCCCGAGCCGCTGGAAGCTGAAGCTTCATTCAGCGCGTTGGTCGCCGTCGTTTGCGCCTGTTGCGTTTGCAGCGCTGCAATCTGCTCGCCAACGTATTGCCGCGTATAGAGTCCGCCGAGCAGACCGCCAAGCAGCACCGCAACCATGGTGAACACAATCAGCGTGGAGAGGCGTACGCTGTGCTTTTGATTCTGTTTCGGCGCTTTCGAGCCGTTTTCCGGGCTGGAATAGGAAGAATATCGTTCATACCAATCATTATTCTGATCCATTGTTGGTCGCTCCTTTATCTGGTATGCCCATAGTATAGGAAATTATTTTGAAGTTTCAATAGATGACGTTTGAAGAAATGCTGACACATTTTGTCAGCATCATGGCAGTCAAAAAAGAAGCAAAAAAAAGAGCGGCGTATCACGCCGCTCCAGTCTGTCAAAGAACCCCGTTTCGTTAAGCCGGAATGGGGTTCTTTGTATAGAATTGAACGTGAAACAAACAAACGAAAAGATATCGTAAGGAAGGATGCGATTCCTTCCACTTGTGAACTGCGAGTTTTTTGAGATTCATGGCAGCATATTTGAGCTTGACCCAGTTGGCAACTGCGGTTAAGCCTCGGTAGGGGGTATAACGCATCGC
>JAYFNY010000064.1:0-12913 GCA_034933205.1 Eubacteriales bacterium
TTTGATGTACAGCGACAAGACCATCGTCTGCAAAGATTGCGGACAAGAATTCACCTTTACTGCCAACGAGCAAGAGTTTTTCGCCGAAAAAGGTTTTACGAACGAACCGCAGCGTTGCAAATCCTGCCGCGTCGCTCGTAAAGGCGCACCCAGAGGCGGTTCCCGCGATGGCGGATACCGCGACAACGCACCGCGCCAGATGTATGACGCAGTTTGCTCGGAATGCGGCAAAGCCTGCCAGGTTCCCTTCCAGCCCCGTACCGACCGACCGATCCTGTGCAGCGATTGCTTCAGAAGCAACAGGTAATTTCAAAGGCACATCCTTAACCGGATGTGCCTTTTCTAAAACACCAGCAATCCTCGGCCATCGTATACACTGGTGCTCTCTCCGCTACCGTTCCGCAGCGCCCGGTCCAGAGCCATGATCGTTGCAACAGCACCGTCGATTTTCTCGGTGCTTTTTTCTTTGTCCGGCTTGATGTTCCCCGCCGGATCCGTACGAATGTAGATGTTGTCCATCATCCAGCGCAAAACCGGCTGACCGCCGTGCGCGATCCTCTGCTCCAGCGTCAGCTTCATGAGTTCCTTCGTCGGCGGGGACATGTCCTTGAACCCCTGGCCGAACGGAACCACTGTAAAGCCCATACCCTCAAGATTCTGTACCATCTGCACCGCACCCCAACGATCAAACGCGATCTCGCGGATGTTGTACACTTTGCCGAGCTGTTCAATGAACGTCTCGATGAAACCGTAATGCACGACGTTGCCCTCGGTCGTCAGCAACAATCCCTGCTTCTCCCAAAGGTCATAGTTCACATGATCGCGCCGCACGCGCAGGGCGATGTTCTCCTCCGGGATCCAGAAAAACGGTAGGATATAGTACTTGTCATCTTCATCCAGTGGCGGGAAAACAAGCACGAATGCTGTAATGTCCGTGCTGGACGAAAGGTCAAGACCGCCATAGCAGACACGCCCTTTGAGCGTTTCGGGGTCAACCGGAAACGCGCATTTATCCCACATATCCATCGGCATCCAGCGAATCGCCTGTTTGACCCACTGGTTCAACCGAAGCTGTCGAAACGCGTTCTCTTCGGCCGGGTTCTGCTGTGCGCTTTCGCACGCGGCTTTCACTTTATCGACGCCCACCGTAATCCCGAGCGACGGATTCGCTTTCTTCCAAACTTTGGGATCAGTCCAGGAATCGTTCTCTTCGGTACCGTAGATCACGGGGTAGAATGTCGGGTCGGTCTTCCTGCCGTCGAGAATATCCTTCGCCTTCGAATGAACTTCCCAGCAGATGGAGTTGGTGTTGTCACCTGCGGTGGTGATCAGGAAATAAAGCGGCTGCATGCGCGCATCACCGCTGCCCTTAGTCATAACGTCAAAAAGGCGACGGTTCGGCTGTGTGTGCAGCTCGTCGAAGATCACTCCGTGTGTATTGAAGCCGTGTTTATTGGCGACGTCCGCTGAGAGCACCTGATAGTAACTCCCGGTCGGCAGGTACACGATCCGCTTCTGCGACGCGAGGATCTTCACACGCTTCGCCAGCGCCGGACACATGGTCACCATGTCCTTAGCGACCTCGAACACAATCGACGCCTGCTGGCGGTCGGCGGCGCATCCATACACTTCGGCGCGCTCTTCATTATCGCCGCAGGTTAAAAGCAGCGCGATCGCTGCAGCAAGCTCTGATTTTCCATTCTTCTTTGGTATTTCGATATACGCCGTATTGAACTGGCGGTATCCGCTGGGCTTCAGTGTGCCAAACACATCGCGGATGATCTGTTCCTGCCAGTCGATCAACAAAAACAGCTTACCCGCCCATGTACCCTTAGTGTGAGAAAGGCATTCGATAAATGCCACAGCATGATCCGCAGCCAATTTGTCGTACACCGAGTCCTTTGCTTTGAAGGGAGTTGGCGTGTATTTCTTCAGTTTCCGTAGCATCACCGCCTCCTATCAAGCAAAGATTCCTTCGGGTTAATTTGTCATGATCTGATACATTGCGATAATCATGAGAAAGAATATAATGATATTGTGTTCTGCGTTTGGTTCACTGTCTGAAAAGGATACTCAACCGAATTTGAAAGGAGCGTCTTGTATGTTCATCGCTATTGTTCTATGGATCGTTGCATTCGCATTTGTGCTTGTTACTTCCATCAACATGATCCGACGCGCTGTTAAAACGAAACATTGCACCGCAGAAACGAATGCTGATGTGATTGAAATTAGGGAACTTGTCCGGCGAAGAAATGGCATCTTCACAAGAGAATATCTTCCCACAATCTCATATGTTATCGATGGAACAACGTACGAGAGAAAGTACACCAAAGCCTATCGCTCGGATACGTATCACATCGGTCAGATTCTACCCATTCTGTATAATCCGCAAAAGCCGGACGAGGTCAATACAATCGGAACCCGCAATAAGGCTGATTTGGTCATGCTCATCATCGGACTCGTTATTGGAGTAATTGGTATCGTTTTCGTTATGCTGCAGAAGTAGCGACCCTCATCACCAAGCAAACATGGAGGCCCGCGTGAGCCTCCGTGTCCGATTTGGTTTGGTTATCGCGCGCCATTGGGGCAACCGCCCCAGCTGCTTCATTAACCGCTCAGTGGCTGCGACGTTCCGCAACACGGCATTGCGGCGATCTATGCACCGGATGCGTCCGTATCGCCTTCCTGTACTGTCGCTTTCAGGATATCTACGTCAAACCCCGCTACTCTGTACCCTTCCAAAAGTGTGCTGTAATAGAAAGCGCTCGGCTTGTTCTGTGGCTTTCCACTGATTAAGATGTAGATCAGAGCTTGTACCAGAGCACCGTCGCGGCGTACTTTGATCGCAGTTTTCCGATACAGTTCCGGCACACCGATCCAGCGGTCGAGCACAGCTTCATCCTGCGGTGAAATCTCCCACAGCAGCGCGGGAACGCTACCGCCCTTCGCTTTTTCGATCGTCGCCAATGCGCCGGCTTTACTGCCGCGAAAAGAAAGTCTGTAATTCTTCAACACCGCGGAGCCGATCAGCTTTGCGGTCGGGCAATGCTGCGACATTTCGGTGCGGTTCAGACCAGCGCCGTACGCTGCAAAAAGTCGGCTATTCAAGTTAGTCCTCCTCGATCTTCACACATTCGTCCTCACCAAGAACCACACCGAGAGTGCTTCCGTTGCTCCAAGCCGTGTGAATCGTTCCAAGTGAATCGACATAAAGCACTTCCCCGATGGTGCCTACTGGTATTTGTATGTAGGGGTCGTTCATGTGTACCAGACGCACTTTTGTACCAGGCTTATAATATTCTTTGAGCTGTTTCAGCAGCTCGGGATGAATGTTCTTCATTCTTCGTCACCCGCTTTCTGCGTATCGCGAAACGCTGCGTTACCGGTAAGGTTCTTCAACAGGATCTTTCGCGAGTCTTTATACTCCGCACCGATAAATCCGAGCCGGAGTAGAAAGCAGCGGAAGGCGTATTTTTCGTTTTTGACTTCCTGTTCCGACGCGCTGACGTGCTTTTGTGTGCACGCCAGTTCGTAAAGGCCCTGTACCAGTTGGTAATAGGCTGTGATCTCCACGTGATCGTCGGTCGGCCGGAACCATCCGAATTCGATCCTGTCGGAGTGTTCTGTCATAGGAAGGCTGTTTGTGCCGAGCGCTTTCTTCAGCAGCGTCGCCTTGCTCTCAACCAGCCGTCGTAGGTTCTCCATTGCAATAAGCGTCATGCCATCCTTCGGTATCTCGACCGAAAGCCGGTCCAGGCTCGCGAGTGTAGGTGTCACGAATTCTTGCACAGGCATTCCCGCCGCTATCTGCTCGGTTGGCTTCGCCGGCCAGCCAATCCGTTCGCCGATGAAGCCGTCATGTGCCAGTTCGCGAATCAGCGTGTCGATCTGCGCCGCGTCTGCGTCGTCAGGACAGGTAACTGTTCCGTTCTTGTCGATGGTGTACTTTCCCACCATGAAACAAAATGATGGAGCGCCAAGATAGCGAGTGGTGTCCTGCAGGGTGTCTCGCATGACCGCGACCAGCGCCTTTCTTCTGTCCCCTGTAACGTTGTACTTGATCTGCATATGATTACCATCCTTTCGATTTTGTAGTCATATACATGGATCAAACGAGTGTGAATATCAAGCTATTTATCTGTGTTTTCGGCGATTTCTTCGTGCGAAACTCGTCCTCCGTTACGATAAATCGATTGGTCCGGAGAATTTTGATGAAATCGACGAACGATCACATCGCAGTACTTTTCATCCAACTCGATCATACGGCAGACCCGATCCGTCTGTTCGCAGGCGATCAGGGTACTGCCGCTGCCACCGAAGGGATCGAGCACGATGCAATTTGCCATACTTGAATTCAGAATCGGATACGCCAGCAGTTCCACAGGTTTCATGGTCGGATGGTCGACGTTCTGTTTGGGTTTGTCGAACTCCCAGATCGTCGTTTGCTTCCGATCAGCGTACCATTCGTGTTTGCCCTTTTTCTTCCAGCCATACAAAACAGGCTCATGCCGCCATTGATACGGACTCCGGCCTAACACCAGAGATTGTTTCTTCCAGATACAGGTGCCGGAGAGATAGAACCCAGCTTCCGAGAATGCCTTTCGAAAGTTCAGGCCCTCCGTATCCGCATGGAACACATAGATCGACGCGTCATTCGCCATGCACGCTTCCATATTCTGAAATGAAGCAAGCAGGAAGTCGTAAAACACAGCATCGGCCATGTTGTCGTTTTTGATTTTACCGGCGCTGCCTTCATAGTTGACGTTGTACGGCGGATCCGTGACCACAAGGTTGGCCTGGCCACCGTCCATGAGCAGGTCGAACACATCTCGCTTGGTGCTGTCACCGCAGACGAGTCGGTGTTTGCCGAGGAGCCAGAGGTCGCCCAGCTTCGTGATCGCAGGCTCCTTGAGCGCGGCATCCACATCGAAATCATCGTCATGAACATCGGCGCGTTGCGCATCTTTGAAAAGTGTATCCAGCTCAGGAGCGTCGAAGCCGGTCAGAGATACGTCGAAATCCGCGCCTTGCAGGTCCGCGATCAGTAAAGAGAGTTTGTCCTTGTCCCATTCGCCGCTAATCTTGTTCAGCGCGACATTGAGCGCTTTCTCTTTCTCTTCGCCCATTTCCACGACAACACATTCGACCTCAGTTACGCCGGTATCGATCAGCACCTTCAAGCGCTGGTGTCCGCCGACAACGTGGCCAGTCGTCTTATTCCAGATCACCGGTTCCACATATCCGAACTCCGACAAGGATCGCTTCAGCTTTTCATATTCGGGGTCGCCGGGCTTCAAATCTTTACGAGGATTGTAATCCGCCGGGGCGAGCTTACCGACCGACAGTGATTGAATGACCATTCTGCTTTCCTTTCGACACGATTTTTCGTAAACCCGCTTGCGCCGCCGGGAGATTGCCCGCGAGCGCCTGTCCGCGCAGCGTCTTGCGCTGCTGGCTGGTCAAACGATAGTATCGAAGCGATTGGATAAATACCTGCACTTCGTCCATACTTATTTCCCCCTTCGCGCGGTCAGCAGGCGCTCCATAACGTCGTCCTGCGGATTGGAACCGGTGTAGTCGGCGGCGCAGTTTTCTTTCACAATCTGGAAGATCTCATACCAGAGCCGGTTTGTTTGCGCCATGTAGTTTTGGCTCATAGCCACATACGGAGACTGGATCGCGTTACCCGTCGTCGGATGTTTTGCGAGGAACCCGTACTCCGTAATTGCCGCTTCACACTGAATCCAGCGCGCGGCGCTCATGGCGTATCGTTCCAGCACCTGCGGGGAGACGATGCTCGCGCAGCCACGTTCGTTCAGCCAGCTCCAGGTCCGCTCGTAGATATCCGACGCAATGAGCGGCTTGCCATCTTTCTGTACGGCGGAGAGCATCTCTTGCGGCGGTGGCATATTCACGCCATGGAAATCGCTGGCACCGGGGAATTCGACAACGGTTAGCTTTCGCTTGCCGGGGTTACCTTCCAACACTTTATCCGCCAGCGGTTTCGGCGGTCTACCGCCTTGTCCGGCCGCCGGGCCTCTTCTTCCCATGTGCGTTTCCTCCCAAGTAAAACTTATGGGGCTATTCCCCTTAAAACTTCCGCGAAAATTTACACGCGACCCGACCGCGTTGTCCAAATTGAATTGTGTTAGAGATAGATATGCCCCCATGCAAAGCGAACCAATCATTCAACTTATTTGTTTGCTAAGTTGAATGTTTTCTCATGATAAGTTGACTTTCGTCCCGAATTGTGATACGGTTTCCTTACCAGAGAGGAGTCTACAAGGTGGAACTGAAAAAAAGAAATACAGAAGCACTACGAAAGTATCTTCTTACATCAATTTATCAATCAAATGGACTTGCAGCAGCACAGTATGCTTCACACACGTTCGGCATATCACTTGCTGCAGTCTATAAACAACTTGAGAGACTTGAGCAAGACGGTTTGATCACTTCCGAAAAGCAGGGACGAACGAAACGTTATTCACTCGTCGATCTTGTTGTTGTCGATCGCGAATACCCACTTCAGCAGCTCAATGAGGATACAATCCTTTCAAAGGACATGTCTGAAATTCTGGATGGTGTTACTTCAGTTGTTCGCAGCGTGTTCTCATATGTGTTCACCGAAATGCTCAACAACGCAATCGACCACTCTGGCAGCGAAGCAGTAACCATACATGCCTATCGAAATGCATATGCCATAGGGTGCGAGATCAGCGATCATGGTGTCGGTATCTTTCGTAAGATTCAAAATGCTATGGGTCTAGAAGAAAAGCGCTTTGCCATCCTTGAGCTGGCAAAGGGAAAATTCACAACGGATCCCTCCAGCCATACAGGAGAAGGTGTATTCTTCTCCTCAAAGGTAGCGGATCGGTTTTTCATCTTCTCTGATGCGCTTGCTTTTATCGGCGACAATAGTGTCGGTGACGCTAATCCTGTTTTGACAGATAAGCTCAACGATGACCAGAGCAAAGGCACACGCGTTTATTTTGAAGTAGTTCTGGATCGTACCGTCACATTCGCCGATATCGCGAACCGCTATACGGAAGCTCCTGAAGACTACGGTTTTTCTAAAACCATCGTTCCTGTGCGACTTTTAGAGTACCGAGAAGTAAACCCTGTTTTTGTTTCTCGCTCGCAGGCAAAACGGCTACTTACGCGCTTTGAGCGATTCAAGAACATCGTTCTCGATTTTCAGGACGTTGACGAAATCGGTCAGGGTTTTGCAGATGAGATTTTCCGTGTTTTTGCAAACCAACATCCAGACACAAGCATCACATATATAAACGCTACGTCAATGGTCATTCGTATGATTCGCCGCGCACAGTCCGTTACTTAGTGCCGGCACGATTCATACTTGTCGCAGTTATACTTGAATGACAGCTTTTACACAGCGCGAGCAAATTGTTATCATCATGAGTGCCACCGTTTGCCAATGGCAGGATATGATGAACCTCCTGCGCCGGCGTCAACCTGCCCTCCTGCCGGCACTGCTCGCATAAAGGATACTGCAACAAAAAACGCGCACGGATCTTCTTCCACGCGCGGCCATATCGTTTGTTGGTGTCAGGGCTGCGAAGGTACTGGTTATACTGGCGATCGATGGATTGTCTGTGCTCATCACAGTACTGACCATCGGTCAGCCTCCCGCACCCCGGGTAGGAGCACGGACGCTTGGGTTTCTTTGGCATCTCAGCCCTCCATTGGAAAGCAAAAGAGCCTCCGCGTTTTCATACCTGCGGAGGCTCTCTTCTTTTTCGTCACCATAACAATAACAAAGGGGCTAACTCTCTTTCAATCAACTTTACTCTCCTCTTTCAGGAAAGGTTCAGCTGCTTCCAACGCCCGCTCATGCATGCGAAAAGCATATTGCATGCTGTAGTTCAAATCGATAGCAATTTCTTCCCAACGCTTGAAGCACAGATAACGCAGTTCCAGTAACGTCTGATACTCTGTGTTCTCCACCCGCTTGATACACGCCATAATCTCCGCTTTTAGATCGACCAGCGTATCGATATCGTCGTTGATCTCGTTCTCCATGTCGACCATTTTACAGATCGTATCCTCCATGGAGTGTAGGTTCGGCGTCGCCGCTTTCGGCGCGCCGGAGAGCGTACCAGTTGCTTTACCCAGCAGGGCGCGCAGGGACATCACCTGTTCCAGCTTGCTATTGATCCGCTGGTCAATGCGATATGCCTGTGATAAGTATTCTTTGGCATCCATATTTCTGACCTCCTTTGTTAAACTTCTATTCCTGCGTATGCCCACAGGACAGCCTTGACGTCCTCTACCGACCGAACCACATACGCATGGCCGCCGGCGACCTTAATCCTGTGTATCGTCTGTTCCTGTAGCTTCGTCAACCTTCCTTCCGGCGTCTTGACCTCGAAAGCGAAGAATCGGCCGTCCAGGCAGCAGATCACATCGGGGATTCCTGCTGATCCATACATGCCGCCATGCTCTTTCCATGCAAAGCAACGCGGGACTCTCTTAAACAGCCGCATGATTGCGGCAACGATGTCTTTTTCCAACAACTTGTAAATACTCTCCTTAACAGAAAAATGTGTTGTACTATTAAACCCTTGAAATATGCAGCCTTTTTGCTTTGTAGCACCTTGTAGCAGGTTTTTAGGTACCCTCTATAAAGAAAGCGTTTTTATACAGTACCCTTTTTACCTGCTACATTTGCTACAAAGACGTTAATCAAACGGAATCTCGCCTTGATACTCGGTGAACTTTCCAGGCTCAAAGCGTAAGCGATAGCCGATAAAAATCGTCGTAAGCGCTCCGCCCGCATGTGGTCGTTTCCGCTCCACACGTCCGTACATCGCGAGAATTTGCTTGAAGTTACGGGTATTCTCCGCAAAGCAACCATTCGCGTCGCACCATTTCTTGTAACGGTCATAGACCGCGGATGTTCGCTCTTCTGCATTTGCGATGGGCTCCATCTCATCCTCAATAAACAACCCGACCTTATCGCTCTCATGCCGGTAACGCTCGGTTGCAAAGCGCACCGATTCCGGCAACGCCAGTCCCTCGCGCTCCAACTCCTGATATCCTTCCAACAGCCAATTCAGGATTGCGCTCTGATTAAGCGGCTCACTAAAAGTGTGCTTCAGCGTCTTATCCTGTTGATTCTCTTCAAAATGACGCTCAAACGGTATGATCATGATCCTGCCGCTGGAAAACAGCGTCATGTCCGTCACAACCGGCAGGTAGTTGGTATTCATGTAGATTTTGAACTGCGGCCGAAAGTCAAAGCTGTTTTCGTGCAGGAACCGCGCGTTCAGCGTATCGTTGCCCGTCATGCTCTTCACTTGGGCAACATTCAGCAATAACCCTCTGCTTGGTTCCGAGATGTTCGCAAACCGAATCCCTGCCAATCGGGCGATATCCTCGGTTGGGTTCTGGCTGCTGACGTTCTGCTTCATACTGATTGTCTCGGGCCGCACGGTGCTTCCGTAATCGCCCATGACCTTGAGTACGCTCTCCATGAGCGTCCCTTTCCCATTGCGCGTCGTTGCGCCGTAGAGTATGAACAGACACTCAAACCGCGTATCGCCGCTGAGCGCATATCCCAGCGCGCGCTGCAAAAAACTCGCTCTCGCTTGGTCACCGCTCATGATTTCATCCACAAATGCATCGAACCGTTCGCAGCGAGCTGACGGATCGTAGACAACGTCCGATATCTTTGTGAGCTTGTCCTCCGGATCGTGTGACCGAAACGTCATGTTCTTCAGATGCATCGTCCCATTCTGGCAATTGAATAGAAATGGATCCGCGTCAAACGTTTCCATAGGGATCGGATAGACTCCCTGTGCATCCTTCAGGATCGTTTCGCGCGTCCTTCTTGTCTGCCACTTTTTACAACGATCGATGTACTCTTTCCGCAGCTGCTCGTCAGAGATATGGAACGCATATACCATGAGCTCGTTTGCGAGTTTTTTGCACAGTTCCATCGCTTTGAGCCCGGCAATGTCCGGCTCCCAGCGTTTGCCGCTGAAAATGTACCAGAGCTTTCGCTCCGGCACATACCGCGCAACACCGCTGTAGTAATCCGAGAAGAGTCGACTATTGCCGATGTCCGTATTGAGATAGCGCGGGTTCTGCTCCGGATGCAGCGCCTGCAGCGATTCGACCTGCGGTATATGATCTTTTTCACTGCTCCGCTGCTCACGCGGCAGCTTTTTCGCCTCATCGACACACCCTTGCACCCAAGCCCGGACCAACCCAGGGTCGTCCATGAGAAGCTCATTGGGGTCTTTATACCCTTCCGGCGTCGTCGTGCGCAAATATGCCACTCCTTGCGCTTTGAGCTGTGTGCAGAGTTTGCCGGCAGCTTCATCGCCTGCACTGTCCCGATCCATGCACACAATCACCGGCGGCACATTCTCCCGCGCTTTAAGCGCGTCGATCAGCTTTCTGGTTCCCGTGCCGCACGTCGCAACGGCGGAGTAGCCTTCCTGCATGATCGACAATGCGCAGAAAGCGCTCTCGACAACGAATACCGGAGCATCCTGATCCAGCGACTCTTCGTAAAACAAAGGCTCCGGGCCTGCGTCCTCAGAGCGCGGCTTGAAAAACCGTTTATCCGATATGCTCCGCGAAGTGTAATATTCCGATTTCGTGCCGTACGGTATGACGATCGCATTTCTCTTAGGATCAAATCCGAACCGGAAAGCAAGCATGCTCTCGCCGGTGAATCCTCGATGCTGCAAGTACATCTGTGCAGCAGGCGCGACAGCGAACGCCTCGATGCATTGATCGATGTACCTCGAAATCGGTTCGTGACTGATCGCCGCAGGCTTCTTTTGCACAGGCGCAGAATTATGGATGTGAAATACTTCCGTGATCTTCTGCGCCGCTTCCGTCGCACTAACGTTTTTTAGCCGCGCCACAAAGTCGATCGCATCTCCGGATGCATCGCAGCCAAAACATTTGAACCTGCCCTCCTTGAATGACATGGACGGTGTCTGATCGTTGTGAAACGGGCACTTCGCTTTGCCGCTCTGCACCTCAATCCCCAGCCACCTCGCCACTTCCTCAATTGGGATCTCCTGCCGGATTTTCTGAAAATCAGCCATACGCAACCCTCCCTTCTGACCGAAATTGCTGCTGCATCCTACTGCTCACGCCGCTTTACCTCAATGCAGTCACGGTCGAAGTAGCGGATCGTCATGAACCGCGCTATTGCGTGCGCAATTTCGCGCTGCATGCCGGTGCTGTACCGATCTCCGAAAACCCAGAGCTCTTCACACAGATCTAGAAGTCGTAGACCCATGTCCATGCCATCCAAGCGCTCTTTCGTCTGCTTATCGTTCAGAAACTGTGGATACATCAGGTGCGGTGTGATCGGCATATACCCGCTCAAATACGCAAACCGCGAATATTGGCGCGCGTTTTGGACATTTCCTTTGATGCAGCCGGCATATGGTGAGCATATGAACACCATTGGCCGCTCGACCCGATCAAGATAGAGTATCCTCGGGAATCCGAATGATGCCGTCGGGGTTGCCGAATTCGACGCGTTTTTCATGCCTTGCCTCCATTCCCAGCCGGGCGCGAAGCTCGGCGTTTTCTTGTTCCAGCTCCCTGACGCGACGCGACAGGAAGTCGATGTTGTTCTCAAAATGCTTTACCTTGTTGTCATATGCTTCTGTAGCCCACTTCAGCTTCGTTTTTGCAGAAGTTGCCTCCGATTGCAAGGTTTCAAGCTCTTTCCGCAATTCGATAAAGTGCGGATTCTTCATGAGCCGGATCACACCGGCGCGGGCGACTTGATCCATCGAAACGGGAATTATCTCTGGTTGAGCTTCCGCTTTACCTTGCGTGTTAGCTTTGCTGACCACCTGATTGTAAGCACCATAAATAGTCGTTTCTCCAGAATCAATTTTCGGTAATAAATCAGGACGCTGTTCCGCGATGATTCCTGCACGCTCCATCTGCCTGGAACTTGTGAACCCAACTCTCTGTGCAATTGCTTCGCGCGACTTACCTTTTCCCCGTTGTGCGCAAACGCGCACAACGGGGAAATTGGAGAAATCATTACCTTTACGAAGAGGTGCTAACTGGCGTTCTCGCGCCTTCGCGAACTCGATCGCCTTGATCTTTTCGGCATACTCGAGCCGCTCTGCAGTCGTAAAATTAAGCCGCTGCTCATTCTCCGCAATTTCGATCTCCAGCATCTCTTCGGCCTGCATGGGCGAGAGCACCGTTGCACGGAGTTCCGGCATCTGAATGAGCTTCGCTGCTTCCAATCTGCGCAGGCCGGCGATCAACTGGAATGTTCCGTTTTGGCAGTCCATGACCGTGATCGGGTTGATCAGACCGTGCTTCTTAAGGTCGTCCGCCAGCTCGGTCAGGTCGCCCGGGTCCTTGCGGATACGCGTTGATACCTGAACAGATGCGATCAAAATTACTCGCGTTTCAGATGCCATTCCGCTCGCCCTCCGTACCCAGCCGAAGTTTTGACGTGCTGCCGAGGCTCTTGTTGTAGTAATCGCGCAGCATGCCGCAGAAGATCTGCAGATAAATCGGCTTAAATGCGTTGTGCGCATTGACGCGCCCTTCGCACCGCGAACGGTACTCAAAAAACAAATCAGCCGGAATCAACCCACCGAGCCGCTGCCGGAACAAGTCCGGTGTTAGCTTCAATTCATACCGTCGGGAGAATTCGGAGATTCCTGCAAGCATTTCCCGGCGTAACGCTGTGGAATCCCCGTGCCAGGCAACACGGATACATTTCAATGCCAAATCCAGAGCGGTTTCGCCTTGTACGGTCATGACCCGGGATAACGTGTTCACCGCGGTGATCACCATGGGTTCCGCTTTTAGACCTACCTCATAGTCGTTTTGCACGAGGATTGCCTCGATTCGCAGGAAATGTTCGTCCTTCGCCTGCACACCGGCTTTG
>JAYFNY010000065.1:0-19349 GCA_034933205.1 Eubacteriales bacterium
GATAACGTCCATATAATGGTGTAAATTCGAGAAAGAGCCATCCGCTCGACCTTGGTATAATCAGGTTGCAGAAACCAAAACACCAAGGAGGAAGAAACAGATGGCCCAGATCAATCTTACCGTAGACAGCGAACTAATAAAAGGGTTGTTTTCGGCAAATGGGAAAGATGAGGCGTTCGCTGCCCTGGTATCGACGATCCTGAACCAAGTACTCAACGCTCAAGCCAGCGAGCAAATTGGCGCACAGCCATATGAGCGCAGCGATGAGCGGCAGGCTTACCGTAACGGGTATCGAGAACGAGAGCTTCACACACGGGTGGGAACGTTGCAGCTGCTCGTGCCGCGGCTACGAAACGGGGAATTCAGCACTGAACTGTTTCAAAAATATCAACGGAGCGAGCAAGCTCTGGTGCTGACAATCATGGAGATGGTTGTTAATGGGGTATCTACTCGAAAGATTACAACGATCACCGAAGAGCTGTGCGGCAGATCGTTCTCCAAATCCACCGTGTCGGCGCTGTGTGCCGCGTTAGACCCTGTCGTCATCGCGTTTCGAGACCGGCAACTGGAAAGACGATATCCCTTCGTGATGGCAGACGCCCTTTACACCAAGGTACGAGAGAATGGCCGGATTCGCTCCAAGGGCTTCATGATCGCCGTAGGGATCAATGAACAGGGTTTTCGCGAAATACTGGGCTTCAGTTGCGCGGACAGTGAAACAGAAGCAGGATGGACCGCCTTCTTCAGGGAACTGAAAGGCCGGGGCCTTGCTCAGGTTGACATGGTCATATCCGATTCTCACAAGGGGCTTGTCCAGGCCGTGAAGCAGTGTTTTCAAGGAGCAACATGGCAAAGATGCCAAACCCACTTTTCTCGCAACATGCTGGACGTTTGTCCCAAGAAACTTCACCCGGAGATGAAGGCGGCACTAAAGAGCCTGTATGAAGCGGGCGATTACGAAACGGCAATTCTCCTGAGAGACAGTATGTTATCCAGGTTTCAGCAGGAAGCTCCTAAAGCGGCCGCATTGCTTGAGGAGAGCTTCGAAGACGTAATGGCCGTGCTGTCCTTACCATATACCCTGCGCCGTCGTCTTCGAACGACAAACGGCATTGAGCGGCTTAACGAAGAGATTCGTCGTCGCGAGCGAGTGATTCGGATTTTCCCCAATGAAGAATCCTTGTCCCGCCTGATCGGAGCGTTGCTCATGGAAATCAATGATGGTTGGCAATCGGGGAAAGTCTATTTGGACTTAACTGCCTATCTCGCTCAGCAGTTACAGGCAGACAAACCAGCTTCCAAGAAATCTGTCGCCTGATTATACGAAAGCGAATTTACACACAATTCTGGACTTGACTAAGCGCATGGCTTCTTTTTTCAATCGCAAAGACACAGATATGACCGAAGGAAATATCGTGCAACACTTGGTCAGGTTCTCTGTGCCACTTTTAATCGGCAACATATTCCAGGTTTTGTACAATACGGTGGATAGCATCGTTGTGGGAAACTTCATCGGAAAGGAAGCGCTGGCCGCGGTAGGCAGCGTATCTCCGATTATTAACACCCTGATTGGTTTTTTCTTGGGGCTTGCCGCCGGTGCTAGCGTTGTCATATCCCAGTATTATGGCGCGCACGATGAAAAAAGCGTACACGAAGCGGTACATACGACGATGTTGATGACCTTTATACTGTGCGTTATATTTACGCTCGTTGGCGTCCTGATGGTTCCGTATATGCTGCGGCTGATGGCCACACCGGATGATGTGTTCGACGGGGCGTCTCAGTATCTGCGCATCTATTTCTCTGGCGTCTCAGGTCTGATGATATACAATATGGGTGCAGGCATCCTTCAGGCCGTGGGCGATTCCAAGCGTCCGCTCTACTTTCTGATGGTTTCCGCGCTGACCAACACAGTGCTGGATCTGGTGTTTGTGATATACTGCGGCTGGGGTATCGCGGGCGTAGCCATCGCGACGGTAATCGCACAGTGTCTATCAGCCGCGCTCGTGCTGATGGTACTCACGCGCACGACGGCATCTTACAGCATTTTCTGGAGTCATATGAGGATCAACACCGGCATGTTGCGCAGCATTTGGAAAATTGGCTTGCCGAGTGCGCTCCAGCAGGCCATAACTTCGTTTTCAAATGTATTTGTGCAATCGTATATCAACCAGTTCGGGTCAGCCTGCATGGCTGGATGGGCTTCATATGGCAAGATAGATCAGTTCATACTGTTGCCCATGCAGTCGATGGCGCTATCGACTACGACGTTCGTTGGCCAAAATCTGGGCGCGAACAACATGAAACGTGCAAGGACCGGAACCCACCGCGCAGTGATCATCTCACTTACCGCAACGGCGGTCCTCGTCGTGCCCGTCATGATATTTGCTGGTCAACTGATTTCCTTGTTCAACACGGACCCGAATGTGATTATGTATGGCACGATGTTTATCCGCATAATTTCGCCATTCTATCTGCTATGTGTCGTCAATCAGATATATGCCGGATCGCTGCGCGGCGCGGGCGACACGAAAACGCCGACGGTCATTATGCTCATTTCGTTTGTTGTGTTCCGTCAGATATACCTCTTTGTCACATCCAGATTGATCGGTACGATAATCCCCGTGGCGTTTGGCTATCCCGCAGGTTGGTTGCTCTGTAGCATTGCAATTTTTATCTATTACAAATTCGGCAAATGGGAGAAAAACAGAGTCATTATTAATAAAAGCAATTAGTACCTGCTAAAAAATGGGAGCCTGCTAAAATAAAAGACAATCTGCACAGATGGAAGAAACAAAGAATGATACAGGCCCCGAATTCTCGGCCAGAAACTTTGTTCGTAAACCATGGCCTCTATTGCTGCTTGCAATGATGGATTTCCTAACATTGCTCCTGGCCAATGAAACGGAGGCAGAACAAGGTTTCCGCACTAGAACTAACGCTTAATCTTTGCGATTTTCGGAGAAAATTCCGCTTATGACATCTGCCCCCTTCTCATCCGCCGTTCGGATCGCATGCGAGTAGGTGTTCGCGGCCGTCGACGTCTGCACGCACCCCGCACGATAACTCACTGTCCTCAGTGGAATCCCCGCCGTGAGCAGCAGCTCCTCGTTTTCTCATATACCCGCTAGGAAGCGCACAGCCGTTACACAACTACACAATACAATTTATACGGGATACAGCCATGATAATATATTAATTGTCGCATGCAATAACGTCCCTCCGATTACATTATTATATTTTGAATATATGATATTCAAGATGATATGAAGGACGATATAAGTGCTCAGGGGCCATAATCCTTTCGCTACATATTCGAATACGCCCATTTGAGCGCTTGCCGCATATGCCGGCATATGTAATAACGCCCACAGAAATCCGGTGACAAAAACAGAAAGCGTTTTATTCTTAAACAATGCACGCAACCGCATCCCGGTATAAACGCGTATTACAATCTCTTCAAACAGTGCCACAAAAAATACTTCATACAGAATTCTAAAAATGAATATGGAATTCATTTCAATATCGCTGCGAATTTCTCCTTTATGAACCATTCTGAAAATCACGATATATAGAATGCTGAGCAACGTTCCTGCCAGTAGGGATTGTTTTGCATATTTTGAATTTAGACCAAGAGATCTGATTTTTTGTCCCCTGAGTTTACAGAATATAAAAATCAAAAAAACCGTCAAGGCAGTTGAAATACCAGCTGTCATCATCATCTGGGTCTCGGATAAAAAATCCCCAGCTTTCGCAGAAATATAACCGGAGCGCCAGAATGAATATCCTAACCATATCATGATATATAGAACTAAATACGCATCCGTTTTTTTTATGCTCTTTACTTCATCCAGATAGTCCTGACATGGCGCGAAGAAATTCTTCATATTCTATCCTTCTTCAACAATCACGATTCCTGACCAAAAGAAAAGAGTTTTCAGAAACTCTCCGCTTACTTCTGCAAGCATATATAGAATTCTATATCAGAAACGCCTGGCGCGAGACATCTCATCGATCATAAATTCAATTCCAGCTCCGATTCCCCAATTCTTGTTCACCGACCCTAGAGGTAAATCCGGTTGGCAGCAATCCGCTCCCTAAACCTAAAGCTGCAGCGAAAGGAGAAATACCCGAGTTTGTTCCGTAATTTCGCAAGTTGCTTTCCTGCGGTTTCGGATGGTCTCATCTGAATCGGTTGTCAGGAAACTCCTCTTCGTTCCGGCTTTCTGAACTGCAATCACTTTTTTGATTATATCATAGGTCACGTCCGTTTGTTGTTTCCATGTCTCAACTCAACTCGAAGAAAATAGTATGTTTCCGCAAAAAACGAAGCGCAGAATCCACCGCTTGCATTGCTGCTCGTTTGATGTCTGTTAGGATATTGAACGATACACTGTCGTCCGGTATTGTTAAGACGCTCTTTTTTATCCGCACTGCGTTGCAAAACCAGTTTTCGTCAGGACAATCGAATCGAATTTCTCAGCCCGCATTTCCGGATGAATTTCCAGAATGTATCGGAACGCCAGCTATGCGGAAAATTGGTGAACAATTCCCCCGCTTCCGGCGGATCCGTGCTGTACTCCACCATTTTATCGGGATAAATTCAGCAACAACCTGCTTGACGAAATGTTGAACATGTCATACAATCGTTTTGAAAACGTGAAAGGCTCAGGGTATGAACATTCATTTGCATCCAACAAGCGTACCGGCCTATGTAGAAATCTATAATTCCCTGTTCTCGGATATCGTCAACGGGGTCTATCCGCAGGGCGAATGCCTGCCCGGCGAAATCACGCTTGCGCAAAAGTACAACGTCAGCCGCAACACCCTGCGGCAAGCTATGGCCATCCTCTGCGAGGATGGTCTTTTGGTACGCGCACGCGGCAAGGGCACCCTGGTAGTGGAAAAAAAGGAGGAACCGAAAAACGCGGCGTCTTCCAATCCACTGGCCGCGTTTCCCACTGTCGCCATCGACAAAACCGAGATATCCTATAATTTTACGCCGCCGACGGACATTGCGCAGAGCAAGCTCGGCCTGGGGAAGAGCGATATTCTGCTGGCAAGCTACCTGGTCTATCAAAGCGGCGAAACCGTTGTGGGTTATTCGTTTGTGCAGGTGCCGGTGAAGTTTCTTTCCCATATGCAGGTGGATGTTTCCTCTGCGGACGCAATGAACCGTTTCTTAAGCGAGGAGCTGTACACCGCCGCAAGCTACCAGACCATCGCATTCAAGCTCATTTTCGTCAACGACACGGAGACGGAGTATCTTCGGGTGGAGGAAAATTCGCCCGTACACTTGCTCGAATGCCTGCTCTTTAGCGCAGATGGAACGCCGATTGCACGCTGCAAGCACTACATGCGCCCGGAATACTATAAAATCAACTACACCGTGCGGCTATAACCCGGTGAGCGAAAAAACGAAAACAGGGAGGACAACCATGAAACCCCTCGTCATCATGTCCGACTTCGGCCTCGCGGACGGTGCGGTCAGCGCCATGATCGGCGTTGCGTATTCCGTCTGCGAACAACTCAACATCTCCAGCCTGACGCACGAAATCCCGCAATACAACGCCTGGGAAGCAAGCTATCGCCTGATTCAGACGGTCGGCTACTGGCCCAAGGGTACCGTGTTCGTCTCCGTGGTGGATCCGGGCGTAGGCTCAACGCGGCGCAGCATCGCGGTGGAAACCCGGGCGGGGCAATACATCATTACGCCGGACAACGGCACGCTCACGCACGTCAAGCGCATCAGCGGCATCGTCGCCGCGCGGGAGATCGACGAGCACGTCAACCGCCTGCCCGGTTCGGGTGAAAGCTATACCTTCCACGGACGGGACATCTACGCCTACACCGGCGCGCGTCTCGCCAGCGGTGTCATCGACTTTGCGGGCGTTGGTCCCGAAGTTGACCCCGCAAGCGTGGTCGAGCTGCCAATCGACGAGCCCGCGTTGGAGAACGGCTGCATCCGCGGGGATATTGACGTCCTGGATGTGCGTTTCGGTTCCCTCTGGACGAGCATTCCGCGCGAGCTTTTCCTCAAGCTCGGCGTCAAACACGGAGATTTCATCGAAATCAAGATCATGAACGGCGCGCGTCTCGTCTATCGCAATTCGCTGATCTACGCCCGCTCGTTTGCGGACGCTTTCGTCGGCGAACCGCTCGTCTATGTCAATAGCCTCGACCGTATGGCGGTCGCGATCAATCAGGGCGACTTTGCGCGCGCCTACAACGTCGGCACTGGTGCGCCGTGGGCCATTACGGTGCAAAAATCTACGGGAAGGGAGCCGCATCGTGGAATCGAACCGTAAATCCGTCATCGAGTTTCGGGATTTTTCATTTCAATACTTTTCGCAGGCGGAACCGACACTCCACGACATCAACCTGACCATCTATGAAGGTGAGAAGGTGCTCATCGTCGGTCCATCCGGCAGCGGAAAGAGTACGCTCGGCAACTGCATCAACGGCCTGATCCCCTTCTCCTATCCCGGAGAGATGAAGGGCAGCCTCACGGTCTGCGGTATCGAGACGAAGAATTCCAGCATTTTTGCGCTGAGCCAGCATGTCGGCACCGTTCTGCAGGATCCGGACGGGCAGTTCATCGGGCTTTCGGTGGGCGAGGATATTGCCTTTGCGCTGGAGAACGAGTGCGTCAAGCAGGGCGAGATGAAGGAAGTCGTCCGCAAGACCGCCGCGATGGTCAACATGGACGGGCTGCTCTACGCCTCTCCATTTGAGCTCTCCGGCGGCCAGAAGCAGCGTGTGTCTTTCGCGGGCGTCATGGTACACGAGGTGGAAGCGCTGCTCTTCGACGAGCCGCTGGCAAACCTCGACCCCGCGACAGGCAAGACCGCCATCGAGCTTATCGACCAGATCTATCAGGACTATCACAAGACGGTGGTCATCATTGAACACCGTCTGGAGGATGTGCTCCACCGCCGGATCGACCGCGTGATCGTTATGTCGGAAGGCAGAATCGTCGCCGACCTTTCGCCGGACGCGCTGATGGCGGCGGACATCCTCAAAACCCTCGGTATCCGTGAGCCGCTCTACGTCACCGCGCTGAAATACGCGAATGTACCGGTGACGGAGGCGTTGCACGCGGGCCGCATCGACACGCTGAATGTTGAAGCCGTGCGAAACGCCATCCTCGCCTGGGATGCGGCGCAGCCGGAACAGGAGAAGAAGCCCGCCAAGGAATCGATTCTGGAGGCGAGCGGGCTGAGCTACCGCTATGTCGAGCAGCGCCCGATCCTGAAAAACTTGAGCTTTTCCATCGAGGCAGGCGAAATGGTCAGCCTCGTAGGCACCAACGGCGCGGGCAAAAGTACGCTCGCAAAGGTTATCACAGGCATCTGCAAGGATCCGGAAGGCAACCTTCGCTTCCGCGGAGAACCCATGGACAACTGGACGATCCACGAGCGCAGCGGCAAGATCGGTTACGTGATGCAGAACCCGAACCAGATGATCTGCAAGTCCATGATCTATGACGAAGTCGCGCTGGGACTGAAACTCCGCGGTCTGAGCGACGAGGAGATAAAACCGCGCGTCGAGAAAGCGCTGAAGATCTGCGGGCTTTCCCCGTTTCGGAAATGGCCGATTTCCGCGCTGTCCTTCGGGCAGAAAAAGCGCGTCACCATCGCAAGCGTTCTTGTGTTGGAGCCGGAGTTGATCATTCTCGACGAACCTACGGCGGGACAGGATTACCGGCACTATACGGAGATCATGGAATTCCTTCGTTCGCTCAACGCAAGCGGAACCACGATCCTTCTTATTACGCACGACATGCATCTGATGCTGGAGTACACGCCGCACGCGATCGTACTGCACGCGGGCGAAATTCTGCATGACGGCACGGCGGTGCGCGCGCTGACCAGCGACGAGATCGCGACCAAAGCGAGTCTCAAGGTGACTTCGCTCTATGAACTCGCGACTCGCGCGGGAATTTCGGACTGTGAGGCGTTCGTGCAGCACTTTATCGACTACGAAAGGAGCACAGCGCGATGAAAGCGAAACTCTTTGACTATGTCGAGCGGCACAACGCCATCTACGACCTTTCGGGCGTAACCAAGCTCTTTTGCTTCCTGTTCCTCACGGCGGCGGTGATGTTTTCCTATGATATCCGCGCGATTGCGGTGATTATGGTACTCTCGCTGGTGTTCTTGCGGATGTCGCAGATTCAGTTCCGGCAGATCAAGCTGATGCTGATCTACGTGCTGATCTTTCTGCTGCTCAACTTCGTGCTGACGTTCGTCTTCAGCCCGACCTACGGCACGCAGATCTACGGCACGGAACATGTGCTCTTCCGCATCTTCGGGCGCTATGTGGTCACGAGCGAGCAGATGCTCTATCAGGTGACAAAGACGCTCAAGTACGCTTCCGTCGTTCCGCTGGGCATCATCTTCTTCCTCTCGACGAATCCCAGCGAGCTTGCCGCGAGTATCAATCGCGCGGGCGTGAGCTATAAGGCAGCGTTCGCGTTTTCACTGACGCTGCGCTATTTTCCGGACTTGATCCGGGACTATCAGGATATCACCGCCGCCCAGCAGAGCCGGGGCCTCGATCTTTCCAAAAAAGAAAAGCTCGGCAAGCGCATCAAAAACATCCTCAATATCATGATCCCGCTGATCTTCTCCACGCTGGATCGGATTGAGACCATTTCGAACACTATGGATTTGCGTGGGTTCGGCAAAAAGAAAAAGCGCACCTGGTACGCGGCAAAGCCGATGAAGGGCAGCGATGTGTTTGCGATCGGACTGTCGCTGGTCTTGTTGCTGGGAACCATTGCGCTGAGCATTTTTGTGAATCATGGAAAATTCTGGAACCCATTTATCGGATAGAATGATAGGCAGCAAGGAGTATACACATGAAACCCATTTTAGTATTTCAAACAGACTTTACCTATAAAGAAGGCGCAGTCAGCTCCATGTACGGCGTGGTGAAGTCCGTCGACCGCGAGCTGGAAATTTTCGACGGCACGCACGAGTTGCCGCAATACGACACATGGAGCGCGAGCTACCGTCTCTACCAAAGCCTGCGCTTCTGGCCGGAAGGGACGATCTATGTTTCCGTTGTCGATCCCGGCGTGGGCACCGCGCGCAGAGCGTGCGTGGCGAAGGTCGCGGGCGGTTACTATGTCGTCACGCCCGACAACGGCGCGCTGACGCACATCGATCGCGAGATGGGTGTGCTGGAAGTGCGCGAGATCGACGAAACGGTCAACCGCTTGCGCGGCAAGGACACCGAAGGCGTCGCGATCTTCCACGGGCGCGATCTCTTCGGCTACACGGCGGCGCGTCTCGCGAGCGGAATCATCGATTTTGAAGGCGTAGGCCCCGCTTATCCCGTCAGCGAGATCGTACGGCATGAAATCCTTGAGCCCAAGGTGGAACAGGGCGTTGCGGAAGGCATTTTTGAAATCGACGACCCAAACTTCGGTAACCTTTGGACGAATATCCCAACGCGTCTGTTCTTCGACTGCGGCTTTGCCTACGGGGACAAGGTGCGCGTCGAGGTAACGCACGAAGGCAAGGCGGTGTTCGATCAAATCGTGCTCTTCCATAAGAGTTTCGGCTTCGCCAAGCCGGGAGACCCCATCCTCTACAACAATGAATTGATGAAGATCGCGCTCGCGGTGAGCTGCGGCAGTTTTAAAGAGAAGTATGCCCTCGGATTTGGCGCAAACTGGCGCGTGCGCTTCACAAAAACTTGATGGACCCGAACCGGTCGCAACGGTTTGTTGAGCGTTGTGGCAGCTTGACAAGTCGTATACGATAGGCCTAATATGAAACAAAATAACACAGTTGCTTTCGATGAAACACACACTCGGTTCACAGCCACAACCAGAAAGAGAATATGGGAGGTATTGTCAGATGAAGAAAATGTTCCATGTTTCGACCAAGACCATCGTCGCAACCGGTCTCGGCGCAGCGCTGTTCGCGTTGTTGTTCATGTATGTGAAGGTACCGACCGGTATCCCCGAAACATCCATCCAAACGGCATACGGTCTCGGCGCGTTCTTCGCGGCGCTGTTCGGACCCATCGCGGGCGGACTCATCGCGTTCATTGGCCACGCGATCTCGGATGCGCTGCAATATGGCTCTCCGTGGTGGAGCTGGGTCGTCGCGAGCGGCGTCTCCATGTTCCTCGTCGGCCTCGTGCACACCAAAATCCGCGCGGATGAAGGCGAATTCACCTGGAAAGACGTGCTTCGCTTCAACATCTATCAAATCCTTGCCAACGTAATCGCGTGGATCATCGTCGCGCCCGTGCTCGATATCGTGATTTATGCCGAACCATCCAACCTGGTCTTCACGCAGGGCGCAGTCGCCTGCCTCTGGAACGCGATCGCTTGCGGCGTGATCGGCACGCTGCTGCTGTTTGCCTATGCCAAGGTTCGCCCGAAGAAGGGCAGCCTCACCAAGGAAGCGGAATAAGCAACACGGCTTACCCGAAAATTCCAGAAACTTAAAATCAGTTCTCGATTCAGTCTTCATACGAAACGCCGCGCGGGAAAATACCCGCACGGCGTTTTTTGTTTGATGAATTCCCGTAAATACGCAGGAAATACAGAGCATCTTATAGAGTTATAATTTCTTGCATCCCATCACCTGTGATTATCTGATAAATAAACCGCGATGCCTGCTCGGTAAAGCATATAGCAGTCCGCTTTCGCAACAACCTCAAACGGAGAGTGCATACTTAATACCGCAACCCCTGCATCCACCGTGTCGATTCCACGATTTGCCAGTTCCAGCGCAACCGTTCCGCCGCCGCCAAGATCTATGCGCCCCATCTCCCCTACTTGCCAGGCAACATTGTATTCATCAAATATTCGGCGAACATATCCCATCATTTCCGCGGAAGCATCCGATGCAGCTTCCTTTCCGTGGAAACCCGTATACTTGCATATCGCAACGCCATGATTCAAGTGCGCTGTCGTCTCCCGCCGGAACGACTCGGCAAAGTTCGAATCATAAGCGGAAGTAACATCCGCCGATAAGCAAAACGAATTCTGGTAGCACTCCCAAATGCTGCTGCCATCCGACTGGCAAAGCTGGCCCATGAAGTGATCAAATACCGCCGAACGCATGCTTGTGATGCCAATATTGCCGATTTCTTCTTTATCGGCTAATACGCAGATGGCGGTTTTTTCTATTGTTTCGGTATCCAGCAGCGCCCGAACGGCGGCATAAGCGCATACTTTGTCGTCGTGCCCATAAGCGCCGATAAGGCTGTGGTCTAAACCGACGTCACTCGCCGAATATGCCGGCACCGCTTCTAGTTCGGAAGAAATAAAGTCATCTTCACATATACCATATTTCTGATGCAAAAGATTCAGGATCGCCCGCTTGACACTCGAGCCTTCCTCTTCCGAATAGACCGGTTCCGAACCAACGAGGATATTCATCATCTCTCCGGTATGACCTTCACTGATCGATTTCTGGTTGTGTTCGTTTGCCAGATGCGGCAGTAAGTCCGATATAATGAACCGCGGATCTTCGGGCCGATCCCCGATGCTCACTTCCAATAGTGTTCCATTCTTGAGCGAAACTACTCCGGATAGGATAAGTGGAGTTGCCACCCACTGGTACTTGCGCATCCAGCCATAGTAATGGGAACGAAAATACGCCATTTCCTCTTCTTCATAAAGAGGACACGGACGAAGATCCAGCCGCGGTGCATCAACATGCGCCGCAATAATATTTACGCCTTTTTGCATCGGCTGACTGCCGATTCTCGCCAGAATAAGAGACTTTCCGCGATTGATGAAATAAATCTTGTCTCCCTGGGACAGCGTCATATTGGAACGATATGCTTCAAAACCATTCTGCTCCGCTAAAAATACGGCGTTTCTGATTGCAGTGCGTTCTGTTTTGCTTTGATTCAGAAATTGTTTATACCCCTCGCAATATGCATTCATTGCGATTCGCTCGCTGCTGCTTATTCTGCTGTAGCAATTCTTGGAGTAGCCAGTATTTTCATTATAATGCGCCATATTTCCGTCCATCCTTAATGCTGATTTGGCTTCCGATTTGTATTAATATGTATATATTCTGTATTATTAGTGTTTTATACGCAAGTACAGCATAACATAAATATTTGTATATGTAAATATTTAACTATATTTTTGTTTTACAGTATATTTTTCTTCTCTTTTTGTTGACATCCCCTATGGGCTCGTGTATATTAAAAATGCATACGACGCAAAACCACACGGAACCTCCGCCAACGACACAAAAACAATCACCCAATTCCCAATTCTGATATTTATACGTTCATATTCTGATTTCTTTGCAATTATCCCTCACAGAACTTTGGAACGTTCCTACGTTCTGAAAATAAACGGCAGCAATGCTAAAAGAGGAGTAAGAAACATGAAGAAACACAGCAGAATTCTGGCCCTTGTTTTTGCGGTTCTTATGATGATCTCCGCTCTCTACGGCTGCACGCAGCAAGCGGTTGCGAGTACAGGCGAACAGAGCGGCGACAACGGTTCAGCCACGGCAGCCGCAAGTCAGAAAGACACTCTGGTCGTACTCTCCGCAGAAGCGTTCTCCGGCAGTTGGGATCCCGGCAGTCACACCGTGCTGGCAAATTGTCATCTCCAGTGGGTCGTACTGAGCAATCTGCTCAACAAGAACTATGACACCGGCGAAATCGGGCCGGGATTAGCAACCGAATGGGAATTTCTGGACGACGGTTATTCCGTCCAGTTCAAGCTCCGCGACGACGTGACATTTCATGACGGATCCACTTTTGATGGGTATGATGTAAAAGCTACCATCGAACACATGTCCGATCCGAAAGGTACGCGCGGCGGAGACTGGGGACAGCAATATCTTGTCGACGTGATCGATCCTTATACCGTTCGTATTTATCCTTCCAGTGAAACACCCCAGGCAATTATCCTGAATATGTTGAGCCTGACAGGCATTCTCTCGGCCGATGATGTTGCGAACCCGGAAAAGCTCAAGTCGGGTTTGAATGGCACAGGCCCTTATAAAATGGAAAAGTATGAAAACGAAACCGTTTACCTCACGCGTTTCGAAAACTATTACGACAAAGCCGATATGGCAAAGATTAAGAACGTTGAGTATCGTTATGTTCCGGAATCGCAGACTCGTCTTGCCGCCCTGCAGTCCGGCGAAGCCGATCTGATCGACCGGGTCGAAACGGAGCAGTTGGAAATCGTTAAGGCGGATCCAAATCTCGCCTATGTCGTTGGAAATGTCAACGAGCAGAAGTACATGGTGTTCAAGACGACCCAGGCCCCAATGGATAACCCGCTGGTACGAAAGGCCATTGCTTACGCCATCGACGTAGACACCATTGTAAACGACATCATGAACGGCTATGCCCGCAAAGCGGATAGTTGGCTGCCGGCAAGCGCAGCAAATTACACTGCTTGCGAAGATTTCATCACGTATGATGTGGAAAAAGCAAAGGCGCTGCTCGTCGAAGCAGGGTACCCGAACGGGGAAGGATTGCCTACCCTCAAGTATATTACCTCCACCGGCTTCTACCCCAAAACAAAGGAATACGGCGAATATATCGTGTCCTGTCTGAATGAAATCGGCATTCAGGTCGATTTTCAGCCGATGGAGTCGGCGGGCTGGTCCGAGGCGCTTTATCAGGAAGATTCCTGCCACATGATCGATACGGGTTGGATGAATGAAAGCAATGAAGATAATATTGCTTTGTATGTCTGCTATCACACGACAGGCCTCATGGATTTCAGCAGCAACGCCGATGTGGACGCCGCTCTTCTGCATGAGACCGCCACAATGGATGCCGCCGCTCGAAAGCAAGTCATTCACGACGAGCTCTGGCCGGCATTGAATGCAAACATGTCCACCTTCCCGCTCTTCGATTCCACCTGTATCTATGTTTACAATGCCGCCCTGCAAGGTTTTAAAGTGCTCCCGACCTCCAGCATGTCGTTCTGGCAGTACTCGTTCGAGGGATAACCAAAGAGCATTCATGAATGCGTTATCCTATAACGCGCGATGAAACAAAATTGGCATACAGCCGGACTTCGGGTCGGCTGTATGCCAGATTAAAATGAAGAACACCCAAATTGGCTTATCGTGAAAGGAGACGGAAGCAGAACGCCACCCCCGCTTCCACGCATGCAAATGCTTACAACGATTATCAAGCGCCTTTTACAGGGATTTGTCGTTATCATTGCAGTAATGATTCTGGTATTTGTGCTCTTGCGCCTGATCCCTGGCGATCCTGCCCGTCAAATGGCTTCGATCGCCACAGAGGAAGCGGTGCAGGCGCTACGTGAAGAAATGGGCTTAACAAAAAGTATACCGGAGCAGCTTCTTGTCTACATTAACAATCTGTTTCACGGGAATCTGGGATACTCCTGGTTTCAAAAAACCGATGTGTCGAACGTGATTGCCCAAGCGATTGGAAAAACCGGACAGCTGATTGGTTTGGCTTTGGTCGCGGCCGTTATCAGCGGTTTTTTCTTCGGGCTGATCGCCGCAGTGTTCCATCATTCCTGGATTGATCAGATTATAAGCATGTTAGCTGTAATTTTTCAGTCGCTGCCGAATTACTGGCTGGCGATATTGCTCATACAGGTGGTATCCGTTAAGTGGGGAATCCTGCCGGCAGCCGGATACAGCGGCTTTAAATATGTGTTGTTTCCGGCATTTATACTTGCGCTCCCTTTATCCGGTATCATCGCAAAAAATATCCGAACCAACACCATCGGCAGCTTGTCCCTGGATTTCGTTAAGGCCGCCAAAGCAAGAGGCGTCCCCGGCGCTGTATCGCTATTTGGTTATGCGCTGCGCAACTCCCTGATCCCGATCATTACGCTGATTGGCTCGCAGCTAGGGTATCTTGTTGGCAACTGTATTATCGTCGAATACATCTTCAGCTTTCCCGGAATCGGCCTGCATACGCTAAACGCGATCCTGCGAAGGGATTATTATCTCGTGCAAGCGCTTGTCATGCTGCTTTCGCTCGTATTTATCGTGGTGAATACGATTATAGATATTTCTTATCTGTATCTGGATCCTCGAATCCGCAAAGCGCAAGGAGGACTATAAAAATGGAGGAAAGGATCTCAAAAGAGCCCTATCGCAGCAGCATATGGAGCACGCTGAACCGATCCGTAAAAAGCGGGCTCAGATTCATGGCAAAAAATCCGCGGTTTACCGTTGGCCTCATCGTCATGCTGATTATGCTGTTCATAGCGATTTTTGCGGAACAGTTGGTTCCGCATGATCCGTATAAAGGTACGCCAAAAAACAAGCTGCTTCCTCCCTTCTGGATGGAAGGCTCAGACCCCCGGTTTCCGCTGGGTACGGATTATATCGGCCGCGACCTTCTCTCGCGGTTGTTTATGGCGATACGTACATCTCTCATTATCAGTATCTGCGCTGTCACCGGCGCAGTGGTGCTCGGAATACTGGTCGGTATAGCTGCGGGAATGAACTATCCCGGGCCTTTGGACAGCGTTCTGATGCGAATAACAGATATCCAGATGGGCATTCCATTCATCGTAATGGTTATTATCATCGTATCCTTATTTACCCCTACAATTGGCAGTTGCACCGTGGTTCTGATGCTTGCAACGTGGGCAACGTACGGCCGCTGCGTTCGTTCCAGTGTCATGCTCCAAAAGGAGATGGATTACATCGCGGCCGCAAAGATCATGGGCGCGCGTCCGTGGCGTATTGCAGGTAAGTATTTGGGCCGAAATATTCTTCCGGGTATTTTCCCCGTGGTACCAATGGACATCTCCGGCGTCATTCTGACGGAAAGCTGCATAAGCTTTATGTCTCTCGGCATTCAGCCGCCCACTATTTCGCTGGGCAACATCATGGCCGACGGACGAAACTACATCTCGACACATTGGTGGATCACCGGGATGGCAGGCATCGTGATTCTTATTATGTCGGTTTCACTCACACTAATCGGCGACGATCTGCAAAAAAATCTGGACGATCATAGCCGTCAATAAGGAGGAGTCCATGGAGCAGCAACAGGAAACCATATCGGTTACCGGCGGCAGCGACGTGCTGCTTGAAGTAAAAGATATTAAAACCTATTTTCATATCGGCGGCGATCGTGTGATCAAAGCGGTGGACGGCGTGAATTTTACGTTAAGAAAAGGGCGTGTCTTGGGTATTATCGGTGAATCCGGATCCGGTAAGAGCGTGACCTCACGTACAATCATGCGTATCGTCGATCATCCGGGTGTGATTGAAAGTGGCGAAATCTATTTCAAAGGGCGTGATTTGCTCAAAATCAGCGAGCGCGAAATGGCTCAGATCCGCGGATCGCAGATTTCTCTGATTTTTCAGGACCCCACAACATCGTTCAATCCCTATATGACGATAGGTTCGCAATTGATTCAAGCCTATCGAGTCCATCGAAAAAAGGCTCTAAAAGCAGAATACATGGCAAAGTGCCGGGAAGCGCTGAAATTGGTAGGCATTAATAATTTTGAGGACGTCATGAAGAAATACCCGTGCGAATTCTCCGCGGGTTTTCGTCAGAGAATCTTCATCGCCATGTCCATGATCTTCAACCCTGACCTTTTAATCGCCGACGAACCTACCACAAGCCTAGGCATCACGATTCAGGCGGAGATTATCCAGGCTTTGATCGAAGTGAAGAACAAGGTTGGAAATTCAGTAATCATCATTACGCATGACTTTGGCGTTGTGTCACAGTTCTCCGACGATATTTTTGTTATGTATGCCGGACGGTGCGTAGAAAGTTCTCCGAAACGGGAGCTTCTGTTGCATCCGCGTCATCCTTACACGGTAGGTCTGATCCGTTCTGTTCCGTTGCTGGAAGCAAGAAAAACAAAGCGTTTGAAATCTATCCCCGGATTTCCGCCGGATATGAGCAATCCCCCGAAGGGCTGCGCATTTGCCGAACGTTGCGAGTGGGCTCGTGAAAAATGTTTCCGGGAGCAGCCGGAATTAGTCGACTGTGGCAATGCACGAAAGGTCGCATGTCACTATCCTCTTGTTGATTATAATACCGGCGACGACACAAAACTGGAATGAGGCTGATGATATGGTTGAAAACATACTGGAATTGAAGCAACTTTCGAAACACTATCCTGTCCGTAAAGGGTTGTTTAATAAGCAGGTAGCCACAAAAGTGGCTGTCGATAAAATCGATTTGACCATCCCGCAGGGTCAAACGGTAGCTTTGGTTGGAGAATCCGGCTGTGGAAAAAGCGTGCTCCTGCGCACGATCATCGGATTGGAAAAAGCAACTTCCGGCAAGGTGCTTTACAAAGGCCGCGACTGCTCCATAATGAATCGCAATGAGCAGCTCACGATGCGCAGCAAGGTTCAGATGATATTTCAAAACAGCTTAACAGCACTGCATCCGCGCTTTACTGTGCTGGAATCCCTGGCCGAACCCTTACTGCTCAACGGAATGAAAGACAAGGCCGCAATTCAGCAAAGGATATCGGAAACCCTCTATAAGGTAGGGCTTGACCCGAATTACTGCAGCCGCTATCCCGAGTCATTGAGCGGCGGACAAAGGCAACGCGTTATGATTGCCCGCGCACTCGTAGAGCAACCCGAACTGATCTTGGCGGACGAACCAATATCCGCACTCGACGTCTCTTTGCAGGCACAAGTACTGAATCTTCTCATGGATCTCAAGGATGAATTCCATCTCTCCATGTTGTTTGTTGCGCACGATTTGGCGGTCGTAAGGCAGATCGCTGATTATACTTTGATCATGTATGCCGGAAAAATCATGGAAGCTGCCCCGGCGGCAGAGATTTACGAGAATGCTTGCCACCCCTATACAAAAGTTCTGCTTAAGTCGGCTCCCAGTATTAAAAAAGGAGTTGCCGGCGAAGAATTTCACCTGGACCTCAAAGTTGGCGACGCGCCGGATCCGGCGAATTTACCACACGGTTGCCTTTTCAATACGCGCTGTTTCTACTCGAATGATCAATGCGAAAGTGAAGTCCCGCACATGATCGAGGTCTCTCCAAAGCACTTTGTTCGCTGCGGGAGATATGGGCAGATTTCATACGGACCGATTGCTGAAACGAAAGTGAACCTATCTTTCTGAACCATGAGCAGCATGAACCGTCTTGATAAGCGGACTTCTTGCATACTTTATATAATTCGCCCTGCAAATCGAGAGCTTATTGCATGCAGGCCTGATCCGATTCGTCGGCCTTGCATTGGGCTCATGATAGCCAAGCAGTACGGCGCTGTTTTGTTATTTTCTGTTGAATTATATGACTGAAACAGTGTATAATACTATAAAATATAATAAATATCTAAAAAATATAAGGAATTAAAATGCTTGGGGATCATATAAGGAATCTCAGAAAAGAGAAACATATCACTCTTTCGGTCTTGGCAGAGGCAACCGATCTTTCGGCGGGTTACTTATCACAGATTGAAAGAGGCGTTGTTGATCCTTCGCTCTCCTCATTACATAAAATCGCAAATGCTCTCGACGTGCCGCCAATGCTGCTACTGGACGATCCCTTTAGCAGAAACCTAACTTTGCACCGGGAAGAGCAGCCAATTGTGACACCTCAGGAATCAACCACAGTGCAATATCGGATGATGACCACTCTTCCTTCCAACGAATACATGCCGGGCTCGCTTGTGCTGGAGTATACGATCGCTCCGCATTCTCAGGATTTTGAGCGTCCGATTAATCATAATACGGAGGAGTTCATCGTCGTTCTGACCGGAGCCGTAACGGCAATCGTGGATACTCAAACAGTTTTCCTGCGCGAGGGTGATACCACCATCATTCGTAAAAATGTTTCGCATGTCATTCGAAACGACGGGGATGCTCCTGCCACCGGTTTATCCATTATGACACCTGCCATATGGAGCCTTCGTTTTAGCTGAATTACCTGATGTTTGAAGGACACACAGGACACCTGTATCGTTCTATGCCAAATTGACTGGATAAAAGAACGTATCTTCGCGCATTTTAAGCATTACCAGATTCGTTCAGTTTTCTGTTGTTCGTATCCATATTATAAGTTCTAAAGTGTGCGATTAGTCGATTGAATAAAACAATTCAGGATTGAGCTTTCTCCCCCAACTATTGACCAAGAGCCGAAAAGAATACTCGCCCGCGCTCACGCGCGGGCGATCTTTATTCGTTTCAAACGTCCCTGCGCCATCCTCGCGTCCGCTCGAATCAAATAATCGCCCGCGCTTACGCGCGGGCGATCAGTCTGTCAAAAAAGTCCCATTATTGGGACTTTTTTGGTATAATAAAGGTATGTTAACAGAGAAGAAAGCAATAGAGCGGGATACGCTGGAGATCATGTGTACGGAGATGCTGGTGCCGAAAGAACACCTGCTTCGAAA
>JAYFNY010000066.1:0-36290 GCA_034933205.1 Eubacteriales bacterium
CGTCGCCGCAGCGCCGGGAACGCCCGCAAGGTACCCCGCCGCCAGCGCCGCGAAGATCAGGTACGGGATTCCTCTGTACAAGATCGAAACTTTCTTTTTATTACGCCGCTCCGCACGGTTTCGCTCCAGATTCATCTTTCTCTCCCTCACTTGCTGCAGATAATCCGCGGTATGGTAACGCTCGCCTCCGGGACTTCCGAGGCGTACAGATACACACCGCCGTTATAGCTCGTCGCGACGGGGGCAAACAAACCGCTTGCCGCGTCCGGAGCATCCAGCCGCACGTCCACGTCGTGGTTTGCGGTCACGCCGGTCAACGCAACCGCCGCCCGAAACGGGTAATCCGCGTAGGTAGTATCGGCGGAAAAGCTCGCGGGCGCGACTACGGTACTGCTAAAACGCAGAGAAACCAATTCCGCGCCAATGCTGGCAGGCGAAACGGGATCATCTCCGTCCGCCGCGTGCGTATTCGCGTGGTTCGGCACGGCTTCGGCGGTCAGCGCGTCGATCAGCGCCTGCGCCTGCGAAATGACCTCGTTGAGCTGCGCGACCGCAACCGTGGTATCGACGAGCAGGTTTTCGGTCACGATTCCGCATACCGTTGCGTCGAACCGCTCGTCCGTGATCATCCCGGCCGTGATCGCCAGCGTGCCGGCCGCAACGCTGATTCTTGCCAGCGAGATCTGCCGCAAGGACGCGTTGTTCGTCAGCGCGGGCGCAACCGGAGTGACCGCACTGGTGCCTTTCAGCACCTTAATCTCCGGCAGCTGCGTGTAGTTCGGCGTGGACCATTCGACGACGACGCGGTCGATGCGGTTTAGAACGCCGTCCGCGGTGTCGATCGCAAGCTGCAGCAGCGCGGCCGTCGAAGCGAAAACGTCGTTCCAGAAATGGATGCCGTTCCCGTTCCGGTCGGCCAACCAGCCGTCGCCGTCCGACACGGTCACCGCCATGCCGGGCGTCGTCAGCGCCGCAACCGCCAGCTCGCCGGGCGCGCCGAATACGCCGCTCGTGCGCCCGTGGTGCCAGCGCATGACGTTTTCCGCGCCGATCTCGACGTTCACGTTGTTGGGATAGCTCTTTATCTCTGCCATGCCAGCTTCATCTCCCCTAATACCGTAATTTCCGGCTCGCCCAGCACGATCGACACGGTTTCGTCCTGCGCCTGAATCGTGCGTTTCACGCCGTTGATGATCGCCGTGAACTGCATGCCGAAGCGTTTGGACACGCAGCGCACGCGATCGCCCATGGCGTACCTGCTCCCGTATTCGCCCGGATCGACGCGCACGGAAAAGCCGAGGCTCCGCACGCGCTTGGCCGCTTCCGCCGCGCCGGACGCGTCCAGCCGCGCCTGAAAATCAGCCAGCGATTCGTCGTTCGTCTGCTTGAGCCGCGAATCGTGCCAGTATTCATACCGGTCCGCGCCCGCCGCCGTGCCGACCGTCCGGACGATCGCCGTGCCGTCCGCAAGCGTGCCAAGCACATAGATCACGTTCTTGAACAGGCTCTCGTCGTCCTCGATCTTGAGGTCGCGCGCGGTGCCCTGTTCGTCCGAAAAGATCACCGCTTTCGATCCGGCGGTCAGGTCGCGGCCTTTGTAAATCTCGAAGACGTGCTTTCGCGCCGAGGTATCGAAGTTCATCCGCTGTCCCAGCCCGACCGCGCCCAGAACCGGTAAAAACCCGTCGAGCATCTGCCCGCCGGAGAGGATCGCGCTGTACGTTTCCGTCAGCGATTTGGAAACGGCGGTTTCCACGTTCGGCAACCCCCGCTGGTTCGCGGCAATCACGGCGTACAGGCCGCTTTCGACGTTCGAGATCGTCGCAGGCACCGAAATGGCGCGCTTGTTTAACAGCCAGTTCGTCGTGTACCCGTTGACCGTGATCCGGTCCTGTGAGGTATCCGGCGCAACGCGCGTGACGACCATCGCCTGACGAATTCCCGTGCGGTACAGGATCGCGCCTTTGACCAGATGCGCGATATTGTACGTTGTCGGCGGCACGACGAGCGTGAACTTGCCGATCTCGTCGTACCATTCCTCGGTCTGGTACGAATTCGCGCGGATCTCATGGTAGGTCGAAAGCGTTGGATGGAACGCGACTAGCATGTGACGATCGCCACCTTTTCGATTGCCACGTCAATACTGACCACCAGATTGGACGCTCCTTCGTCGGCTTCCGTCTTGATCAGGTTGTCGCCGACGGCCATGGAAGAAAGCGTGTTTTCCAGCTCCAGATCGCCGCGGATATCCCCGTCGATGGTGGACGTGACGTAGGTCAGGTCGTGCGTGATCCGGACCGTGACGCGTTCCCCGGCCGTCATGGAACGGTTGAGCCGCATGAATTCCCCGGTGATCGCGTTGACGAGGCGCGGATTGACCACAGGCCCCTTCGCGTTGAACGTCGCGGTAAACGGACAGGCCACCTGCCCGCTGTTTTTGATGTTGATGAACGCCGTTTCAATCACTTCGCCGAAACGGTACGGTTTCGTCAGGTTCCAGGGAAACTTGAACCGAGGCAGAACGCCGGTGAGGATCGTCTTCGTTGCCTGATCCAGCATCCAGTAAGGGTAAGGTGCCAGCAGCGAAAACTGGAACCCCGGAAAACGAAGCGTATTGTCGACAGCGGGCGTGGAGGTCGGCGTAACGATCCGGTAGTATGTACCGTTGTGATAGAGCTTCGCCCCGATATCCGGCAGCACAACCTGAAACAGCCGCTCCGCGCGCGCCTCGATCTGCGCCCTGGTTCCGAAGATATAGCCGGTCACCGTCATGGGCACCGACTGTACGACGCGCGACTGCACCGTCGTGCCGATCTGCCCGACGCCCTGCGCCTGGTTCGCGCTCACGGGAATGCCGCTCGTGCCGGTGATCGACGTGATCCGGTACCCGTTTGCGGCGCTCAGCGCGAGCGAATCGCCGTTGTCGTTGACGTAGGTATAAAGGTCCCTCATGTGGACACCGCCCATCTGCCGCGCGCAAAGGCCGCCAGCGTCGCATCCGCCGCTTCCACGGCGGTTTCCTTGTCCCGCGCGTAGATATGGAAGACGTACTGCGGCGCAGCGTTCGCACCGTTGGAAGGAGAAGCGCTCCCGCTTGCGTTTACGTTCACGCTTGTCCCATCCATGGTGTTTTTCACCTTCGAAATCACGTTGGAAGCGGCGGAGAGCGCCTCGTTCAAGCCGTCGTTCAGACCGATCCCCATGCCTTGCGTCAGATAATAACCGGTCTGAATCCCCCATTTGGAGGGTGAATGCTCGTCGAACCCGTCCTTGCCGGTGAACCAGCCCTTGATGATATTGACCAGGCCCCGCACCTGCGATTTAAGCCACGCGATCTTGTCCGCAATGCCGTTCCAAAGGCCGACGATCAGGTTCTGGCCGACGCTGAAGAACTCGGAAATCCTGTCTTTGACCGGCTGGGCGATATTGTCGCTCACCAGCTGCCCCATTGAGAGGAACACCTCGGAAAACTTCGCGACGATGCCCTCGTACATCTGGCGGATGAGCTCCTGACCGCTCTGCCAGAGTTGGGGAGCCGCCTCGATAAACCCGACCGCGATGTTCAGCACGATGCCCGGTATCCGCGTGATCAGCTCCGGAAGCGCAAGGATCAGCCCCTCGGCCACGGCGAGGATGATCTGCAAACTGGCCTTGTACAGCTCGATCGCGGTGTCCGGCTCGGTCAGCACGTTCACGATCTGAAGCACCATGCCCGTGATCGCCGGAATCAGCTCCGGCAAACTCTGCGCAATGCCCTGCGCCAGCGCGATCACGATCTCCAGCCCCGTCTGCACGATGAGCGGCAGGTTCTCGACCAGAAACGTCGCGAGCATGGTCACGATCTGCACGACCGCCTGCGAAATCGCCGCCGCGTTCTGCTGAATGGTCGTAAAGATTCCGTTCATGATCCGGATCGCCGCGGCCACGAGCGTCGGCAGCACCTCCGGCAGCAGCTCGACGATCTTGCCGACGAGCGACGTGATCACGTTCGAGAGCACGCCGACGAACGCAGGCGCGTTTTCGCCGACCGCGTCCACGGCGCGTTTGAGCTGTTCGGTGATCGCGTCCGAAATCAGCGCCACGTCCGATTCCTGAAACCCGTCGGAAAGCGCAGTCGTGATCGAAGAAAGGATGTCCGTCACGCCCCCGACGATGCCGCTCACGGACGGCAGGAACACGAGCGCGGCGAGCCGGCCGGCCGTTTCGAGCCGTGCGTTGACGCGCTGCATCTGGTCGTCGAACCCGCCGAGCGCCGCGACCGCCTCGTCCGAAAGGATAAGCCCCGCCGCATGCGCCTCCGCGGCGTACTTTAGCAGCGATTCCGACCCCGCCTCAATGAGCGGCTTCATGTCCTGATACGATTTGCCGAAGACGTCCTGCGCGGCGATATCCCGTTTCGTCGCGTCCTCGATTCCGCCGAGCGCGTCGATCGTATCGTAAAAGACCTGCTCGGTCGACTTCATCTGCCCGTTCGCGTTGGTCAGGGAAACCTGAATCCCACCCGCAATATCAATGTAGTCCTTGCCGCCCTTCACGGATTCCCGCATGGCGGAGACGACCTTGCCCATGCCCTTTTCCATGTCCCCGACCTCGGTGTCGATGAAGCGCGCGGCGTACGCCCATTCCTGCAGCGTTTTTGTGGAAACGTCCGTCTGCGCGGAGGCAGTCAGGAGCTCGTCCGCCCACTTCCCGGCGTTTTTCGTGAGGTCGAACACGGCTTTTCCGGCCGCGACCGCGGCCGTGGCCACCGCGCCGATGGCAACGCCGATCCCTTTGAGCGCGCCGAGCGCGACGGTACCCGCCGTTTTGGAAAAGCGCTCCCACTGTTCGCTGAATTCGGCGGTGTGCTTCTTTGCTTTCCGGAGCGCTTCTCCGTTTTCCCGAATCTCGTTTTTGGTCGTTTCTAACGCGGCTTTCGCGTTGTTGAGGTTGGTTTTCATCTGCACGTACGCCGCGTCGGCGGGTTTCACGCCCGCTTCGTCCATGCGTTTCAGCGCCTGTTCCGCCTCGGAAACGGCCTTTTGCTGCTCCGCCATGGATTTGTTCAGCGTTTCGTTCTTCGCCTTGAGCGCGGCGACGGAATTGCCGTTCTTGCCGAATTGCGCCGTCATGACCGCCGCCTCCGACGCAACGAGCTTCATGTTTTCCTTGATGCTCTTCAGCGCGTTTGCGTATTCCTTGTCGCCCTTGACCGCTATGGTCGGGCCGATGTTGTAACCCACAGGGCAACCCTCCTTTTTCCGCCGTTACCACGGGAACATCCGGTCGATGTCCGCCTGCGTGGCTTCCTTCGCGGCCTCGCCGCCGGACGACGCGCACGCGTCCAGAAACAGGCCGATCGTGATCTGATCCAGTTCGGCGACGGTGAACCCCATGCGCTTTGCCACGAGCAAATACGCGGGCACATCGATCGATCCGCCGTCGCCTTCTACTTTTTTGACATTTGCAGGCTTGCGCCGAGCAGTTCTTTCAGCTCGCCGAACACCTCGAAGATCGGGAACGATTCAAACGTATCGATCCAGTCGTCGAGGTTCGGGCTGACCTGTTCGTCGTAGGCGCGCGCCATGGCATGCGCGATCCCGTAGAGCACCATGGTGTTCCAGTCCCGGTTGAGGCGGTACTGCGCTTCTTCCGGCTTCTTTTTGCCAAGCTTCGGCTTGGCCGCCACCGGCTCCGTGCCGTCCGCCAGCGTCTGGAGGTCGACGAACAGGTCGCGCCCGGTCGCGTTGTAGTAGCGTACGGGCAAGGACGCCGGCGCTTTGAACCCGACGTCCCGCCCGCAAATCCGGATCACTTTTTCCATATGGCGTTACACCCCCGCCACCGGTTCCTGCACGGCGGTGAACCAGGCGTTGTAAACCGTCGCGTCCGTCTCGCTCTTGGTATACATCTGCACGAGGTCGTCGCTCGCGCGCGGGCGCGCGGCGAATTTGACCTTGACCGTGTCCGGCGTTTTCGTCTTGCCGGTCTTGGCCGCGATCTCCGGACGGGCGGTCACGACGCAGTCGTAGAGCGCGATCCGGCGGTTATGCGCGTCGCCCTGAAACTGCGCGAGCAGCGCGAACTGCTTGTAGACCTGCCCGGAATACTCCGCGGCGACCTTCTTGCCGTCCTCCTGAATGGCGAGGATGGCCGAAGCGATCGCGGACGGGATATACGCCGTTTCCAGTTCGCCGTCGTAGCCCTCGCTCTTGTCGATCATGGCGTAATCCGTGTTGTCCGCCTCGAACGGCTCGATGGCTCCCTTCGGGGAAAGCGTCAGCGCCACCGCGCCCGGCCAGTTCACGGGCGCGCCGTAGGAATACGCCCCGTCCGTGATCGTAATGGGCGCGATTGCGGCGCGGCTGATCCCGTATCGATACTTGTTTTCCATCTTTCCTCCTATACCCGGCCGAATACGGCCAGAGTGGTATGGTGTTTCTGTGCGTCCTGTTCATACTCCACGTAGCGGCTTTCCAGCACGGGGATACCGGCCGCTTTCAGCAGCGATTTTGCGGACGCGATCGTGGCCCGGTAATTGCCGCCAAGGTGGAATTCGACGTTGACGTGCTCGTCCACGAAGTAATCGTCGTTATCCGCTTCGAACGGTTTTTCGTAATCCGGCACGAGCACGTAATGGTCGACGGCAGGATTGCCGGTAAACATGCCCACGCCGTGTTTGAGCTTGAGCGGCGCAAGCGCGGCGTCGATCGATTCAAGCGTTGGCAATCTTACCCGCCTCCTCGTCGTAGATTCGCTGCATCTCGGTAACGCACTCCTGCTCCGCCGCCGTGCAGGCGGCGTTCAGCCAGGGACGCGCGGGCTGCGCGTGTTTGCCGCTCCGACCGTGCTCGTAGACGTTGGCCGCCAGAGCGGCGGGCGTTCCCGATTCCGTCTTTCCGCGGAACTGCACCTGCGCGAACCAGCCGTACTGATTCTTACGCGCGGCCTTCATCTTGACGTACTTGGCGAACGTGGCGTTGGCGCTCTTGATCTTCGCGTAGAGAATCCGCAGGCCCGCGCTGACCATCTCCTTCAGCACGCGATCCGTACTGTCGCCGAGCTTGCCGAGCATCTGTTCGTACGCGTCGAACCCCTCGAATTTCACCGTCGCCATATGCCTACTCCGTAATCCGGCTGCAGGTCAGCTCGACCGTATCCGCCCCCGTTTTGTAATCCCGCACGATCCGGTATTCCACGTCGCCGTCCGGCGCATGGTGCACGAGCTTCTGCTGATCGTCGTAGTCGATCGGGGACAGTTCGAACGCGGCGTTCACCTCGCGCCCGTTCGCGTCCGCCTTGTAGAACTCGCTGCGGGCGACGCTTTTCTTCTCCGCCCAGCAGGACGTGCTCGAAACGGCCGTTTCCTGCTGGAACGTATCGTCCGACGCCGCCGTTTTGACGAGCGTCACCCAGTCACTGCGCATCTTCGCCCACCGGCCTTTCTTGCAGCCAGCGTTCCCGGATGGCGAGCGTCAGCCACTCCGGCCGGCCGCCGCTGCGGTCGCGGCTGAGCAGGTTGTCCGCGGCGAGGTTCGCCACGAGCATGCTGTCCTCGACCGTATCCCGAAGCGCGATGCCTTTGTTCGTCAGTTCCGCGGCGGCCGCGCGAAGCGCGCTCGTCCAGTACTCCGTCAAAGGGGCGGGCGTGGCGACGCCTGCCCGGTCCATGCGGCCCATGAGCAGCGAAAGCGCTGTGGTTTCGTTCAGTGCCATACCCGTCCCCTCCTAATCGAATTGGTTTTTCTTACTTAGTACGCTTTCGTTACGCCTTCGGCACGGCGACGGCCTTGCCGCTCTTGATCACGCGGCCGTTGCCGTCGAGCTCGACCACCGTAAGGGGTTTGCCCGCCGCGCAGGTGATCTGCGTGACGCCGGAGACGAGCGCGGAGTAGCCGATCACACGGTCGCCGGTGTTCGGATTGAAGTCCCCGATGCGGAACTTCAGCGTCGTGCCGGCGGCTTCCGTACCGGTCACCGTGAGCACGGTGTCGCCGGATGCGGTGCCGGCCGCGGCGGTCACGCCGAGCACGCCGAGGGCGGCGTTCGCGTAGTCGATCGGGAACGCGACGCTGGTGACGGCGTCGGTGTTGTCGTAGCGCACCAGAACGAACGCCTCCCCGATGACCGGTTTACCGTCGTAACGCGCGTAGCCCTTGAATACCGTCTGGTTTTCGAGGAAACGCACATGCTCGGAGGATTCGAGCTTCTGACCCTCCCGCTCGGAGAGCAGGTAGAGCGAACCGAACCCGCCGACGATCTCGTTGTCGCCGAGGAATTCCAGCTCCTCGATCGTGCCGCCGATGACGGGGAACGTCTCGTCGCCAGCCGTGAGCAGCGCGGCCGGGATGAACGCCAGCGCCCTGGCCTTGATGTCCATATGCGTCGCGCGGTTCATGGCCCAGAACGCCTTGCCGTCCGAATAGAGCGGGTTCGCCGCGCCGAGCGCCTTGATCAGCGCGATGAAGAACGCCGCGCCGGAGCTTTCCGCGATGCTGATCTTTTTGATATTGCTCTCGTGCAGGTCCGTCCACGCGCGGGCGTTCGCTTCCCAGCTCGACGGCTGCGCCGTCTGGCTTAGCCGCGTGACGATGCCGAACGGCATCTTGACGCCGGTGCCGTAGAGGATCGCGCGGTCGAGGCCGAGGCCGATCGCCTTGCCGAGCGCGTCCATGATCTCCGCGCCGAGGTTGAGGTCGCTGTCCTCCAGATACACGTTCGAGATCGGGATCCAGCCGCCGATCATATAGCCGTCCACCTCGATCTGGTTGAGCGTCAGGTCGAGCTCGTTGAGCGTGCCGACCGCCTCGATCCAGACCGCCTCCGGGATCGCGCCCATGATGTTCTGGCGCGCCTTGCCCTTCACGCGCTTGAGCGTAACGTGCTTGACCAGCTTGGAATACTGCGTCATATGATCGCGCAGCACGTCCAGCATGACGTCCGGAATCGAAAGCTGCGTGTTGCTCACGCCGCGCGTCTGGCAGCTCGAGCGGATCTGCGAAAGGAAGTCCTTGATTTCCTCCCGCGCGAAGAACGCGCTGCGCTCTTCGTAGGACATGTCGTAAAACTTGGTTCTGATCCCCATACCGGTGGTATCCTTTCTGCTCCGTTGCTCCGGGAGCGCGGGTTTGTTTTCAATCGGCGGCGCGCTGCGCTCGTCGAGCTGCCGCACCTCGGCCTCCAGCCCGGTAACGACGCCGTCCAGCCGCGCCTGCTCCGTTTCATGGCCGGAAATCTCCGTATTCAGCGCCGTCTGCTCCGCCTCGATGGCGTCGGCTTCCTGTTCGACGGCCGCGCGCTCTTCCTGCGTGGATTCGGCGTCCAGTTCGTTCAGCGCCGTTTCCGCTTCCTGCTCGCGCTTGCCCAGCGCGGCCTTCTTTTCGTCCAGCGCGGCGCGCTTGCTGCGGTGCTGTTCCGCCTCGGCCTGCGCCGCTTCCAGCTTCTTTCGCAGCATGAGCTGTTTCAATGCCATACCTGCATCCTCTCTTTCATCCTCTTTTTCCAGAATTCAAACGACTGCGCCATCCGAAAGGACCGCGCGACCGCCTCGGTCTTTTCGTAGGCGGGAAACGTGACGATGGACCCTTCGTAGAGCTTGACCTCCCGGATCGTCCAGTGCTGCGTCCCGTCCGGGTTTAAGGTGTAGTCCTCGCGGAGGATGTCGAACCCGACGGAGCACTGGGACACGTCGCCGCGCTGCACGCGCGCGTAGAGGTTCATCGCGTCCTGATCCCGCTCGTTGATCTCCACCACGCCCTTGAGCCCATAACTGTCGATCGAAAGCGACAGGGTTCCGGCCTTCGTGCGCCCCAGCACCTTGGACGGTTCGTGGTCAACGAGACAGCGCACGTCGCCGGCGATCTGTCCGTCGAACGCGTGGGGATCGAAACTCTCCGTCGCGCCCGGCCAGATTTCGTAGACGTCGCCGAACACCGCAAAATACGCTTCGATCGAGCGCTTGCCGTCCGTTTCCAGCGCGCGAAACTGCGCCGGCTGGAAGCTGCGGTACTGCCGCCCTTCGCCGCGCGCCGCTTTGTTTGCGTCAGTCATCCGCTTTCCCTCCTTTCCTGCCGGATTGCTCCAGCTTCTTTTGTTCTCCGATTTTGGAATACGGGATGTAGTTCTCCAGAACGGCCAGTTCGGAGAGCCCGTCCCTGGGGTCGTATCCCAGCGCGTCGCGGGCTTCGTTGCGGTCAATGATGGCTCGGTCCACCAAATTGCAGTTCACTTCGCCCAGTTCCGTGATGGAGTACGCGTACAGCGAGCGCGGGTTGAACCGGAAATACCAGTTCGGGGAGAGGAGGAGTTTTCGCGTCAGCTCCTGTTCGATCGCGCGCGCTATCGGTAGCACGACGATGCGAATGAAGGCGTTGAACTCGTCCGGATCGAATTTCCCGACGCCCACTAAAAAAGGCGGCACCCCGATGATGGCCGCCGCCGTGCGTTTGTCTAAGTTGATGCTGTCGATGATCGCAAGGTCGTTGAGGTTCAGCGGCGCGACCTTTTCGATTTCGAACGCTTCCGCCGGGATGAACCACGGCTGCCCGTTCTCGGAGCTGCTCAAGTACTGCTCCGAGAGCTTCCGGCGGCCTTCCACCGAGGCGAACTCCTCGGTCAGCCCGTCCACTTTGACGATGATCGACGGAGCGGGGCTTTCCATGAGCGCCGCGGCGGTCGCCCGCGCCCGCGCGAGCTGTTTTGCCACGCTTTTGAGCAGCACCGCATGCCCCAGCCCCCGCCACGGGTGCTCCGGGTCGGGATTGAGCACGAAGTGCAGCACCTCGTCGTGGTCGAACCGCTCGCCGCGGATGAGCAGGTCGTAACCGTAATCCTTGTCGATGATCGAGTATTTGCTCCTTGCCACCGGCTCGATATCGTCCAGCAGGTTGCCCGCGTAGTGCGGGACGTGCACGCTGTTGCCGGAGAGGATCATGTCCCTGACGATCGTCTCGATCCACGCTTTTCTCGTGATGTACTTGCAGGGCGTGATGTCCACCTTGCGGGAAAGCTCGTTTTTGATCCGTTTGTCGCCGTCCCGCGCGTTCTCCATGAGGTGGATCGTCATGGAGCTCACGAGGTCGGCCACCCGCTGGACTGCGGTCTGGATTTCCGGGTTCTCCGAAAGCGGCGTATACCCGTTCAACAGCCCGTAGGTTTCCGGCGAGCAGAGCCACGCAAGCCCGCCGGCCGTCCGCCGTTGGGTGGGCGCGCGGGCTGAGCGATTGTGTTTCTTTGCCATATGGTCAGTTCTCCTCCAGCCATTTCTGCGCTTTCCGGCTGCGTTCCAGGCATTCCAGCATCCGGACGCACGCAAACACCGACGCGTCGAACACGTCGATGCGCTGCTCCGGCTCGATCTTGTCGTACTGGATCATGTCGTCCGTCTTTTCAATCGCGTGCACGTTCTGCACGCAGTACTCAAACGGAGCGGCGTGGCAGTAGTACAAAAGCCCGTTTTTCGCCTTGACCTCGATATGCCGAAAGCCCTCCGACTTTTTGTAGAAGTACTGCGGCTGGTCGAACACTTTAAAGCCTGCCGCCTTCATGCCGATGAAGTATTCCCGGCAGAATTTGCGGTCGTGCCCGATCTCCGCGATATTGAACCCGGCGGAACGCATCTGCCGAAACCAGTTCACGACCTCCGCGTGGTTGACCGTAGGGCTGTTGCTCATGGTGAGCCAGCCGTCGTCCTTCCAGCCAAAGAGCGGGATATTGTCCTCGTCCGCCTTCTTGTACGCCGCGGTAATCGGAAACCAGCAGTGCGACACGATGATATCCACGTCCTTGTAAGTGCCGTACAGCGCCGCGGTGGTCAGGTCGTGCAGGCGGGACAGGTCCGCGCCGCCGTACCACTTGACCGGGAGCTTACTCAGCTGTTCGACCGTCCAGCCGTACTTCGCGTCGCTCCTTCGGAACTCCTCCACGTCGAAGTACGCCTTCATGGCGGAGGTGAAGATATTGAGGCGCTTGGCGAAAAAATCCTTTCGCTGCTGCGGATCGTTCTGCGCCTGGATCGCGTCGTCCATGATCTCGCTTGGCCGGATCGACACGCCGTAGTTCGGGTTCGCCTTTTCGTGCTCCGCCGCGCTGGTGTAATCCACGTCGCCGTTGCTATCCTCGTCCGCCTTGCAGATGAAGATGAACAACTGCTCGTCCGGGCAGGTTTGATTCAGCACGCGCCGGCAGTATTGCAGCCGCTGGTAACAAAAGCCGGTCGGGTTGTCGCCGCCGGTCGTGATCCCGATGCAAAGCCGGTTACTGTACGCCTTGCCCGATTCCTTAATGACGTTGTACTGCTTCGCACTCTTGTACGCGTGCAGCTCGTCGCAAATCTGGATGTTCGAAACCAGCGAATCCTGCTTGTCCGGATTGGCGGCGAGCGCCTCGATGCGCAGCGATCCCGCGACGCGGCCCTTGTCGAAGAACGTGCGCTCGATCGAGTGCTCGGCGTTGTTGTCCAGCACGCGAAACTCGTTCAGCTCGCCCATCTGGCCTAAGTTGAAGAGGATGTGGTCGAACGCCTGCCGCGCCTGCTTGAGCGCCGCGCCGACGATGTAGATGCGCGAGCCGCTTTTCCGTTCGAGGAACGCCAGCGCGAGCGCGAGCGCCGCGGCGAACGGGGTTTTGCCGTTCTTCCGGGCAATAAAAAGGAACGCCTCCTTAAAGCGGCGCTCCTTCGTCCCCTTCAGGCGAAAGCCGAGCAGGTTGTAAACGATGAACTTTTCCCACGGTTCGAGCAGCAGCGGCTTTCCCAGCAGCGGCTCGCCCCTGAGCGATTCGCCCTCCTTGTGGGACACGCACGTTTCGATGAACCGGATCACGAACTCCGGGTCCCGGCAGTCGAACTCGTAGGCCGGATTCTCCAGATCGCGGAAGAACCGCTCGCACTCCTGTATCTTTTCCCGGCAGGCGACCTTCCGGCCTTCCACGATGCTCCGGGCGTACTCGACAATGACGTCATATCCGGTCGGCTTCATCTAGAAACTGTTCGAGCTTTCCCGGCTCGCCGTTCCCGCCGGGCAGCCGCCTCATGGACGGGTCCCGCTGGCCAAGATACTGCTTGCCGAGCCAGATCGCCATACTGGGATTGCGCTCCGCGAGCTTGAACTGCGTGCGCAACAGAGACGCTTTCCCATATGCCCGGAACCGGTTCTGCGCCTCGTCGAACGTGCCCTTGTATTTGTCCTTCACGAGGCGGTCGAGCGTCTTTTCCGAAACGTCCATAACGGCGCAAATATCCGCCTTGGAACACTGGATTTTGCAGAGGGCTTCGAACTGCTCAAAGTCCCTGTTCGTCCATGTTTTTTGGGGTCTGCCCATGGGTTTTCACCTGCGCCTTTCCGGGGAGTTTTTCCCTGCACCCCCCCTTGATTCCCGCGCGCATTTGGAAGAGGCTATGGCCCCTGGTAGCCAAGGGCTTGTCCCAATTCGCCCTGACCGGGGGGGATCAATGCCGCCCGCCCTTCTCCGGGTGCCGTTTGTTGTGGCACTTTCTACAGAGCGCGACGCCGTTGCTCAAGCTGTACGCGAGGTCAGGACGCTCCGTGATCGGGATAACATGGTGCGCGACCTGTGCCGGCACCATGCGCCCGTACCGCTTGCAGTCCTGACAGAGATACTTGTCACGACGCAGGACGTCGTCCGACCACTTCCGGTGCCGCTGCTTGTTGTACGCCGGATTGATCGACATCCTCCCCGCCTTTCTTGTTGCACGTTTCCTCGCCGCAGTACAGCACGCCGTCGTCGTCCACGGCGTACTCGCAGCGGATGCACGCGTCGCCGTACACGATTCTGCTTCGTTTCATATCGTCGCCTTTCGTTCTTGCCGCTTGCAATATTGTTCGTTATGATCGATAATATGAATAAGACATCCTATGCGTTGGCCTTAGGCAATTGTCGCCTCTGTTTCAACGCTCATGATGTCTTTTTTCTTGCCTTTTTCTTCAACATGGGATATAAAAGGAATGAAAGACATCGTCATTGTTGGCCATTGGCAATTGTCGCCTTTCAACCAACAATTAACCGGTGTCTTTTTGTTTTTAGAACGAATCTGGTAACCAGCGGCATTACAACAGCACCGCCGATTCGCCGGTGAACTTCTCCCACCGGTCGATGATCACGTCCACGTACCGTGGGTCGTATTCGAGCATGTAGCACGTTCGCCCGTTCTGCTCCGCCGCCATGATTGATGTGCCCGAACCGCCGAAGAGGTCGAGGACGATATCCCCGCCCTTCGTGTTGTTCTGCATCTGGTAATCGAACAGCGGGATCGGCTTCATGGTCGGGTGCTCTTTGCTTCTGCTCGGCCGGTCGAATTCGAGCACGGTCGTCTGCTTGCGGTCGCTCGCCCAGAGGTGGCCTGCGCCTTCCTTCCAGCCGTAGAGACACGGCTCGTGCTTCCACTGGTAGTCCTGCCGTCCCATGACCATAGCATTCTTCACCCAGATCAGGCACTGGCGAACGGTCAGCCCCGCTTCCTGCACCGCCGCGCGGAAGAGATATCCGTTCGAATCCGCGTGCCAGATGTAGAATACCGCGCCGGGCTTCATATGCTCCTGCGCGTTACAAAATGCTTTCACGAGGAACTCACGGAACGCATCGTCCGACTGCGCGTCGTTTTCGATGGTCAGCTCGTCCTTCGTCTTGCCCTTGTAATCCACGTTGTACGGTGGATCGGTCAGGAGCATATCCGCCTGCACGCCGTCCATGAGGAGCGCGACGTGCTCCGCGTTCGTGCTGTCCCCGCACAGGAGCCGGTGACGGCCGAGGCGATAGATCTGCCCGACCTTGCTTTTCGGCGTAGTCGGCAGTTCCGGCTCGTAGCCGTCGTCCACAGCTTCCTGTTCTTCCGGCAGATCGAAGCCAGTGAGGGTTACGTCAAAGCCGAGATCGTCCAGAAACTTCAGTTCCTCGTTGAGCAGGGCGATATCCCACGTTGCGTGCTCTGCGAGACGATTGTCCGCGAGCATGTACGCGCGACGCTGCGCTTCGGTCAGGTGTTCCACAAAGATGCACGGTACAGCCTCCATTCCTTCCGCGATGGCTGCAACAAGCCGACCGTGCCCGGCGATGATCTTCTTGTTCTTGTCGATCAGCAGCGGATTGACGAAGCCGAACTCCCTTAGCGACCGCCGCAGTTCCTTGATCTGCTCGTCGCTGTGCTTGCGAGCGTTGCGCTCGTCCGGCTGAATCTCGGCAACCGGGACAATCTCGAATTTATCGGTGATCTGCATGTGGCCCTCCAAAACAAATTACCTCTCGCCATTGATCTATACACATCTTTTGTGTATGATCTTTATGCAAGAGGTGATGAACGTGAAGCGCGGCTGGGGATTGAGTAGTCGAGCACATACTAAGTATGTAAAAAGGACGGCCGAGCCGTCCTTTCAGACCGTCGAATAACTCATTTTCTAACGGGACAACCGCTCTTTTCCTTTCAGCTTTCGGCCTCACGAGCAGAAAAAAGCAAGAAACCGCCCGCAACGGGCGATCTATTGCGCCGGATCAACCGGCGCAGCCGGAAGAAACGTCTCAAGGGCTGCACCCTTAACAATACCAAAGGCTTTTTTGCAAGCACAGATCCCACAGGGTCTGTTTCAGAATTTCACAATGTTATTGTAACACAGGAAAAAGGATTGTTTTGTACTGATTTTTTCCCATGATCAGATTTGCATCTGCGTGAATTTTTTACTATAATTAAATTTAGTTTACCAAAATATCTCCCCGGTCTTTCCCATTACTATTTTTCATGGACGAGGGCGTTAACAAATGAACATTAACAAACGACTTTTTCAGGTTATTCCAGTGCTATTCTTGTTTGTTTTGACTTTGGTACTCTGTCCCGTGCATTTTTTGCTGAATGACGATTACGCGCTGATGCAACTGGTGGCTGGCTGGCGAAGCGGCACGCCGGAATTCTATAATGTTTATAACAACGTTATCTACTCGGCTCCCTTATCGCTTCTATATCGCCTCTGCGGAAACATTCCCTGGTATCCCTTGGTTCAAATCGTCATCCTGTTTTTTGCATCCTATACGATCTGGAAAACGATGCGGAAAAATAAGTCGGGGACCTTGGGTGCGGTTTTTGTGCTCCTCTCGTTTTTATGCTTGTTCTTATGCGGCATTTTGCCAAATCTAGTCTACCTTCAATACTCTATAGTCGCAGCAATCGCCGGAAGCGCTGCCTGTATTCTCTTTTTGGATGGAGAAACAGGGCGCGGTCATGGCTATCAAATCATTCTCTTTGTTTTACTGAGTTTCCTTATCCGTCAGGAATCCGGCATTGTCATGCTTTGTATGCTCCTTGGCACCCTCGCCATGCGGCATATGAAAAAGCGTGAACCTATCGCGAAAAAAGCACTTCCCAGAAAACAAGGCCTGAGCGAGCTCCTGATTATCTCTTTGGCAGTACTGTTCTGCTTTGGCGCCGGTCTCGTCCAAAAAAGTGTTGAAACCAGCCCAAACGTAAGGAATTACACAGAATTCAATGCTCTTCGGACCAGATATATGGATTACGGAGATCATCCAACATATCAGGAAAGCGATGTCTATCAGCGCATTGGCTGGAGCGAAAATCTTTACGATATGACCAGAAACTGGTTTTTCATGGACGAACGCGTCTCTGCCGAGACTCTTTCAGCGATCCTGTCCGAAGGAAAAGCGCCAGCCGTTTCCGAAAAGCTGGCGTCGGTGCCGTCTTCTTTTTTAGAGACCCTAAAGGAAACAAATATGGTGCGGGACCTTTTTCTGCTCTTTATTTGGTTGACAGCAGCAACCGTCCTTTGCCGTTTGCTAAACCGAGAATACCTAAGTGCCCTGCGGGATTGTCTTCCGGCAGCCTGCTTCTTTATCGCAAGCCTGTACCTCTGTTATCAAGGCAGGTATCCGCAGCATGCCTTCTACGTTTGCATTCTGCCGGCCTGTACGCTTCTCTTTTATGACTGGACAGAGCTGGAAAAAGGCGGACGGCTCATGCAGGGTGTTATGGTTCTTGCTCTTGCTGGAATGTTTTTTCTTGCTTATAACAGTGCGGAGCATGTCGTATTATCGTCCCGTTCCGGTTTCTATCAGAATAAGGAAATCCTCTCCGATGAAGTCGACGCTTATGCAGCCGCTCACCCAAAGGATATCATCATCACGGATTACTCCATTCAAGGTTCCGGAAAACCCTGGAAACGGGAAACGGACGATCATCCGCTCAATCGTTTCTTTTGGGGCGGATGGTATTATCAGTCCCCTTTTTACTATACCCAGCTTCAGAAAAACGGAAGACATCCGTTATATGCTCAAGATTTTTACGATAGTAACGTCCGTTTGGTAAGTGCATCGCCAAAATTGCTTGAAGATTTCTTGGCTTACCTGACGGCTACATATGGAAAAACTCGGGCGATTCCTGTATTGTCCGGACCCCGTTTTACGGTGTACCGCTTTCTGCTGGACACAGGAGAAACGCCTAGGTAAGACCGCGTAGTTTCTTGGTATATGGCTGACATACAAACGCAGATTGTTTTGAATATTCCTTCAAAGAGGGGCAAAGGTCTGCGCGTACGCACCTTGTTTTGTTCACCGGATAAATCCACTTTTTAATATTCGGCCTTTTTCAGGTTACCTTTCCAGCTTTGGTATCGACTTGCAATACGATTCGCTATAATGAGCAGCTTTTGCTACCTCGCGCCAACGTTTACCATCACAATACTTTAGTCGTAAAATCTTCTCCTGATTCTCCGGCAACTTCGCCAACTCCGCATCAACCGCGGCAAGCTGCTTCTCCAGCGCAATCATCTCGCCGGTCAGCTCGCGCTCCAGCTCGTCCAACTCCGCGGCATATTCCGCCAGCCGATCCCGTGTGGGATCGCTGCTGCCGCACTCGCCAAGCTGCCGCTGGTTGTATTCCGCGCGGGAGCGAAGCCGCTCGATGCGCTCCTGCAGAGCTTCGACGCGCAGCTTCTGACGGCGCACGTTTTTCAGATCATCGATCGTCATTGGCAAAACCTCTTTATGTTGAAATTCTTCCTGTGGTTGAAATCAACTTCAGTATCAAGTATACTTTTACTTGCAGGAAGCATAATCACGGCCCTAAACCAGTCGCCCGTTGTAGGAAGTATTACATTCACAATGGGGCATCCTGTGTGAGCGTCTGACGATCAGGCGCTCGTTTTTTATTCTCCATACCTCCACGCTTCCCCGCCGCGCTCGGCGTAGAACACAACTTCCCCGTTTTCCCAGCCCATGTAGATCAGCGACGGCGGAAAGATATAACCCGTATATTGCTTCGTCAGGATGCTGGTCAGCTGGATGTTGAGGCCAAGTTCGGCCAGTTCCAGATTCTCTTCCGTGACCGGCGCGTCCGGATCGTAGAAGCCGAACTCCCCCGCCTGCTGTACAACGCCCGTGATGTCCTGCGCAAAGAGGCGTTTGCCGTCCGCGCGAGTCTCACCGCAATACAGGCGGTTGACGACCAGAAACGCAAACCCCAGCTTCTCCTGCGCCGTGTCCAAGCCGTACATGGCCCGCGCGACCGTTTCCAGATGTGATTGGCCGACCCCGTAGTCGTAGATCACCGGCTGCGGCCGCGGAACCCGCTCCGGTTCCGGCGTCGGTACCATGCCGATCACGACGGTTTCCACCGGCTCAAGCGTGGCCGTCGGCGCAGGCGCTTCGTCCGCCATCGCGGCGGTATGGAACGCAAGCCGCCCGTATCCAACCGTGATCAGCAGCGCCAGCAGCAGCAGCGCAAGAAACCGCCAACACCCGTTTTTCATGGTTCTATCCTTTCCGCGTGCCGCACAGGTACGCCGTGATGATCTTGATCGCTTCTTCGCAGCTGTAGCAAACCTCGACCGCGTATCCTTCCCGCCGCAGCAGGTCGATGTACCGCTGCTGCTCCGGCGAAGGCTTGTTCGCGCCGTACTTCATCTCGATAAACAGACCGGCGCTCTGTCCCCGCGTCACCGGCAGGAAGAGGTCCGGCACGCCCGGCTTCACGCCCGCCGCCTTGAGCCGCGCGGCTGTGGCTTTGTTTCGTAAACCACCGTTCGGGATGTGAAACAGGTACCCCAGCTCCGGCCATTGCCCGGCCTGATACGCCGCCCACTCGAACAGAGCCGCCTGCTCCGCCTCCTCGTGCTGCATTACCCTGCCTCCTTCCGTCCCTGCGGCAGATCCGCGTCGAGGTCGACCAGCAGGTGGGAAAGATCGTCGTCGGTGAACGTATGCTGAACGAGAGCGGGCCTCGCGCCCTTTTTCGTGAAAATACCAGAATCGCGCCCCTCCCACGTCCGGACCGCCGCCTGCCAGTCCTTCATCGGCTGGTTGCCGACCCGCCAGCCCTTCGCCTCGTAGAAGTCGTAAAACCGCTGCGGATCGACGGCGTTCCCCCGCTCCCGGCAGTAAACGCGAATCTCATCCACCGTGGGCTTGGTGAAGCGGCGCGGCCCTTCCGCGCAACACTCTTTCTCTTTTGCATTCCCTTTTGCATTCTCTTTAGCTTTCTCTTTAGCATTAGGTTCTGCTTTGGTTATGCCTAGGTTATCCTTTGGTTTCGCTTCGGTTACGGTTTGGTTATCCGTTGGTTTCTCCTCGGTTATGGCTTGGTTCTCCGCTGGTTCCCCTTCGGTTTCCTTGACCGGTCTGCCGCCGCGCGATCCGTTGTCCCGTTTCCGGTTGTTCGCATCGATCTGCGGCCGCATCAGGGTGAAGAACCCCTTTGCAATGCCGTCCCCGCCGAAATCCGGCTCCGTATCGTAGAGCGCATAGTCGGCGATCGCGTTGTAGAGCGCAAGCTGCGTTTCCGCAGGCAGTTCCCGCATCGCATCCCGAAATGATTCGTAAAAGATAAATCCGTCGCGCATGGATACCACCCTCTGTTCTCAAAATGGAATATCGTCGGCCGACACGTCGGTGAATCCCGCCATGTCCGCGCCCGCGTCGTCCTTCCCGCTTGGTTTGCCGTCGTCCTGCTGCCGCGGCGAAAGGAACTCCACCTCGTCCGCCTGCACATCCAGCGACATGCGCGTGCTGCCGTCTTTCGCCTCGTACAAACGCGCCTGCAGCTCGCCGAAGACCGCAACTTTTCGCCCCTTGGCGAGGTACCGCCCGCAGCTTTCGCCCAGTTGCCGCCAAGCATTGACGCGGAAGTAATCCGTCGGCCGTTCCCCGTCCGCGCCCGCGAACCGCCGCGAAACCGCGATCGTGAACGCGCACACGGTGACGCCGCTCTGCGTGGAGCGGATCTCCGGATCGTGCGTGAGGTTGCCGATCAGCGTGATCTTGTTCATGGTTGTTCCCCTTCTCTCTGTCAAAATCCATCTTACGGCGTCTTTGCCGTCCAAAATTACGAGAAATAGCTGCGACCGAAGATTCCGATAAAATCCAGTTCCGGGTGTTCCCGCTCGAATGCCTGCTGCCCGGCGCGCTCCAGCTCCCTGCGCAGCGCCTTGTTGAAGTGGACGCCGTAAGTCGGCTCGTTATGCTCGTCGTGCGTGAGCCAGACCTTCAGGCCGTAACGCTCGGAGAGCTTGCGCCGTCCCTGTCCGTAGAAGATGTGGTGCTCTTCGAGGCTGTCGGTTCGTCCGGAGAGCCAGGATTCGCGTTCTGTTTGCAGGATGCTCTTTGCCATTGTTCCATCATCCTTTCCAGTTCCGCCGGCGGCAGGGTCTCAATGCCAAGCTCCTTTGCCTCAAAAATCAGGCTGTCGATCAGCAGCGACATTTGCGCCGTGTCATACACGGACGAGCCGTAGTAGAGCAGCACGTTCGTGCAGCCGGGCAGTTTGCTCGGCATGACCTCTGTTACCCAGCCGATCCCGTTGCCCTCCCAGACGCGCCTTAGCTTCGCCACTTCCGTGTCCAACGCGCAGATGAGCTGGCTGTTGCCGCCGATTTCGCGAATCGCCGACCGGTAGACCGAAACCTTGTCCTCGCGGATCGCCTCGGCGATTTTATCGATCAGGACCCAGGCATATGCGTTGGCGTCCAGCGAACGCTTTTCCCGCCAAACCTTCATCTCCGCGGCCGTGTCCCTGCCCTTTAGCTCGTCGAGGTACATGCGGAGGGGCGAAACGCTGTCCGCCCCGATCTCTGCTTCGAACCTCCATGTCCCCGACAGGTTCCGAAATATCTGGATATTACGAAGCCTGATCCGCATTCTTGACTGCCTGCGTAAACTTGACCTTGACCGCAATCAGCTGGTTCAGCGTCATGTCGTCGAACCGGACGATCGCACCGTCCTTCTTTGCGATATACGCCTCGGCGCGCGTGCGCATGCTCTTTTCGTCGATGCCGTTTGCCAGCGCGAGATCGAGCAGGATTTTCCTTGCCTTCACGATTTCCGTATGCTGGGCGTCCGCCTGCGGTTCGGCCGGTTTTTCCGGCTCCGCGGCCTTCTTCTCCGGCTCTGCGGCGGGTTTGTGCTTCGCGCGGAGGAACTCCGCCAGCGCCTTCAGCTCGTCGTCGTTCAGCTGGTCGACCATGCGCCCCTTGCTCTTGACGCTGATGGCGTTGATATCGTTCGGCGCGCCGTAGGAGAAGATCTCCTCGATCAGCTTCAGCATTTCCTCGCTGCGTTCGCCGTAGCCGTATTTATCCGCATCGCGGTTCCAGTACACGTCCGCACCCACGCCCAGCGCTTTGCAGGCCACGCTGATCGCATCCGTATAGGCCTTCTTGTACGCTTCGTCGTCGAGGTGGATGCCGTTTTTCTCGATCGCCACCAGCTTCGCGCCGCCCGTACCGAATACCGGCGTGCTCCACTCTGCATCCGGCCTCTCGCGGTAGGTCAGCTCCACGTCCACGAACACCGCTACTTCGCCCGAAGCCTCGTCGGTGGCCGTATGCGTCCCGGTCTGCCGGACGTTCCAGCCTACCCCGCATGGTCCGAACAGATCGGTCAGCATCTTGATCCGCCACATCGGCGAAATATCCGTCATGCCCTTCAGCCGGCCGCCATCGATCTTCTTCTGGGCGGTATCCGGTACGCTCCGGACCTTGTTGTAAATTCGGAGATTCTCTTCCATGTCACACCTCCACGATGAACTTCGGCGGCACCGCTTCCACCGCGACCGCTTCCACGAACTCGCCCGTCTCGGTATCGATCACCTTGCCGTCCACGATGCTGAGCCGTTTCTTCAGCTCGCCCCATTGAAAGTCCGGCTTCTGTACCACGAACGCCGGATATGCGCTCATGAGCGCGTCGTTGTCCGGCACCATGCGCTGGGATGCAAGTTTCATCTTGAGTTTTCCGGTCGGCAACCTGTACGTTTCCTGCGTCTTGGTGGCGCTGTGCTCGACCCTGTCGAAGTACCGCAGGAGCATCCCTTCCAATCCGGCGATCTCCTCCGCCGCGCGGTCTACTTCGGTTTTGATCGCCTCTTTATAGGTTTCTATGATTTCCGCGCTCGCTTCCACGATCCGGTCCCGCTCGGCTGCCCGCTCGCGGATCTTCCGCAGTGCCCATTCGGCCTTTACGTCGCTGTCAATTTCGAAGCCTTCCTCCATCGGTTACGCCTCCGCCTTCTTTGGCACCGGATCGGCCTTCTGCTCCGCCAAGCGTATGGTTTCCAGTTCCCGGTTCGCCGCCGTCAGGTCCGCGCGCACCTTCTGCAGTTCGGTCATCAGCGATTCGCACTTCTTGTCCTTCCAGTCCAGTGCGGATTCGTACTGGTCGCGCTCCGTCAGTGCCTCCGCCAGCGCCGCGGCCGTCGCCGCCAGCGATACCGCTAAACCCTGTTCTTTTTCCATTGTGTTTGAACCTCCTTTTCTATTTTGAAATGCCTAGATGTGCCATTTTTGCTTGCCTGCTTTGCGTTCGGCCGACGCGCTGTTGACCCACTCCGCGGCGGAGCGCACGACCACCCGCCCGTCCGGTGTGACCGCTATCCCGCCGTCGCTGATCAGCTTGTTCAGGTAGGTGACGCTGACGCCCAGCATCTTCGCGGCCGCTTTCTTCGGCAGGGTTTCGCCCCATGTGCGCACCCATTGTTCGCCGACGCTGCTGCTGTCCTTCGCCGCGCGGAGCTTCACCGTGATCTGCCCCACCGCGCCGGTAACCGCGTTCAGTCCCTCAACCGCCGCGGAGAGCTGCCGCTGCAATTCGTCAAAATCTACCCGTGCCGTTTCCATACTGTCTCCTTGTTTTCCAATGAATGAATCGCGGTTTTCTCCCGCTCATGCGGTTTTCTCTTTGCCCAGAATCATCTCGCGGATTTTCCGGATGCCCTTTTGAAATACGACCGTCTTGATGTAGATGCGGGTTTCGCCCTGTATGTCGTATTTCGATTCGATGCACCGGAACCAACCTTCGTCGATGTACTTCTGATACGGCTGATTGTTCGCCATGAGGATATTGTTCTCGCGTAGAAAAGCGAACAGCCGGTTCTGCCCCATTCCACAGTTGAGTACCTTTGCCGCCGTTCCGATGGGGATTGCGTCTTTGCTGTCCGTCACCGCGTCGCAGAACTCCGCTTTCGGCAGTAGTTTGGCGTTGACCTCGCGCAGGGATGCGATCTGCTGATCCGCCGCAACCAGCGCGCGCGCCATGAGGCAGGCCGGGTCGTTCCAGCGACGCTCCAATTCGATGAAGTACTGTCTGCACTCCTTGCCCTTCTCCGTGCGCTGGAGCATACAAATCTCTTTTGCCATTTCGAGAGTGAGTTGGTGGTCGGTTGACGGTCGTCCTCCTGTACTTTCGCTCAAAAATGAGCGGAAGTCCGTTCCCTCGGTGAAGCCGTATTCGCACATGCGAGGAAACCAGTCTTTATATGCTGTCTGGACTTCCAGCGCGGCGTGAAGATCGCGTCCAAGCACCGTCGGCTTTTCGCCGGTTGCTTCTACTTTGATCAGGTCGTTCATAGCCTCTCCTCCCCGTTAACGTATCAATTCAACATGTACGACAGTTTACCATGTTCAACTTACGCGGCAAAAAAAATATCGCTGATTGATCCACCCAGCGCTTTTGCAATCTTTACAAGCGTTTCGGCAGTCGTATTCATGATTCTCCCGCTTTCTAATCCTGATATAGTCGTTCTTGAAACCCCTGAAATCACAGACAATTCTGCTTGCGTCATCTTTCTTTGCCTGCGGTAGGCTTTGATTTTGTTGCCCATATACTCCCTCCTTTTTTCTTTCCCGTAGTTTACCATGCTGAACACACGTTGTCAAGCATGCTCAACATTTTTCTTGACTTTCGTGAGTATGTTCAATATACTAGACAATGAGGTAGGGTATTATGAATATTGGCGAGATAATTAAACGCTTCCGCGATAAGAATGGAATTACTCAACAAACTTTCGCAGACAATTGCGGAGTCTCGAAGAGTTATATTTCCTTGCTTGAAAGTGGAAAGTCGTCGCGTTCCAGCGAACCAATCATCCCATCAATAGATGTCGCTCATCGAATGGCAAATTACATGAATATCAGTATTGACAGCTTGTTCGATTCAGTCGATGGAAAACAGCCGGTTTCACTTCTTAACGAACCCATCGCAGAATCAATTCCTGTGCTCGGTCGTGTACCCGCGGGCATCCCGCTGGAGGCCATCGAGTGTATTATCGACTATGAGGAAATCCCCGTCGAAATGGCGCGAACCGGAGAATTCTTCGGCCTCCAGATCGAAGGGGACAGCATGGCACCACGTATACTGGACGGCGATGTGGTCATTGTAAGAAAGCAACCTACCATCGAGAGCGGCGACATCGCCATCGTTATGGTCAACGGGGATGATGCGACTTGCAAGCGGGTCATGTACCACGAGAACGGGCTTTCGCTGGTATCCAATAATCCAGCTTACCAGCCACGCTACTTTACCGCGCAGGAAGTCGAAAAAATGCCCATTCAGATCATCGGGAAGGTTGTAGAATTAAGAGGCAAATTCTAGCGTATTTTCATAATTAAAAAACCGCCCCGGTGCAGCGAACACCGAAGCGGCGGGTGCAGATAAAAATCCTTGAACGGGGTCCTTTTTCTGCGCCCTCAATATATCATAAAACCGGAGGGCAAAACAATGGCAAAGCAAAAGAAACGCCTGCGGGCGCAAATCACCGTCGGCCACGACACGGACGGCAACCCCGTTTACAGGTGGGCGAACGGCCGCACGAAGAAAGAATTGGAAGCCAACAAAGAAGAGCTGCGCCGGGAACACATCAACGGCGCAGTTGCTATTCGCAGGGATGTATTCTTCGGCGAGTATGTCACGAACTGGTACCGCATCTACAAAGAACCCTACGTCAGCGCAAGCTCAAAGGCGAACTACCGCAGCATTCTGAATCATTACCTATTCCCTGCATTCGGGGACAAGCAGATGCGCGCCATCACGGCCGAGCAGATGCAGGGGTATCTTAATAGTCTCGCGGGTATCAACAAAACGACGCTCAACTACATCACGATCGTTCTCTCCAATTGCTTTACCCTCGCCAACGCGCAGGGCGTGATCGATCGAAACGCCGCAGCCGGGCTCAGACAGCCCAAAGCGGACCGAACGACCAGACGCGCGCTCACGGCGCAGGAAACGGCCGCGGTGCTGGAAGTGATCGATACCAGCGCGGACGGCCTGCTGCTCGCGATCCTCTACTACACGGGCCTGCGCCGCGGCGAAGCGCTGGGGCTTCGATGGTCGGATATCGACTTCCCCGCGCGAACGCTGCGCGTCGAACGGGATATTGACTATGTCACCGGAAAGGTCGGCACCGTGAAGACGCATACGTCCGTGCGAACGGTTCCTGTTCCGGACGAACTGATGGCGTTGCTGAACAAGGATCGGCAGGTCGGAAACGGCTATCTGATCCGCGCGCCGAAAACGGGAGGTTACTGGCCGCAGTCGACGTTTGTGCGACACTGGCGGTCGATCCAGGCAGCGTTGTTGAGCGCCGCTCCAAGCATCGAAAACGACGGCACAGGGTCAATCCTCACGCCGCATTATCTCCGGCACAACTACGCTTCCATCCTCTACCGCTCCGGCGTGGACGTACTCTCCGCGCAGCAATACCTCGGCCATGCGGACCCCACCACGACGATGCGCATTTACACGCACCTTGCGGACGAAACGCAACTGAAGGACGCGGAAAAGGTAAGAAAAGCATTCCGCTGAGCGCTTTTCTTCTCAAACAGCGGTTATGCATAAAAATTGGCTATTGCATAAAATGGCCTCAAATCGGGCAAGAAATTGGCAAGAAAGTTTTTATTATCGTACGTTATCACACGATTTCCAAAAAGCAAAAAGCCCCGAGTTACGGGCTTTTTTTGGCTGCGGAACTAGGATTCGAACCTAGACAATACGAGTCAGAGTCGTAGGTGCTACCATTACACAATTCCGCAATATTCACTTATCACACTAGAGGATCCCGAAGTGCCGTTCGCCTTTGTTATAATACCCGCCTCTTGGCAGGTGGGCACGCCGTGATTGCCGCGATCTTCCCATTCGTAACGGGCCTGATCTTGTCTTCTCAACGTTCGCTCCCGTAGTAACTCTGTGGGTTTATAACCGAAAACGTAACGCACACCGCAGGATATCTCTACTGCTCTGGTGGGATTAGTTGGGATCGAACCAACGACCTCTACGATGTCAACGTAGCGCTCTGACCAGCTGAGCTATAACCCCGAGTGCAAATATTATTATACACATGGACGGTTAAAAAGCAAGACGTTTTTTCGGAATGACGACCGAAAAAATTGATTTCGGATCATCCGCGCTTTCCGGAAACAAAGATCCGATCCCGTTTCTTTCCCAAAAATCGGCTATTCTTCATCCTATCTTTGCTCCTCTGCCATCCAGTAAAAAAGTGAGAAAATTCAGAATCAGTCCCGCATTTTCGTTATAAATTGTATATTTATCAAGAAAAAAAGCTCCTTTTGACATGTAACAGGAAGTTCACTTTCTATCCATTGCGAATCCACAAGGATACGTTATCTTATCATCAGAGCAAGGACAAAGACAGACCCCCAATATTACCTCCCATCCCATCCCAATCAAAAGCTCCCGTTTCGTACGGGAGCTTTTGATTTCAGTCCGAGCATACCATTTTTGCCAACGCTTTATTTTAGCCTTCCACAAGCTTGCCAACGACAGGAACACCTTCCAGTTTTTTTACCCCGTGGGGCGATTTATTCTTTATAACGTCGGTCAGGTCGTTCCCCGCCGAATAACCGTTGTGTTCGCCGTTTTTCCATTTCGGAAGATTACTTACGTCGTAGATCACGCCGTCTACGGCAACATACGCAGGATTGCCGTTTTTTCCGTCGTACTGTTTTAATTCATCCAGCGTCAGCTCCAGCAGGCTGCTCTCAGTCGCATCCGCCGTGATCGCAGCCGAAGCAGCGACACTAGCAGTGGCAGCAGCGGTGTCTTGAGCCGCAGGATCTTCTGTCGTGCCCGCCGAACAGGCATACGCAAACAATATAGTTGCTATGGCCAAGACCCATAGGATTATTTTCTTCATAAGAATCGCTCCTTTCCAAATGATTTCCTATATAATAAGAATTATTCTTATATAGTCAGAATACCAGAACCGCTCACGAAAAGCAATCCATTCCGCTCGTTTCATATGGGATAATCGCACATAGTACTTTGCATTTTCTCCGGGACGTTCCGATGCGTTGTCCGCGCAATATCGATCGGAACCTATTATTCGCCGAGCGCTCGCGTGTTCCGTTTGATATAATATCCGCAAGGTTGTTTTTCTTGCGTTCGCCTCGCAGAATCCGGCAAGAATTCAGAGGCAGCGAAAATTCGAATCCGGTAATCTTAGGCAAGAGGTTGATCGTATGGATTGGCTTAATCATCTGAACGACGCGATTCGCTATATCGAAGAACAACTCGACGGAGAAATCGATCTGGACGAGGTCGCCCGGCGCGCCTGCTGTTCCAGTTTTCATTTTCAGCGGATGTTTTCCTACATGGCGAATGTTCCGCTCTCGGAGTATGTTCGCAGGCGAAGAATGACGCAGGCTGCGTTTGAATTGCAAAGCGGCAGCGTGAAGGTCATTGATCTTGCGCTGCGCTACGGGTATGAATCCCCGACCGCGTTCAACCGCGCTTTTCAGAGCGTGCACGGCGTGTCCCCTTCGGAAGCGCGAAAAAGCGGCGTCGCACTGAAAGCTTATCCTCCCATCAGCTTCAAAATTACTATACGAGGAGAAGCCGAAATGAATTACCGAATCGAAACCAAACAGCCGTTCCGCATCGTAGGAGCAAAGCTGGAAGCAACCTGGTCGTTTGAAAAACAGGAAGGGTTTGAACAAGTACCCAAATTCTGGGCAGAGCAGACGCAGAAAGGCACCATCCCGAGGCTGTGCCAGGTGATGGACGAGCAAACTCCCGGAGTTTTCGGCGTCAGCGTTGGGGACTGGCAGCATACGGGGAAATTCGAGTACTATATTGCGGTCGCCAGCCAGCAGCCGGTCCCGGAAGGCATGTTCGAATACGTTGTTCCAGCCTGCACCTGGGCGATCTTCGAATGCAGGGGCGCAATGCCCGCCGCCATTCAATCGCTGCAGCAGCGAATCCTGACCGAATGGCTCCCCGGCAGCGGATACCAGTACGCCAGTGCGCCGGATATCGAGCTTTACAGCGAGGGCGACCAAACCTCGGACGATTACGTTTGTTGGGTCTGGGTGCCGGTCAAAAAATAACGCCGGTTTGATTTTCGCATAAACAGAGGGATATCGTGGCGGCACGATATCCCTCTGTTTTCAGCCCGTCCTTCACGGCGACCGCTAGATCTTTGCCACCGGATGGCGCAGAATCGTTCTGCGTTTCTCCGGCGCGGTTCGGCGCGGATCGCCAAGGTAGATTTCGTGATGTTTTCTGGCCTCGCTCAGGTCGTTTCGGTACCCGTTTTCCGCAAGAAACCGATCCATTCGCTGCACCGTAGCGGGCTCGTCGTCATAGGGTCCGATGTGCATGCACTGAACGCAGAGCCCTTCTCGAAACCGCACCAGCCGTGCGGAGGAAGGATCGATTCCCTTCCTTCGCCGCACCTCTTCGCATGCCCAGGCAAACGCGTCTTTGTTTACAAACTCCGGCTGGCGGATCATGCTTGTCCAAACAAATCCCGCTTTGTTCGAATAATCCACCCCCGGCCTCCCATCCGCCATTTGCCAGAGACCTTCCAGCGGCGGAACGCGGTATGCAAAGAATCCTTCCAGCGGATGCTTGCCCTTCTCGCTCATTTTGATCGTGTAGCTCAGCGCATAAAGCAACCCCACCGCTTTCGCGTACGCACCGTCTTCTTCGTTCGGATCCCCTTTGCCGTCTATGGCAATCAGCGTCATTTCCGGCACGTCAATCAGGGAAGGTTCCGTCTTCGGCTGGTACAGTGCCTTTTCCTCTTTCGTATAATCCCGAATCTGTTCCATTTTTCTATTTCCTTCACATTTCGTAATCTATCTTACATCCGTATTCTATAAAACGAAACCTGACATAAACATGTCAGGTTTCCACACGACGGACAAAACAATCCGGCTTGTTTTTCCGCTGGTCTCCGGACTGCCGGAATATTTAGAAACCATAGAGAATTTTTGCAGCGCCAAATTCGTTGAACAGGAGAAAATAGCCGAGGTACATCACCGCAAAATACAGAATCGCCTCATATTGCCTGCCGGTAACGGGTTTCCCCGCACCCTTAGATCGTTTTGAAAGCACCAGAAACAGCAGCCATCCGATGATCGCGCCAAGCGTGTTCAGCAGGAGATCGTCTACGTCCGAATTTCGGAGATTCAGCATCTGGCTTGCCTCAATGAGCAGAGAAAATGACGCGCCGAAACAGAAGATACGTGAGAGTCGATTCATTTCCGGCCAGATCAGCGGAAGAAGAAATCCAAGCGGAATCAATAGAACAATATTGAGCAAGTATGAAACAAGATCGATATCCGGATCGGAAAACGGAATCAGATTCAACTGCGTGGTGCTGGCCTTCAGCCCATACTGACGGATATGATAGATCGTTCCCGCACCTGTAACATGAAAAACACCCGTAACATAAAGCGTCAGCACGAGCAACAGGATAAATTGTCCGGGACGCTGTTCCAGCCCCTTCTTTTTATAGATCCTGCGCAAGATTCCATACGCAAGAAAAGCAAAAATCGCTACGCAAAAAAACTCATATCCTACCATTACCAATTCTCTCATGTTGACTCCTTATTTCAGGTGTATCCGGAAGCTCCCTCTTCCTGCAGGTCGTCTATGACCATAAGCCTCTAGAATCGCGGTTCCGGACGGTAGTGCTCAAAAATGATCGCATCGTTCTGTTTCGTTAGCTTCGCATGGTTATGCTCCGGGCGCGCCGTCCACGCAACGCGCATCGCGCCCAGCGCCTCGCTGACGCGAACCGAGAGGCATTTAGGGCCGATATGATAGGCGATGAACTGCGGATGCGTCAGGATGTTGGTCAGAAGCCTGCTCATCATCAGCGACTGATACCAGGGTACGTATTTTTTCGAAAAACGCGCCGCTTCGGAGAGCTGCCCGCGCAGGATCTTCGGTGCATGCTGATAAAACCAGCGCACGAGGAGCGGATGAAAGCTCTCAACACAGTAGTCTCCCGGATAAGCGTTCAGCAGAGCAAGCGTCTTTTCGCAGAGCGTTTTCCAGTCCCCGCCGCTTTTCAGCTCCACAATCACCGGCACCTTGCCGTCCAGCACGGCGAGCACGTCCGGAAAGGTTGGGATCCGCTCGCCGGTACCAAGAAGCGAAAACGCCTGCAATTCCTCAAACGAATAGGCATCCACACGCGCGTCAATCCCGCAGACGCGTTTGAGATCGTCATCGTGAAACACGACGACCACCTTGTCCTTCGAAAGCTGCACATCCAGTTCCACGCCATAACCCGCCTCGACGGCGGCGCGAAACGCGGGCAGCGAATTTTCCGGAATCGACTGATCGGGCGAAAACAATCCCCTGTGCGCAAACGTCCGGTTCTGGAACGGCGCCCTCTGCGCCTTCGTGCTCCGCGCGGGCATAATCAGGACGAGCCAAATCGTCGTAAGCACGATCAAAACGGCGAGCGCAATCCACATGATATCCATCCTCCGGTTGTTTTTCCCTTGATTTGTATTGTTATTATATGTCAAATGCGATAACATGTATACGTTACTGCGATGTTTCGGGTTCGCCAAACCGAGCTTTTCCACGTTTCGTCGATCGGAGTCTTTCCTCCATAAAGAAAAAAATCAGAGAGGCAACACATGAAACTGAACTACAAACGCACCTTCCTCGTTGGATTCGCGTTCCTTTCGATCTGCGCGTTCTGGCAGATGTACGACACGATCATCCCGCTGATCCTGCGGGACACCTATCACATGGGCGACGGCCCCGCGGGCATTATCATGAGCCTCGACAACATTGTGGCGCTCTTTCTTCTGCCGCTGTTCGGCGCTCTGAGCGATAAGGTCGGCCGCCGGATCCCGTTCATTGTGGCGGGCACGTTTACCGCGTTTGTGCTGATGATGCTGATCCCCGTGCTGGATAATACCTACGGCGTCTGGGCCCCCGTTACCTCCCTTATTCTCTTTATTGCCGTGCTCGGCCTGCTGCTTGTGACGATGGGTTCCTACCGTTCGCCGGCGGTCGCGCTTATGCCGGACGTAACCCCGAAACCATTGCGCAGCAAAGGCAACGCAATCATCAATCTCATGGGAGCCGTCGGCGGTGCGTTTACGCTCGTTGTCATGAAGTTTCTCGTATCCGGCGGTGCGAACGGCCGCTCGAATTACCTCTATCTCTTCCTAGCGGTCGGCGTCCTGATGATCCTCGCGGCGCTGACGGTCCAGTTCCTCGTGCCGGAGCGCAAGCTGGTGCAGGAAATGAAGGACATCAATTACGGCGTTTCGGAGGACGAAGACCAGGGCAAGGCCATCGAGGTGGACGGAAAGCAAAAGCTCCCGCCCGAAGTGCTCAAGAGCCTGATCCTCATCCTTGCTACCATCACACTTTGGTTCATGGGTTACAACGCGGTAACGACGGCGTTCAGCAAGTATGCCACGAAGATGTGGGCCTCTGGGCTGAACCACGTTTCCAATTGTCTTCTCGTGGCTACAGCCTGCGCCATCATTTCCTATCTGCCAATCGGTTTCCTCGCTTCCCGGATCGGACGCAAAAAGACGATCGTCATTGGCCTCGTGGTCGCCCTCGCCTGTTTCATCTACGGCGCAATCGGCGCGCGCACCTTCTCACCCGCGCTTTATGTCATGTTTGCGGCGGTCGGTTTCGCGCAGGCGGCGGTCACGGTCAATACCTTCCCGATGGTCTGGGAGATCTCGCGTTTCGGGAACGTCGGCAAATACACCGGTTTTTACTACACCTGCTCCATGGCAGCGCAGGTCGTGACCCCGATCGTTTCCGGGTATCTTCTGCAATATGTCGGCTACGACACGCTCTTTCCCTATGCAGCGGTCTTTATTCTGCTCGCTATCCTCCCGATTTCGCTGACGAAATACGGCGACAGCAGACCCGGCAAGCCGCAATCCAAGCTGGAAGCGATGCAGGGCGCGGACGACTGATCGAAATACGTTTCAGCCGCGAAAGAAACAAAAAGCGCGGCATTCGGCGATTTTTACTTGACATGAAGCGGAAGAATCCATATAATAATCGTGTTCAAGCAGAAGCGCCCGCTTCTCACCTGCCGGCACGATGTCAGGCATGGTCGTAACACGACAGAATTTATCATTGTCTTGTATTGTGGGCGGAGTCTGACTTGCGCCCACTATTTTTATGTACTATGGAGGTGTTCTGCCATCGCTATTACGGAATTGATGATCAACGAAGAAATCCGTGACCCGCAGGTTCGCTTAATTGGTGAAAACGGCGACCAGCTTGGTATTGTGGATATCCGCGCGGCACAAAAAATGGCCGACGAACGCGAACTGGATCTCGTGAAAATCGCGCCCAACAGCGTTCCGCCCGTCTGCAAGCTTATGGACTACGGTAAATACCGTTTTGAAATGGGTAAGCGTGAAAAGGAGCAGCGCAAGAATCAAAAGATCATCGAGCTCAAGGAGATTCGCCTTTCCGCTACCATTGACGTTCGCGACATGGAGATCAAAGCCAAGCAAACCATCAAGTTTCTGGCGGACGGCGACAAGGTCAAGGTGTCCATCCGGTTCCGCGGCCGGCAGATTACGCACGGTGAAATCGGAGAAGACGTCATGACCCGGTTTTACGAGATGATTGGCGACAACGCCATCAAAGAGCGCGCGCCCAAGATGGAAGGCAGAAGCTTATTTATGATTCTCGCTCCGAAGGCTGACAAAAAATAACGCTATAACAGTCAAGATGAAGAAATAACGTAAGAAAGAACCAGGAGGAACCGACCAATGCCAAAGTTAAAGACTCATCGCGGAGCGGCGAAGCGCTTCTCCGTGACGAAATCCGGCAAGCTCAAGCGGAGCAAAGCTTATAGGCGTCATATTCTGACCAAGAAATCCACCAAGCGTCTGCGCGGTCTTCGTCAGACCGGCTATATTGCCGATGTCGAAGAAAAGAAGATCCGCAAACTGCTTCCGTATAGCTGAGGAGGGATTTGAAATATGGCCAGAATTAAAAGAGCAGTCAACGCAGTGAAAAAGCGCCGCAAGGTTTTACGCCTTGCGAAAGGATATTACGGCGCAAAGAGCAAGCAGTACCGTGCGGCTTCCCAGCAGGTCATGAAATCCATGGCGTATGCGTACGTCGGCCGCAAGCTCAAGAAGCGCGAGTATCGTCGCCTCTGGATCGCCCGTATCAACGCTGGTGCGCGCATCTGCGGAACGACCTACAGCCGCCTGATCAACGGTCTCAAGATCGCGGGCGTCAACATCAACCGCAAAGTGCTCGCCGACCTTGCCATCACCGATATGAACGCGTTCAAAGAACTCGTGGATATCGCGACCAAGGCCCGCGCGTAAAGCAAGCGCATTCAGAACCGTCTTCGGACGGTTCTTTTTTTGCCCATAAACGAACGAATTTGTATTTTAGCCGTTTCATCTGCTCCGATCGAATTTCTGTGCTATACTTATTTGAAACGTTATGGGAGATATTGTTATGCAAACGCTCGAATCCGAACGACTGATCCTCCGGAGTTTTACGGAGCTGGACACGGACGACCTCTACCGCTACGCCGTCGATCCGGACGTCGGCCCCCGTGCAGGCTGGAAGCCGCATGCAAGCCGCGCGGAGTCGCTCGCCATCGTGCGCATGTTCATCAGCGACGACAACGTTTGGGCCATGGAACGCAAGAGCGATCACCGGGTGATCGGATCGCTGGGATTTCATAAGGACAAATGGCGCAACCTGCCGGATGCAAGGATGTTTGGTTATGTGCTCGCGCAGGACTGCTGGGGAAACGGATACATGAGCGAAGCGGTACGGCGCGCGATGGAGTACGGTTTTCTCGACGCAGGATTGCAGCTTCTGAGCGTTTCGCACTATACGTTTAACGACCGCTCCCGCCGCGTCATCGAAAAATGCGGTTTTCTTTATGAAGGTACGCTGCGTCAGGCCTTTCTGCGCTACGACGGCGCAAGGTTCGATGAAGCAATCTATTCTATTACGCGAGACGAATGGCTTAAGGCACATGCCAAAGCATAAGCATACGATAGAAAACCGGAAGGAGGAGCCGCGCGGATGGTAATTGAGAGCCGTGCCAACGAGCGCGTGAAGGAAGCGCGAAAGCTTCTTTTACGAAAAGAGCGAAAGAGCGCCGGGCTGCACCTGATCGAAAGTGAAAAACTCGTCCGCGAGGCAATCGCTTCCAGTGCGCGGATCGTATCCTGCTTTGTGGAGGATGGATTTGCGTTTACGCCGCCGGAGAACGTCCAGACGCATGTTGTTTCGCGTGCCGTGCTGGAATCTCTCTGCGAGAGTCAAACGCCCCAGGGCGTCGTTGCGGTGGTCGAAACACCGCCGCTTTCCCCGCCTTCCATCTACCCTGGCGGGCTTGTCGTCGTCCTTGACGGCGTGCAGGACCCCGGCAACGTTGGAACCATTCTGCGTTCGGCGGATGCGTTCGGCGCAACAGGAGTTTTACTCTCCCCCGCCTGCGCCGATCCATACGCGCCAAAGACGCTGCGCGCCGCGATGGGTTCCACCTATCATTTACCCGTATGGCTGGGTGATTTGGAGAACGAACTGATCCGGATGAAACAGCAGGGCTTCTTCGCGCTCTGCGGGGATCTGCGCGGCAACGAGCAGCTTCCTCCGCTGGGCGGAAACGTCGCTCTCGTCATCGGCAGCGAAGGCAGCGGCGTCAGCAAAGGGGTCTCGGCCCTTTGCACAGTCTATCGGCTCGCGATGCGCGGGCATGCGGAGTCTCTCAACGCCGCCGTCGCAGCCGGAGTTCTTCTTTACGTCGTTTCAGAAGCCATGCCCCATTAAACAATTCCAACCACCTTGCAAGGAGGCTTAACCATGGAACAACCACTGAACAAAAGCGTGCTCGTCGTTGTCGATATGCAGAACGACTTCATCACCGGTTCGCTCGGAAGCAATCAGGCGCAGGCGATCGTGGAGCCGGTCGTCCGGCGTATTCTGGATTTCGACGGGCTGATTCTCTACACGCTCGACACGCACCCGGAGAACTATCTTGAAACGCAGGAGGGCCGAAAGCTGCCCGTGAAGCACTGCATTGCCGGAACCGACGGCTGGGCGCCGAACGCGGCCGTCTGGCTGGCTCTGACGCGCAAAAACGTTGCGGACGAACCGCATATGATTGCCAAGGACACCTTCGGCGGCGTGAGCCTGCCCATTCGAATTCACGAGCTGCTCAAGGGCGAAGACCCGACCGAGATCACGCTGGTCGGCCTTTGCACGGATATCTGCGTCATCAGCAACGCGCTGCTGCTCAAGGCGTTTTATCCGGAAGCAAAAATTACGGTGGACGCGGCCGCTTGCGCCGGCGCTACCGAAAAGGGCCACGAGACCGCGCTCGACGCAATGAAAGCCTGCCAGATCGATATCGTTAACGAATAAAAGGGTTCCCCCTGCTAAGGGAGTCACGTACAGATAAACAAAAAACGCCCGTGTGGACGTTTTTTACTTGCCAAAAAGTCTCTTGGTTTGTTAAGGGCCGCAGCCTTTAACCCGTTTTTCCGGCTGCGCCGGTTTATCCGGCGCAACGGATCGCCTATTTAGGGCGGTTTCCTTGTACTCTTTTCCGCTCGCGAGGCCGGAGGCCGAAAGGAAAAGAGTGGTTATCCCGTCAAAAAACTAGAATGTGTTTCTAAATTCATATTTCCGAGTATCATGCAAGAAGTATACGGATACAGGCTAAATGCACAAAGCCCAAATACCTACAAGCGTGCTTATCGTAACGGGTAGCAACGCGTCGAAACTCCTTGAGCTTGAGA
>JAYFNY010000067.1:0-24043 GCA_034933205.1 Eubacteriales bacterium
TTCTGCCTTACGGGCGGAAAAGAGCACAAGGAAACCGCCCTAACGGGCGATCCGTTGCGCCGGATGAACCGGCACAGCCGGAAAAAATGGGTTAAGGGCTACGGCCCTTAACAATCCTAGAAACTTTTTTGACAGGCTGGAGCGGGCAGCTAACTGCCCGCTCGCATCGTCACTGTTTTTTGCCGTTACGCGGCCTTTTTCTTCTTTTTCGCAATGGCGATCCCGCCAGCCGTACCGCCGGCTACGACGACCGCCGCGAGGACGATCCAAAGCCATGTGAGATTTGGCGAAGCGGATTCGGCCGCAGGCGCTTCTTCGGCTGCCTTCTCCGGCACGGCGGCGGCTTCGGCCGCTGGCTTTTCGTAGCTGACCGTGTAGTTGCCTTCCGCGTCCACAACAACCCAGAGTTCCTTGGCTTCAATCTCGATATCCGCCGTCTGAATCGCGCCCGCGTTGGCGTTAACGATCAGGCGATTGACCCACAGCGGCAGGTCGTAACGATACCAGCCGTCCCCTTCGTCCATCATATCGGCGCCCGGCCAGTTTGTAAACACGTTGGTGCCGTCGGGATGCGACCAGGACCAGACACAGGGCATCGCCCAGCTTGCGTCGACCATGGCGTGAACGGCAAAGGTCGGCTCGGCGGGTTTTTCGTAAGCAACCGCCGCTTCTTCCGCGCTTGCAACCGCAACCCAAACATCCTTGCCCGCTTCAATGGGGCTGCCCGCGGTTTGGATCGCGCCCTCGTTGGCATTGATGATCACGTTTTCCATGTTCGCGGGAATCTCGATGGCATACCAACCGTCGGTCTGCAGTTTCATCGCGGCGCCGGGCCAGGCTTCAAACGCATTTACGCCGTCGTTGGTCCAGGCCCAGGCGCAGGGGTTCGTCCAGTCTTCTGGTACCTGCGCATAGAGCTTTACGGTGGATACATAGACCGGCAGATCGCCCGTCGTCAGCGGATCGTAACTGACCGCGAACGTTGCGCTCTCTCCTTCCGCCGCCGCAGGCGTTACGGTGAGCCACATGTTTTTCGCTTCGATCGCGCCGTCCGCCGTCTGGATCGCCCCTTCGTTCGCGTTCACGATAACGTTTGCCATCGTCTTTGGAATAAAGATGTAATACCAGCCGGCGTTATTCGCGTCCGCCGTCATCCTGCCGCCCGGCCAGGCGTCGAACGCGCCTTTGCCGTCCGCATCCCAGGCCCAGACGCACGGGTCCGCCCAGTCCGCCGGAACATTCGCGTACACCAGCACGACGTCGTCCGCCGTCAAAAGCGCCTTCGCTGGCTCTTCATACGGCACATACGCGGGCAGGTCCCCCGTGGTCAGCATGTCGTACCCGACGGTCGCGCTCGCATCCGCGGCAACCGTGATCCAGAGGTCTTTCGCCTCAATGGCATAGTCGCTGGTCTGCACCGAACCTTCGTTGGCGTTGATAATCACAAACGCCATCGTATCCGGAATATACATATAGTACCAGCCCGGGTTCGCCTCGTCCGCCGTCATTGCGGCGCCCGGCCAGGCGGAAAACGCGCTTGCGCCGTCCGCATCCCAAGCCCAGATGCAGGGGTTTTTCCATCCTTCGGGAACCTGAGCGTAGACGCAGAGAAAGCCGTCCTCCGCCAGCGCGCTCATTGGAAGCAGCGCGGCCAGCATCAGCAGCGATATAAACAGCGCCAAAAGTTTCCCTGTCCGTTTCCTCATGATCTTCTCCTCCCATATACGTTTGTTGCGTTTTGCTTTCGAATAAAAATAGAAGATGGAATCTGTTTACAGCTTCAATATAGCATCGCGCGCCGCGTGCAATCAAGGAAATTTTGGTTAACCGTTTTCTCTCGTGCGGATTCCACTCCGTTTCCAGGCAATAGCCGAAAAGTCACGGATTCCGACCGTGAGAATACTGCTTCCCGCGCAATGCTTCATGGCCCGAAGAAGACGGACTTCTTTGGTTTCGCCGCGCGGAAGAACCTTCCCGCTTTGCTTCGCGCCGTTTCTTACCCGCAATCATAATTCCATCATAATCCGCCTGTATTTTAAAGATACAGAATCCAATTCGTCAAAGGAGGTGAGACCCATGAGAAAAGCACTATGGATCATTGCGATCGTCGTGCTCGCGCTCGTTCCCGTCGCAGCGTACGCGCTGATCGTCCATTCTCCCGCACGCGCGGATTTACGCAGCGTTTCCGGCGTATCTGCAAACAGACAGCAACTCACGCCGCAGCAGCAGGCGGATATCGAGGAATCGTATCAGGAAAGCCTGGAACTGCGGAAGCAAACGATCGACAGGATGGTTGCGGACGGTCTTCTGACCGAGGAACAGGGAAAACTCGCGCTGGAGCGCTATGAGGAAATGCTCACTTACCATGCCGGGAACGGATCGCCCTCCGGTTACGGCATGTGGAACGGCTGCGGCGGATCCATCGCATACGAAGGCTACGCGGCGCGCGGCAGGATGCGCGGTTATGATTGGGACTGATCCGGACGGATCGGAACCAACGGAAACCGGAAACGCCGGTTCAAGCCGATCGGGTCGTATAAAAAGACTGGAACAAATTCGGAAAGGCGGTATCCCCTATGTATTTCATTTGGCTGCTCTTGATCGGACTCGTCACCTATGCGCTGCTGTCGAAGCGCGGCAAGCCGCTGGGCGAATGGACCAAATCCGCCGAAGACCCGGATGAAGTGCTGAAAAAGCGCTTCGTCAACGGGGAAATCTCGGAGGAAGAATACAAAAAAATACGGAAAGCAATCCATGAGGAAGGAGGTATGGTACAATGATGTTCTTAAGAGGAATTGGAGGTTACGGCCTGTTTTGCCGAGGTCTCGGATTTTCGTATCCCGGCGTATGGCTGGGCCTGGCGGCCATTTTCGTTGCCGCAATCGTCGTGGTCATCGTGCTCTCGGTCAAGAAATCGCGCCGCGGCGCAAACGACGCCGCCGCAGAAGCGCTGAAACTGCGCTACATCAAGGGCGAACTGACGACGGAAGAATACCAGAAGATGAAGGATGTTATCGGGAAGTAACTGCTGACCCGGCATGACAAAATCACGAGGTGGAACGGTGCGCTATCAGATCCTGGTTGTTGAAGATCAGCCCGAAATCCGAACAATCGTCGAAAAGTACCTTTTAAAAGAAGGGTACGCGGTGTTAACCGCCGGCGACGGGTTTGAAGCGCTGGAGCTCTTCGGCAGCCACACCGTCCACCTCGTCCTTTTGGATGTGATGCTGCCCGGAATCGACGGATTCGAAGTGCTCCGGGAGATCCGGTCCGTCTCCGAGCTTCCGGTCGTTATGCTCACGGCCCGGCAGGAAGAAATCGACCGTGTGCGCGGCTTTCGCACGGGGGTCGACGACTATGTGGTAAAGCCCTTCAGCACAAAGGAGCTCATGCTGCGCATCCGCAGGCTCCTCCTGCGCGTATATCACGGGGCGGACGAAATCGTCTACCGCTGCGGCGAACTGAGTCTCCATACGGGCGGCATGAAGCTCTACCGCGACGAAGAGGAAATCCCGGTCACGGCGGCGGAATACCGGCTGCTGCACGTGTTGTTTCGCAATCAGGGGCGCGTGATGTCGCGCGAGCAGCTCATCGAGCAGGCATACGGCAGCGACTATGAGGGTTACGATCGGAATATCGACAGCTATATGAAGAATATCCGCCAGAAAATCGAGAAGGATCCGCGTCACCCGCAGATTCTGGTCACGAAATACGGCGCAGGCTACCAGTTTGGAGGGGAAGCGTCATGACGATCCGGCGGCAATGGATGTTCGCGCTTGTGATATCCGTCGCGATGGCGGTTATTGTGAATTCCCTCGTATTAAGTTTCCGCATCCAGCGTTACTTTGTCGACTATTCCACCGAAAGCTACCGTTCGCACGTTTCCCAGGTCGTTCAGTTCTCCACAGAAGCGCTTTCCACAAACGAATACACATCCCAGCAGCTGGCGATGCAGCTTACCTCGCACCTGAGCGATCCCATCACACGAATCCGGCTTTACCGTGCGGACGGCGTCCTTCTTGCGGATATCAGCGCCGGCGCCCGTTCGATGATGGGTATGATGCAGGGCGGGATGGCCGGCCGGATGCAGAATGCGGCCGCGGAGGAAATCGACTCGATCGATATTACGAAGGACGGCGCGCTGATCGGCAAGCTGATGATCACGCGCTACAGCTCCATCGGCAATTCCGTTGCGACGCGGCTGTTTTCCCTTTCGCTTTTTACCAACAGTCTCCTCTCGTTCGCAATCGTCTTTGCGCTGGCGCTCGTGCTCGGGTATTTCATCAGCAAACGGATGAGCCGGGATCTGATGCTGACGTCCCGCCAGGCGGTCGATATCGACCTTGGCCGGGAAACCCGTTCGCCGAAATCGAACGTGCGGGAGATACGAACGATCCAGCAGAGCCTGGAAACGCTGCAGTCGCGGCTGCTGCTCAAGCAGGCCAGCCGGAAAAAGCTTGTGGACGAACTCGTGCACCAGACCAGAACGCCGCTGACGATCCTGCGCACGCACATCGAGGGGTTTCAGGACGGCGTGATCCAATTTACGCCGGACGAAGTGAAAACCTGTGAAGCACAGATCGAGAACCTCTCGTCCATCATTCAAAATCTCAGCGGGCTGATCGACGCGGAAAAGGAAATCGTTGAAATCCGCGCCGAAACCGTCGAGATCTCCGGCCTGATTCGAAAGATCGTATCCGGCCTGAAAGCGCAGTTCGACCAGAAGTCGCTCGCTTTGGAGGTAGCCGACCATCAGAAGGTATCGATTCGTACGGACCCGTACCGGCTGAGTCAGGCAATCTACAACCTGCTGACAAACGCTTACAAGTTTACCGGCCCCGGGGGAAGCGTTACCGTTTCCTATCGTGCCGCCAATGGGGAACTCGTTCTTTCCGTTCGCGACACGGGCGCGGGAATCGCGCCGGAGGACCAGGCAAGGGTGTTCGACGCGTACTTTCGCGGCGGCAATTCCCTGCATACGCCCGGCGAAGGAATCGGCCTCTACGTTGCAAGGGAAAACCTGCTTCAAATCGGCGGAACCATCGATCTGGAATCCGCCCCCGGAAGCGGAAGCGTCTTTACCATACGAATTCCCGCAAGTATTCCATCCGGAATCTCCGAAAGTACTTCCGATAGTACTTCCGAAAGAACCTCCGAAACCGGCGAATAAAGCCGCCGGATCCTCATTCAACGTTTACAACCCCGGAATAAGCTGTTATACTATAAGTACAATTCAAAAAGGGTTATGCAAGGTGTGCTTCCGAGACGGTTTCCGCTTGAGCGACCCAGCCAAGAGGAATCGTCCTAAGGGCCGCGCGGGTGACCGCACGACCTGCCGTGTTTGCAAAGGAGCCCACGGGGAACATTTGTTTCCCGTGGGTTTTTGCATCCTTTCAAACCCACCCGTCCATTCATATTATAGAAGGAGGTGGCGCTCCGAAGCCACCGGCGGTTCGCTGCCGGCGGCCGAGGAAAAGAACATGGCAAAACAACTGATCATTCAACCCGAAAAATGCGTGTCCTGCCGAACCTGCGAACTCATGTGTTCGTTTATGCACACGCAGCAATTCAACCCTCGTCTGTCCGCCGTAACGGTTGTGGACTACGAGTCGGCGGCCGTCAGCATACCCGTTATGTGCCTGCAATGCGAGGAGGCCTGCTGTGAAATGGTTTGCCCCGTGCATGCCATCCACCGCGACGCCGCCGGAACCGTTCTGATCGACCACGAAAAGTGCATCACCTGCAAGATGTGCGTCTCCGCCTGCCCGCTGGGAAACATCAGCTTCTCTCCCATCACGCGGCAGGTCTTCAAATGTGATCTTTGCGGCGGCGACCCGGCCTGCGCAAGGTTCTGCCCTTCCGGCGCCATTCTTTTTGTCGATCCCGCAGAAAGCGCAAGCCGGAAAAAAGCGGTTGCCGAAAGTTTTAAGGACGTTTTCGGAGAGGAGGGACTCGCATGAGTGCATGGATGGGTACGATCCTTCGAGTGGATCTCGCGGCTAAGACGATCAAAAAAGAGCCGCTCAATTGGAAGGACGCGAACGATTATGTTGGCGCGCGCGGTCTCGGAACCAAGTATTTCTGCGACGAAGTGGATCCGATGGTCGATCCGCTTTCGCCGGCGAACAAGTTGATTTTCATGACCGGGCCTTTGACCGGTACCGCCGCGGGCTGCGCCGGGCGCTATGAAGTCGTCGCCAAAGCGCCGCTGACCGGTACCATCGGCGCGGCGAACTCCGGCGGGCACTTCGGGCCGGAACTGAAATTTGCCGGGTACGACGGCATCATTTTTGAAAATGCGTCGGATACCCCCGTTTCCCTTTACATCAACGACGACGTGGTCGAGCTGCGCGATGCTTCCGGCCTCTGGGGCAAAACGGTGTATGAAACGACCGACGCCCTCCAGGAAGAGAACGCCGGCTACCGTGTTGCCTGCATCGGCCCGACGGGGGAAAACCTCTGCCTCTACGCCGGAATCATGAACGACAAGCACCGCGCGGCGGGCCGCGGCGGGCTCGGCGCGGTCATGGGTTCCAAAAAGCTGAAGGCGATCGCCGTACGCGGCACCGGCTCCGTTACCGTGGCAAGACCGGAAAAGTTCATGGAAGCCATCGTGGACGCGCGCGCAAAGCTCAAGGCGCACCCGGTGTCCGGCGCCGGCCTGGCTGCGCTCGGCACGGAGGTGCTGGTCAATATCATCAACGAATCCGGCGCTCTGCCGCTGCGAAACTGGCGCGATGGTTCCGTATTCGACCAGGCGGACGCGACCGGCGGCGAGGCGCTCGTAAAATCCTATCTCGTGAAAAACAAGGGCTGCTTCGGCTGCTCCATCGCCTGCGGGCGCGTAACCAACGTACCGGACGGTCCCTTCAAGAGTTTCGGAGAGGGGCCGGAATACGAGGCCGGCTGGAGCTACGGCGCGGACTGTGGCGTAACCGATCTGGCCGCAATCGTACACGCGAACCATCTCTGCAACGAATACGGAATGGACCCCATCACGCTCGGCTCCACCATCGCCTGCGCAATGGAGCTGGCGGACATGGGCGCTCTGCCGGAAAGCGACGTGGGCTTCAAGCTCCGTTTCGGGGACGCGCAGGCCATCGTGGACCTGACCAAAGCAGTCGGAAAGAACGAAGGCTTCGGCAAGGAACTTGCAAAGGGCTCCTACCGGCTCGCGGAGAAATACGGGCATCCCGAGCTCTCCATGAGCGTGAAAAAACAGGAAATGCCGGCGTACGACGGCCGCGCGATTCAGGGTATGGCGCTGGAATACGCAACGAGCAACCGCGGTGGCTGCCATGTACGCGGCTACCTGACCTCGCCGGAGATCCTCGGCGTGCCGCTGAAGACCGATCCGCTCGTAACCGAGGGAAAGCCCGCACTGCTCAAGCTTTTCCAGGATCTGACGGCTCTCGTGGACTCCACCGGCACGTGCCTTTTTACCACGTTTGGCATCGGCCTGCCGGAAATTGCCGCCGAGTACCGCGAAGCGGTCGGCTCCGACGAAACGGACGCGGAAATTCTGCTCAAGGGCGAGCGAATCTGGAACCTTGAGAAGCGGTTCAACATCGCCGCCGGCGTGGAAAAGGATACGCTCCCGCCGCGTCTGCTGCGCGAAAAGCTTCCGTCCGGCCCTGCAAAAGGCAGGGTTGCGGAGCTTTATACGATGCTCGGCGAATACTATTCGCTGCGCGGCTGGGACGCGGAAGGAATTCCTACGCCGGATAAGCTCTCGCAGCTCGGCATCTAGCGGCATGAAGGTCCGCTTTTTCGCGACCTATCGCGATATTACGCATATCAACGAACTGGAGATGCCCGCGCCGGAGAGCGTGCGCGGGCTTCTCCTGCTGCTCGGCGACCGTTACGGGCCCGAATTCCGGAATAAAATCCTTTCGCCCGATCAATCGGCGCTCGGGCGGGACGCCATCGTTCTGGTGGACGGCAGGCATATTTCCCATCTCAGGGGGATCGATACGCCGCTGGACGATTCGAACACGGTTGCGATTTTTCCGCTGATCGCCGGCGGCTGATCCGCCGCGTCCTGCCGACACAACCCGTATTCGCGGAAACGGACCGGCTCCGGTCGGCCGAATATGAGGAGGCAACAACTTGCATACGAAAGAAGAGATTCAGGCGGTGATCGACCGCTACCCCTGCTCGCAGCAATATGCGCTCGCCGCCATGCAGGATATGCAGCGGCAGTTCGGCTTTCTGCCGCGCGAAGGGTTGGAGGCGCTTTCCAGGCACCTCTCCTGTCCGTTTTCCCAGCTTTATTCCATGGCGACGTTTTATAAGGCGTTTCGTTTGAAACCGAGGGGCAAACACGTCGTTAAGCTCTGCGACGGAACCGCGTGCCACATTCGCGGAGGAAGCATTCTGCTCGACGGCGTCGAACGCGAGCTGGGAATCCGGCCCGGCGAAACCACGGCGGACGGCCTGTTTTCGCTGCAGCTGGTCAACTGCCTCGGCTCCTGCGCAATTGCACCCGTCATCCTGATCGACGATACGTTCTACGGCCGGATGACGCTGGAAAAGCTGCCCGGCGTGCTGAATTCCTACCGGGAGGAGGCAACCGCGCAATGAAACAGACGATCCTGGTCTGCTGCGACACCGGCTGTCTGGCAAACGGCGCAAAAGCGGTCGCCGACGCGCTCGAGCACGAGATTTCCGCCGCCGGTATCAACTGTGCCGTGAAGCGCACCGTAAAAAAAACCGGCTGTCACGGATTCTGCGAAGCAGGCCCGCTCGTGCGAATCCAGCCGGACGATATCGCCTACTATCGCGTCAAGGAATCCGACGTCCCAGAAATCGTCCGGGGGCTGGCGGAGCAAACGCCCGTCCGGCGCCTGCTTTATCGCGATCCGGCCGGTGAAACGCATACGCCGCGCAACGCGCATCCCTTCTATAAAAAGCAACAAAAAATCGCGCTAAGAAACGTCGGCGAAATCGATCCGCATTCGCTTTCGGATTACCTCGACCGCGGCGGATACACTGCTCTGAAAAAAGCGCTGACCATGACGCCCGATGAAATTATGACCGAAATGGAAGTCTCCGGCCTGCGCGGACGCGGCGGCGCGGGTTTCCCCACCGGGCGCAAGTGGCGCTCGGCCGCGGGGTTCGACGTGTTCCCGAAATACGTCGTCTGCAACGGGGACGAGGGCGACCCCGGCGCGTTCATGGACCGCTCGATCCTCGAAGGCGACCCGCACAGCGTGCTGGAAGGAATGGCGATCTGCGCGCTGGCAATCGGCGCGGAGGAAGGTTACCTGTATATCCGCGACGAGTACGACATGGCGGTTCACGCCGTCGGCCTCGCGATCCGGCAGGCCGAGGAGGCCGGTTTTCTCGGCGACGCGATCCTTGGCGGCAATCATCCGTTCCGGCTTCGCGTCGTTCGCGGCGGAGGGGCGTTCGTCTGCGGCGAATCGACCGCGCTGATGGCCTCCATCGAAGGCCGCGTCGGCGAACCGCGCGCGAAATATATCCGCAGCGTGCAAAGAGGGCTCTGGGACCATCCCACGGTTCTGAACAATGTGGAAACCTGGGCGAACGTTCCCGTAATCCTTTCCGGCGGCGGCGCGGCGTTTTCGCAGGTCGGCACGCAAAGCAGCAAGGGAACCAAGGTGTTTTCGCTGGTCGGCAAGGTGAAAAATACCGGTCTTGTCGAAGTTCCCATGGGATGCACGCTGCGTGAGCTGATCTTTGATATCGGCGGCGGAGTTGCGGGCGGGCGCCCGTTCAAAGCGGTGCAGACCGGCGGACCGTCCGGCGGCTGTATTCCGGAAAGCATGCTCGATCTCGCGGTGGATTTCGACACGCTCACAAAATACGGCGCCATGATGGGCTCCGGCGGTATGATCGTAATGGACGACACGAGCTGCATGGTCGAGGTCGCGCGCTATTATGTGAATTTTCTCAGCGAGGAAAGCTGCGGCAAATGCACGCCGTGCCGGGAAGGCCTGCGGCAGATGCTGTATCTTTTGACCGATATCTGCGAAGGCCGGGGGCAGGAAGGCGACGTGGAGCTTCTTGAACAGCTCGGCAGCGTGCTTCAGGGCAGTTCGCTCTGCGCGCTTGGAAAGTCCGCGCCCAATCCCGTTCTGTCCACGATCCGTTATTTTCGCAGCGAGTACGACGCGCATATCCGCGAACACCGCTGCCCGGCGGGCGTCTGCCGGAACCTGACGCGGTTTCAGATCGATTCGGAAACCTGCGTCGGCTGCGGCGCCTGTAAAAAAGCATGTCCGACCGGGGCAATCACGGGTGCAATTAAACAGCCGCACGAAATCGATCCGGCGAAATGCATCGCCTGCGGAAGCTGCCGTGCGGCATGCCGTTTCGGGGCAGTGACGGTATCCGGGAGGGAAAGCAAATGAAGATCACGATCGACAAGAAACCCTGCGAATGTGAAAAGGGCGAATATCTGCTGGCCATAGCCGAGCGCAACGGCATTCATATTCCCACGCTCTGCCATCATGCCGCGCTCGGGGAACCGGGGTGCTGCCGCGTTTGCATGGTCGAGTTGGAGGAAAACGGAAGCAAGCGGCTCGTAACGGCCTGCATCTACCCCGTTTCCCGCGAATGCAGCGTGGAAACCGACAGCGAACGGGTACGCGAGCAGCGCGGAATGATCCTGGAACTGCTGCGCCGGCGCGCGCCGGACAGCCCGGAGATCGCGGCACTGTGCGAAGCCTATCACGCGCCAAAGATTTCACGTTTGCGTTCGCTGGACTCCGGAAGATGTATCCTCTGCGGGCTTTGCGTCGAAGCGTGCGAAAAGCTCGGTTCCGGCGCGATCCGCACGATGCTTCGCGGAACGGAGAAGATCGTGGGAACGCCCTATCGCGAGCCTTCGCCGGACTGCATCGGCTGCGGCAGCTGCGCCGCGGTCTGCCCGACCGGCCACATCTTCCTGTCCCAAACGGAAGCCACCCGCTTTATCTGGGGAAAAACCTTCCGTCTCGTCAAGTGCGAACGCTGCGGCGCGGTGCTCGACACGCCGGAATCGCTTGCTCACGCGGCGCGGCGCGCAGGGCAGCCCGTACCCGTTCTCTGCGAATCCTGCCGCCAGCGAAGAATGACCGACGAAATGGCGCATACGTTCGGAAGGCCGGTTTCGAAACGCTGACGAAGCCGGGAAAACGGGATACGGGCTTACGGCCGTTATTCATTCGGAAGACTATTCGCAAACGAAATCGCGGCTCTTCGCCGCGATTTTTGCATTACGAATCGGAACCCGCCGTTTTGTTCAGGTACATCAGATTATCGACATAAGAGATAAAGTCGTTCATATTCCAGTTGGAATTCGGATCGTAAATCGCGTATCCCACGCTAAAATCCAGGGTATACGGGCGCTGCTGCATACGGTTGAACTTTCGAACGTTTTCCCCGATTCGCTCGGAAAGATCCTTCAGCGCCGCCTCGTTGTCGATATCCGTCAGAATGACGAATTCGTCTCCCCCGAAGCGCGCCAGAAAATCGCCCTTGCGAATGCAGCCTTTCAGAATCTCCGAAGCGTCTTTCAGCGCTTCGTCCCCCGATACATGACCGAGCGTGTCGTTGATTTTTTTAAAATGGTCGATATCCAGCATGACGCAGGATAAAGGCACATTGTTTCTGGCCGACCGAATCCGGTCCGATAAGAGCGCATCCAGCTGCCTGCGATTGAAAACGCCCGTCAGGTGATCGACATAGATCTGATCGTTCTGCATATTGGAGTAAATAAGAAAGATCGAGATGGTTATGCTGCTCCAAAGCAGCGTGATTCCATAGTATAGAACCTGTACGACGGAACCGATCACGGGCGGCACCATGAACAGGAGCATGAGAATCCGGAACTTCTTCGAAAGCCTTCTTCTGTGAACCAGAATGGAGACCGTCGCGTAGAGAACCGGCCAGAAGGAGAGCACCGCGAATATCGGATATAATGCGCCGCGCCGATAGACGTTTGCGCTGTCGATTGTGAACCAGATCCCGGTCAGCGGAGTAATCAGCGTGATCAGCGAACTTACGATGATCGGGATGCCGAACAGGACGACCTCCCGTTTCAGTCGCTGCGTATCGTGAAACTGCTGACAACTCACGTAAAGAGCCCCCAAAGCGGCAGGAACCGGCGTGAGCAGATAGAGAAAAACCGTAACGACAGAATAGAGCACGATCAAAGCGGGCGACGCGCGGCCATCCAGCATCCAGGTCACGGATTCAAGCGCCAGCAAGGCAAAATTGGAGAGGATCAGCAGCCGGAAGACCTGCTGATGCACCATTTGTTTTTCATTCATGCTTCGGCAGGAAAAATACATGATCATACAAATCATCATCATGAAGATATTCAAATCGACATGTAAGAAAATATTCATATTTTACCTTATAAATGAAAATTTCACGAAATGTGTACACTTTTTCTCATCATATCCGTTTCAAAATCCGCTGTCAACGGCGCGAGGCTCCTGCGGTATCACCAAAAATCATCCCATGAAAATCAGCGCCGATACGGCCGGCGAAATACGCGGAAACAAACAAAAATAAGGCGGACGATTTCTTCCGCCTTACGCATTTTCTGCCTGTTTTACCGGCCGGAACCGTTCGCGTTCTTTCGCGCGCACGCTCTCCTTGCGCAGCGTTGCAAATCGGGCGCGGCCGCGCGCGTTACGTTTCGCAAAACGTCGTTGTGATCTGTCGGTATTCCGAGGGCGTCATCGCCATTTTCGAGCAGAATACCTGGTGGAAATACCGCGGGTTCGGATATCCGACCTTTTCGGCGATATCGGCCGTTTTCAGCGTCGTTGTCTCCAAAAGGATCTTTGCCTCCGCAATCCGTTTTTCCGTCAGCAAAGCCGCAAATCCCTTGCCGAGTTCTTTGTTCAGCAGCCGCGAAACGTAGGAAGCGTTACGGCCGATGCTTTCCGCGGCGTCCGCCAGCCCGACGGGGCGCATATAGTTTTGCCCGATAAAGTCCAGAATTCGCCCCACCAGCTGATTGGTGTGCGACTTTCGCGCGGAAGCGATCGCTAAAAGCAGTCGATGCAGACCCGCGCGAAGCAGCGCCTCCTCCTCCTCGGTCGGCTCCGGGCCTTTCGGCAGGGAATCCAGCAACGAAACGCTCTCTTCGCCCGTTACACCAACGCTTTGCAGATAGAGCCCGATATTCAGCTCCGTGATTTTCAGCGCGGCGGTGCGCGTATTTTCACTTTCCTGTCCGAGGTGACGCAGCAGCTGCTCCGCTTTTTCAAAGCAGACGGATTCGTCCCCCGTATAGACGGCGTTGACGAACTGGGCGATGCGGTCGTTCGTATCGAGAACCCGTTCGCCAAAATCGGCGACGTCCTCATAAAAACACACGGCCGGACCGCCCTCGCCGGCGGCACGCGCCGCGTTTGCGCTCGACAGACAAGCCGCAACCTGCCGGTTCAGCCGCGGCAGCATCGCGATTCCGTGTCCCGGATTGCTCACGGCGATCACCGCGTTGGAAAACAGCTTCGTGCCCGCCAGTTCCGAGGTCCAGTTCCCCAGCTGCTGGAGCGTATTCATATCCTCCTCGGTCAAATCGGCGGATCCCATCTTCCAGAAGAGATAAACCACGTCGCCGATATAGCAGGAGAGAAATTGCGGAAAGCTTTGATGGAGCCGCTTGGAGAACGTAAACGCCGCAAAATAGGATTGGTTCGGCAGCGGGCCCGCTTCATTTGGGCAGCAGTGAATCGCAAGCAGGCGATAGTCGCAAAAATTCATGCCCAGCGCAAGCGCCTGCTTCTCCTCCTCCAGAGAGCTCGCATGCATGGGGTCGAGCAGCAGGTTTTCAAAGAACTGCTTGCGCAGCACCTCGGAATTGTTTTTATAGAACGCGGCGAGCGCGTCGGAGAGCTTTTTGCTGTCCTGAATCTGACGGTGACGCTGCAGCGCCCTGCCGATGCAGGAGAGCAGCAGGTCGGCCTGCACGGGTTTGAGCAGATAATCGAACGCCTGATAGCGCAGCGCGGTGCGAATATAATCGAAATCCGAATACCCCGTAATGCAGATCACAACGGTATCCATCTTTTCTTCCGTCACGGTTTTCAGCAGACTCAGGCCGTTTTTGCAGGGCATCTGAATATCCGTCAGCAGAACCTCCGGCTGCGCGCGGCGCAGCGCCGCCAGCGCGTCTTCCGCGTTATCGGCCGTGAGGATTTCCAGATCCGAATACGCGGACGCGCGGATCGTCTTTCGCAGGCTGTTCAGAATGATCGGTTCGTCATCGACAATCAGCAGTTTCATCCGGTTTCTCCATAATTCGTTGGTTGATCCGCAGCATCGTTTCCGGCAGTGTGCACGCCGGCAGTACGATGCGGACGCATGCGCCCCGGTTGGGCAGATTGCTCAGCTCAAGTCCATACCCTTCTCCAAAGTAGAGCTGCAGACGCATATGGATGTTCCGAAGACCGTATGGTTTTTTCCGTTCTTCGGATTCCATGCCGCCCGCACCCGCCGCTTCGTCAGTACGCCCGAACTCCTCCAGCGTTTGTGCGTCGAACCCCGGGCCGTTGTCCTTTACGATGATTTCCAGGTTCCCGCCGCAGCGCTTTGCGCCGATCGCGATCATCCCCTTGCCCGCCATGTTGGCCACGCCGTGCGTAACGGCGTTTTCGATGATCGGCTGCGTAATCAGTTTGGGGATGGCGCAGTCCAGAAGTTCGTCCGGCACGTCGACTAAAACGATCAGTTTCTCCGCAAAGCGCAACTTCTGGATATAGACGTATTGCCTAAGGTAACTGACATCCTCCTTGAGCGTATAGAACGGCGCTTCCCGTACGGATATCCGCTCGATCGCCGCCAGCGCGGAGATCGCCTTCTGAATGTCCTCCGAGCGGCCAAGCTCCGCAAGCCCGGAGATGCAGTTGAGCGTATTATAGAGAAAATGCGGGTTGATCTGGGACTGATACGCCTTGATCTGCGCTTCCCGGGTCAGGATCTCCTGCAGATGAACGCGCTTTGAGAGGTCGTCGATGCGCACCAGCATATCGTTGTAGACCTCCGCCAGCGCACGGAATTCGTCGTTGGAATCGATATGGATCAATGCATCCTCGTTGATCGCGGACGTGTTTTTAAGCTTGTTGGTGAAAACCTGAAATTCGGCGTTCACGCGGCTGGAAACGTTCGAAATGGAGATTACGAGAAACAGCAGCGAGCCGAGGATCAGGGCGACCGCAAACCACATCAGCTCGGTGGCGCCCTTCATAGCGAGCGTTTCGTTGCACACGGCCGCGACCCGGTAACCGCAGTAGGAAAGCTCCCCCGTGCGCGAAATGTACTTCTGCCCGTTCAGGCGGACGGAACCGGAATCCTGAATGGCGCCCAGATTCGCTTGCGAAAGCGGCGTTTCGTTGAGAACGCCGTTTCCTGCGCCGTCCAGCAGCGCGAAGGAAAGGCCCTCCGTTTTGCTCTGCGAAAGCAGTCCTTCCACGTAGTCCAGCCGCACCTCCACGACGAGCGTGCCGAGGTCGACCTTGTTCGACCAGTCGGAATTCCGCCATTTATAGATATCGCGCGAAAGCAGCAGAACGCCGGGATCGTTTTGCGAAACAAGGAGGGTGATCATCCCGTGGTTTAAGTCCGTCTCGCGGCGTACTTCCTCGAAAAGGGAAAGCGCCTTTTTTCGCTCGTTGCTGTAGGTCTCATTCTTGGTTACGAGAATTCCGTTTTTCGTAAGGATATACACGTTCTTTGTGAACGTGTCGTTGAAGGAAGAATAGGTCCCCATCTTCTGGGTCAGGTTTTTGCTCAGCTCGTCCTTCGCGATTTCTTCCGGCACGCCGGAGATGCTGTTCAGGTTTACAAGATCGGCCTGCTGCTGCACGGCGTAGAGAAGATTGTCGGAATCCAGCGAATACTGATCCAAAAAAGCGTCGATGGCGCCCACCTTGCTGCCAAGGAGCATGTCGGTCTGTTTCCGGGTCGTGATATACAGGTTTTGATAATAGAAGGCAAACGCAATCAGCGCAATGCAAAGATATCCAAGCAGCGCGAACGGCAGGATGGAGATGGCATATTTGTGTTTAATACTGAAATTGCCGAGATTGAGTTTTTTCATTTTTTCTCCGACACCTTCGAAAAAATTCGTCCGGAAGATCGGTCGAGGCACCGCAGGGATTGCGGATTTCAGCCTTCGTTCATTATAATTTTACGGGGAAAACTTCGCAAGATCGTGTCGTACGCAAAGCGCCCGTTTTGGCCGAAAAGACAAAATCTAAGCAGGAAAGGTAAAATATTTGGAGTCGAAAGCCGCAAAAGCGGTTGATAGAATAAGAATCGGAAACAGGGTCTGCGCAGTCCCTTTCGAGTATGTTCAATTCCAAAATCGTATTTCTTGAGTATTCAGTAAAAGGATGGAGGATATTCCTATGCGGTATCAGAAGCAGATTTGCATGCTGCTCGCGCTCATCTTTGCCGTCGCATTCACCTTTGGGTGCAGCCCGGCACCCACCGCCGAGGCGGCTGTCACCGCGTCCGCCGGCACGGAGGAGACACCGGCTGCCACGGCGGAAGCCACGGCCGACGCAAGCAAGAATTCCGGCGACTACGTCTATCAGGATCTGCAGGACGCGGAACTGACGTTCTACCAGTACTCCGTTGAAAACGCGGAGATCATCCAGTCGGCGATCGACCAGTACGAAACGATCCACCCGAACGTCAAGATCAATCTCGAATCCGTCGGCGGCGGCACCGACTGGCGCACCTCGCTCAAGGCGAAGATCTCCAGCGGCGACGAACCCACACTGATCGCCCTGGAAGGCGTTTCGGACTTCGATACGTTCTCCGATATGCTCGAGGACGTCAGCGACCAGCCGTGGGTCAGCCACGTTTACGACAGCGTTCTGCAGGAATGCACGATCGACGGCAAGGTCGTCGCGCTGCCCGCCTGTATCGTGTGCTACGGTCTACTGTATAACAAGGGCATCTTCACCGCCTGCGGCATCGACGGCGAAACCCTGCGCACCTACGACGCGATCGACGCCGCGTTCGCAACCGTGAAGGACGCCATCGACAGCGGCAAGCTCAAGGATTCGTATCCGGATCTCGAAGCGGTCGTGTCCCTGCCCGCCGCGGAAAAATGGGTTCTCGTGCTGCACGGTGCCAACGCCGCGCTCGGACAAGAGTTTTCCAACGGCTTTGAAGCGTACAACGCCAAGACGCTCGACTTCGCTACCGCCGACGCGTTCAAGGACTATATCGATCTTCTGGTCAAGTACAGCGCCGATGCGGACAACCCCTCCGCGCTGAACGCCGTGGACTACGACAGCGCAATGGGCGGTTCCTTCTGCATCCAGAAGACCGCCGTGATCCAGATGGGTCAGTGGGTCCAGCCGATCGTCGCGAGCGTGGACGAAACCCTGCTCGACCAAATCGGCGTGCTGCCGATCCCGCTCAAGGGCGTGGACGAGGATAACGTCTGCTACGGCGTAGGCGAATACTTTGTGGTCAACCGGCATTCGACCGACGCGCAGAAAGCGGCCGCGAAGGACTTTCTCAACTGGTTCTACCTCTCCAACGAGGGCAAATCCGTGCAGTCCAACGACCTCGGGTTCAACGTTCCGATGGATTGCTACGGCGACTACCCGGTGGATAACGTTGTAAGCCAGGCCTGCAACGCGTATGCGCAGTCCGGCAACATCACGCCGTTGGTATTCGGCGGATATCCGGATGGCTGGCAGGATTCGTTCGGCGCGGGTCTGCAGAGCTACATCGCGGGCGAGAAGGACTGGGATACGGTCATTCAGCAGGCAAAGGACGACTGGGCCAAACTGAGATAACAACCGGCGGAAGGCCCTGGTAATTCGAACAACAAGGTGCCTTCGGTACTCATAAAACCGAAGGCGCCTTCTTTTTTTCGAATTCGGTTCTGAAGAAGAGAAACCAAAAGCGTCTTCTCTGCCGGATCCGGCAATGGAAAGGGACGAACATGAAAAAGTCCAAACTCGTTTTCTGGGGCTTTCAAACCCCGTGTCTGCTCGCGTTTTCGCTCGCCATTCTTCTGCCGATGGCGATGGGGATCTACTACTCGTTCACCGAATGGAACGGCATCGGCAGCAACGCCGTCCCGAACGGGCTTACAAACTACGTTACGATTTTTACCGACGACAGCCAGTTTCTGTACTCATTTCGCTACACGCTCGTCTTCTCGGTCGCGGCGGTCGTGCTGGTCAACCTGCTGGCGCTCGGTCTGGCGCTGCTGGTCACGCAGAAATTCCGCGGCAGCAACCTTTTTCGCAGCATCTTCTTTCTGCCGAACCTCATCGGCGGAATTCTCGTGGGGTTCATCTGGCAGTTCATTTTTACGGACGTGTTCGACGGGCTTGGAACGCTTCTTAGCATTCCCTGGCTCTGCAACTGGCTCTCCACCCCGCAGACCGCCACGGCGGGACTGCTCATCGTCGTGGTCTGGCAGATGAGCGGCTATATGATGCTGATCTATATCGCGCAGATCCAGAACATCCCGGACAGCCTGCTCGAAGCCGCCTCCATCGACGGGGCCACGCGGTTCCAGCGGTTCTGGCACGTCAAGCTGCCCATGCTCACGCCGGCCTTCACCGTGGGAATCTTTCTGACCCTGGCCAACTGCTTTAAGCTCTATGACCAGAATCTGACGCTGACCCAGGGCGGGCCTTACAACAGCTCGGAAATGCTGACCATGAACATCTATAACACCGCGTTCTCCATGAATAAATTCGGACAGGCGCAGGCAAAAGGCGTCGTGTACCTGATCGTGGTGGCCGTAATCACCTTAACGCAGCTTTTCTTCTTTAAACGCAGGGAGGTGGAACTGTAATGAGAAAGCAACACAGCCTTTCAAGCCGGCGCACGCTGGCCCTTTGCGTCAGCATCGTCCTGGCCGCCCTGTTCCTTTTCCCGGCGTTACTGCTGGCGCTGAATTCCTTTAAAACACTGAAGGAGATCTATAAAAGCGTCCTTCTTCTGCCGCAGTCGCTGAATTTCAGCAATTACCTGCAGGCGTTCGATAAGCTCGATTATCTCACTTCCATCAAGAACTCGCTGATCATCACGGTCGGTGTCACCGTCTGCGCCACACTCTTCTGTCCCATGGCGGCCTGGGTGCTGGCACGCACGAAAAGCCGGACGAGCAAGGTGCTTTTCGCGCTGTTCTCCCTCTCCATCCTCGTTCCGTTCCAGTGCGTCATGCTGCCGCTTCTTCGTGTGATGGGTTCGCTGCATATGATGAACCGCATCGGGCTGATGACGATCAATCTCGGCTTCCTCTGCCCCATGTCCATTCTGCTCTATCACGGATTCATCAAGAGCATCCCTGCCGATCTGGAGGAAGCCGCCGCCATCGACGGATGCGGCCCCGTGCGCACTTTTTTCATGATCGTGCTTCCGCTGCTCAAGGGAATCAGCGCGACGGTTGCGATCCTCTGCGTCATGAGCCTCTGGAACGACTTTTTGCTGCCGTCGCTCACCATCAACAAAGCCGGTCTTCAGACGCTTCCACTGAAAACGTACCTCTTCTTTGGCGCGTACAGCAAAAAGTGGAACCTCGGCACGGCGGCGCTCGTTCTGGCCGTGATCCCGGTCGTTACGTTCTATGCGTTCTGCCAGAAATACATCATCAAGGGCGTTACGGAAGGCGCGGTGAAAGGATGAAGCAGCTCGGCGGCGTCTATCGCGTAATCCCCGTCCGGGAAGGAATCTTCGAGATCGACGAATCCGGCCTCAGCGTATTTTACGTCGTGACCGGCAGGAACCGCGCGCTCGTGATCGACACGGGCACCGGTTTGCAAAACCCGGCCGAAGTCGTAGCGACGCTGACGAATCTTCCATACGACGTCGTTTTAACGCATGGCCATGTCGACCACGCGGGCGGAATGCGGTATTATAATACGGTATTCGTGCATCCGGCGGACCGGCAGCCGGCAAAATCCCTGACCGTTCGCGACCGAAGCGATTATGCGCAGCGGATGCGCCTGGCAAACGTATCCCCCGTCACGCAGGAGCAGATTCAAAGCATCGCAGCCGCCGTTCCCGCCCCGCGATTGCTTCCGCTGCGAAGCGGCCGCCGGTTCGATCTGGGCGGCAGGCGCCTCGAAACGATCGAACTGCCCGGGCACACGGACGGTTCCGTCTGTTTCTACGACGAAGCGGACGGTATCCTGTTTTCAGGCGACAGCTGCAACGCCATGCAGTTGCTGGACTACCTGCCGCAAGGTCGGCAGGCCCGGCTGGAACGCTGGCTCGGCGCGCTCGAACACTGCCTGAATCGCTGCCCGGACGTTTCTCTTTTCTGCGCCGGACACGGGCTTCTTTCGCCGGAGCAGGTGCTGGAACTGCGCGAATGCGGCCGTCTCGCCGCGGCGGGCAAGATCCCGTTTCTGCGCGAAAAGCGACATATTTTCGAAACGGAATTCGCCTCGTACCGGAACAGCTGTATCTGTTACGGCCCGTTGGCCGGCCTGTTTGCTTACGAAACCGGATTGACTCCGGATTGATTGGAAAGGACATTCTCCATGATCAGAAAAGCCCGAAACCTCCCGCAGGAACAGCTCGTATGTCTGGATTCCCAGCGGAGGATCGAAATTCTCTCCGAAAACGTCGTGCGCGTCGTCTTTACCGGCGGAATGGAGGAGGAACCCTCCGCCGCCGTCACCGGCGCCGCCGAAACCGTACCCGGTCTGAACGTCCGGTCGGAAAACGGACGGCTACGGATCGAAACGGGCCGGCTGCAGATTCGCGCGGACGAAACGTTCCACATCGACTTTTTTACCGCCGACGGCCGCCCGCTGAGCGAAGAATACCGCAAAATGCGCATCCCGCCCTACATGGAACCGTCGTCCGCGGAAGAGTTCGCCTCCTGGGAGGGGCACGACCAACCCGTATCCCGCGAGAACGCAAACTGGCGTTTCCAGTGCGTCCGCAAGCTGTATGAAAACGACTGCGTCTACGGGCTTGGCGACAAAACCGGGTTTCTGAATAAACGCGGATATGCGTACGAAATGTGGAACACGGACAACGCGGACCCGCACGAGGACAACTTCCGCGCGCTCTACAAGAGCATGCCGTTCTTTACCGTGCTGGGCGACGCCGGCGCGTACGGGATCTTCTTCGACAACCACCGCCGCACGTTCTTCGACATGGGCAAGGAAAACGACGGTTACTACGCATTCGGCAGCGACGAAGGGGTTCTGGACTATTACTTCATCTACGGCCCGACCCTGCCGGAAATTCTGGAGCGCTACACCGCGCTGACGGGTCGCATGCCGCTGCCGCCGCTCTGGGCGCTCGGCTACCACCAGTCGCGCTGGGGGTATGAAACGGAGGACGAAATCCGTTCGATCGCCGAAACGATGCGTTCCTGCCGCGTCCCCTGCGACTGCATCCATTTCGACATCGATTACATGGACCATTTTAAGGTGTTCACCTGGAATCAGGAGCGCTATCGCGACGGAAAGAAACTGCTCGCCGACCTGAAGCAGGACGGCTTCAAGGCCGTCGCTATCATCGACCCCGGCGTCAAGGCGCAGCCGGGCTACCGCGTGTTTGACGAAGGTGAAACAAACGGGTACTTTGCCACAACCCCGTCGGGCGAAACGTATGTGAACGCCGTCTGGCCCGGCGACGCGGCGTTTCCGGATTTCGGCAATCCGGACGTGCGCGCCTGGTGGGGGGATCAGCATCGCTTTTTAATCGATATGGGGATCGACGGCATTTGGGACGATATGAACGAGCCGGCGAGCTTTCACGGTCCCCTGCCGGACGAGGTCGTCTTTTCGGACGAGGAACGCAGGGTAACCCACGCGGAAATCCACAATATTTACGGGCATAACATGGCTCGTTCGACCTACGAGGGCTGGAAACGGCTCAGCGGCAGGCGCCCGTTTGTACTCACGCGCGCCTGCTACTGCGGGTCCCAGCGGTATACCGCCGCCTGGACGGGGGACAACCACAGCATCTGGTCCCACCTGCGGCTGGGCGTTGTGCAGCTTTGTAACCTCGGCTTGAGCGGCATGGCTTTCTGCGGAACGGACGTCGGCGGGTTCGGCAGCGACACGACCCCGGAGCTTTTGACCCGATGGGTGCAGGTCGGCTGCTTCAGCCCGTTCTTTCGCAACCACAGCGCAAAGGGGACAAAGAATCAGGAACCCTGGCGGTTCGGCGAGCCGACCCTGACGATCTATCGCAAGTATGTCGAACTGCGCTACCGCTGGATTCCCTACCTCTACGACCAGTTCCGTCTGGCTTCGTTAAAAGGCTGGCCGGTCCTGCGTCCGCTCGCGTTCCACTATCCTTCCGACCCCGAAGCGCGGCAGATCAACGACGCGTTCCTGCTCGGTGAAAACGTGCTTGTTTCCCCGGTGCTGGAGCAGGGTGCGCGAAAAAAGCTGGTCTATCTGCCCGAGGGCATTTGGTACGACTACTGGACGGGCGCGCGCGAGGAAGGCTCCCGCTGGCTGGTTCGCGAAGCGCCGCTCGACGTTTGCCCGGTCTATATCCGCAGCGGCACGATCCTGCCGACCTGGCCCGTGCGCCAGTGGATTGACCCCGCGCTCGAAACGGAGCTTGTGCTCGAAGTGTTCGGGCCGAACGCCTCCTGCGTGCATTACCAGGACGGCGGAGAGCGTTTCGATTATGAGAACGGCGCATTCAATCTTTACCGGTTCCGGGCGGACAAACGGGGAACCGTATCGACCGAACGCGAAAATTGCGGCTGCGAACCGTATCGAACCGTCACGACGGGCAGAATCGTTCTTTAGAACCTGCTCTGCAAACACAGTGTGCAAAAAAAGCGCCGAAATCGGCGTTTTTTGTTTGTGTTCGGTATCGCTCCGGCCTTTGCGCTAGATCCGCGCGACCACCCGGCAGGGCAACCCGGTCATTCCGCTGAAGTTCATGGGATAGGTACACGCCAGGAACCGCCCGCCGGCTTCGACGACCGGCTTCAGGTTGCAGAGGTTTTCCACGATGAACGTTCCCCTGTCCGCGCAGTACTGATCCTTCGGCGTGTGCTCTCTCCCTCTTCGGACGCCCGCGAAATCGATGCCGATGATCCGCGCGCCCTCCCGCAGCAGCCGGTCGATCAGTTCGTTTGAAAGTTGCGGATGAGCGGCAAAGTATGTTTCGCTCCCGTAACCGACCCGTTCGAGAAATCCGCTGTAAAACGCGATGAATTTCGCGCCCCGGATCCTCTCCGGGTCGATATCGCCAATTTCGATATCCCGTCCCTGAATCCCGGAAATATCGAATGCGATCCCTTCCAGTTCCGTGAGGTCAAGGGGAAACTCTTTGTCCATCCCGTCGAAATGCGTCCCGAGGTGCCCGGTCAGCGCCTTCTTCTCGTTCCCCTGCGCGTCGGTGATCATTTGCGGCGTAACCTTCAGCGTAATATCGATCAACATGCCTTATTCCTCCTTGGATTCAGTCACGTTCTGCCGTTAACTTCCCGTTTCAGCGGTTCACGACGTTGACGGGGGTTCCGCGCAGGAAGTTTTCCAGATTGTCCACCGCAATATCCATCAACCGCTGACGGCTTTCCTTCGGCGCCCAGCTGATATGCGGCGTAAGAATGCAGTTCTTCGCCGTAAGAAGCGGGTTGTCCGCCTTGATCGGCTCGCTGGAAACCACGTCCAGCCCAGCGGCGTATACCTTGCCGCTGTTGAGCGCGTCCGCCAGATCCTGCTCCACGATCAGCGGACCGCGACTGTTGTTGAGCAGGATCACGCCGTCCTTCATCTTCGCAATCGACGCGCGATTGATCATCCCCTGCGTTTCCGGAAACAGCGGACAGTGCAGCGCAATCACATCCGATTCCCTGAGCAGCGTATCCAGCGGTACATAGGTTGCCAGCGCGCGCCCTGCGTCGTTTTCCATTGCGTCGTACGCCAGCACCTTCATACCCAGCGCTTTGGCGATTCTTCCCGTAGCCTGGCCGATGCGCCCGAACCCCACGATCCCCATCGTCTTGCCGTCCAGTTCGATCAGCGGATAGTCCCAGAAGCACCAGTCGGGGTTGTTCTGCCAGCGTCCCGCATGCACCGCCTCGTCGTGATGCCCGATATGGTGG
>JAYFNY010000068.1:0-43998 GCA_034933205.1 Eubacteriales bacterium
TCTGCCTTACGGGCGGAAAAGAGCACAAGGAAACCGCCCTAACGGGCGATCCGTTGCGCCGGATGAACCGGCACAGCCGGAAAAAACGGGTTAAGGGCTACGGCCCTTAACAATCCTAGAAACTTTTTTGACAGACTGAAGCGGAATTTCTTCCGCCCGAATCTCAATACACAACACGGATTTGACTTTGAAATCGGATTAATCGTCGTCCAGGGAGCGAATCAGCGTTTGCGCGACCAGTCGGCGTGTTTGCCTTGCGTCCATCGCGAGTTTTTCGATATATCGGTGCGCTGTGGCTTCGTCCATACCGCGTTTTTGAATCAGCATCCACTTTGCACGGTTGACGAGACGGATCTCATCCATTTTTTCCTCTAGCGTTGCGGTTTTCTTCTCCATATCCGCAAGCTTGACGCGAGTGGCGCTCATCATGGTCGCCGCCTGCCGGAGTTGCTGCGCCGTGCAGGGTCTGCTCAGCGTGATGACGCCCGCGTCTTCCACCTGATCGTTGATTTGGTCATAATTATCCCCTGGGACGATCAGCGCGACACAACATCCGCGAAGATTGGAAAGGTCGAGAGCGAGCTGCGCGCCCGGTTCGTCCGGAAGGGGCGTATTGATGAACACTAGGGAAAACGGCGTGTCGAGCACGAGTCTTCGGACCTCGGCGGCGGATCCGCGCGTCATGACGGGCGAATAGCGCGACGGCGGAAACACGCTCGCGAGGGTTTCCCGCGTGCGCTCCGATCCCGAAACGATCAGTACGCTATTCGGTTTTGCGTCATTGTACGCCAAAATCAGCCCTCCCGAATTCCGATGCCGCTAATCGCAGTTTGTCATTGCGTTCAGGATTCCTTGCGGCAGGGCGGAGCGCACAAACGCGCTGTTGCCGGCAAGCTTTGCCGCCTCTGCGCGTGAGCGCGGAAGCTGGAGCAGTTTTTGCGTAAACGAATCGTCCGCCGTAAACAGATTGACATTGGTCGGCGGCGGCGGATTAAGTCCGCGGCGAATACCGTCCAGTCCGGCAGCGAGGATGAGCGCGAACGAGAGGTACGGATTTCCGGCAGGATCGGGAGAACGCAGTTCGATGCGTTCAAATTCCCCCTTCGCTGCCGGAATACGGATCAGCTGCGAACGGTTCTCCGGCGACCATGTGACATAACGCGGGGCTTTGAACTCGCCGAGCCGTGCGTAGGATTCGTCGATGGGATTGAGGAACGCGGTAATTTCGCAGATGTGTTCCAGCAATCCTGCCATGAACGCGTCGCGCGCTTCCTCGGTGTGCGGCTGAGCAAGCGAAAGGTTGATATGCAGGCCGTTGCCGCTTTCGTGCGGCAGAGGTTTGGGTGAAAAATCGGCGCAAAGTCCGTTTCGCATGGCAACCGTACGTACCACGGAAGGGAACGTAATTGCGTTATCCGCAGCAGCCAACGCGCTGCCGTAACGAAAATCGATCTCATTTTGACCGGGACCCTCTTCATGATGCGAACTCTCGGGGCGAATCCCCATTTCGCAAAGTGTCAGGCAGATTTCACGGCGAACGTTTTCACCGCGGTCAAGCGGCGCTATATCCATATATCTTGCGTTGTCGTAAGGAATTTTCGTTGCGTTGCCATCGGCATCCAGCTGGAAGAGATAGAATTCGAACTCCGTTCCGAAGTTTACGGTGACGCCCGCGTCCTCGGCGTTTGCGATGGCACGTTTCAGAATATTCCGCGTATCGAGTGGGAAAAGCGAACCATCCGAGCGGCGAATATCCGCAAAAAGCCGCACGACACGCCCGTGACTCGGCCGCCAGGGCAGAATCGTGAGTGTTTCCGAATCGGGAAAGAGGAGCAAGTCCGAATGTGCCGCGTCGCCGAAGCCTCGTATGGCGGAAGCGTCGATCGAGATGCCGTCTGAAAACGCGCGGGGTAACTCCTCCGGCATGATAGAGATATTCTTGGGGACTCCGAAGACGTCGCAAAACGCGAGCCGGATGAACTTGACGTCCTCCGCCGCTGCATAATCGACGATTTCCTGTGCGGTATACATCATATGGTCGCACGTCCTCTCTAAAATTACGTTGCGCAGGAATGGTCATTGCGCCGGTACCAGTGAGTAATCGAACAAGGCACCCGACCCGCCCGCTATGCGGATTCGGGTTGAGCGCCGAAGCGGGCGGCCGCGCTCAGTTTGTTACGTAGAGTTGCCGGTACGGATCGGCGGAGTTCGGGGTAAGGAGCCAGAACGGCGTGCCGTCGTTTGGGATCTCCTTATGAAAGAGTGTAACATATTTTTCCAAATATGGCTGGATTTTGGAAAGATCTTCAGCGTTTGCTTCGCAGACGCGCACTTGACGCGGAAATTTTTCCCGTTTGATTTCGCCCCGTACATAGATCGCTCCGCCATGCATGCCAGTTCCGCAGAAATAGCCGAGCACTTCGCCGACCTGGCCGATGCCGAGCACCACGATCGTACCACCGGCCTGGTACTCGCCAAGAAAGCTTCCGCAGCGGCCGCCGATGACCAGCACGGGTGAGGTGTCGCCATACGCCTTCATGTGGACGCCCGCGCGATATCCCGCGCTGTCGCGCACGTAGATTTCGCCGCCGCGCATGCTGTAGCCTACCGTATCGCCCACGGAACCGTGAACGACGATCTCGCCGCGGTTCATCGTGTCGCCCACCGCGTCCTGCGCGTTGCCGTGCACGATGATGTGGCCTCCGTTGAGATATGCGCCAAGCGCGTTTCCGGGGGTACCCTGGATTGTAATGGTCCCGCTGTCCAGCGCATCGCCGATATAGCGCTGGCCGAGAACGTCCATGAGCTCCACGTCCCCCTCGGCCTGACGGATACAGGCGTTCAGCGCGCGATGGTCCGTGCCCCTGGCGTCGATCCGCCGAACCGTATGATCGAATGGATATTGTTCCATAGCGTTACCTTTCCTAAAACTCGTTCCAATGGACGAATGACGAGTAAGTTTGGTTCCGATTCCTGATCGCGTTCGATCCTTACTCTCCCGCGTGCTTGATGCCAAGCGTTCTTAATTCCACTTCGTTTAATCCGATTCCGCGGAGCATGGCGCGGTTGCCGCAAAGCGCTTCAATCGAATTGATGCCCATACCGCCGAGGAATTCGCGGATTTCTCTGTTCCACGCGGTCACGAGATTGACGAGCCGCTCCGCGCCTTTTTCCGGATCGATACGGCTGACCAGCTCCGGTTTCTGCGTCGCGATGCCCCAGTTGCAGGAACCTTTGTGACAACTGCGGCAGAGGTGACAACCGAGCGCGATCATCGCCGCCGTACCGATATAGACTGCGTCTGCGCCGAGTGCAACGGCCTTGATCACGTCCGCGCTGGAACGTACACTGCCGCCGATTACGAGGGAAACGTCGTTGCGGATGCCTTCCTCGCGCAACCGCGTATCCACGCTCGCCAAGGCGAGCTCGATCGGGATTCCGACGTTGTCGCGAATTCTGGTTGGAGCCGCTCCGGTGCCGCCCCGGAATCCGTCGATGGCGATGATATCCGCTCCGCTGCGTGCGATCCCGCTTGCGATTGCCGCAATATTATGAACCGCCGCAACTTTGACAATGATCGGTTTTTGGTAACCGCTTGCTTCCTTGAGGGAACAGACAAGCTGCTGCAGGTCTTCGATGGAGTAGATATCGTGATGCGGTGCCGGCGAGATCGCGTCCGATCCTTCCGGAATCATACGCGTTTTGGAAACGTCGCCAACGATTTTTGCGCCGGGCAAGTGCCCGCCTATGCCGGGTTTTGCGCCTTGCCCCATTTTGATTTCAATGGCGGCGCCGGCGTTGAGATAGTCCTTATGCACGCCGAAACGTCCGGAGGCAACCTGCACGATGGTATTGGCAACGTAGGGGTAAAGCGATTTGTGAAGCCCGCCTTCGCCGGTGTTGTAGCAGGTTCCGAGCGCGGTTGCCGCGCGGGCGAGCGCTTCGTGTACGTTCAGGCTTACGGACCCGTAGCTCATAGCCGAAAACAGGATCGGCAGCTTGAGGTCGATTTGTGGCGGCAGGTCGGTCAATAGCGAGCCGTCTGCGGAGCGCGCAATGTTTGTTGGCTTTTTTCCGAGGAACACGCGCGTTTCCATTGGCTCGCGCAGCGGGTCGATGGAGGGGTTCGTAACCTGCGAAGCGTTCACGAGCAGCTTGTCCCAATAAACGGGATAATCCAGCGGCGTTCCCATGGAGGAAAGCAACACGCCGCCGCTGTCCGCCTGACGGTAAATTTCTTTGACCGCGTCGCAACTCCAGTTATAGTTGCTGCGGCAGACGTTGTTGCTGCGTACGATCTTAATCGCGCGCGTCGGGCAGAATGCCACGCAGCGCTGGCAGTCCACACACTTCAGATCGTCCGCAATCATATGTCCCGTGCGGGCGTCATACTGGTGCACACCATTGGAACACTGCCGCTCGCAAATGCGGCAGTTTGTGCATTTCGCTTCGTTACGGACAATTTCGAACTCCGGGTAATAATCGTTCACAGGCATGCTTCGACGCCTCCGTTCAGCGTGACGATGACCGGTTCTCCTCCGCGCGGAGCGTAGAGGCGGTCAAGGTCGGGTTCCATGTATCGAATTGCGCACTCCTCGCTCGCCACATAAACCGTTTCGCCGCGCTCGCCGACGACCATGGAACGCAGCTTGAGCCGGTCGTTGAGCGCCATCATGCCGCCCTCGAAACCAAGCAGAATGGAGAAGGGCCCCGTCATCAAGAGGCTGCCGAAGACATTGCGAAGATAGGAATACTGCTTCTGTTCCGCTTCGCTCTTTTGCGCGATTGTGCTCCAGAACGGCGCGGCGACGACGCTGGCAAACTCCGGCAGGGTTAGTTTGACCTTGCGCAGCAGATAGTCCGCAATATACGTCATAACCTCGGTATCCGTCTGCAGCGTGCAGCGATAGCCGAACATCTCGATATAGCGGCGGTTGGCGTCGTAGCTGGAGATTTCTCCGTTGTGGACAATGGTGTAGTCCAGCAGGGCAAAAGGATGCGCGCCGCCCCACCAGCCGGGCGTGTTGGTGGGATAGCGCCCATGTGCGGTCCAGCAATACCCTTCGTATTCCTCGAGCCGGTAAAAATCGCCGACGTCCTCCGGATAACCTACGCCTTTAAACACACCCATGTTCTTGCCGCTTGAAAAAACGAAACAGCCCTGAAACTCCGAATTGATGCGGATGACCGCGCGCGCAACATATTCCTTTTCATCGAGCTGACTGTCGCGCAGACGGTTATGGTGCGGCGTGACGAAATAGCGCCAGATGAGCGGTTCATCCGTGATATGTTTATTTTTTCTTGTCGGTATCTTGGAAAGGTTGACAACCTCGAATACCTGGTCAAGATATCGCTCACAGGTTTGCCGCGCGTCCGAATTGGTGTAAAAGACGTGCAGCGCATAGTATTCCTTGCTGTGCGGATAGATGCCATAGCCGGCAAACCCGCCGCCCAACCCGTTGGAGCGCTCGTGCATACTGGTCATGGCGTGGGAAACAAGACTGCCGGAGATGTTCGAGCCATCCTTGGCAAATACGCCGGCGATTGCACAGCCGGACGGAATGCGGATTTCACCTTCCCGCAGAGCCATTTTCGGTTCTCCTCTTCCTAATAAATAGTGGACGCTTCGCTTTCGTTCGCTTTGGCGAGGGGAAGAAGCGCTTTGAGACAACAACCGGCCCATTCGACGCCAAAGAGACGTTAAAGAGGCCGTATTGCCCTTCCGGATGGGAAAACCCGGAGCATTTAACAAAAAGCGCCCAAACCCGGATTCTACAACCCGAAGTCTGAACGCCATTGTTCTTGCGCAGTATACATAATACCGGTATGTCTGTCAAGAAAAAAATGAATGATATATACTTACAAACTGCAAAAAAGGTCGAAACAAATATTTTTAGCCAATAATTATAATACGAAATGCAGGAATGTGCGATTTTATGCAGGATAACCTGCAAAAACTTTTAATTGACAACCGTTTCGCACCGCTGTATACTATCCGCATATTATTTCAAACGGCAAAGGCGCCGCGGAAGTACCGTGGTGTCGTTGCCGCTTTTTATAAGCGAGTTTACTGGAAGCAGATTGGGAGGAGAAACGAACATGGGTACGGTTTCGGAAACATTCGGCAGCAAGGTGTTTAACGATGCGGTCATGAAAGCACGTTTGCCAAAGGACACGTACAAAGCTATGCAGACTGCGATCCGCGAAGGCCAGAGACTGGATCTCTCGGTTGCGAATGTCGTTGCCAATGCGATGAAGGATTGGGCGATCGAAAAGGGTGCAACCCACTTTACGCATTGGTTCCAGCCGCTTACCGGCATTACGGCGGAAAAGCACGACAGCTTTATTTCGCCTACGCCTGGCGGAAGCGTCATCATGGAATTCTCCGGCAAAGAACTTGTTCAGGGAGAGCCGGACGCCTCCAGCTTCCCCTCCGGCGGCCTGCGCGCAACGTTTGAAGCGCGTGGCTACACCGCGTGGGATCCGACAAGCTTTGCCTTTATCAAGGAAAAGGTGCTTTGCATCCCGACGGCGTTCTGCTCCTATGGCGGCGAAGCCCTGGATAAGAAGACGCCGCTGCTGCGGTCGATGCAGGCGATCGATCGCCAGTCGATTCGTATTCTTAAGCTCTTTGGTAACGATCAGGTCAAACGCGTGATGACCACCGTTGGAAACGAGCAGGAGTATTTCCTTGTCAACAAGGAAGACTACGACCGTCGTCCCGATCTGATTTTCACCGGCCGTACGCTGTATGGTGCCCGCGCGCCAAAGGGCCAGGAGCTGGAAGACCATTATTTCGGTTCCATTAAACCCCGCGTACAGGCGTTCATGGAAGATCTGAATTCGGAACTCTGGGAGTTGGGCGTACTGGCAAAAACCGAGCATAACGAGGTGGCGCCGGCACAGCACGAGCTAGCCCCGATTTTTACTACAACCAATATCGCCGCGGACCACAACCAGCTAACCATGGAGATCATGCAGCGGGTGGCGAAGAAGCACGGTCTTGTTTGCCTGCTGCATGAAAAACCCTTTGAAGGCGTGAACGGCAGCGGCAAGCACAACAACTGGTCGCTCTCGACAGACACCGGCGTAAACCTGTTGGAGCCAGGGGAAACGCCTTTCGAAAACGCGCAGTTCCTTCTCTTCCTCTGCGCGGTGATCCAGGCGGTGGACGATTATCAGGACCTGCTTCGCGTTTCGGTAGCGAGCGCGGGAAATGACCACCGCCTCGGGGCGAACGAGGCCCCGCCGGCAATCGTCTCCGTTTTCCTGGGTGACGAGCTTTTCGAAATCCTGGAGGCGATTGACTCCGGTTCCGCTTACGGCGGCCGTGAGAAAAAACAGATGAAGATCGGCGTGCACGTAATTCCCCATTTCCCCAAGGACACGACCGACCGCAACCGGACTTCGCCGTTTGCGTTCACCGGCAATAAATTCGAGCTTCGCATGTTGGGTTCGAGTCAATCGGTTTCGGATGCGAACATGGTGCTGAATACCGCCGTTGCCGAATCCCTTCGAAAATATGCGGATGTTTTGGAATCGGCAAGCGACATGCCGACGGCGATCCACGATTTGATTAAGAGTGTTGTGCATGAGCACAAGCGTATCATTTTTAATGGAAACGGCTATGACGACGCCTGGGTAAAGGAAGCGGAGAAACGCGGTCTGCTCAATTTAAAATCCACGCCGGATGCGCTGCCCTATTTCGTCAAACAGAAGAATATCGATTTGTTCACCTCGCATCGGGTGCTCAGCGAAACGGAGCTTCGCGCTCGTTTCGAAATCGCACTGGATAATTATAAAAAAGTTGTCTGCATCGAAGCGATGACCATGCTCGATATGGCTCGTAAGGATATTTTGCCCGCGTCGGTAAAATTCCAGAAGAAGCTGGCGGATACGATTGCTGCCAAGCGGACGTTTGCCAACGCGGCGGACTGCACATATGAGTCCGAAACGCTTGGAACCGCGGCTGCCCTGACAAAAGCGGCATACGAAAGCACCAAGGCGCTTGAGGATGCGCTTGCAAAGGCGAAGGCGGAGAGCGAAGCGCACAAAGCGGCGAACATCTGCAAGGAACAGGTTCTGGAGCATATGAGTGAATTGCGCGCGAGCGTCGATGCGCTTGAAATTCTGACTGCGACGGAGAATTGGCCATACCCCGGCTATGGGGAACTGCTTTTCGACGTCAGGTAACAACTTTTGTGCAGGAGGCCGGGGACATGTGTTCGATCATGGGTTATCTCGGCAAGCGGATTCCGCTGGATATGCTTGTCGACGGGTTTTATAAAACAATATCAAGGGGGCCGGATCTTTCGCGGATGCTGAGCGTTGGAGATGGATATCTGATGTTCCACCGTCTGACGATTATGGGCTTGGAGAAGAGCGGCATGCAGCCGTTTGAGCGTAATGGAGATGCGGTTGTCTGCAACGGCGAGCTCTATGGTTTCCGCAGGATGCGGGATGAACTGTTTTCCGGATATGATTTTAAGAGCGGCTCGGATTGCGAGCTGCTTTTACCCCTGTACCAGCGGTATGGGACGGACATGTTTCAGATGCTGGATGCCGAGTATGCGCTGATTCTATACGATCACAAGAGCGACTCCCTGATCGCCGCACGTGATCCGATCGGCATCCGTCCGCTGTTCTATGGGTTCGATGCAGATGGGAAGATCCTGTTTGCAAGCGAGGCGAAGAACCTGATTGGCCTCAGCGAAACGATTAACCCGTTTCCGCCGGGGCATTACTGGAAGAACGGCGAGTTTATCCCGTATGCGGATCTCACGAGCGTAAAAAAATACCTGCCGGACGATCTCGACGCCGTCTGTGGCAATATCAACGAAAAGCTGACGCTGGGCGTGGTCAAACGGCTGGACGCGGATGTTCCGCTTGGCTTTCTTCTCAGCGGCGGTCTGGACAGTTCGCTCGTCTGCTCCATTGCCAATAAATATCTGCCTCATCCGATCCGCACGTTTGCGATCGGTATGCGCGACGATGCGATCGACCTGAAGTATGCCAAGCAGGTGGCCGATTATCTCGGCACCGATCATACCGAAGTGATTATGACCACGCAGGAAGTCATCGGTTCGCTGCGCACGATTGTCAGAATCCTCGAAACGTACGATATCACGACGATTCGCGCGAGCGTAGGAATGTATCTTGTCTGCAAGTATATCCATGAAAACACGAATATCCGTGTGTTGCTCACCGGCGAGATCAGCGACGAACTGTTTGGTTACAAGTATACGGATTTTGCTCCGAACGAGGAAGAGTTCCAGAAGGAAGCCAAAAAGCGCATCGATGAAATCTATATGTACGATGTGCTCCGTGCCGACCGCTGTATCTCGGCCAACTCGCTGGAAGCGCGCGTGCCGTTTGGCGATTTGGACTTTGTCAAGTACGTGATGTCGGTCAACCCCGGCCTAAAAATGAACCGGTTCAACAAAGGCAAGTATCTGCTCCGTCATGCGTTTGAAGGAGATTACCTGCCGCATGAAATTCTCTATCGCGAGAAAGCCGCGTTTTCGGACGCGGTCGGGCATTCCATGGTCGATCAGATCAAGGCATATGCCGAAAAGCTTTACACAGACGAGGAGTTTGCCGAGCGCAGCGCGAAGTATACCTTCGCAACGCCCTTTACGAAGGAGTCGCTGCTGTACCGCGAACTTTTTGAGGCCGAGTATCCCGGCCAGGCGCATATGGTCAAGGACTTTTGGATGCCCAACCGTTCCTGGGAGGGCTGCAACGTCAACGACCCGTCGGCTCGCGTATTAGCGAACTACGGCGCAAGCGCGGTATAAAATCAACTTGGCACCCTCGAATACCGTGGGAATTCGCTCCTTCCGCGGTATGCGCCGGCCTCGATTGAGGCCGGTTTTGCTTTTTCTGTTTCACGGGAAAGAAATGATACTTCAAACCGACTGGACGCCACGGCTGGATGCGGGCGCGATTGGCGGATATTCTTCCGGAAGTGTGCGTTAGTCACCGTACCGGCGGGATATGCGACTGATTTTACTTGTTTTTACAACATGGATTTGCTATATTTGTTGTTAGAACGAAACTGCCGACGAGTCATTTTGACCATCCGCAAGGAACGGCCAGCTGGTTCAATTCAAGCAGGAGGTTGATGTGTATGAAATATGAGTGCGTTTGCGGTTATGTGTACGATCCGGAAATCGGCGATCCAGACAACGGGATTGCGCCGGGAACCGCGTTTGAAGACCTGCCGGAAGATTGGGTCTGCCCTGTTTGCGGCATGGACAAGGACGCTTTTACCGCGATCGAATAGTAACCGGTGAAAGTTCAATTCGAACAAAAAAATGCGCTCTGGAATCGTTCCGGAGCGCGTTTTTTGAATTGGGAAGGATTGAATTCGAAAAAAAGGTCCATACCGGTGGGAAGGGTTACGGCTGTACGCCGTCGTATAGAATGGAATACAGCGCGTTGGCGGCTTCGGCCAACCGGGGACCGGCGCGCGTAATTAAACCGGATTCGATATAGAAAACACGGTTATTTTTCACGGCGTCAATGGAGTCCCAGTCCGTTCGCGATTCGATTTCAGAAATGGAGCCATCGTTTGCCGGGGCCGCGGTATCCGGCGTCGATTCATCCGGAGAAGCGGTGTCCTCTGGCGAAGGGGTTTCGGAAACGGCAGAAGCGGTTGTGGTGAGAATATAATCGGGACTGCGGCCAACCACCTGATCCGATGTAATGGACAGGAGTCCTTGCTGATCCTCAAATTCGTCGTGAAATCCGAGGAACGAGATCAGCGCCGATGCGATCGTGTTTCCGCCTGCCGTCGTAAGCCCGCTGGAAAGCGGCGAGAGTTCGAGATAGACTGTTTGATCATGCTGACTGATCTTTCCCTGCAGTTCGGCAAGCGAGGTGATCAGGCTGGAAACCAGCGCGGTGGCTTCCGCGGAGTGTCCGGTCACTGTTCCGAGCAGGGAGATGGCGCTATATGCGCCGTTAATATCCGGCGCGTTTGTAACAACAGTCTGAACGCCAGCGCCGCTGAGCGCCGCGATCAGATCCGCATTGGCGGCATCTTCGGCACTCATGACGACGAGCTGCGGTTCGCGCAGCAAAACGAGATCCGGGTCGGTTTTGTTGTCTGTCGTTACAAATGGGATCACATTCGTCTCAGCGGGATAATCGCAGCCTGCGCTTCGGCCCACGACCAGATCCCCCGCGCCAATAGCGAAAAGGATCTCACAGTCCGCAGGATCCAGAACGACAATACGGCTGACCGGGTCGCTGAGTTGAACGGTGTTACCCGCCATGTCGGTGACGTCCACCGCATATGTACCGGAAGAAGCGGGAGAGGTAACGGTCTCCGTATTCTGACTTGCGATGGGAGCTGCCGCTCCGTCCTCGACGGGTACGGGCGAAGGCAGTGCACAGCCAAACGCGAGGCCGGCGATAAGAATCAGCGCGATATAAAACGGCGCTTTATTTCGGGCAGAACGAATCATCATGGGACAGGCGATCCTTTCCGTTTCCCTTGCCGCGGTTCGAAATGGGCCTCGCCGCTTGCCTGCCGGATGGCAGATCCACAAGAAAACGTATCCTTACGCTGCAAAACTGGGTACAGTATAGCATCACAGTAGTGGCCGGTCAATCAAACGGCCTGACCGCAATACGGATGTGAAAAAAAGGAATTAATCTCGATATGAGCGGATGATGCACGAACTGCGCCTGCTGGGACAGCAAATTTTGTTTCAGTGCCGATTTGTTAACGGATTCTTAGCAGGAAGTTCACAGCTGACATTCGTGTAGAACCGGAGGCGTTAAGGATGCCAATCCATCGATTGCTGGAAGGAAGCAGAATCACTCGCACAATTAATAGAAATAGGGTTATAATAAGGCAAATTCACAGCGAACAGGAATCCTTTTACAGCATTTGAAGGGAGTGAACTATTTTGCCGCGCACATACCCGATGGATGAACATAAAAAACTTCCGCTGAACAATACTTTGCTGGACGTCCGTATTCGAGGGACGAATGTGAAAAACCCCGTCGTATTATTTCTGCATGGCGGTCCGGGCGTTTGCGACCGGCACTTCGTTTTGAAGGATCAGGCGCCGCTGACGGATGTATGTACGCTCGTTTGCCTGGATCAGCGAGGCTCTGGCCGAAGCTATACTGCCGCGCAGGCGAAGCTCCCGATGAATATGGAAACGGTGATCGAGGACGCAAGGCTTCTGCTGGATTCTTTACGCGAACGGTTCCAGCAGGATAAGATCATTGTTGTCGGCCACTCCTACGGTAGTTTTCTAGGCGTTCTGCTCGCCCAGCGGTATCCGGAAAAGATCGCGTCATACGTAGGGATCGGGCAGGTGGCAAACGGTGCGGAGAATGAGCGCATTTCCTATGAATTCGTGTGGAAGGAAGCACAGAAGCGAAACGATTCGAAAGCGATTCGGGAATTGACGCGTATTGGAGCGCCGAAGAACGGGCTTTACGCATCGCTGGACGACCTTACCGTTCAGCGCAATCTGATGACCAAATATGGCGGCGCGGCGCACGGACACAAGGAGAACATGATAACCTCCATTGCGCTGCCGGTTCTTTTCTCCCCGGAATATGGGATTTTCGGCCTGGTTCCTTACGCGAAGGGCGCATATTATAATCTTCGCTCGCTTTGGCGGGAAGTGATTGCATGCGACTTTACCGAAAGCGTGCGGAAACTGGACGTTCCCGTTTTCCTTACGATCGGGAGGCACGACAGCAACACGCCGCCGGAGATTTCGAAGAGTTGGTTCGATGCGCTGGATGCGCCGAAAAAGGAATGGTTCTGGTTTGAAAACAGTGCGCATTCGCCTATTCGGGAAGAGTCTGCGCGTTGGAACGAGGTTTTCCGGTCGGAGATCCTAGGCGTAAAGTAGCCGGAGCAGCCGGAAGGAACGGAGCTTTGGGCTGCGGGCCTAACATCCCGGAAACTCTTTTGACAAGCAAAGAGGCGCATTCCGGCGCCTCTTTTACGTTGGATCATTCGAGCGGAGGTTTCGGACAGTTTTTCGCGGCAAAATCGAGAATATTGGAAAGAATCTGAAAACAAATCCCGCGCAGGCTTTGCATTGCGCCTCGGTTCTGGTATGATACACGATGCGCGTTTGTGTCGTGTTTCCTGTGGTTTCTTCTGCGCGGCACATAGGCGGATCATGCTTGGATAAAAGAAAGCGATAGAGATGGAACGACGCGTACCTGCAAAGAAACGGCGTAGAGTCGGACATATCGATTATCCGATCGTACTGATGATCGGTCTTCTTTGTGCGTTTGGCCTCGTCATGGTATTTTCGGCGAGTTATTATTACGCCCAGAATACGGCGTCTGTCGGATACGATGGTTATTATTATATTCGGAAACAGGCCATGTACCTTGCGATCGGCTTTCCCATGATGCTGGTAATTTCGCTGATCGACTTTCGGAAGCTGGAGCGTTTCAAGCTGGTCGGTATCCTGATTTCGATTGCCGCTTTGCTGGCGGTGCTCGCTTTCGGTCAGGAAACGAACGGAGCGAAACGCTGGATCGTAATCGGCGGTCAAAGTATTCAGCCATCCGAAATCGCGAAATTCGGCATGATGCTCTATATGTGCTCTTTCATGGCTAAAAAACACGCGGTCATGCAGAGTTTTACAAAGGGAATGCTGCCGATGCTTTTGGTCATTGGCATTATCTGCGGCCTTGTCATGCTGCAGCCGAACATGTCGATGGCCGTTATCATGGGTCTAATGGGTTACTCGCTTCTTTTTATTGGCGGTTGCGATACCAAACAAATGTTGCTTCTTGCGGTTGTATTTGCCGCGCTGTTTGCGTTGCTTGCCGTCATTGAACCCTATCGAATGGCGCGGCTGACGTCGTTTGTCGATCCCTGGAAAGATGCGCTTGGCGATGGATATCAGCTGATCCAATCCTACTATGCGCTCGGTTCCGGAGGTCTCTTTGGCGTCGGTCTCAACAACAGCAAACAGAAGCTTCTGTATATGACCTACGGCGAATCGGACTTTATCTTCGCAATCGTCTGCGAAGAGCTGGGGTTGATTGGCGGCCTGCTGGTTCTTGCCGCATACGGGTTCATCGTGTACCGTGGCATTCGGATTGCGCTTTTGTGCCGTGATCGTTTCGGAAGCATGCTTGCCGGCGGCATTACGGTGGTTTTCGGTCTGCAGGTATTCGTGAATATCGGCGTGTGCACCGGGTTGTTGCCGACGACGGGGCAGGCGCTTCCTTTCATCAGCGCGGGCGGTTCGTCCATGATGATCTTCCTTGCCGCTATGGGGGTATTGCTCAGCATTTCGCGCTTTAACAGTTTGCAGGCGGCTCAATCCGCCGGTAAGGCGAAAGCTTAAAAAGCTTTTCGTCCAATAAGATTTGGTCGGCGATAAGCGCCGCAGCAAGTGGCGAACAGAGGAAAACGTTCAGATTCATGCCAAAGAAGAAGGATCAACAACCAAAGAGCGAACGTGAAAAGAAGAAAGGCTTCTGGTCGAGCTTCTTCGAACCCGTGCCCGCGGATGAGGAGTATGATCCTGCCTCGGCCAACCGTCAGTATGGCGAGCCGCCGGAACCGCCGCTTCAGCACCTGTTTGACGACGATGACGTGGAGTTCTCGGACGAAGAGGATGCGGAGAAAATTGCGAACCTCACTTGGGATGACGGAGAGCAGGTCGTAACCGATTCCGCTCGGATGCAGTATTCCCCCGAAGAACGTCAGCAGGCCAAAAAGAAGCGTTCGGATAAGGCTCAGACAGAGCCAATCCACCTCTTTGGTGATTACGAGGACGACTTTTTCGAGGACGAAGAGGACCCAAGACCCAAGAAGCACAAGCAGACTTCGCGCACCCGCATCTTTCGTACGGGTTCCTCCTCGACGGCGCGTATCCATATCAATGAAACCGAAGAGACCATCCGGATGCACGAAGCCGAAAAGAAGGCGCGTGCCCGTGAAGCTGCCAGAAAACATGAGGAATACATTGAGCGCAGCGTCCGCAAGAAAAAGAACCGCGATATGCTTGTTAAGCTCTTTGGGAACCTAATCTTTGTTCTGGTGATGCTGGTGGCGGTCGGCGTGGCGCTCTATTACGGCTTTCTGCTTTCGGACGTCGTCGTTATGGGCAACGAGGAGTTCTCCGCCGATTATATTGTCGAACTCTCCGGGCTGAAACTCGGCACGCACATGCTGTTTGTGGATCTCGATCAGGCGGAGGAAAACATCGCGGAGAATCCCTATCTTCAGGTGGATTCGGTTACCTACATATTCCCGAGCCGCGTCCGTATTGTTGTGAGCGAGCGTAAGGAAGTTGCCGGCATCGTCGGCCTCGACAGCACCGTTATTATCGACAAGAACGGGTACGTGCTTTCCATGACCGCGGGGACGGATATTTCCGATCTGATACAGGTTACCGGCGTGAGTATGACCGGCTATCAGTTGGGTCAGCGGCTTGGCGAAGGCAACGACTTTTCAACGGCGACGCTGGTTCAGATCATCGGCGTTCTCGAACAGTATCAGTTGACCGACTCCATAAAGTCTATCGATCTGACAACGCCGCTCGCAATTTCGATGGCTGCGAAAAACGGGCTGACAATCCAGGTTGGGCAGGCCACCGATCTCGATAGCAAGATGAATGTGCTTGCGCAGATCCTGCCTCAGTTTATTGCCAAAAACGTTTACAGCGGTACGCTCTATCTTTCGGCAAAGGGTGGTGCGGTGTATTCGACGACCGACTATAAATCCCTCACGCCGGTCGAGTCGGCGGATAATACGGATACAACGAATCAAACGTTGCCTGTAGACGATAACGGCGACGGTATCGACGACAATACGGGGCTCCCCTACACGCCGCTGCCGGTGGATGACGATGGCGATGGGCTGGACGACAACACGGGCGAACCGTATACGCCGGCAACGACCGTTGCTCCGACCAACACACCGGAACCCACGCCTTCCGGCGGATCGGACGACTTTTCGGGATAACCGGATAAAACGGTATGCCTGCGTATGCGGCATACCGTTCTTTTGAATCTATTGGCAAGAGGAGGCGACGGTTTCGGCTATGGAGATGGAAGATAAAATTCACCGGTATTTTGATGCCTGGCTGAAGCAGGAGGAAAGCGGCTTGGAGAATATCTTTTCCGAGGACGCGGTTTACAGCGAATGCTACGGCCCGGAGTACCACGGGCGCGATCAGATACTGCGTTGGTTCCGGGATTGGAATGCGCGGGGAAAGGTAATCGCCTGGGATTGGAAAGGGTGGATTCGGCAGGGAAACCGCGCTGCCGTCGAATGGCATTTCGCCTGTGAATACGACGGGAAACCGGATGCGTTCGACGGGGTTTCGATGATCGAATGGAATGATAGCGGCCGGATCTGCGCGCTGCGCGAATTTCAGTCGAAAACGGAGCATGTGTTTCCGTATGGTGAAATGGAAGATTTGGTATCAAGAGAAGATTCGATATAGAGAGAAAATTTGATATTCAGAGAGAACTTGATGTCATGAGGCGATTTGATATCTCAAGGATATCCGATATCAAGATAGGCGGAACTGCAAGCAAACGCCGCGCGGGAAGCGCGGCGTATGTCGTTTGATTCGAGAAGCTTGGGCGAGAAAAAGGTTCGGGCGTTAGTCCCAATCCTTCTCCGCATGGCGGCAGATGGCGGAAAATGTCTCGGCGGAAATGTCATGTTCCATTCGGCAGGCGTCGGCAAATGCGGTGTCCTCCGCCACGCCGAGCCGCATCAGGAATTGCGCTAAAACGCGGTGGCGCTGATACATGCGCTCGGCTATTTCGCGGCCTGTGGGCGTAAGCGTGATGCATTTGTCGTCATCCATATGAATATAGGCGTTTTCCCGTAATAACTTTGTGGCATGGCTGACGCTGGCTTTTGTCACGCACAGGCTGGTCGCGATATCCACGGAGCGGGCGCAACCATTTTTTTCCTGCTGGATCAGGATCTGTTCGAGGTAATCTTCGATCGATTCGTTGACCTGCATGACACACCCCCCGTTTCTTTCTTCCTATGCTAACACCATATCGGCAGTTATTTCAAGTTTACAAGAAAAATGGTTCGGATAATCTTTCAGCAATGGTATTTCGAAAATAGAAAAATGGCTCGGATCATCTTTCAATTGTATGTAACTCTATTTAGGTTTTACAAAAATAGAAAAAGGTTGATTTGAGAAGGCATCCATTTTCGTTGATTCGGATTCCGGAAAAAAGGATTGACAAGAGACGCGGAGAAAGGTACACTCCTATTGCAGAGTTAGACAGTTCTAACTACTGCGTGACCGTAGGTAGTGCTACTGGTGCAAGAAAAAGTGTGGAGTGAAAAATGACGCTGGATGAATTAAAAATCGGACAGTCGGCCGTGATACGAGCCGTAGGCGGTGAAGGGGCGTTACGGCTCCGGCTGCTGGATATGGGGCTGATTCCGAAGACGCGGGTAACGCTGATCAAAACGGCGCCGCTGGGGGACCCGATCGAAATCTGCGTGCGTGGATATGAGCTCACGCTGCGCAAGGATGATGCGCGTAAAATTGCGCTTTCAGAAGAAGAGGGGGTAAACGATGGTATTTGCGCTTGCGGGGAATCAAAACTCGGGAAAGACGACGCTGTTCAATGCGCTTACGGGGTCCAATCAGCATGTCGGAAACTTTCCGGGCGTGACGGTGGATCAGAAGACGGGGGAAATCCGCGGAGTTAAGGACGCGCAGGTTGTCGATTTACCCGGTATTTATTCGATCCGGCCATATACGCAGGAGGAGATTGTTTCCCGCGACTTTATTCTGGACGGAAAACCGGACGGGATTATTAATATCGTCGATGCAACGAACATTGAGCGGAACCTGTATTTAACGCTGCAGCTGCTCGAACTGCGGCTGCCTATGGTCGTTGCGCTGAATATGATGGACGAGGTGCATGCAAACGGCGGTTCCGTAGACGTGCAACTGATGAGCCGCCAGCTCGGCGTGCCGGTGGTCCCGATTGCGGCTTCGAAAAACGAGGGGGTCTCCGAGCTTGTCAGCCAGGCAATTACGGTCGTAAAAAAGCGCATACTGCCTGCCGTGCAGGATTTTTGTCCGGACGGCGCCGTACATCGCTGCATCCACTCCGTTGCCCATGTTATCGAGGATCACGCGAGAGGAATCGGCGTTTCTCCCCGATTCTGCGCAACCAAATTGATTGAAGGGGACGAGAGTTTTTCGGAGCGGCTCGACCTTGACCAGAACGAGAGAGAACTGATCGAACACAGTGTTCTGGAGATGGAGCATGAAACGGGCTTTGATCGGAACGAGGCGCTCGCCGATATGCGATATTCGTTCATCGAAAATGTTGTGGCCGCCTCGGTTGTCAAGTGCTGCGAGAGCCGCGAGCACCGGCGCAGTGTCGCGATCGACAAAATTCTGACGGGCAAATATACCGCGTTGCCTGTTTTTTTAGGCGTAATGTTTCTGGTATTCTGGCTGACGTTCAATGTAATCGGCAGTTCTCTTTCCGGTCTTCTGACCAGTGCGATCGACGCGCTGACTTCTTTGGTGGACGCCGGTCTGACCGCATATGGAATCAACCCTGTGGTGCAGAGTCTGATCGTTGATGGAATCTTTGCCGGCGTAGGCAGCGTATTGAGTTTTCTGCCGATTGTTGTGACGCTGTTCTTCTTTCTCTCAATTCTGGAGGATACGGGTTACATGGCGCGAATCGCGTTCGTCATGGATCGTATTCTGCGTAAGATCGGCCTTTCGGGACGCAGCTTCGTGCCGATGCTGATTGGTTTTGGCTGTTCGGTTCCCGCGATCATGGCGACAAGGACGCTTGCTTCGGACCGTGACCGGAAGATGACGATTCTTTTAACGCCGTTTATGAGCTGTTCGGCAAAGATACCGATCTATGCGGTGTTTTGCGCGGCGTTCTTCGCGCGGTATCAGGCGCTCGTGATGATTGGCCTGTATGCTTCGGGAATCGTACTTGCGGTGCTGATCGCGCTGCTTCTCAAGGGGACTGCGTTTCGCGGCGAGCCGGTGCCGTTTGTGATGGAACTGCCGAATTACCGCATGCCGTCTCCGAAGAATGTGTTGCTGTTGCTGTGGGAAAAGGCGAAGGATTTTCTGGAGCGCGCGTTTACCATCATCCTTCTGGCCAGTGTCGTGATTTGGTTTTTACAGACGTTTGATACTCGCCTGAACGTTGTTACCGAGAGCGCGCAGAGCTTGCTGGCGCTGGTCGGTAGACTGATTGCGCCGATTTTCGCACCGCTTGGCTTCGGCGACTGGCGGATTGCCACTTCGCTGATCTCCGGGTTTGTGGCGAAGGAAGCCGTGGTCAGTACCCTTTCGGTATTGCTGGGAACGGGGATCACGGACTTGCATCTGTTGCTGCCGCAGATGTTTACAACGCTTTCAGCAGTCAGTTTCCTGCTGTTCACGCTGCTCTATACACCCTGCGTTGCGGCGGTTGCCACGCTGAAAAAGGAACTGAAATCCGGACTGGCGACCTTTGGCGTTATCCTTTTACAATGCGCCGTTGCCTGGGTTGTCGGTTTTGCCGTATATCAAATTGGAGGTTTGGTCTAGGTGCAAGTCATCGACTATGTATTGCTCGCGCTCGTCGCGGTGATCCTGGTGCTTGCGGGTCGTCGCACGTTCTCGCGAAAAAAGAGCGGTTCGTGTCATGGCTGCGCGGGGTGCTGCGAAACATGCCGGGAGCGAAATTGTTCAGAGAAAAACAAACCGAATTCGTAACAGGAACCCTTGCTGAAGCCGGATGGTTTCAGCAAGGGTTCTTTGTATGTTTCTTAGAGAGGCTCCCAAAGCGTATACTTGACGGACCTGCGTACAGGCCGTAAAGTGAATCTGTTATGCAGAAGGGTTCCATGTGTTGGAAAAGCAACAGAATTGCGCTGCGGAATGGCGCTATAATACCCACAGATTCTGCTTTTCAAAACGCCGCTCGTTTTTGGCGAGAAACCGCAGAGAAAGCATGGTCCTGCAAATGACAGGCGAATGGCGAAGCATCCATTACGTTGGGAGGAAGCTGGATTGTTTACGTATATTCTATACGCGCTTGCGATAGTCGGCCTTGGGATTTCTTTTTTTCGCGATCGGAAAAAAACCAGGGCTGCGCTGCTGAAAGCCTGGAAGGCTTTTGAAAACATTCTGCCGCAACTATTGACGATTTTCCTTGTGATCGGTTTCGCGCTGGCGATCTTCCCGCCGGAAACGATCCGCCGGCTGCTGGGGTCCGAAAGCGGGTTCTGGGGAGTGCTTGCCGCGGCGCTGGTCGGTTCGATTACGCTGATTCCCGGGTTTGTCGCATTTCCGCTTGCGGCGGCGCTGCTCAAGAGCGGCGCGGGGTATATGCAGCTTGCGGCGTTCATTTCTACGCTCATGATGGTTGGCGTGATCACGATACCCATCGAGCGTAAAACGCTCGGAATGCGGGCAACGCTGACGCGCAACGCTGCGGCGTTTCTCTTTTCGCTTCTGGTTGCGGTTGTGATGGGGGTGGTGATGGCATGAACCGTCAGGATAATCCAGTTCGGCCGGAGTCCGGAAACATGGCGGGCGGGAAACCGGATTCGAAAGATCCGGCAGGAAGCTCTTTCTTTCGGCGTTACGGCACATTCTTTCTTTTGCTAGCCGCTGGTGTTGCGGCGGGGTTCCTGCTGCCGGAAATCGGCGAAAAGGCGCTGAATAATACGCTGAGCAGCTTGAAGGAGATGCTTTCCGTATTGCCGCCGATCTTTATCCTTCTGGGGTTGCTGGATGTTTGGGTCGATCGCGCCACGATGGTGAAGTATACCGGAAAAGGTTCCGGATTCAAAGGTGCATTGATCGCGTTTCTGCTTGGTTCCGCGGCGGCGGGACCGCTGTACGCTGCGTTTCCGTTTGCGGGGGTCATGCTGAAAAAGGGCAGCAGTATTCGCAATGTGCTGATCTTTATCGGCGCGTGGTCGACCACGAAGATTCCGCTTCTGGCGTTCGAAGCTGCGAGCATGGGCGTCCCGTTCATGCTGATCCGGCTTGGGCTTAGTATCGTTGGTATTCCGCTGATTGCGTATGTTACGGAAAAATCGCTGGGTAAGAAGCAACTCGACGAAATCAGCGAGCTAAACGGCGTTGGATAACCGGAACTGTTTCACCGCGCGGTAAAACGGTGCACCAGTTTGTGTATTTGGATTGAAGTGCGAAGCGATCGCATTCGTGAAACGGAGCCGACAAGGTTCCGTTTTTTTCCATTTCCATTCGTACGCGTATCAGATTACGCGGAAAGGAGCGGATCTGTTGACATTTCCGTCGCTGTCCATTATAATGACTAAAAATGCGAAAATGGACAAATAGGGAAGAAAAAATGCCAAAGACGTTTTCAGAAAGCGAAAGAGCGTATATCAAGGATCGCCTCACGGATGAGGCGAGGAAGTGCCTTGCGCAATACGGAATCCGCAAGACGACGGTAGACGAGCTTGTAAAACGAGTCAATATCCCCAAAGGGACGTTCTATCTCTTTTATGAGTCCAAGGAGCGGCTGCTGTTCGACGTGATTTTGGAATTCAACGATTCCATTCAGGCGGATCTGCTTGAGGAAATCTCCGCGCTGCAGGAAATTCCGGATGCCGAAACGCTGACGGATATCATTTTTCGGCTCTATAAGCGGCTGGACGATTCGTTTTTACCACGATTGATGCAGGACGGCGAGATGGAATTCTTTATGCGAACGCTGCCGCCGGATCTTTCCAGGCTCCATGCCGAGCATGACGACAGTAAAGTACGGGAATTGCTTTCCCTGTTACCGGGAATGAAGCAGGAGCAGGCGGAGATTTACAGCGCCGCACTGAGAAGCGTGTTTTTATCCTTAATGTATAAAACGGAGATTGGAGACGCAATCTTCGATGAAACACTTCGGATTCTGATTCGCGGAGTGGTGCTGCAACTGCTGGAAGGAACAAACGATGAGAAAAAAACGGCATAGCAGCAGCGATACGTCACGATTCGAAAGCGAATAAGTAGAAATATCTCAAAGAATGGGAGTAGGGGGACATCACAATGGGTTATGCGATTCAGACAAGTAAACTGACCAAGTACTATGGGAAAGCGCGCGGGATTATCGACGTGGATCTTGGCGTGGAAGAGGGCGAACTTTTCGGATTTATCGGCCCGAACGGCGCGGGGAAATCCACCACCATCCGTACCCTTCTGGGATTGATCCGAAAGACGAGCGGGGAAGCTTCGATCTTTGGGATGGACTGCGAAAGGGACAAGGTAAAGATTCTCGAGCAGGTCGGCTACCTGCCGGGCGAAGTTTTCTATTATGACAATATGCGCGCCATCGACCTGCTGCGCTACTCCGCGAGCTTCTATAAAAAGGACTGCACCGGCCGGATCCGTGAACTTGCGGATGCGCTTTCGCTTGACTTAAATAAGAAAATAGAGGATATGAGCCTGGGAAACAAGAAGAAGGTCGGTATCGTTCAGGGACTTCTGCACTCTCCCAGACTTATTATTCTTGACGAACCGACCAGCGGACTCGATCCTCTGATGCAGCGCACGTTCTTCGATTTAATCCGGCGGGAAAACGAGCGTGGAGCGACCGTACTTTTCTCTTCCCACATTCTTGGCGAAGTTCAGCGAATCTGCAATCGGGTGGCGATTATTAAGGAAGGGCGTATCGTGGACCTGAAGCGGATCGAGGATCTGCGAAAGGATTCCTATAAGAAAGTAAGTTTTACGACGGTGTCGCCGCTGGAAGAGTTTTCACTGCAGGGAGCGGCCGAGATTACACGGGATGGAAATCAGACCAGTTTTCTTTACAGCGGGGATATCAATATACTGATGAAAAGACTTTCGAGTCTCCCGCTTATGAACGCCGATGTAAGCGAACCGGAGCTGGAGGAAATCTTTCTGCACTATTATGAGGACGGGGAGGCGAAAGCATGAACGTCTTTCGCTTTGAACTGCGCCGCGTCTGGGTGGGCACCGCCGTGTGGACACTTGTGCTCCTTGGTTTAATGGCCGGCCTGATCGTTGGCGCGCTGCCCGTGTTCTTTGAGAGCCGGACGAGTGTGGAGGCGATGTTGGCGAATTTTCCGCCGGAATTTTCCGCCGCTTTCGGGTTTGCCCTAGATGATATCTTCAGTTACGGAGGGTTTTACTCGTTTGGTTTTCTCTATTATTCGCTCTTTGGGGCAATCATGGCCTCGGCGATTGGATTGGATCTGTTTTCCCGGGAAAAGCGGGAAAAGTGCATGGATTTTCTAATGACGAAACCGCGCAGCAGAAGCCGTCTTTTCACCGAGAAATTTCTTGCCGCGTTGCTTCTGATTTTGCTTTCGAATGTTCTGTTTATCGCGGAATCCCTCGTGCTCTACCGCGCTTATGCGCCTGCCCCTCTTCAGACGGGACATGCGGCGCTTGCCGCTTCCGCGCTCCTGTTTACGGAACTGCTGTTTTTGGCAATCTCCATGTTTAGCGCAGTGTTTGTAAGGAAGATACGATCCGTTTCCGGCGCCGCAACAGCCATTGGGTTTGGGGGGTTCATCCTCAGCGCTCTGCAGAGTATTCTAGAGGAGGAAAAACTTCGATATGTCACGCCGTTTCAATACTTTGATCCGGCAAAAGCTTTTTCCGAAGGGTCCTTCGACACGCCATATGTGATTACGGCGGTTCTGCTGGCGGTTGCTCTTCTGCTTGCGGCATACGGGAAATATACGCGTTCGGACATTCCGGCGCTTTAAGGAGGATGAAGATATGAATCTCTTTCGGCGGGAGTTGAAAACGGGACTCAAACCATTTTTCTTCTGGGTGCTTGGACTGTTTGCGCTTATTTTTGCCGGTATCGTCAAGTCGAGCGGAGCGATGGCGGACGGCGCGTTTATGACGGACCTGATTGGCCGGTTTCCGCGTATCGTGGTTGCCGTAATGGGGATGGCGAATGTGGATATTTCCCGATTTGGCGGTTTCTATGCGGTGATCATGCAGTATATTTTTGTACTAAGCGCAATCTATGCCGCGCACCTGGGCAGCAGTGCGGTTTCTCGCGAGAGCGTGGACCGCACCTACGAGTTTCTGTTTACAAAACCACGGTCGCGTTCGTTTCTTCTTGCGGGAAAACTTCTCGCGGCGGTTGTTTTTCTTACGGTGTTTGCAGCGCTGGCGTTGCTCTTTTCCCTGCTTGCGGTACGGCAAATCGTTGTAGAAGGAAACTATACGGCGCTGTTCGTTCGCTTCGCGATCGCTGTGTGGTTTGTCGGGCTGGTGTTTTTCTCGGTCAGCGCCATGTTTGCGGCGAGCTTGCGGCAATCGGAGCGTGGGGCGAGAGCGGGGAATTTAACGGTGCTTGCCACTTATGCGCTGGCGGTCGTTTATGATATGCTGGAGCATCCCGGTTTATTAAGGGTATTGACGCCGTTTCGATATTTCCTGAATACGGAGCTTGTGGATCTGACGTTTAATCTTCGGTTTGCGGGACTTTGCGTGTTGCTTGCCGCCGTATTCCTTGCGGTCGCGTTTGCCCGTTTTGAGCGCCGCGACCTGGGCGCGCTCTAGATTTCGAACGGAAAGAGAAACGCACAGCTGCGTGAAAAAACGGAAAACTCTTTTGAAAGACTTGGTAAATCCTCCCGAAAACGGGCGTTCTGCGCTTTTCGGGAGGCTTTTTTTGTGGTAAGATCAGGCGAAATTCATCCGGTGAAATTCGTTGAACGGGGAAGACACAAGGATTACGAGATCATGGGTTATTTAGAAAAAGTCTTTTATAACAATACGATTCTGGACTATATCATTTTTCTAGGTGCGCTTTTTCTTAGTTTCGCGCTGATTTTTATCATCGGACGCGTTCTCTGCAAGCGGATTGCCGTGCAGAACGAAAAGGCGTCGCTTCCGCACGGGGACGTGCTGCTTACGAGCGTGAAGCAATATCTACTCCCGATTGCGTACTTTACCGCGTTCTATGCCTGCACGCGGCTTTTGACGCTCGACAGCAGACTGACGAAAGTGGTTGGAACGCTTTCGACCCTGTTTGCCGTTATTATGGGGGCGATGTTCTTTACATCGCTGATCGGGCTGTTTATCGCAAGGCTGAAAAACGGCAAGGATGAAAGCGGAGCGCTTGCGGTCAAGTGGCTTGGGCGTATCATTAAGGGTGCGATTTGGGTTCTGGCGCTGATTTTGTTTCTCGACAACATCGGCGTCAAGGTAACCTCACTGATTACAGGGTTGGGGATTGGCGGGGTTGCCATTGCGTTTGCGGCGCAGAGCGCGCTGACCGATATCTTCTGCTTCTTCACAATCTTTTTCGATAAGCCGTTTGAAATCGGCGATTTTATCATTGCTGGCGAACACAGCGGCACAGTGGAACATATCGGCGTAAAGACGACGAGGCTCCGTGCCCTCGGCGGCGAACAGCTCGTCGTTTCCAATACGGATCTGACCGGGTCGCGCATCCGCAATTATAAAACCATGCAGCAGCGGCGCGTATGCTTTACGCTGGGCGTCACCTACGATACGCCGAACGAGAAGCTGGAGGAACTGCCGACGCGAATTCAGTCGATCGTGGAGTCTACGCAGGACGCATCCTTCTCCCGCGCGCATTTCGCGTCCTTCGGCGCCTATAGTCTGAACATAGAAGTGGTATATTTCGTACTCAGCTCGGAATACGAACGTTACATGGATGTGAACCAGACGATCAACCTGGCGATTAAGGCCGAATTTGAACGTTGCGGCGTGCAATTTGCGTTTCCGACTACGACGGTACAACTCAGTACCGGAGAAGGCAACGCAATGAACTGAGCGCGTTACCGGAAAGTGGATCCGGCAGAGAGGCGGAAAAGGATACCGCCCCTCTTTTTATTCGTTCGTACCATATGGTCCGCGTTTTCCGCCGGACTTCTGAATCGCCTTGCTGAATTTTGCGATTTCGGTAAAACGCTGTTGCTTTTGGCGCAGGTAATCCGCCTGATCGGTAGCATAGCGTGATTCACGCTGGAGCTTTTGGTAACTTTCCCAGCGAGAGGCGGATAGTTCTCCACTTTCGATGGCAGCCTGAATGGCGCAACCCGGCTCACTCTCGTGACGACAGTTGGAGAAGCGGCACATCGGAAAGTAACCCTCCACATCAGAGAAAGTTTCGCGAATCCCTTCTCCGGCCTCGGGCATACCAAGTTCGCGCATACCCGGCGTGTCGATGATCAATACGCCGCTCTTGAGGCGAATCAGCTGACGATGCGTGGTCGTGTGCCGCCCTTTGCTGTCGTCTTCCCGAATGGCGCTGACGGCCATTACGGTTTCCTCCGCAAGCGCGTTGACGAGACTCGATTTTCCTACGCCGGAGGACCCGAGTAACACGACGGTCTTGCTCGGTTTCAGGTAACCGGCGAGGCGATCGAACCCGAAACGGGTTTTCGCGCTGACGGCGACGATGTCTACTCCAACGGCGACCTCCGAAGCAAGCGCGATCTGTTGGTCGAATTGCTCCGTGAGGTCCGCCTTGGTCAGCAATACCACCGGTGTCGCACCGGACTGCCAGGCGAGCGCGAGGTAGCGTTCCAGGCGTCTGACGTTAAAGTCGTGGTTGAGCGACTGCAGCAAAAACACGTAATCAAAGTTCGCCGCAACCGCCTGCTCGCCCAAACCGGGCGTCGGATTTCGCCTCGCGAAATAGGATTTCCGCGGTAGCGTTTTTGTGATGACGCTGTCTCCGCTTGCATTGTAGACAATCATCACAAAATCGCCCGTGGTCGGGAACGCCTGCTCTCCGCCGTTGTAGTAAACGGAGGACTTCAAACGTCCGTAACATTCGCCTCGCTCACAGATGAGCGCGTATCGTTCCTTATGCGAGGCGGTGATACGCGCGGGGATTTCATTTTCCTCCGCAAGAGACGCTGAAGATTCCTGCTGAGCGGGTGAGAATCCATAGGATTCCAGTGAAAAGATCGGTTCCATTACGACTTCCTCCGAAAAAAAGCGGTCAGTAAGTGCTTTCTATGGCTTTTTTCACATGGCGGAGCGGTGCAGGGGTGGTAGCTCTGTTCGCGCTTTTCCAGGTTACGGGACGCGAGATTGCTGCCAAACTGCCCTGCGCAGTGTATGGATCCCTGCCCGGGATTGGTGTAGCAGGGATTAATATCGGGATACATGTTGACCTCCATTCCGATTGTCCGTTTTCCGCAAGCTGACAAAAGACAGGTTGCGGTCGTTAAGTTTTGTTTTGCGGGCATAAAAATAGCCGTGAATCGCAGCCATTTGGGGACTGCGTCCACGGCGAGTTCGCTGGGGTTGCTCATTTCTGCAAAGAAAAACGAGCACACCCGATCGATATGCCCGTAAAAATACAGTTCTTCGAAAGGTTACGCTGTCGGACGCATAGGCTCTCTACGACGGGTCTTCGATGCGAATTTCAAAGCGACGGTTTTGAAATTGAATCGATCGAATCGTAAAAAACGTTCGCATCCGCGTATTCGGTTGTTAGGCTTTCGCCACCTCGACCAATTGAAACATTCTTACCTTTCTCCTTTCCGATTCCGGGTTGCGTTCGCACTCGACCGGCAGAATCATTACGGCGAGAGTATAGCATGCAATTTTTTCGGAATGCAAGTAAAATTCGCAAAAAAAATGATATATTTTCTATCGAGATTTTTCATGACCTGTCTATACATTAATTTATATACAGCAATCTATATGCTGCGGATAAGGACCTGACGCCGGACTACTTGGCCAGCAGGTTTGCTCCGAAAATGGCAAGAATGCAGAGGATTACGCTTAGGAGAGCGTAAAGCAGCGCGGCGGTCGGTTTTCCGCTGCTGATCAGGCCATGTGCTTCCAGAGCAAAGGTGGAGAATGTCGTGAAACCGCCGCAAACGCCGACTTTTAGAAAAAGCAAAGCGCGCGGACTCAGCAGGACATGCTTGCCGGCGAACGCCATAAGAAGGCCGATCAAAAAGGCGCCGAGGACGTTGATGACGAGAGTAATCAGCGGAAACCCGCTTGCGTGCCGAAGGGGGATCATACCAAAAAGATAACGCATGACGGAGCCGACGAGTCCGCCGAGACCCACAAAAAGACAATCGAGCAAAACGGACAATTCCATTGATCTCCTGAGCAAGATTCGCTGCGCACTTACGCGACGCTTGTGCATCATACCACACAGCAACAGCGTTGTCCAACCCTGCCGTTCCTTTGAAACGCCGTGAGGTCCATACAAATGCAAAGACATGAAAGTACCATGCGGGGTAATATGAGGGGGCGAAAAGAAGAAAACCTTGTTAAACGGCGGTTGATTCACAAGAGCAATACCACAAATGGTAATTTGGCGGTGAAATCATTTACCGGACAATAGGGAAGACGCAAAGCCTACCGCCTGCGAGGCGAGGGGGACCGAAATACGGGCATCTTATGCGGAAACAACGTCAGCCAAGTTTATCGCCTTTTTGAACAAGCTCGTCCGGCCGGATGAGTACGACGCCCTGACTGGCATATACGCCCAGTATGAGAACTTCGGAGACAAAGTCTGCTACCTGGCGCGGCGGGAAATTCACAACGCCGAGCACCTGCCTGCCAATAAGGGCTTGCGGTTCATAGAGCGCCGTGATCTGCGCGCTGGAACGCTTGATTCCGATCTCTTCACCGAAATCGACCCAGAGCTGATAAGCGGGTTTTCTTGCTTTTTTGAACACCTCCGCGCGGAGCACTTCGCCGACGCGGATATCAAGTTGCATAAAATCGTCGAAAGTTGGCATAGGTTACATCCTTTACGAAAGGCCGGATCGATTACCAGCCGCTATTTTCGCGGGTCCAGCATACGGATGATCGTCATGTTTTGCTCGAAATTCTGGCTGTGCTGACGTTTGAGTACGGAAAGAAGAAGTCCGCAGCCAAACAGCAGGAAGGATATGATTATCAAACTGCTGATGAGAATTAACGTTGGGAACTTCGCAACCAACCCTGTTTGGAAATATTGGATCAGTATCGGAATGAAGAAAACGAAGAACAGAGCCAGTACGATGAGCGCAATGGCGCTGAAGAAGGCCATGGGTTTGGTATCGCAGAAAAGCCTGGCGATGGTGCCGATTACGCGGAATCCATCCCGGAACGTTTGCAGCTTTGAAACGCTGCCCTCGGGACGGTCCCGGTATTCAACGGGAAAATTAAGGATCTTGAAATTATGATCGAGCGCGAAGATCGTCATTTCCGTTTCGATTTCGAAACCTTTTGACAAAACCGGATATGTTTTTACAAAATCACGGCTGAATGCCCGCGCACCGGTCATAATGTCCTTTAAATCGGAGCGATAAAGCCAGTTGATTAAGCTCCGAACGAGCATGTTCCCCGAATTATGAAACGGGCGTTTGTTCTCCGTGAAGTATGTGGAGGAAAGGCGGTCGCCTACCACCATATCCGCCCGCCCGGACAGGATCGCATCGACGAATTCGGGGGCGAATTGCGCGGGGTAGGTATCGTCGCCGTCAACCATGATATAGCATTTGGCTTCAATATCGCGAAACATGGAGCGAATCACGTTTCCTTTTCCCTGGCGCGGCTCATATCGCACAATCGCGCCGTGTTCGCGCGCTATTTTATCCGTGCCGTCTGTGGAATTGTTATCATAAACATAGAGACTGGCATCGGGCAATTGCTTTCGGAAATCTTCGATTACTTTTGCGATGGTGAGCGCTTCATTATGCAAGGTATCAATACTGCAACGTTGTCCATAGATGCTCCTTTTGTAAACATATGTTTTCCAGTCATGGGGAAACGTGATCCGGAAGATGATCGTAAGATAGCGAAGGATTGTGCCGGGAAGCGCTGATCAGCGCGGCAATCACAACGAAATACAGCAACCGCACAACCAATGGAAGAATCGGCCCCGCCATATAAAACACGCCTAAAATCGGAATCGCGCCAAGAACACTGCCAAACGCGATCCAGAAGACGCGCCATTGACTCAACCGGGTGAAGAACAGCATATAAAGGCAGGCGAAGCCCACAAAACCCAAAACGATCATATCGCTGGGCTGGATATACATCCAGCACATCGAAAGCAGCGAGACGACCGCATAGTGCACAGGTTTCGAGGAAAGGCGAAAATAGAACCAATAGAAAATAACCCCGCCTATGCCAAGGAAAATACCGATCGGCAAAACAATTGCGGAACGAATATGAAATACGGAAACAAGCGGATCAAGAAGACCATAGTAAATATAGTTATCAAAATGTTCGTAACTTACGCAAAGCCGGTAAACGTCCGTAAACATTGCGATCGGGGAGGTTTTTATCAGAACCGAAGTGATTAAAACAACGACTGCAAGGATGCCTCCCGCAAAAAGAATCGGCTTCCACTTTTTTTCAAGTAGGAACAAGAGCAGAAACAAGGCGGCAGTCTGAGGCTTCATCAAAAGAAACGCATAGAGTAAGCCTGAGGCGTACCAGTAACGGCGATGGTCGAACGTAAAGAGCAAAATGAGCAACAGCATAATATACGCCGCGTGGTTGCCAAGACGCAACGTAGCAAACCACATATAGCTCGCGAAAAGAACGGAAACGAGGGCGACGCTTTGCAATGCGGAAGCGCCCCATATCTTTTTTGTCAGCCGCCAGACGCGTACAATCGCAAGGAACAACAGGATGACAAACAAAAACCTGGCCCAGATCAGTGCACTCCGATAGGGGAGAAATCCGGGGTAAATTACGTTGGATAGTAAGTAAGTCCACGGCATATTTCCGCCATCCGTGTGCAACGCGCCAATATCCTGCTGCGGTGCAGTTGCCCCTGAGGCAACAGAGAACGGATTGATCCCGCGCAGCACATAGGCGGATTCCTGCCACCGATAATAACCGTCGCAATCCGACGGAACATATAATCCATAACTGATGTATAAGACGGAAAGAATAACGAGCAACGAGCATAAAACGATTAGGAGAGTCTTGCTGTGAAACAGTTTTTGCATATCTTCCTCAACGAAACGGATCTATTAGTACACTGCTAATATACCATATCGCAGTTGGAATGAGAAAGAAAATCATCGAAATCCGGAAAGCGCACAAGAAAAAAGCCGATCCGAATACGGTGCATTCGGATCGGTTGGCGTGAAGAAAAACAAGGAGAACGACATTAAATTTTGCGCTTACAGCTGGATGGTAATCTTCACCGGCGACATGCCCGTGAGTTCGAAACTGCGCGTATCCGGCTGGCTGGTGCCAACGAAAAGCGAGTATTTACCGCCGGGGAAGAAACGCCGGCCGTCGTTATCCACAACGGTGAGGGAGGCGGGCGAAACAGGAAGGTCCAGTTGCTTTGATTCGCCGGACCCGAGATAAATCCGGGAGAAACCGCAGAGTACCGGATTCGTTGGGGCAAAGGGGGTATCTTCGGCTTTGATGTAAACCTGCACGACGTCCTCGGTGTCGATTCCGCCGAGATTCCTTGCTTCCGCGTGAATCATCAGGCCCCCGTCCGCGCTGGATTCCGCGCTTGCCGAACACACGGCGATTCGGGAATAGGTCAGCCCGTATCCGAAGGGATAAAGCGGTTTACGTTCAAGATATCGATAGGTTCTTCCTTGCATGGAGTAATCCGTGAACTCCGGCAGATATGGCAAATCCTTGTTATAGTAAAAAGTGACGGGGAGTTTTCCGGAAGGAGATTGTTTTCCGAAAAGCAGGTCCGCGATGGCTTTTCCGCCACGAGCGCCGGGGTACCAGCCAAGGAAAACCGCGTCGGCTTTTTCCTGCGCGTCGGACAGATCGATAGAACTGCCGGCGATCAGAACGACGACGGTCGGCTTATGGAGATCGAGAATTTGGTTCAGAAGTTCACGCTGTACATCCGGCAGCAAAAGATCCGGCTTATCACCGGCTTCCATGCTGTTGCCGTCGTCCGGCGCTTCTCCTTCCAGCATTTCGTCGAGGCCGAGCACCAATATGACGGCGTCGCTGTGTTCGGCAACGGTGAGAGCTTCGGCGATACGATCGTTTTCCTGCGCAAGAACCTCGGACTTACGCCGGTAAAGATCGCAGCCGGGGGCATACAGTACGCGAATGTCGTCTCCGCATGCGTCCTGAATACCTTCGAGTACGGTGATATAACGCGAGGAAGTTCCGTGGTAATTGCCGGTAAGCGCAAGGCGGCTGTTGGCGTTGGGTCCGATCAAGCCAAGTGTTGAATACTGTTCTTTTCGAAGCGGCAGGATACCGTTATTCTTTAGAAGCACACAGGACTTCAGCGCGGTTTCCTGAGCAAGCGCAAGATGCTCGCGGCACTCCACCTTTTCAAAGGGGATACGGTCGTATTCATTTTGCTTACCGCCAAGGATTCCGAGCAGGTAGCGCGTTGTCATAACGCGTTCGACGGAGAGGGTGATCTGCTCTTCCGTGATGAGGCCTTGCTCATAGGCGGACTGGAGTTGCAGGTAAACGGAGCCACAGTTCAGATCGCAGCCGGTTTTCAGAGCGAGCGCCGCGCTCTCTTCGGGACTTGCGGTTACGCCGTGGCCGGTGTGAAAGTCGACAAGCGCCCAGCAGTCCGATACGACGAAGCCCGCAAACCCCCACCGGTTGCGCAAAATATCGACAAGCAGCGTCTCGCTGCCGCAGCAGGGTTCTCCGTTTGTCCGATTATACGCGCCCATTACGCTTTCGACATTTGCCTCCTTCACAAGCGCTTCAAATGCAGGCAGATAGGTCTCCCAAAGGTCCTTTTGGTTGGTTACGGCGTTGAAGTGGTGTCGGATCGCTTCCGGTCCGCTGTGCACGGCATAATGTTTGGCGCAGGCGCTCGCGGTCATCACTTCGCCTTCGCCCTGCATTCCGACGACGAACGCTTTGCCGAGTTCCGCAGTCAGGTACGGATCTTCACCCAGAGTCTCGTGTCCGCGACCCCACCGCGGGTCGCGAAAAATATTGATGTTTGGCGAGAAGAACGTAAGCCCCTTATAAATATCCCGGTCCCCGTGTTTGGAGGATTCATTATACTTCGCCCGTCCTTCCAGGGCAGTTGCTTGACTGACCTTTTGGATAGCCTCCCGGTCAAACATCGCTGCAAGAGCGATGGCCTGTGGAAAACTGGTCGCAACGCCGGCGCGCGCAACGCCGTGCAGGCCTTCGTTCCACCAATTGTAAGCGGGGATCCCCAGACGCTCGATTGCCGGGGAACCATACACGAGTTGGGACATCTTTTCTTCAAGCGACATCCGACCCACCAAAGCGCGGGCTTGCCGGCGCGCCGCTTCACGACTCCACATTGAAAACCCTCCCTGCTAATTAACTAAAATATTAAGTTGGTGTACTGTCAGTGCATTTTAATTACGTATAACGAAATCGATTGCGCTTGCGGCGTATTCCATATCACTTAATTTACTGGAAAAACCGGTCGTCAGACGCAGCGTTGCGTCTGCTTCGGCTGCGGAAAGACCCATTGCAGTCAGGACATGCGAGGGCTTTTTCGATCCGCTGGCGCATGCCGCGCGTGCGGACGCATAGATGCCATTCGCCGCAAGTTGTGCCAGCAAATGCTCGCCGGAAACACCGGGGAATGTAATACTCAGAAATCCGGGTAAGCGCTCCGCACCGGCGCCGTTGACGCGTGCGTTTGGGTGCGAGGCAAGCAGCAAGGCCTGCAGCAGATCCCGCGGGGCGGAATCTGCCGGGGTTATCACGCAGGAAAGCGCCTTCGCGAAACCGGCAATACCAGGAACATTTTCGGTTCCGGGTCGAATACCGCGCTCCTGCTGTCCGCCCCAAAACAGAGGATATATGGGGATTTCATTGCGCACATAGAGAAATCCCGTTCCTTTTGGTCCGCCAATCTTGTGAGCGGCCGCGCTGAGCAGATCGATTTTCATGGCGTGTACGTCGATGGGGATTTGCGCGTATGCGGCAACGGCGTCACAATGAAAAGGAATCCGCAGGGCACGGGTGACGGTGCCGATTCTGGCAATCGGCTGAATAACTCCTGTTTCGTTGTTCGCAAGTTGGAGACTGACCAGCGCGGTATCCGGGCGGAGAAGTTCGGCTACGCGCTCGGGATCGTAACGCCCGTTGCTGTCGCAGGGAACATGGGAAAGGCAGAACCCTTCCTTCTCCAGCATATGCGCGGTTTCCAGTATGCTGGCGTGCTCTATGCAGCCGATGACCAGGTGCTTGCCGCGTCTGCTCGCCCGTGCTGCACCTATAATTGCGAGATTATTGCTCTCGGTTCCTCCGCTTGTGAAAACGATTTCGTCCGTTTCAGCTGAAATGGAACGCGCAATTTGTGCTCTGCTTTCATTCAAGATCTGCTTTGCACGGTATGCCGAATTATATAATGAGGAAGGATTTGCGTAAATCTGCTGAAAACATCTCGCTACCTCGTCAATAACCGCAGGAAAAACCGGGGAAGTGGCGGCATAATCCAAGTAAATCAAAACAAAACTTCCCCTCTTTTTGAAATCAATTTCATTTTGCACGAAACGGGCGTTTTCGTCAAGAGCTGAGAAGCAAAATTAAGCTTAACTAAATTAATTTCAAAAACATTATTGACTTAACATTAAGCGCAACTTATAATGATTGTGTCGCATCAATGTACACATCGTGACGCAATCTGTTTTTCTCATGAAAACTCATCTTGTATTTCGTTGTGGGCATCGTGGCGCAATTTTAAAGGAGGAGTATCAGGAAGCAATGAAAAAGACATTCGCGATTATTCTGTCTCTCATGCTGATTCTGGCCACGCTGGTCGGCTGTGCCGGCACTCCGGCGGCAGAACCCGCAACCGAAGCAACCGAAGCAACCGCCGCCGAAGCGGCAACGGAAGCCCCCGCAGCGGAACCGGCTGCGTCTGGCGACAAGGTTATCAACATCTATTCGTTTACGGACGAGGTTCCGAAGATGCTTGATAAGTATGTCGCATCGCATCCGGACTTTGGCTATACCATCAACGCGACCATTATTGCTACGACCGATGGACTGTATCAGCCCGCTCTGGACCAAGCCCTGGCCGCTGGCGGTGCGGATGCTCCCGACATGTATTGCTGCGAAGCTGCTTTCGTGCTAAAGTATACGCAGGGCGACATGAGCAGCTATGCTGCGGCATACAAGGATCTGGGGATCGACGTTGATAACGAAATCAAAGCCGCCGATATTGCGCAGTACACAATCGATATCGGCACCCGTCCGAGTGACAGTGCTCTGGTCGGTCTTGGCTACCAGGCAACCGGCGGTGCGTTTATCTATCGCCGCTCGCTGGCCATTGACACTTGGGGAACCGATGACCCCGCCGTTATCAAGACCAAGATCGGACCGGGCTGGGATCAGTTCTTTACGGCAGCCGCAGAGCTGAAAGACAAGGGCTACGGCATTGTTTCCGGCGATGGTGATATCTGGCACGCTGTTGAGAACAGCTCTCCGGCAGGATGGATCGTGGATGGCAAGCTGAATATCGATCCTGCCCGCGAAGCGTTCCTTGACCTTTCCAAACAGCTCAAAGACAACGGATACCACAATGATACCAAAGACTGGACCGACGCATGGTATGCCGACATGAAGGGCGTTGGCGCGCAGCCCATCTTCGGGTTCTTCGGACCCGCCTGGCTGATCAACTACGTCATGGCCGGCAACTCCGGCGGTACGAAAGCCGGCGAAGGCACCTATGGCGATTGGGCAGTTTGCGAACCACCGGTCGGCTTCTTCTGGGGCGGCACGTGGGTTCTGGCCAACAAAGACTCCAGCAAGCTGGAAGCCGTTGGCAAGCTCATTGATTGGATTACCCTTCAGACCGGTGAAGATGGTCTGCAGTATATGTGGGCGAACGGCACGCTCAACGGCGAAGGCGGCACGAAGGATACCGTTGCCTCCGGTACCGTTATGGCGAAGTCGAATGGCGAACTGGAATTCCTCGGCGGCCAGAACATGTTTGACGTGTTCGTACCGGCCAACCAGTTTGCAAACGGCAAGAACCTCACCCAGTATGACGAAACCATCAACAACCTCTGGCGTGATCAGGTCCGTCAGTACACCGCCGGCAACTGCACTCGCGACGAAGCGCTTGCAGCGTTCAAGCAGGCGGTCACGGACACGCTCGGAATCGAAGCGAACTAATTCCTGCATGTTCGTAACGGTAAACCGTTAGGCATATGAGATATGGACGGACGGAGTTCTTCCGCCCGTCCATGTCCTCATAAAGATCACACAAATTGCGCCTGAGGGGGAAGCAGCCATGCCTCGCAACACAAAGAAAGTGAAGGGCGTCAGTTACGCAAAATACGGGTATCTGTTCAGCCTGCCATTCATAATCATCTTTATTATTTTCATGCTGTATCCGACGCTGTTCACGGCAATCATTGGGTTTACAGATTTTAAAGGTGTTGCAACGACAACATTCAAGTTTCTTGATAAACCTTTCGATAATTTCATCAGCATTTTTAATAATGCAACATTCCGTAACTCGCTGAAGAACACCGTGCTCATCTGGGTCATTAATTTCATACCGCAGATCAGCCTTGCTCTGCTGCTTACGGCTTGGTTCACCAATCGAAGCCGCAAGATCTATGGGCAGGGAGCATTTAAAGTATTGTTTTATCTGCCGAATATTATCACCGCGGCAACCGTCGCGATTTTATACGCGTCGATTTTCGGTTATCCCGTAGGGCCGGTCAATGATATTTTACAGTCTCTTGGGTTAAGTGCAAAGCCGTTTGACTTTACTACAAGCCCGTGGGCGGCTCGCCTCGTCGTCGCGTTTATACAATTCTGGATGTGGTATGGTTATACGACCATCATCTTGATCTCCGGCGTCTTGGGAATTAATCCCGAATTATTTGAAGCAGCGGAAATTGATGGCGCCTCGCCGCGACAAACCTTTTTTCAAATTACCTTGCCCTGCATGCGGACCATTCTCATATTTACGCTCATTACGAGCCTCATAGGAGGCTTAAATATGTTTGATATTCCGAAATTGTACATTTGGAATGGCGGGCCTGCGAATAAGACCATGACAACGAGTGTCTTTATCTATGCACAGGCGTTCTCAGGCAGTTACCTGTATAATAAAGCGGCTGCAGCAAGCATGATCATGTTCGTTATTATAGCCGTTCTTTCCAGCATTACCTTCTATTTGATGCGCGACCGGTCGGAAGCGCGTTCGAGGCGCGCCATGCGGCGGGTGAACGCCGCAATTAAACGTGAAAAGGAGGCTGCCTTATGAAACACAGGAAAAAAAGCAACCTCGTTATCTATATTGTCTGCGTTGTGCTTGGCATCCTGAGTATACTGCCGTTCTGGATCATGATTACGAATGCTACACGCAGCACTTATCAGATCCAGCAGCATGCAATCTCGCTGATCCCTTCAACACACCTTGCCGAAAACCTTAAGGTTTTAACGGGAAAGACGTTTAATCCGATTACGGGCTTTCTGAATTCCCTGATCATTTCAAGCGGATCGACTATATGCGCAATTTACTTTTCAACCTTGACGGCCTATGCGCTCGTCGCGTACGACTGGAAGATGCGCCAGCCATTCTTCACGATGATTCTGGCGGTTATGATGATACCGACCCAGGTGATCAGCATTGGTTTCTACCAGTTTATGTATCGCATCGGAATGACGAATAATCTGCTCGCACTGATCCTTCCTTCGATAGCCGCACCAATGACGGTGTTCTTCATGCGGCAATATATGATACCATCGCTTAATCTGGATATTGTGTCTTCCGCGCGAATCGACGGTGCGGGAGAATTTCGGACGTTTAACAGCATCGTGCTGCCGATTATGAAACCTGGCATGGCAACACAGGCGATTTTTACCTATGTGACGAGCTGGAACAATCTATTCCTTCCCATGATTCTCCTGACAAAGAAAGAAAACTATACCATGCCGATCATGGTAAGCTTGCTGAAAGGAGATATCTATAAAACGGAGTATGGCGCGGTATATTTAGCATTGGCAATGTCTGTTCTGCCGTTATTCGTCGTGTACTTCATACTTTCCAAGTACATTATTGCGGGCGTTGCGCTCGGTTCCGTCAAGGAGTAAGATGATTATGTTCAAAAGAAGAGCGCCTGTTCTCTCACGGGACGGGCGCTTTATTCGGTCGATCGGGCAGGAGGAGCCGTACTCATGAAAGAACGCTTTACCCGCTTGGGCAGGGAATTGAAATCGTCGCTATCTTTCGCCGGCGATCTGATTCTTTTGAACCTATTATGTTTTCTTTGCTGCCTTCCGATCGTTACCGTTGGCGCTTCGATCGCCGCGTGTTATTCCGGCGTCTTTCGCCTTGTGCGAAAGAAGGAAACAGGGCTGCCGATTCAACCGTTTTTTCGGGATTTTGCTGCGGCGTTTAAGACGGCGACGGCCGGATGGCTATGTATTCTCCTGAGCTTTGTCGTTTTAGCGGGAGACGCATGGTTTGCTGTTGTGTATTCCGAGCCGGATAATACGTTTTTTCTGCTGTTTGCGATCATTCTGTCTGTAATCATTCTGCTTGCGGCTTTGTGGTTCTTTCCGCTGGTCTCTCGCTTTGAAAACAAACTGGGCGGACATATAAAAAACGCGTTTCTTATGGCGTTCGCGAAATTTCCGAAGACGCTGGCAGCCCTTCTGATCTGGGGTGTGTTTCTGGCGGTCCCTGTCTTTCTTTTTAACGTATTTGTCTACTTTGGATGGGTTTGGCTCCTTTTCGGGATTTCATTGCCCGCCTATTGGACGTCAAAACTGTTGCGAAACGAACTGCAACTGACCGTCCTGAACGACGATGATGAACCGGCAGAAGCGTCAGGCGAGGCGAGAAATACGGGGAATGAGTAATCAATCTTACCCGATCGAAAAAAACGGACACAGTGTGATCGCCCTTATGTCCGCATCGATTCAATAGGACCTGGTTACAATATTTCGCCGTTGCTCGCGATAACCCGACGGTACCAATTTGCGCTGTCCTTTGGGTAGCGTTGGAGCGTAGGGTAATCGACGTAATAAAGCCCGAAACGTTCTTTGTAACCGTCGCTCCATTCAAAATTGTCCAACAGACTCCAGTGAAAATAACCGCGCACATCCACGCCTGCCTCGCAGGCGTTTTTCAGTTCGCCAAGATAGCGCTGCAAAAAGTCGACCCGGTCGGGATCGTGCACCTTGCCGTCGAGGTAGAACTTATCGTTGCAGCTTAATCCGTTTTCCGCAATGAAGATGGGTTTCTGATAGCGTTCATAGAGAAATTGCGTGCCATACCGCATCATAGCGGGAGTAATCGGCCAGCGCAGGGCGGTACATGGGCTTCCCGGACAGTACGGGACGACTTGCGGTCCCGAGGCTCCCGCCGAGATTGTAATCGCACTATAAAAATTGAGTCCGATAAAGTCGATTGGTTGGCAGATTGTCGTGAGATCCGCCGCCGGAACAGCATTGTCCTGGAAAAAAGCGTGCTCCGGATAGCGCCCGAGCAGAACCGGATCGAGAAACGCGGAATGGGAAAAGAGCGAAAAGTCGGTAAAACGTGAAAACGAAAACATTGCTTCCCGCGCTGCGGAAAGATCCCGCTCTTCCTGCGTATGGGGAATGCAGACGAGACCTGTGGACGCAACGCCGATCAAAGCCGAGGGATCGGCGCTGTGAACTGCTTGCACCATCAGGCCGTGCGCAAGCATCGCGTTATGCCAACAGGAAAACAGGGCCTTGCCGCTTAGCGATCGGCCGGGTGCGTGCCATCCAGTTTCATATCCAAGCCCGATAAAACACTGCGGTTCGTTGATGGTGAAGTAATGGGAAACGCGGCCAAGAAAGTGCATGGCGACCGTTTCGGCGCACCGGGCAAGAAGCTCCGCCGTTTCGCGGTTTTGCCAGCCGCCTTCCTCCTCAAGCGCCTGCGGCGTATCCCAGTGGAACAGGGTAATCCACGGTGTTATGCCGTTCTTTAGAAGGGAATCGACGATCATGTCGTAGTAGGCAAAGCCACCTTCGTTAAGCGTTCGGCCGTCCGGGAAGATTCTCGTCCAGGATATGCCGAACCGGTAATTTTTTACCCCAAGCTCCTTAAGCGCCTGCAGATCGCTAGGAAAACGATGGTAGGAATCGCAGGCGATATCGCCTGTGTGACCATCGAAGGTTTTTCCCGGCGTATGGGAAAAAACGTCCCAAACGGAAGGACCGCGTCCATCCTCGGCTGCGCCGCCTTCTATCTGGTAGGCGGCGCTTGCAACTCCCCAAATGAAGTCTGCTGGGAACGGCATATTTTTATCCTCCGTTCAGCCCATCAGGACGCGTACGCTGCATTCGGATCCGGAAATATCAAACGGTACAACGGTTCCCGAGATTTCGCGGCCGTTTACAACGACCTTCCGGACTCCTTTGCACATGCCCGCCGGCTTTTCGACTGTAATATGATAGCGGACTCCGCGGAAGAGTCGCTCGCATGTATACCCTTTGCTGGATTGCGGAAGACAAGGATCGATACAGAGCCCGTCCATTGTCGGACGAATACCAAGGATATACTGGCTGACGTTTACAAACGTCCATGCGGCGGTGCCGGTCAGCCAGCTGTTTTTTCCCTCGCCGAACGAGGGAGCGTCCCGGCCGGCAACCATCTGGCAGTAAGCGTAGGGTTCCGTGCGCCGGATTTCGCTGATTTCTTCCACATAGGCGGGACAGGTGCGCTTATAAACTTCGAACGCGCGGTCTCCATGGCCGAGAATCGTTTCGGCACAGCTGATCCAAGGGTTGTTATGACAGAAAACACCTGCATTTTCCTTGTATCCCGGCGGATAAGAACTGATTTCGCCGAGCTCGATATGATAACGCGTATAAGCGGGCTGATGCAGCACGATGCCATATTTGGTATCCAGCCGCATTTGAACGCTTTCCAGCGCGCGCGCGGCCAGTCCCTCCTGGATACCGATGCCTGCCATGACGCACATTCCCTGCGGTTCGATGTAAATCTGCCCTTCCTCGCAAAGACGACTGCCGACGGGATTGCCATAGGCGTCGTAAGCGCGGCGAAACCATTCTCCGTCCCAGCCGGCATCCAAAACAGCGCGGCACATGGTGTCGGTTTCTCCCCTGACGGCGGCGGCCTCACCGGATAATTCTTTCAGATCACAGATCTGCGCGTATTCTTCACCGTATTTCACAAACATTCCCGCTATGAAAACGCTCTCCGCCACGGGGCCTTCGTTGGGACCGAAGGTCTGGAAGCTTTCTCCCGGCTCGGTGGAAAAACAGTTGAGATTCAGGCAGTCATTCCAGTCTGCGCGTCCGATCAGCGGTAACCCGTGCGGACCTTTGTGGGTCGCGGTATAGGAAAAACTCCTGCGCAGGTGCTCCATGAGCGGCTGAGCAAGTTCCGGGTTATTGTCGAAGTCGCAGACTTCGTCCAGAATGGAGAGATCGCCCGTTTCGCGAAGATATGCGGACGTCCCCGCAACCAGCCAGAGCGGATCGTCGTTGAAGCCGGTGCCTACATCCGCGTTACCGCGCTTGGTCAGCGGTTGGTATTGATGATAAGCGCTGCCATCGGGGAATTGCGTGGCTGCAATGTCCAGAATGCGTTCCCGGGCACGCTCGGGAATCAGATGGACAAACCCGAGCAAATCCTGACAGGAGTCGCGGAACCCCATTCCGCGGCCGAGACCGCTTTCAAAATAGCTTGCGCTGCGGCTCATATTGAAGGTGACCATGCATTGATACTGATTCCAGACATTGACCATTCGGTCGAGTTTCTCGTCTCCGGAATGGATTTCAAAGCGTGAGAGCAGGTCGCTCCAATACGTGCAAAGAGCGCCAAATGCGGCGTCAAACTGCGCGTTTGTCGCATACTTCGACAGCAGCAGATCCGCGGGCGCTTTGTTGATGACGTTTGGCGCGGTAAATTTTTCTTCCGTCGGGTTTTCGCAATAACCGAGTACAAAAATATAACGCTTCGTTTCGCCCGGTAAAAGCGTCAGCCGGATATGATGGCTCCCGATGGGCTGCCATCCATGTGCGATGCTGTTTTTACTTTCGCCGGAAAACACCGCTTCCGGGTCGGAAAAACTATGGTATGCGCCGCAGAACGCCTCGCGGTCGGTATCGAATCCGGTAAGCGGCGAGTTGACAGCGAAGACCGCAAAATGGTTGCGGCGCTCGCGGTACTCGGTCTTGTGGTAGATGCGTCCGTTCTCCACTTCGACCTCACCGGTATTGTAATTGCGCTGAAAGTTGCTCATGTCGTCCACGGCGTTCCACAGACAGAACTCGACGGCGGAGAAGAGGTCGATCGTCTTTGTCGCGGAGGACTCGTTTTTCAGTGATACGCGCGTGAGCTCACAGTTGTCGCCGTTGGGAACAAAGGTTTCCTGCGTCGCGGCAATTCCGCTTTTCGCGCTTTCCAGAATCGTATACCCGAGCCCATGGCGGCAAAGATAACGATCCAGCTCCGCGCGGACCGGTTGCCAGCCGATATTCCAAACGGAATCGCCATCCTTGATGTAGAAATAATGCCCATTGACGTCGAGCGGATTTTCATTATAGCGGTAACGCGTAATGCGTAATAATTTCGCGTCTTTATAAAAGCAGTATCCACCGGCGGTATTGGAAATCAGCCGAAAAAAATCCCGCGAACCAAGGTAGTTGATCCACGGGAGCGGTGTTTCAGGCGTCGTAATCACGTATTCCCGGGCGGTGTCGTCAAAGTACCCGTATCTCATCCAAGGGCCTCCGTATCAAATTGTCTTGTTTCAATATGTGGATGTTCCGAGTGGAACGAGGCGTCTCTTGTTCGCGGCAGAGCGATGCGCTGGCCGGCAACGCGTATCAATCGACACAGTGAACGCTCATGCGTTCTTTCAGCTGCAGCGAAAGGGCCACCTTCATCAGCCCGGTTTCGCGGCTGCTCTGCAGCGTATCGCCCGCTTCTATGCGGGTGTTCAGCAGATCCACGGCAATTTTTCCAAGACGTTCCTTGAAGGAGTGCATCGTTGTAATCGGCGGTTCGATCATTTCGCAGATCTGGACGTCGTCGAACCCCATAACGGAAACGTCCTCCGGAACGCGATAGCCGCATTCCTTGAGCGAGCGGATAAACGCCGCGGCGAGCATATCGTTTTCACAGAAATATGCGCCGGCGGGAACATTGCCGGCGGACAGCCACGCGACGATATCCTCCCGCGCCTTATCCGGGGAAATATCCGCGTCCAGGATCTGCAGCGGCGCAAGGCCGAGCCCCTCGTGTTCCGCCAAAGACAGCTTAACACCCAGTTCGCGGTCGTCAAAATTGACGATTCTCTGTTTGGAACGCAGATAACCGATTTTCCGATGACCGCATTTGATCAGATAGGAAACGGCGGCTTTTACGCCGTAGGTATTGTCGTTTCCGACGCAATCCACATATGCGGAGAAAAGGAAGTTATCAACGATCACGAGCGGCGCGCTGCCCAGATGATAAAACTCGAAGAATGCGTCGCGCTGCGGCTCCGTCAGGTCGGTGCCAAGCAGGATTACGCCGCAAGCGTCGGACAGGATATTTTTGATTTGCTCGTCCCAGGGCTGATCGGCATAAAAATAATGCACGAGCATGCGGTACCCCAGACTTTTCGCAACGGCCTCGGCGCCCCGCATGACAAACGTGGAAAACGTCGTCTGCTCCGCTACGCCGATTCCGGTGTAAATGACAAAACTGATGATATTTTTCGCCTGCCGTTCGGATTGCCGGGATTTCGGCGTAACATAACCGAGTTTCGTTGCGGCGGCGAGAACCTTTCCGCGCGTTTCGGAACTGACGCCGGGTTTCCCATTTAGCGCCATGGATACGGCGGCGGTCGAGATGCCAAGCATGTTGGCCAGATCACGTGCTGTAACGTCTGCCATGATATGTTCCTTATTTTCTTACTAAATTAATCATATTATACAAGTTTTAAGTTAAGAAGTAAAGTTATTTAGATAACGTCCATATAATGGTGTAAATTCGAGAAAGAGCCATCCGCTCGACCTTGGTATAATCAGGTTGCAGAAACCAAAACACCAAGGAGGAAGAAACAGATGGCCCAGATCAATCTTACCGTAGACAGCGAACTAATAA
>JAYFNY010000069.1:0-6181 GCA_034933205.1 Eubacteriales bacterium
TTTCCTTTCCGGCATAGTAGCTTGAACACTTCTATCCTATCGGAAAGGTGATTCTCTTTGTATAACTTTTTACTCCACCCGCATAGCGGGTGGTTTTTTATGTCGCTCGCTTCGCTCGCGCCACAGACTGAAGTCCATAATAAGAAAAAGCAGCGTTCGCTTGTAAACGAACGCTGCTTTTGTTTTTGTTTGTCCAGAGCTCGGCCTATTCGTCAAGAACCGCCTGATCCTGAATATCCTGCGCTTCTTCCGCATAGGTCGCGATGGTGTTCGCATCCACAAGACGCTTGATGGTTGCGTTGACCGCATCCTTCAGTTCTGTGGCATCCTTGGGCAGACCGACAACGTAGCCGGTCGCTTCCGCATTGAACGTCACCGCACTTGCGATTGCGAGATCCGGGTTGTTCTTAATGTACGCTTCGGCAATTGGTTTTTCAACAAAGATCGCATCCAGCGCGCCGGCTTTTAGCTCCGAAACGAGTTCGGTAACCTTCTTCAGAGCCGTCTTTTCCGCTCCGGTTGCCTGCGGGAAGTAATCCGTTTCCAGCGTTGTGCCAAGCTGTACGCCAACCTTCTTGCCGGCAAAGCTCGTCGCAAGGTCCGTGTAGGAATCGGCCGTGTCAGCCTTGACCAGCGCCACGACTTCATCAATATAGTATACATCGCTGAAATCCATGACCGCGGCGCGCTCATCCGTCGCATTGTAAGCGGCAAGGATCATGTCGATCGTGCCCATCTGCAGCGCGCTGTCCAGACCGTTGAAGTCCATTGCTTCCACTTTCAGTTCTACGCCAAGATCCTTTGCGATCTCCTGCGCAATACTGATGTCGATGCCCTTATACTCCATATCGCCGTTATCACCGGCGATTACGAATTCATAGGGCGGGTAATCCGGCGAAGTTCCGACGACGAGAACGCCCGCCGCCTTGATCGCATCCAGCTTTGTTGCCGGCGCTTCCGCTTTTTTCGCGCAGGCAAACATGCCGAACGCAAGAACCAAGCACAACACAAGGGCAATTGCTTTTTTCATGTTTGATTTCCTCCTGTTTTTTCAATATTCTTCGCTATTCACTTGCCATTTGGCAAGACAACGAGCTTAATCGAGTAGCAATACGGATTACGGTTCGGGATTTTCGCGCGTAATCTTTGCGTCTGCGACTGATCTACAGTACTTTCGATAAAAACGCTTTCGTACGTTCATTTTGCGGCGACTCAAAAAGCGTGTTCGGCAGGGCGTCCTCTAAAATCTGGCCCCCATCCATGAAGATCACACGGGAGCAGGCTTCCTTGGCAAAATTCATTTCGTGTGTTACGACCACCATGGTCATACCGCCTTTTGCCAGCGAACGCATAACGTCCAGCACTTCGCCGACCATCTCCGGATCCAACGCGCTCGTGGGTTCGTCAAAAAGCATCACATCCGGCTGCATATTCAGCGCCCGCACAATTGCGATACGTTGTTTCTGGCCGCCGGACAGTTGTCTCGGCATCGCGCCAGCCCGGTCTGCAAGACCTACGCGCTCCAGCAGTGCCATTGCGCGCTGGCTGGCTTCCTGTTTCGATTCGTGTTTTGCCATGGTAGGCGCAAGCGTCATGTTTTCAAGCACATTCAGGTGGTTGAACAGATTGAACTGCTGAAACACCATGCCCATCCGCTGACGGTGACGGTTGATATCAACACGCTTGTCCGTGATATCGAACCCTTCAAAGACGACCTTGCCGCTGGTCGGTGTTTCCAGCAAATTCAGGCAACGAAGCAGTGTGCTTTTCCCGCTGCCGGACGGACCGATAATCCCAACGACTTCGCCGCTTTCTATCGTTAAATTGACATCGTTCAGCGCCGTAAGGTGACCGAATTTTTTCACCAGCGACACGGTTTGAATCATAGGAGTGTTCATGCCGCTTCCCCCTTCTTCATGCGCCGTTCCAAATAACCAATCAGCTTACTCAGCGGGAAGGTCAGGCAAAGATAAAGCATAGCCGCCACCATGAGCGGTTCAAACGGCCGCGCCGTTCCGGCACGAACAAGATCGGCCATATACATCAGATCAAACACGCCCACAACGGAGCAAATGGAACTTTCCTTGATAATTGCAACAAACTCATTTCCCAATGCAGGCAGAATATTGCGGTAAGCCTGCGGCAGAATAACCCTTCGCATCACTTGGGAACGGGTCATGCCGAGACTGCGTCCCGCTTCCATCTGCCCCACATCCACGGCGTTGATGCCCGCGCGCATGATCTCCGCTACGTACGCGGTCGAATTGAACGCAAGCGCGATGATGCACGGGATAAATACGCTCATCTTGCTCAGCGAAGGAAACGCAATAATCAGCCCATAACGAAACAGATACAGTTGAACCAGTAACGGCGTTCCCCTGGTAAACTCAACATATACAGCCGAAAGAAACTTCAGAATCTTGCTGCTGGATACGCGGCAGAGTCCCATGAGCGTGCCAAAAACCGTACCAAGCAGTACGGCAAACAGGGACAGTTCGAGGGTCATAATCAGACCGTTCACGAAAAACTGACCATATTTATTTATAAAATCAAAACTGAATGTATAGCTCATTCAACCCTCCACGGCTTTAACAAAAGAAGTATAATGGTTGATTATGTATATGTCAATAATAATTGATGTATATATTCAGCCAATTGTGAATAAAAATGAAAAATGGCAGCCGATCGGTGCCATTTTATTACTTTTATGTAATTCTATATTCAAATGGTTCCGTGTGGGATTTCAAGCGCGCCGTCCTGCTCCGGCCCGAGACCCCGCACTGTACAAACCCCGATTTCCTCGGTGATATGCCATGCAGTTTCCAAAACCGTTTTCGGCGCGTACGCCGGTGGATCGTTTTCGAATCGGGGTCGGTACTGCTGAAGGAAAAACCGCTGACAACCCTTAACAAGCTTTGCGGCATTCCGAGCGTCGTCAGGCGTCAGCTTCGAGAAAAAAGTCAAACGAAATTCATGGGCGACCGCACCGTTTCGCAGAATTGCTATACTTTTCCGGATTGCATCCATGTCTACCGTTGAACCCGTAATCTCGTCGTACTTTTCCGGAGGTGCTTTCACGTCCATCGCCACATAATCGACCAGTCCTTTGTTCAGAAGCTGCTGCAATACGGCCGGTTTGGAACCATTGGTGTCCAGCTTAATCCGGTAACCAAGCAGCCGGGCCCTTTCCAGAAACGGTTCCAGGTTCTGCTGTAGCGTCGGTTCACCGCCGGAAACGACCAGCGCATGGAGTAATCCGGCCCGTTTCTCCAGATATTCCCAGATCGGTTCCTCGGGAATCAGCGAAGCGTCGCGCCCCAGGATATGCGCGTTGTGACAATACGCGCAATTGAAATTACAGTACGGCGTAAATACCACCGCACAGGGTTGCCCCGGGTAATCAACGAACGATGTTTTTTGAAAGCCGGAAATCAGCATACCGCTTATTCCTCCATGTTTCTTCCAACAAAAACGGGAGATATGCCGAACGACATATCTCCAACATGCGCCGGAATCATTTTGTTCCAAGCTCTCTCAAACAACAAATTTCTTGCGGATCATGTACTCTTCCTTTTTCCCTGGATTATAATTCTGGACGGGACGCAGGTATCCGACGACACGCGACCACACTTCCGCGTTCTGACCGCAGGTTGGGCAGGTAAAGTGTTCTCCGGCAATATATCCGTGTTCCTTGCAGATGGAAAACGTCGGCGTAATCGAAATATACGGCATACGATACTTTGAAAACACACTCTTGATCAACGATTTCGCCGTTTCGATGTCTTCAATTCTCTCCCCGATGTAAAGATGCTGCACCGTTCCGCCGGTATACAGTGACTGCAGTTCGTCCTGCAGATCGCAGCACTCAAAAATGTCGTCCGTATAGCCCACCGGCAACTGCGTTGAATTGGAATACATCGGTTCCTCGATACCGGATTGAATGATATCCGGATACTTTTCATGATCGATCTTCGCGAGACGGTAGCTTGTACCTTCCGCAGGGGTGGCTTCCAGGTTGTAGCTATGCCCCGTCTCTTCCTGGAATTTTACCATCAAATCGCGCAGGTAATTCATGACCTCAAGCGAGAACGCCAATCCTTCCGGACTCCCGATGTCCTTGCCGATAAAATTCAGGCAGCATTCGTTCATTCCCACGAGACCGATCGTATTGAAGTGATTCGTCCAATACTCCCCCGTATGCTTTTTAACGTCTCTAAGATAGTTTGCGGAATATGGATACAGCCCCTGTTCCGTTTGCTTTTCAATGATCTTTCGTTTGATTTCCAGGCTCGCTTTTCCAAGCGTCGCAACCTTGCCGAGCCGCTCAAAAAAGTCCTCCTTTGACGTTGCCAGATACCCAATCCTCGGCAGATTGATCGAATACACGCCAATACTTCCGGTCATTGGATTGCTGCCAAACAGACCGCCGCCACGTTTTCTCAGTTCACGCTTGTCCAGCCGCAAGCGGCAACACATGGAAACCGCATCTTCCGGAGACAGATCGGAATTAACATAATTCGCAAAGTACGGAATCCCGTACTTACATGTAATCCGCATAAAATCGTCCACAACCGGACTTGACCATTCAAAGTCTTTCGTGATATTGATCGTTGGAATCGGGAACGTAAATACGCGGCCCTTCGCATCGCCCTCCAGCATGACCTTGCAGAACGCGTGATTAAACAGATCCATCTCTTCCTGAAAATCACCGTATGTTTCGTTTCGATATTGTCCACCTGTAATGACAGGCTCATTCTTGAGAGTAGATGGAACTTTGATATCGAACGTCAGGTTGGAAAACGGACATTGGAATCCAACTCGAGTCGGCACGTTAATATTGAAAACAAACTCCTGTAAACACTGGCAGACCTGATCGAACGTCATATTGTCGTAACGGACGAATGGAGCGCAATAGGTATCGAATGAACTCCATGCCTGCGCGCCGGCGGTTTCGCCCTGTGTCGTAAATGTGGAATTGACGATCTGCCCCAGGAACGAGCGCAAATGTTTTGCCGGCTTGCTCTCCACTTTCCCTTCCACGCCGCCAAATCCTTCCGACAGCAGCTGCCGCAGATCCCAACCGGCGCAATACGGCCCAAAGAACCCCAGATCGTGAATATGCGCGTCGCCTGTTTCGTGCGCCTTGCAAATATCGATCGGATAGATTTCATAGAGCCAATACTTTTTTGTAAAAGCTTCCCGGATATAGTTATTCAGGCCGTTCACGCTCCGCTGCATGTTTGCGTTTTCTTTCACGCCCCAGTCCCGGTCGTTGAGATAATCGCTGAACATGTCGATCGTTGCACCGATCAGCGCGTTGATTTCACGCGTTCCGCGCCGTTTTTCACGATATAGAATATACGCTTTTGCCGTCTTGGCGTGCCCGGCCTCGATCAGAACTTTTTCCACCAAGTCCTGAATGCCTTCCACGTCAGGAACGGACTCGCCATATCGCTTCTCCGCAAGCGCGACGACTTTGTCCGTCAATTGTTCGGAGAGCGTTTCATCGGTCCCGTTGACAGCCTGTGCCGCCTTCCAGATCGCATTCTTGATCTTTGATTTGTCAAATGACTCGCGGTGTCCGTCTCTTTTTATGATTTCCTGAAACATCCCTTACGCCCCCCCTGAAAATTGATGCAATATCAGTTTAACCGGCCCAATATTTTGTGTCAAGTCAGCCGTGTGCATACTAAATATTGATATATTCGGTGGACAATATGTGGATAAACCTTTCAAAGAACAAGCCAAAGATCAAAAGTGTGTAAAGTATGCCGGTTTTTTCAGATCTTGCAAGTGTAACATAGCAACAATACCTGTATACATCCTGCATACGTTGTATAAACATGTTTTTTGTTCTCAAACATTTCATTATTTATCGTACGTTTCATAGTATCTCTCGCAGAAAAGGCGCAAAAAGCCCCGGCTTCGATTGCCGGGGCTTCCGATGACGCTTTATGATCGTTACAGCTGGAATGTTTTTGAGATCAGATCGACGATTTCCGCACCGATGCGCGCCTGCGCTTCCTTTGTTGAGGCGCCGATATGCGGCGTGCTGCTGACATGCGGGTGCTTGTAGAGCGCTTCGTTTTGGGAAGGTTCCTCCGCGAATACATCCAGACCCGCGGCATAAACCTTTCCGCTGTCCAGTGCCTCCAGCAGCGCCGCTTCGTCCACGTTGGTC
>JAYFNY010000070.1:0-2353 GCA_034933205.1 Eubacteriales bacterium
TTTCCGGCTGTGCCGGTTCATCCGGCGCAACGGATCGCCCGTTAGGGCGGTTTCCTTGTGCTCTTTTCCGCCCGTAAGGCAGAAGGCCGAAAGGAAAAGAGCGGTTGTCCCGTCAAAAAACGAGTTTTTTGACGGTCTCAACAAAGCCACCCGGAAGGGTGGCTTTGCTGACGATTCGTTCAGGCAGACTCATTGGAACGCGTTTGGCTGAGCGTCGCTCGGCATACGCCAGTCGCCGCGCGGCGAAAGAGCTACGTTGCCGATGCGCGGACCATCCGGAATACAGTTTCGTTTAAACTGCTGTGCAAAGAAACGGCGGATAAACAGCGCATACCATTTTTCGATGGTGGCGTCGTCGTAATCCCCCTGAAACGCATATTCCGCAACGCGCAGGATTTTTTCCCGGGAAGCGCCGCGCCGGATCAGATGATAAAGGAAAAAGTCGTGTAATTCATAAGGTCCGACAAGGTCTTCGGTTATCTGGGCAATTTTCCCGTCCTTCGCGGGCAGCAGCTCGGGGCTGACCGGCGTATCCACGATATCAAGAAGGACGTCCCTTAACGCAGAGGCGGAGTTTGCGGCCAGATGGCGGAGCATAGCGCGGATCAACGTCTTTGGAACGTCTGCATTTACGCCGTAATTGGACATATGGTCACCATTGTAGGTGGCAAATCCCAGCGCAAGCTCACTTAGGTCGCCCGTACCAATCACAAGCCCGCCGTACATATTGGCAAGGTCCATGAGCACCTGGGTGCGTTCGCGTGCCTGCGCGTTTTCAAAGGCGGTATCGTGCAGTTCCAGCGGGTGTTCCAGGTCAGCCAGATGTTGCCGGACGCTCTCGCCGATCCGTATTTCCCTGAGCGGGACATCGAGTGCGCCGCAAAGCTTCTCCGCGTTTGCTTTTGTGCGTACGGAGGTGCCAAAGCAAGGCATGGTTACCGCAATAATATCCGTTGCGGGGCGATCCAGAAGTTCGAGTGCGCGTTTTGCAACGATGAGCGCGAGCGTGGAATCCACACCGCCGGAGATTCCAACCAGAAGCTTCTTGGCATGGGTATGCTGGATCCGCTGTTTCAGGCCGTGACTCTGGATGGCGAGCACCTGCTCGAAACGCGTGGCTGCGCTATCGGGCGTATCCGGAACGAAAGGTGTTTTCCAGAAGGTCCGCGTGAGTTCGGTTTTAGCAGGTTCCATAGAAAACGGAATCCGGACTATCCGGGAATTATCGAACAGTTTCCGGGCGAACCGGCGGCGTTCACGGGAGAGAAACTCCAGATCCACCTCGCTGACGCAGTATCCTTCGCCGAAGGGCAGGGACTCGCTGAGGAATACGCCGTTTTCGCAGATCATGTCATGACCGGAAAAGACGACGTCGGTCGTGCTTTCGCCGCTGCCTGCGCTGCAGAAAACATAAGCCGAATTGGTTCGCGAACTCTGCGAACGGACAAGCATACGGCGATAGTCGATCTTTGTGACCGCTTCGTCGCTTGCGCTTAGATTGAGCAGAATACTTGCGCCGCAATCGGCAAGCAGTGTCGAAGGAGGGACGGCGGCCCAGAGGTCCTCGCAGATTTCTACGCCGACGTTGAAAAGGGGCATATCTTGGCAGCAGAAAACCAACCGGTTTCCAAAAGGAGCTTTCTGACCGAAAAGGTTCATCTCTTCGATGGTTTCAAGCGGCTCGGCATACGTGCGCTTTTCATAGAACTCGCCGTAGTTGCCCAAATGCGTCTTGGGAATGACACCCAGCACGCGCCCGCTTTGGAGTACGGCGGCGCAATTGTACAAAAGATGCCCGAACACAATCGGAACGCCAACTGCGACCAGCATATCGCTCTTTGCGGTGGATTGGGTGATGCGTTCCAGAGCCCGCATGGCGGCGTTTGTAAGCGCCGTGCTCAGCACGAGGTCTCCACAGGTATATCCGACGATGGCCAGTTCCGGAAGAACCAGTACTTTCACGCCGTCCGCTTCGGCACGACGGATGATTGCGATAATCGCATCCGCATTGTATTCGCAATTGGCAACCTGGATTTCCGGCGTGCCGGAGGCTACCTTGATGAATCCATCCTTCATACTCTTTTTCTCTCCGATCGGTTTAATGGAACGATGACACATGGTTTATGCTTAATTTTATGGAACGACAGCGTATGGCTTTTATGCTTAACTCTATGGAACGATGGCACATAGTCTCCATACCCAATTTTAGTGGAAGATAACGTCCATATAATGGTGTAAATTCGAGAAAGAGCCATCCGCTCGACCTTGGTATAATCAGGTTGCAGAAACCAAAACACCAAGGAGGAAGAAACAGATGGCCCAGATCAATCTTACCGTAGACAGCGAACTAATA
>JAYFNY010000071.1:0-10108 GCA_034933205.1 Eubacteriales bacterium
TGATGGTTGGCAATCGGGGAAAGTCTATTTGGACTTAACTGCCTATCTCGCTCAGCAGTTACAGGCAGACAAACCAGCTTCCAAGAAATCTGTCGCCTGATTATACGAAAGCGAATTTACACACAATTCTGGACTTGACTTAGTGGAACGATGGCACATGGTTTCCATACCCACTTTTAGTGGAACGTTGGCACATGGTCTCCATACCCAACTTAATAGAACGATGGCACATGGTTTTGTGCTTAATTTTAAGGAACGATGGCACATGGTTTCCATACCCAATTTAATAGAACGATGGCATATGGTTTTAAGCTTGAATTTATGGAACGTTGGCATATGGTTTCCATACCCAATTATTGTATGCATTGCTGCGATGCCTGTCAATTCGAAGGACGAGTGAAGGGGAACATTTTGCTTACTCAGCATCGAATTTATATATAGTAACAAAAATGTGAATTCGAAGACGATTGCATGCAATCGATATAGAAACACTCATAACCGTGGTATAATATCAAAGAAATTCCTCGGTGCGCAAGCAATCCGCGCGGCTCGGGGGGGACGCTAGGAGAAAAATATGCTCAATATCGAACACTTAACAAAATCTTATGGCTCAGGCGTGAAAGCGGTGGACGATCTTTCGCTCAACGTACTTCCCGGCGACATCTATGGCTTTATCGGTCATAATGGCGCCGGCAAAACGACGACGCTGCGCGCTGTGGCGGGCATCCTCTCGTTTGATAACGGAACGATTCGGATTCATGGGCGTAATATCGCCGAAGAGCCGATTGCCTGCAAGCGCGAGATGGCGTATATTCCCGATAATCCGGATCTTTATGATCATCTGACCGGAATCCAGTATCTGAATTTCGTTGCGGATATCTATGGCGTCAGCGAAAGCGACAGAGACGAACGGATACGGAAATATGCGGACGCGTTTGAAATGACGCCGCGGCTCAATGATCTGATCGGTGCCTGCTCGCATGGCATGAAACAGAAGATCGCGGTGATCTCCGCACTGATCCATCAGCCAAAGCTATTGCTGCTGGACGAGCCGTTCGTTGGACTTGATCCCAAAGCGGCTCATACGCTGAAAGGGTTTATGAAAGAACTCTGCGACAGCGGGAGCGCCATCTTTTTTTCAACGCATGTGCTTGAAGTTGCAGAGAAACTATGTAACAAGATCGCAATTATCAAAAACGGTAAACTGATTGCTGCGGGGGAAATGGAAGAGGTAAAAGGCAACGAGTCTCTTGAGACGTTGTTCTTGGAGTTGACGGACAATGCGTGAATTTTCGATTTTAACGAAGCTGCAGGTCAGCTCGCTTTTCGGAATCAATAAGATTCTTCATATGAAAAGCGGAGAGGAAAAGAAACAGGGGAAACGCGCGCTGGGGACGATGGCGGCCATGGTGTTCGCGCTGGGGTACCTTTCTGTTTTTTACAGTATTATGATGGCGGAGGCGTTCGACAGCATTGGTATGCTGCCGACCCTGCTGGGGATGATGGCGCTTGCCAGCAGTGCTCTGATCCTGATGTTTTCTATTTTTGAGACGAAAGGCGTGCTCTTTGGTTTTGGCGATTACGATATCGTGATGAGCTGGCCTGTCAGCGTGCGCGCCGTTGCGGCAAGCCGCGTTTTCAGCATGTATGCGTATAACTTTATCTACGCGCTGCTTCTCTTGCTGCCGGCGGGTGTTGTGTATGCCGTTAAAGCGAGTCCGGCATGGTGGTTTTATCCGCTTTATCTCGTGCTGATGGCGCTGGTTCCCGCGCTGCCAAGCATTGTCGGCGCGTTGCTGGGCACCGTATTAACCGTTGCCACTGCACGCGCGAAAAAAAGCAATCTCATGAGTATCCTTGCGCAGATGGTGCTGGTCATCGCGATTATGTTTCTTTCCATGCGTGCGAGTATGACATTGAGCGACCCGAGCCAGATGGCGAACAGCGCGGGTACGATTTCCGCGATGATCGCATCGGTCTATCCGCCTGCGAAATGGTTTCAGGATGCGTTGACATCGGTTTCCCCGATGGGCTTTGTTTGGCTGCTGCTTCTGTCGCTTGCTTCGATTGGAATACTCCTTTTCTGGCTTGGAGGAAATTTCGTAGCGATCAACTCGCGCATCAAGAGCAAACCCAAGGGAGAGACATTCGTGATGCGTCGCCAGGCGCGTTCCGGAAAAATGATTGCGCTGTTCCGGCGTGAGCGGGCGCGTTACTTCAGCTCCAGCCTGTATGTGGTGAATACGGCGTTTAGCTACGTCATGCTGCTGGTGGCGGGTGTCGCGCTATTGGTGAAAGCCGATGCGGTCACCAATTTCTTTGAGATACCGGAACTCGCACCTTTGATGTCGATCGTACCGTTTGCCTTGGGTTGGATTGTTTCCATGGGCACGACGACCGCGGCTTCCATTTCAATGGAGGGTAAATCGCTCTGGATCGTGAAAAGTATGCCGATTTCCGCGCGGGACTGGCTTACGGCAAAGCTGATGGTGACCCTCATGCTGGCAATACCCTGCGTGTTGGTTACCAGTACGCTGATTGTAATCGGGCTGAAGCCAGGGGTGGCAGACGCGATTTCAATGTATTTGATTCCGCTTGTCTACTCGCTTGCATTCGGTGTGTTCGGCCTTTGGCTGAATATTCGTATGCCGCGTATGGACTGGCAGAACGAAGCGGAAGTGGTCAAACAGGGCGGTTCCGTAATGGTTTGCATTTTTTCCGGAATGGGCGCGGCGCTTCTGCCCGGCATTGCCGCGGGCGTGACCGGAAGCCCGCTTGTTTCACCGATTACGGCGGTTGTGCTGATTGGGCTGACCGCTTGGATGTGGGGGTCGCTCATGAAGAGCGGCGAGAAGAGACTGCTCTTGCTTCACTGATCGAAGAGCGGAGTCAAACAAGAAAAAACAATCAAATTTAAAACGGCCCGCGGTTTTTCCGCGGGCCGTTCCAGTGATTTGCTATTCGCGTTCCCACTCGTCGGAAATCGAATTGAGCTGGTTGGCTACGCTGCGCAGCTCCCGGTTGCTGCGCCCTTTGCTGGCGCGTATCAGCGCGTTCAGGCGATCCAGCGCCGAAAGGAGGCGTTTATAAGGAGAATCGGCTTCTTCACGCGCTCCGCGATGGCCCGGTTCGCGCTCCGCGAGCGGCACAGGTTTGGCTTCGTATAAATATTTGTTTTCAACAAGATCATAGATCGAACCGCTGTAAGGAGAGGTGGCGTCTAGACCGAACTCGTTTTTCAGACGGGCGGTGAACAGATCGCAAACCTCGCTTTCGCCGTGATTGACGAATACGCGCCGCGGTTTGGGAGAAAAATGTGTTGCCCACTTAATGAGCATATTGGCGTCGCCATGCCCGCTGATGCCGGGCAGCTGTTTGATTTCGGCATTGACGCGAATGGTTTCTCCGAAGAGCTTCACTTTTTCCGCTCCGTCGATCAGCGAACGACCCAGGGTCCCCACCGCCTGAAAACCGACGAAAAGAATCGTATTTCTGGGGTTCCAGAGATTATGTTTGAGATGGTGCTTGATTCGCCCGGCTTCACACATACCGCTCGCCGAAAGGATCACTTTTTCGCGCGGGTCCGTATTGATGGAGATGGACTCCTGGCTTGTTTCGGTTATGGTCAGACCATCGAATTCCAGCGGGTTGATTCCTTTCTCCACGAAAGCTTTTGCTTCTTCGTCGAAACAGTACTCGGCATTTTCCACAAAGATTCTTGTTGCCGCGCTGGCGAGCGGGCTGTCCACGAATACCGGGAATCCATCGTGCCCTTTCACGAGACCTTCCGCTTTGATGCGGCGGATAAAGTAGAGCATTTCCTGCGTGCGCCCAACGGCGAACGACGGGACAATCACGCTGCCGCCGCGGTCAAACGTGCGCTGTAGTACCTCTGCAAGCGCCTTGGCGTAGTCCGGCGGGGCATCGTGTAAACGATCTCCATATGTGGATTCGACCATGATATAATCCGCTTCGTCAACGAGCGCCGGTTCCCGCAGCAGCGGCTGATGTACATTTCCGATATCGCCGGAGAATACGATTTTCCTCTTTTCGCCGTTTTCATTGATCCAGATTTCGATATAAGAGGAACCCAAAAGATGTCCGGCGTCCGTGAAACGAACGTCGATTCCTTCGAACAGCGAGAATTTATCGTCATAACCGTGAGGGACAAACTGCTTCAGAACACCCTGCGCATCCTCCATGGTATAGAGCGGGACATAAGGCGCTTCACCGCTGCGGGCACCCTTGCGGTTTCGCCATTCCGCTTCAAATTCCTGTATATGCGCGCTGTCGCGCAGCATGATGTCGCAAAGATTGCAGGTGGCGCTTGTCGCGTGGATTGGCCCGCGGAATCCGTTTTTAAAGAGCAGAGGCAGAAGTCCGGAGTGATCCATGTGCGCGTGCGTCAGGAGCACCGCGTCGATTTCGGTTGGCAGGGTCGGTATTTCCGCATTGGCGAAAAAGTTCTTACCCTGCTCCATACCGTAATCCACGAGAATGTGCTTGCCGCAGATTTCGAGATGGGTGCAACTACCGGTTACTTCGTGGTCGGCGCCGATGAATGTGAGTTTCATTGCGTTTTCGTTCTCCTGTATCATAGATTCAAATGAGAAACATCCGAGCGAGTCCTCCGAAGGAGGGGGGGCTTCGCTATTTCGTCGGATATGCCGCAAGCGCGGCGAGAATCGCGTCATGCAGGTTGGTATTTTCATAATCGCCCGCAAAGAATTCCGATCCGAGGCCCGTGGCATAAACGGAAACGGGCGTAGAGGAATGGCTTCCGGATCCAAAGGAAAGCCCGGCACGCGAGGCAACGAGTTTTGCACAGGCAGAGGTGATGGGCTCGTAAACGCCGTATTCTTCGTTCGACTTGCTGCTCGAAAGGTCGCCCTTGAGCGTATGTCCGTAGGCCGCTTTCAGAAAATCGGTTTCTTCGGCAGTGAGGTTCTCCAGACCAAACGCGGCGGTGAATTTTGGAAGCGCTTCCGCGAAAGGCGTTTGTGCGGAAACGCACTCCGCAACGAGCGTGTCGTCGCATATGTCGCTTGAGATCGTTTGCTTCAGCAGAGCCGTTCGATCACCCGAAGAGAGCGAAACATTTCCCGTTTCGTGATCCGCTGTTACCAGAATCAGCGTTTCATTGGGATGCTGCCGATAGAACAGAATGGCTTGGCTGACCGCGTCGTTCATGTCGAACAGTTCGGCAACAAATGAGGCGGCGTCGTTATAGTGACAGAAGTAATCGATCCTGCCGCCCTCTACCATCATGAAAAAACGATTCTTTTGCGATAAGCGCGAAATGGACAGCGCTGTGCAGTCCTTTAAAAATCCGCTGCGCGCGCCGCCGTCAATGGCGGGTAATACGCCGTAATCGCCAAAAATAAGATTGGAGGAGACGATAAGCCCGGATTTTGAACCATCGGGCACATCCTTCGGCGAATGAATGATGGAATATCCGTTTTCCGCCGCGTATTCTTCCGCATCCGGAGTTTCGTGAAAACCGCCGCCAGCGAAAAAGTCGAAACCGCTGGCAAACAGATCATCCGCGATCATCGCGTAACTGCGCCGGGATGGTACGTGCGCGTAGAATCCGGCGGGTGTCGCATGGTCGAGCGAAACGGTCGTGAGAATACCGATTCCGAATCCCTCGTCACGCAAGGCTTCCGCAATCGTTGTCAGGCGGTTTCCTTCCGAATCGAGACCGAGATAACCGTTTTCGGTTTTCTGACCGGTGGAGATCGCCGTTGCAGCGGCAGCCGAATCCGTCACCTTTCCCTCCGCGTTATTGGTGTGCGCGGTTCCGATCACAGGAAAGTCGAGAAAGCAGAGAGGTTCGCGTCCCGCGGACAGCAACGCTTCGTTTGCCGCCTGAACCTGAGCGGGCCCCATTCCGTCTCCGATGAATAAAAAAATATACCGCAGCGCCGGTTCGGGCGTTGAAACTGGGCTTGCAGATGGTGGATTGGTATTGGATACGAGCACGACCGGCGCGGGGGAGACGGCCGCTTCCGTCGGCGCCGGCGAGGCGCAACCCAGGCAAAACGCCAGTAAAAGAACGGCGAAAATGGCGGGGACCCGGATGTTTCCACGAAATGTAAACATAAGTCATTCTAGCACGAATTTCCGGTGGTTACAACTGGACGGGAATGGCGGCAGGATGGTAATATGATGCTAACGTAACTGCCACGATTGGGCAGAAAAACGGTTCTCATTTTCAAAATCCGATGCATGTGCTCCGGTTACCATAGAACAGCGGATTTAAAGAACGGAGAACGATGGGAAAGTTGAACATATTTATATGAAGACCAGAAGTCAGTTACAGATCCGGACCATTCTAATTCTTCTCGGAATACTCCTTACACTCTTTGGCTGTGCGGACACAACGCATTCGAAGAAAGCTGAACCTGGACCCAGCGCAACAGCCGCTCCGCAGGCAACGCCGACGCCAGACGCGACGGCTGAGCCACAGGCAACGCCCTTTTCTTTCGCCTGGATGAGCGATACACAGGAGTATGCGGCAAATCACAGCGATATCTTCTGCGATATGACGGAGTGGATTGCAAAAACGCAGCCGGATTGGAACACGGTGCTCACGATTCATACCGGGGATATGATTCGCGGTTCCTACAAAGATTATCAGTGGGAAAATATGAGAAATGCGTTTTCTCTTCTGCCTGCGAATATGAGAATCGTTACCGTCGGCGGAAATCACGATATTGTCAGCTACTGGGATCAGTATACGCCATATCTCGATAATCGCCCTGATACGGATTTTTCGGCGGAGAACGCGTTTGACGAGAAGGGATACGTCTATTACACAACGTTTACGGAAGGCGGCGTTCCATTTATCATCTTCTCCATCACATATGGGTATGAACGCGAAGCGGTGGACTGGCTCAATGCGACGCTAAAACAATATTCGGACCATTATGCGATCCTCTGTTTTCATAGTTATTTGGATCCAAGCGGCTATTCTTCGGTCGGCAAACGGCTGCTCGGCAGCGTGGTTGAACCGAACCCGAACGTAAGGATCGTTCTCTGTGGTCACGAACCGGGCGCGGTCTATCTGCCGGCGGAGTTCGACGATAACGGGGACGGCATGCCGGACAGGACCGTGTTTCAAATGATGTTCAACCTCCAGCATGAGGATGGCGGTGGAGACGGATATTTGCGAATTCTCCGCTTCGATCCCGTGAGCGATACGATAGAGGTCGTGACGTATTCGCCATATCTGGATTCCTACGGGTTTCAGAGTCCTGGCGGCGACGATTTTGGAAAGAGCAAACTGCTGGAGAACGCGGGGCTTGCTACGTTTGTCCAACCGTGATAAACGTAGACGAAACGACATCCGAAACCGAATGAAACATAACAATGATCTTTACGGAGGGGAAAAACATGAGTCCAGCAAATAGGCCGGGCGGCAGATCCAGAAGAACGGTGTCCGGCGGAGGGAACGCATTCCGTCGCGGCAGCGGCCTGGGCAGCGGCAGTGTAGGCGGCGGCCCACGCACGGGGTTTGGCGGAAGCGCAGGTTCCGGCGGGAATCGGGGGATCAACGGCGGAGGAGGTTTGCTTGCCGTATTGCTTGCTTTGCTGATTGGCGGAGCAAGCAATAACAACGGCTCCGGAAACAACCGCCGCGGATGCTTTGGGCGCATACTGGTACTAGCTCTGATCGTCGTTGCGGCTCTGTTTCTGTTTCGTATGTGCTCTGGAACCACGAGCGGGAGTTTTCTGAACGATTTGCTGGGGGATTCTTCGGTGACGGAGAGCGGATCCGACAGTACGGCTGAAAGCAGTAGCAGCGGTTCTTCTTCCGTTTCGGATGCGCTGGATTCGCTTTTTGGCAGCTACAGCGGGACAAGCGGGCAGATTTCCTCCGTTTCAAGCTCAGGCGAAGCGTATTCCGCGCACGAGCCGGACAGGACGGTAAACTCCGCCGCACGGTCCAAGTATGTTGATACGAGCGCCGCGAAAACCGTGACGGTTATGGTTTATATGTGCGGAACCGATCTGGAGAGCGAAGCGGGGATGGCGAGCGCCGATCTTGCAGAGATGGAGAGCGCGGCGCTGAACGATAACGTCCGTATTATTGTGGAGACGGGCGGGACGTCCCGCTGGCAGACTTCCAACATTAAAAGCAGCACGAACGAGCGTTTTAGAGTCATGCAGGGCGGCTTAAAAACGCTGGATGCGAACGTTGGCAAACGTTCCATGGTCGATCCCGATACCTTAACGGATTTCATTCAATACTGCAAAAGCGAGTTCCCTGCGGATCGTTATATGCTCATTCTTTGGGATCATGGCGGCGGATCGCTGACCGGATACGGTTACGATGAAGTGTTTCAGGATGGCTCCATGAGTCTGGATGAAATCAATACGGCATTGAAAGGCGGAGGCGTTTCGTTCGATTTGATCGGGTTTGACGCGTGCCTGATGGCTACGCTGGAAACCGCGCTCGTAACGGAGCAGTATGCCGACTATCTGATTGCCTCCGAGGCTGTGGAACCGGGCACCGGCTGGTATTATACAAACTGGCTTTCCTCGCTCTCGTCCGATCCGGCGATGGATACGCTGGACGTTGGGAAAGAAATTCTGGACGACTACGTGAAGATGAGCGGTTCGAGCAGCCAGACAACGCTTTCCATGATCGATCTGGCGGAGCTTCACGGCACCGTTCCTTCCGCGTTTACAGCGTTTGCTTCTTCGACAAACGATCTGATCTCGAACGACGAATATTCGCGCGTGGCGGAAGCGCGCAGCGGCGCACGGGACTTCTCAACAAGCAGCAGGATCAACCAGATCGACCTTGTTCACTTCGCACAGAATCTGGACAGTGAAGAATCCCGCGCGTTGGTGTCCGCGCTGGAAAGCTGCGTGAAGTATAACCGAAATTCCACGAATATTTCGCACGCAAACGGCGTTTCGATCTACTTTCCGTATCAGTCGCTGAGTAAGGTCAGCACCGCGATCAAGACGTATAGCGCGATTGGTATGGACGAAAGCTATAGCAAGTGCATCAAGAGCTTTGCGTCCGTAGCCGCCGGCGGACAGGTCGCAAACGGCTCCAGCGAGAATCCGCTTGGCACGCTGCTTGGGGATAATACGGGGAGTCTGCTGGGTACATTGCTTGGCGGGTCGGTTTCGAGCGAGGATACGGCGTCCTCTGCGGGCGATACGGTGACGCAGCTGCTGGATCTCTTCCTCTCAAATCGCAGCGTCGTCACGGGGGATAAGGACTCCAGCTGGGTGGATGAGTCCCTGGTGCGCGCTTCGGCTCAAACGTATCAGCAAAGCAACGCGGGCTTTGCAAATCTCATGCTCACCTACAAAGGAAATACGCCAGCGCTTGTTTTGAGCGAGGATCAATGGAGCGCTGTCGTTACGCTGGAGCAGAATGTCTACGTGGACGACGGAGAAGGGTATCTCGATCTTGGTTTGGATAACGTTGCGGATTACGACGAGGATAACGATCTGCTGATGACATACGATGGTACGTGGCTTTCCCTCAACGGACAGATCGTAGCCTATTATCTGGTCAGCGAGGATCGGGTGGACGAGAACTACACGATTCTTGGTCGTATCCCCGCCCTTTTGAACGGCGAACGGGTCAATATCATTCTCGCGTTTACCAGCGATCACCCCTATGGCGAAGTGCTCGGCGCGCAGTTTGATTATGACGCTGCGACGGAGGCGATCATGAAAGGACTCGTGGAGATTCAGAAAGGCGACAAAATCGACTTTCTCTGCGATTATTACGGCTACGACGGTACCTACTCAAACACCTATTATCTCGGCGAACAGATGATTGCGACCGGAGATTGGGTCATTGGCAATGCGCCGTTAGGCGAAGGAGTCAACTGGCAAATGTGCTATCGCCTGACGGATATTTACGGCGGACAGTATTGGACGCCAACGGTGAAGAATTACTAATTTTGCCGGAATCGACAATAGCTAGATTGATGGTAAATCGCTTCCACCCGTAAAACGGGTGGTTCGCACTAGGGCTATAAGCCCAGGGTGCCGACGCGCGCCTAAAGACGCGGCTTTCACTTAGGTTCAAGCTACTATGTCTCATCTTACTTTACGCCCCTCAAGGGGCGTTTTT